>NZ_UCND01000013.1:0-16425 GCF_900473895.1 Synechococcus sp. N32
GGAGCTGCTTTCGAACCTCAGTGAGGCGGCCACCACGGGCCTCAGCCTGATCACTGGAGATCTGTCATGACCCCGACATCCGCATCCCCCGTTCAACCCCCGTTGCTTCCTGATCAGGAGGAGTTGATCCGTCGTTTGCTCAGCGACACGCCGCTGCTCAAGGACACCCCCGACCATCTGCTGCAGGTGGTGAATGTGCTCGAGAGCTATGGGCTTGTTCTTGATGCCTACAGCAAGAACCTGGTGGATCAGGGCGAGCAGCAGATGCTCAATCCCTTCCCGGTGTTCCGCTTTTTCCATGAGGGCTTCAGCTTCAAGCGCCTCTGGACCCATCTGATGGGGGATCGCATCAACTTCGAGTACGCCGAGTACTGCCAGAAGGCGATGTTCTGGCATGGCACCGGCGGGTTGGATGCCTACCTCGATACGCCTGAATTCGCCGAGGCCTGCCAGCGGATCATCAAGCGCAAGTCGGCGCGCGACCCTCTGCTGGCCCTCAACAACCGCCTCTATCCCGATTTCGCCCCTGAGGCCATCCGTTCGCTCACCACCATCTACTGCCTCGGCTTGTTCTGGCGGGTGATGAGCGACATCTTTGTCGACCTGGCCCGCCGCTACGCGATCAAGGAAGTCACCTGCGTCAACGATGTTGTGCATCACATCCGCGATGGCCTGGTGGCGGCCGCCGGAAGCCCGATTGAATACAAGGTGACGATCGGTGGTGAAGAGATCTGGGTGCTTCCCCCCGAGGCGGGTCTCACGTTCCTGGTGGATGTGGCGGTGCCCTACGTGGAGGCCGTTTTCTTTCGCGGCATGCCTTTCCTTGGAACGGTGTCGTACAACGCCCAGGCCCGGCAGATCTCACCGGACATTAGTGATTTCAAGTACGGCGCCCTTTACGCCGACCCGATTCCGAGCATGGGTGCGGGCATTCCCCCCAGCCTCTGCATGCAGGACATGTACCGCCACCTGCCCGAGGAACTGAGCCTCTGGTACGACGACAACGGTCGTGGCCAAACGGATGTGCACGTGCAGATCTGCGTCAGCTTCCAGAAGTCGATGTTCTGCGTCACCAATGCCGCCATCGCCGGCACGATGCCGCATCCGCTGGACACCGATGACCCTGAGCAGCAGGCCGCAAATCGGGCCTACGCCGAGGCCTGGTCTGGGCGCTTGATGGGCTGCCAGCGGGTGGCTCTAATCTAATAAATGAAGAGTCAAAACTACGTTGATTCTTTAGTTACTTTCTTGGACTTCATCAATACTTTCGCAACTGTATGGAATCGCTACTAATTTAGCAATCGGCGCTAAATTAAACAACACAATTGATTTCGAATTTTCTTCGCCTTTAAACCATTCAATTTTCATGAAATAGATATCGTTCAGGTCGTCAATTTGGTCAAAATCATTTATAGACTCTCTAAGAGCAAATTTAATGTAATTGAGCTTTACGATTCTCTTGCAAAGTTTGAACATGCCTTTAGGTCGCTTCTTATCTATACAATAGCGATGTTGCTGCTAAAAAACAATAAAGAAAAATGAGAATTTACTAAATGGATCCTGAATTTTTGCTAAAAAGGAGAATGATAGTTTGAATAATTACTTTTATATCGTACAAATTTGACCACTTTTTCTGATATTCAAGATCATGCTTTAAGACCTCGTCGAAATGCCTGATGTTGGATCTGCCTGAGACTTGCCATTCGCCAGTCATCCCTGGTTTGACATCTAATCTCTGCCAGTATGAGAATTCATATTGAGATACCTCAGTCAAAGTTGGGGGACGTGTCCCTACTAGACTCATTTGACCAAGTAATACATTTACAAATTGTGGAATTTCATCTAGACTATATTTTCGAAGGAAGTGGCCAACAGACGTTATTCTGGGGTCATTAGTAGATTTAAAAAAAGGTCCTCCAATCTCATTTATTACTTGACTTTGGTATTTTATTGCATTTAATTGCATAGTCCTATATTTTAGGATAAGAAATATTTTGCCGTTTAAGCCTACACGTTTTTGCAAGAAAAATATTGGCCCTTTGCTGCTTACTTTAATTAATAGTGCAAAAATAGGAAATGTTAATACTAAAATAACCAATCCGACGACAGAACCAAATATATCAATGACCCTTTTTTTTCTCGACAGTTTAGAATGATGTACAGATAAAAAAGAAGTTTTTTGAGTTTGCCCGGAAGCAAAATCAGAAGTTTTTTCATTGAAGTGTAAATTTGTATCTTTGCAAAAACTTATTAGAAGATTTTTTAAATCCTTATGATATGACCATATTTCGACCTCAAGTTTTCGTGAAGTTAAGTAGTCTGCAAAAATATGAATAAAGCACAGATGGGATGTATCAATATAACGAGTATTAGAAAAATTAAAGATTATTTTTTTGAAGGAATAATTTGAGATGCGATGATGAATGGAAATATAATCATAGTCCGTATTTTCTGAATGCTTAAGTTTGTCGTCAAAGTCAAGAAATAATAGACCTTTGTAAGAGTTAAGAGTAAACATGAATGGCTTAGCTATTATAGTGAGAATGAATGTAATTACATATGTCATCTGAATTATTGTCTAACATACTTTTTATTTTTACTCTTGAAGGGTTAGTAATAAATTTAACAAGATCTCCAATAGACCAGGCTATCGGAACACCTATTGAAGATAAGGCAATCCCTAAATCTATCTGATGATTATCAATGTGCTCAATAGATGAAGCACTTCGCGGTACTAAAATAAAAGGGATATCAAATTGAGAAAAATTTAGCAAACTTCCTTCTCCACAATGGGAAATAATTAGGGATGAAGAATTGACAAGCTCGTCAAATTTCGAGGAGGTAAGATAATCAATTTTGTTTTCAAGCTTGGATGAATATTCACAGCTCCCATATTGAAAGAAGGTGTCTGGACTATTGATGACATTGTTCTCTAACAACACATCAATCCAATTACTTAACCTATTAAAGGGAAAGTTTTCAGTTCCAACGGTAAAAAGGATCATAACTATTTTTTGAGTTGAAGTTCGACAATTTTTGATGAGTAAGACTTAAAGTTGGGCCATTGTACGATACATTTGTCTAGAAATGGAAGGCAAAGTTTTGCTGATAAACTAAGCTTAGAACTTCTTGTTATTGATTCAATAAAAATTGTTTTCTTCATCAGTAATTTGCCAATTAAAACAAATGGTACTGATACCCCTGCACCAGTCGTAAGTATTAATTTGGGATTATGTTTCAGTATTATGAACAATGAAAGGCCTAGATTTCTCAGTAGATTCCATATGTTTCTGTTCGTTGGATGAAAAGCCCAATATGTTCTTTCTTTAGATAGTTCAGTAGTTGCTGTTATTGTTTTAAAGGTTACCCATATATGCGGGTAGGAATCAAAGAATCCTTTAAATCTTTTACATGCACTATAATGTCCGCCTGCTGAGCACACTACCAGTATATCTATCTTTTGATTGCGATTATAAGATTCAATACTTCTGGACAGTAATGACCCCCATTTAATTCTTAGATACTGTAGTTTTCCGACCAAATTCATTGAAAATTTTTCTATAGCCAATGAAGTATGTTTGGGTAAAATAATTTTAATTAAAATTGCAACAAGTGTCGTAATTGATTTACAAGGCTCTTTTATTAGAATATAAGGCCACGCTGAAAATGCTGAGAAATAAAGACTTAGCGCTTCATATTTGTTGTTTAAATATACTTCTCTACGGGATAAGTATCGTAATTGGTAAGATAATGCCTGCTTATAATATTTCTGGATAAATAATGAGTTATAGCTTTCAACCTTATCTACAACCTTTTTCCAACTTTGGAGTTGACTCTTGGTATCAGCTGATAACCCATTATTATTGACTCTATAAATGGTCAGTGCTTCAGGAATCCCTTCAAATTTCCATTTAGACGTCAGAGCAATTCGTAGCCAACATTCGATATCTTCAGATTGTCGAAAACTATCATCAAACCAATAGCTTTCGACATTTTCATATATATCTGCCTCAAACTCAATATCATCTAAAACACATTTTTTTAATACAACACATGAGCCATTACTTATCGGGTTTCTGCAGAATATTAATTTAGCATCAATATTTTTTATGTTAGGCATTTGGAAATTTCCTATTATTTCTCCATTTTGATCAATAAATTTGGAACGCGAAAAACTAACACCCAATGATTTATTGCTATATAAATGTCGCAAATGTAGCTCGAGCTTATTGGCCATCCATAGATCATCACTATCTATAAAAGCTACTGTGTCGAATATGGCTGCACGTATACCTGTATTTCTAGCACCTGCAAGTCCCCTATTTTTTTGCTTTAAAAGCTTAATTCGTGGATCACAATAACTAGAGCATATACGATAAGTTTCGTCAGAAGATCCATCATCAATAACAATCAACTCGTATTTACTGTGTGTTTGGGCTAACACAGACTCAATACTGTGTCTAATTGTTTTTGATGAATTAAATGCAGGCATCACAACGGATACCCACTTATTTGAAATATCATTCATACATCTGATTGCATATCATAAGAATGAGTAATCTTATGACACTGGAAGGTTTTTTTGCAAGTATTAATGGATACGAAATGATTGATTGGGTGAAAAATTTGAGTACTGTTTGATTTGAGAAACCACATTGAAGTGCCCGTCTTGCTAGATATAGATAATGGCATCCACGTCCATACTTAATTAGGTGTCTATTTTTTTTATCAATTAAAGTTTTTAGATTTATTTCTACGAGTTTCCACCCATCTTCCATTTTTTCAAGCTTTGAAGAAAGGCCTCCCAAATTCGTTCGGTAATAGGTATGACACATATTTATACCTATCATTTTTTTATCGATTTGGATTCTCCACCTTAATAAGAAGTCTAGGTCTTCTGCATATGACATATTTGGATTAAATCCTTGTATCTTTTCGAATGATGCTTTACTGACGATCCAGCTTGAAGTCGTAGTAGTTATATTACCTTCAAGTAATAGATCAATTCTCTTTATGTCAACAGCCTTATTACTTTTTTGTGAACCTAATTTCCCCTCTTTGGAAATAAATTGACAACGAGAATAGATAAAATCGATTTGATCATCCTCTTTTATTTTTAAGTACGCCGCTAGGAGCTTATCTTTATGCCATAAATCATCAGAATCTAAAAAAGCAATGAAATTATTTCTGCTTAACGATACTCCTTTGTTTCGTGCTGTAGAAACTCCAAGATTATCTTGCTTAAATAATTTAATTCTACAGTCCTTGCTAGCAAATTGATTTATGATGCTTGCACTAGCATCAGTAGAGCCATCATCAATTATTATTAGCTCCCAATTTGTGAATGTTTGATTTCGTACCGAGTTAATTGTACTTGCAATGTATTTTTCTGAATTGAAATTTGGAATAACTATTGAAAACATTTTCAGCTGTTTAATTGATTGGCTTTAATGTAAAAGAATGTGTATAAGTAATAAATTGGCTGAGTTGATATATGCACGCCAACCACTGTCCATGCTGTGGCAGTAATCCCGTAAGGCGAGAATTTTATTAAACACAAAGTTAATATTAGCGTATAAATAATATTCCAATAAAGCTCTATTTGAGGCTTTCCAATAGATCGGTAAAACATAGCAGCCATCTGGGCATAAGGTCTTGTAATACCTGATAGACATATAAGCATCAGGATTTCAACGCCACCATTTTCTACCCATTTATTACCGTACAGAAATGGGACATATATCGGTGCCAAGAATATTTGAATAGAGACTAAAGGTATAATTGTAATTGATATTATCTTTGAATTCTTCAAAAACCGAGCTTTTAACTTTAAGAAATTTCTTTTAGCATTGCAAAAATCTGTGTATATTGTTGTGGTAAGTGATCTTATCAGGCTCATACTTAAGCCTAAACCAGAATTAAAAGCAAAATAATAAATCCCTAAAGCCTCAAGGCTTTGAACTTTACCTAAAATTAGGTAATCAATACTCTCCCTGAAAAATGTCGTAAGCTCTGTTAACATCACTTTTACAGAAAAGCCCAATAATTCTCTCCATCTCTCCAGATTTATTTTCCAATCACCTCTCCAAGATTCATTGTTTAACATAACATATACCCACAGAGGTGCAACTAATAATTTTGGCAACACGATTGACCATGTTCCCATCCCACATAATGCTAAAAATCCTGTTAATATATTATCTACGGATACTTGTATTAAGCCTGTTATTCCATATAGTCGAAATTTACCCTTTCTTCGAACAAGAGCTGTTTGCACATAAGCAAATGGATATATTAGATAAGTAATCCCTAGAATTATTATTGGAATTCTGATTGAGGTATCACTATAAAAATCGCTCACAATGAATGAAACTACCACTTGTATTATAAACAATATGCAGCCAATAATCCAATTGATACTCCAAGATGTTTGACAAACTTTTGATAGATCTTCTTCCTTGGTTTGAATGATTGCATCGGCAACACCATTTTTTGTTAGTACCCTAGTAAATTGACTTGTAGTTAATATTATTGCAGCCGCTCCAAATTCCGAACCAGTTAATGTTCGAGCCAGAATGAATGCTGTAAAAACCCTTGATAATCTCGTTCCAAACTCAGATAAACTTAGCCATCCAATATTTTTAAAATTTGCATCTAATTTGCTTGGAAAAATTGTTTTTATCTTCTCTAACATATGGTTTTTAATCAAGCTTCAAACTTAATAGTATTGTTGAAGCATTCTTCAAAGTCGTCCTTTACTTGTTTCTTGATTTTTGAGCAATCGAAGTCAAAGGGCATACTCTTTTTTAACTCCATTAGTACTTTTTCAGGTTCAAAACTATCTATTGACGATCCAGGTATACTTAATCGCTCGCTCAAATCTTTTCCTTTGTTCGAGTAATATAAATTGTATGGCAACCTTCCAGAAGCTAAACTTAGCACAGATGTATGATATCTTACTCCAAGTATGTATCTTGAATTCTCCAGAATTGCCATTGCAAGTTTGTGGGGTGTAATATTGTTTTTACTCAGATCAAATGGATTGATGATTTTTAAGTTTTCTGTTTTTTGTTTCAATATTTTAGAAATTCTTTGATCATTGTCATTTGTATCTACATTTGAATGGATCAAAATTGCGCAATCTATGTGATCTTTATGCGCCAAATCTATTAATTTTGTCAACCTATTTAAAAATTTTTGGTTGTCATGACGGTACATCTTATTAAAGTTTCTAACAGATATAACGAGGCTGTTTTCTGTGCTTAAGCCCTTGTTCTTAAAAATATCAATCGCTTGAAGCTTCGCTTCACTGCAGACTTCTGAATAGAAAGCTGTATCAAATGATAATTTCACAGGAACTCCTGATCTCTTTAGCCGTTGATAAGTTTCATCATCTCTTACGACGACATTACTTAACTTTTTTAAACAACGAACTAAGTATTGATAAGCAATTCCTTGACAGGAATCAGGGATGCTTTGTCCAAAAAGAAATGCCCTTTTGTTATATTTACGCAGTGTGTACGCATTCTTCAAGAATTCTTTTGTTATTAAATATTTTCTTGCATTATTGAAAATATCTCCACCAACACTTATGTATATGTCTTTTGGAATTCCACTTTCATTCTTTTGATTTGAAAAAATTAGGTTACCGTCTTTTCTGAATTCCTCCGGAAGATAACAATGTATGTTGCATTCAGAGGGTATTAATTCTTTGATTGAGTAATATATTGCTTCATCGCCTATGTTCTTGAGACTATATCCATTTAGAAGTTCTACAGTTTTAATGTTTTGCACTGCTCTTTGATTTTATAAAGCAAAATTAAACCAAACAAGAATATAATTCTGTATAGCCGGATACTCCGGCCGTCAAGATTTTGCTATTAAATGAAATATCGCTCAATTTATCATTAATAAAATTTTCCTAATCGCTCTTTTATTATCAATACCTCTAGGTGCTTACTCTAGACCACTTTCCCCTGGAGATGAAATCTCTCTGAGAATTGCTGAGGAAGATATTTTCAGTGGCGAATACTCTCTTGATGAAGAGGGAAATTTAAATTTACCATTCATTGATCAAATCAATCTCTTGGGCTTGAATCTAGAAGAAGCCAAGATTCAAATCCGTAAATCTTTAATCGGTCAAGATATTTTTAAAGATGAATTTCTCAGGCTAGGTTTAAAACGATTGCGATACGCACCCATAGAAGTATCAGTTACTGGTTCAGTCTTCACACCCGGTGTTCAGAAAATACTGCCCGCTGATGATAATAAAAGATCTCTTGCAATGGCGCTGGTTGAGTCAGGTGGAATCACACCATACGCAGATGTCACTAAGGTTGAGCTTACCCGTAACTCACAAACCTCTGTCCATAATCTTCTCTCGTTATTTAAAGGAGAAACCACATTAGATCCTCCTCTAGTTTCAGGAGATAGTATTTTTGTTCCTAAAACAAATTTATTTGATACTTCTTTAATTAGACAGTCCTCACTTACACCTGTCAATATATCTATTTTCGTTGGTGGAGCCCAAGAAGGTTCCCAAGTACAAGTTCCGTATAGTTCTCGCTTATCTCACGCTTCTATACTTTCTAAGTGTACTGGTGGTTCCAGGTTCATCTTTTCACCCCGTTCAATAGTTTTGGCACGACCAAATCATGCTCTACAGCATACTGAGGTCTCGTCTTTTAGTGTTTCTAATATTCTGCGCAATCCACTAGATAATACCCAAAACCCTTATCTTATTCCTCATGATACTATCGTGTGTTTGGAAGCACCTCTCAAAAGTGTAAATGATCTTTTTGGGATCTTAGGTAATCTCGTTAATCCAACTAGCCTTATTTATCAACGTTTTGTTAACTAATCTCCTTGCTTCATGTAATTATGGATTTCTCTATTTTCCCAAAACTATTTGCAAAATTAAAGCTTTCATGCCAACACTTCTTGCGAAGCGACCTCTCTAAAAGTTCCTTTCGAAATTTATTTCATTGGGTGCAGTCCGAACCCAAAAATAATCTAAACATATTTTATAAGTATGCCCTCTTTTCAAATCTATCTTTAATAGCTTTATCTCTATTTATATGGTTTTTTACTAAGCCTGTTTATAGAACTGAGCTTTTACTTGCACTACCAGTTAATACAGAAAAAAGCACATCTTCACTCCCTGGTGTCGGACAAACTACCCAAATGACAGGTTCATCTGGAACTGGTTCTTCGCGGTATGATCCTCGTTCCAATTACAAGTACATTTTTACACAACGGGTAATTTTAGATAGAGCCGCTTTCATTGCTGGCATCAACCCATCTTCTTTTGAAAAGCCAAAGATTAATAACATAATCAATTCCACTCTTATGAAAGTTGTTGTTACCGATAGCAATAATTCTCTTTCCTATAAAAAAGCGATTTCATTCCTTGATGCAGTCAGGGAACGTCTTGATACGTTAAGGAGATTGGAGGTCGATTCTAGAATTGATTACACAAATAGCCTCGTTAGTAGAGCCCGTAATGAATTAAGCTCTTCGCAACAAAAACTTATTAGATATAAAATATCCAATCAGATTTATAATGAAAAGCAACCTTCTGAGCTCTCACAACGCCTTGATAATCTACTTATAAAAAGAGCTGAGACAGCTGCCACTAGTTCCAAAATTAAAAATAGATTTCTCCGTCTATCTGGTGATCTTAATATGACTCCTTCTCAAGCAGTTCAAGCGTTTCAATTACGCGGTGATTCAGTTTTTCAAGAGTTACTCTCTCGTTATTCACAAGGTCAGGCCGAATATAACATAGCTATTTCAACGTTCGGTTCCCAACACCCTCGAGTTACTACACTAAAGCTGACAATTGAAGAGATACTTGATTCACTACAAGATCGTTCCTTTGTCATACTTGATAAAAGAATTGATAGTAGTGTTCTCCAGCGGATGATATTGACCAAATATATAGATGGTTTTGATGAGATCTATCAAAAACTTCTGCTTCTGCATTCTGAGCTTTCTGGTTCTACTTCTGAGTTGAAGCGTTTAGATTTAGAAATTGAAGACTTGAAGATCTTGATAAAAAACCTTGCAGAGGTACAACCTGGTTTAACAAGTCTATCTCGAGATGTTCAATTAGCAGAGGCTTTCTTTGCCTCCACTATGACGGCTTCTAACTTAATTAAAACTGATTCCTTTTCAGCGTACCCCCTTATTCAGTTAGTTAACCAACCAACCGTACCTACCAAAGACTCATCTCAAAAAACTTTTATCATCTTGCTAGCCACCTTAACTTCCTCCACTTTTTTAACTTTAGCACTATATCTTCGCTTGGTTTTCAGGAGGCAGAATCCAATTATATCTGAGCAATGACTACTTTAAGTCAGTTATTCTATCTCCTGCGCTATTATCCAGGATTTATTGATGACCTATTCTTAAAGTCTCTACCCTGCGGGGTAATCTATTATTCTATTATTTTTACGTTGCCTTTATGGCTTACCTGTAATCTTTATCTTGTTGGGTCAGTCCTTGGCTGGATTCTTCTTTTTTGGATAATTTATGTTCAATTCTTCAGGCCTTTTGTTTTATCTAATGACAACGATGTATCTTTACGTGTTCATTGGTTAATCGTCATTTGGACTGTTGGTGCATTGATTTTACTGGTATCGCTGATAATTGGTCATTTAGATTTTGCACTTGGCATCCCTTTATTAATCAAATCAACTATAGGCTGGGCTAAAGGCTGGGCGCTATTTCCTGTTTACTTGTTTGTTGGCTCTGCTTTACCTTGCTTGAATCTTATTTCTAGGGCTCTTTGTGTGCTTGGTTTTTTTGTTTGTTTATTGTTTCCAATATCTCTGTTTGCGCCAATTCTTAATTTACCACAAGTTTTGTACACTGGCCCTTTACTTTTTTCTCCCCTTCTATCATTTTTCGACGTCTCGTTATACCAAATTGATGGTGTTACTGGAGTATTAAGATGGCGACTTTTTACTCCCTGGCCTACTGCTCTTGGCATGTTAGGTAACTTGTATTTCTGGGTTTGTATCCTTGAGAATAAAACCAAATGGAGGATTTTTGGTATCAGTGGCTGTATTTTAATGATCTTGATGAGTAAATCTAGGGTTGCAGTTGTTTCAATTCTTCTAATTCTTTTTGCTTACCTCAATATATTTCTTATCAGAAAAATATATTATCTTTTCTTCCTTTCCTTTGCCTCATACTTTCTTGTGTTGCTTCTTCCAAAGATCATTGGCATTTTTAATAACCTTTGGGCCTCAATTGCTTCTGCCCGTGCAGCATCCACACGTGTTAGGGCTGATCTTGCCGATTTCGCACTTACTAATTGGCGAGAGAATGCTTATTGGTGGGGGCATGGAATCGTCGTGACAGGGCCAAAAATAGTTGAGGGAATGCCTATTGGATCACACCATACTTGGCTTGGACTGCTTTTTGTTAAAGGTTCCATAGGATTCTTATCTTTTTTGATACCATTCGCTGCCGGTTTTTTGTTTTTTCTGTGCAAATGTATTACCACAGATGAAGTTAAATATCGAACTTGTATGGCAATTTTCTTGACCCTATCTGTGTATACGTTTAGCGAAAATCTTGAGATTTTGATATATCTTTATTGGCCTGCTATTGTTGTGTTGGGTACCTGTCTTACTCAAAAAGACGCAACCGTTACTGAACTGGTCTTGCATCAAGACTAAATTATGAATATGAATATCTATTGTATTGGCATTGTTAAGAATGAGGCTGACGTTATTCGACAAAGTCTTTTGGCAGCTTCTTCTTGGGCGACTACTATTTTTGTTGCAGACAATGGTTCTGATGATGGCACGCTAGAAATTATCAAGGAATTGTCTGAGACTTGTCATAATATTGTATTCTTTGGTGTTATTGATGATCCTTTTTATCCCTCGATCAGGACTCAAATATTTCACCGATATTCCCATGTTTCAAGGCCTGGAGACTGGTGGTGTCGTTTCGATGCTGATGAGTTTTTTATAGATGATCCAAGTGCATTTCTTTTGGGGCTACCTAGTTATGTTGATTCTGTATGGTCTGAATGCTATCAATTCTATTTCACTGATTTAGATTATATGAAATTTATGGATAACCCCGGCGATTTCATGGCTCTAGATTTATTTCAAAGGTTCCGTTTTTACAGTAACAACTGGTCCGAATTGCGTTTCGTCAAGCATGTTCGGTACATGTATTGGCCTATGGATCGCGATTGGCCCGTTGCAGCTGTTTCTCCCTCTGCTGCAACTATTAGGCTTCGTACCTATCAACACAGATCTCCTGAGCAGATAACTTATCGTCTTGCTTCTCGCCTAGAGATAGCTCTTCGCACTGGATTTTCTTTCCAGCATGTCTTGAATTCAGTGCAAAAGCAAAGACCCTCGTCTTTCTACGACTCTTCTCAATCATCCACTTCCGAAACTGACTTTCGTTCGGTAATAAAGTCCAGTAGTTCTCTTTTGTCTCTTGATCTTTGTGGCTTTATAAGTGATCCAGCTTTTCAGCCATCCTATCCTGCATACTTTAGATTTCCATTCGTCCCGATAAAGGTCTTTATCGCCTTTTTTATTCATTCATTGCGAATGCTTCGTCGTTTTCTCGTGGCACCTTGAGGTTTTAGATCACTTTATTACTAGTATAGGTCAATGCGCACTTTGTAATTCACTTCTTCTAGTCTCACCCCTGCTTCGCTGATTCTCCTGTACTTTGAACTCCATTGATCATTTTGTGTCGCTTTTTCTTGTTCTATGAAAGGATGGCAATCACGAAAACGTCCTGTATGCCTTGAGTGTCGTTACGACTTTGATAGCTACGACGCCACAAGGGATTTTCTCGACAAGCTCGGCGACCACAGTGAGGCGAAACAACGATTTCCTGATATCAGCTTTGGGCGCACTTACGTGAACATCACGATCCGTCCTGAGGAGGATGGCCCTGAGGCCCAGCTGAGTGAAGCCGATCGTGCTTTTGCCGCAGAGATCGATGCCCTCCTCCGTTGATCTGGCTTCGGCTTACGCCGATTCCGGTGTGGCTGAGGTGTTGGACCAACTTGACCGTGAACTAATCGGCCTGTCGCCGGTGAAGACGCGTATCCGAGAAATTGCAGCGCTGCTTCTGGTTGATCAGGCTCGGCAGCTGCTTGAGCTGCCCAGCACCGCGCCCAGTTTGCACATGTCGTTCACAGGCCATCCCGGCACGGGCAAGACCACCGTGGCGCAGCTGATGTCACAAATCCTGCATCGTCTGGGTTACCTCCGCAAAGGCCATGTGGTGACGGCCACTCGCGACGATCTCGTGGGTCAGTACGTGGGTCACACCGCCCCGAAAACCAAGGAGATCCTCAAGCGTGCCCAGGGTGGCGTGCTCTTCATCGATGAGGCCTACTACCTCTACAGGCCAGACAACGAACGCGATTACGGCGCCGAAGCGATTGAGATTCTCCTGCAGGAGATGGAGAGCCGGCGCAGCGAAGTTGTGGTGATCTTTGCGGGCTACAGAGATCGGATGGAGACCTTCTACAGCTCCAATCCAGGCCTGTCCTCAAGGGTGGCGCACCATCTCGATTTCCCCGACTACAGCGACGACGAGCTGATGGCGATTGCAGGGCTGCTCCTGGAGGCCCAGCACTACCGGTTCAGTGCCGAGGCCGAGACGGCGTTCTCCGACTACGTCTCGCGCCGGCGTCAGCTGCCTTTCTTCGCCAACGCGCGCTCGGTTCGCAATGCGTTGGACCGGGCCCGTCTGCGTCAGGCCAACCGGTTGTTTTCGCGGATGGGGGAAGCCCTCACCAAGCAGGATCTCACCACGATTGAGGCGGCAGACATCCTGGCCAGCCGTGTGTTCAAGGGCGAAGTGGAGGGCCACCATCCCGCTCAGCACGCCCCCTGATCAGGTGGGCCATGCCGAGGCCCACCAGCAGGCCAGCGGCTCCGTGGCCTTGCAGGAGGGCAACCCCGAGCACCAGAACTGCCAAGGGTGCAGGAAGCATGAAGCGGTACAACGCACCTGTGAGGGAGCCGCACCAGCTGCCCAGGCTGCCCAGATCGGGCAACAGCAGGTGGAGTCCCATCCCAAGCGCGCAGGCCACCAGGAACAAGGGGAAGAACACCCCTCCGCGCCAGCCGGTTTCCAGGCAAAGGCCGAGCATCAGCAGTTTCACGATCGCGGAGAGCAGCAGAACCCAGGCTTCACTTGAGTTCTGGCCCTCCAGCAGGGGCCTCAGCTGGTCTTCTCCGGCGAAGGGAACCAACGGCAACCAGTGCATGCAGGCCCCCAACAGCAGGCCGGTCAGCAGCGGCCACCAGGGCCATCGGGCCAAGAGTTGGCGCTGCTCCAACCAGCCTCGCCACCGCAGCAACAACCAGCCGAGGCCGCAACCAATGAGTCCCCCCAACAGGCCTGCGCTGAGGCTGCCGAGATCTTCTCCCAGGGTGCTGGGCCAGATGTAGGGAAGACGTTGCAGCGATCCACCGCTGGCGGTTCCCAGGCCATTGAAGGCAGCAAACCCGGCAACACCGCCAAGGCTGCCGGGCAACCAGCGGTCGAGGAAGGTCTGCTTGCGGCTTTTTGGGTGAGAGACCTCGCCCACCACAGCACCCCCCAGCAGTGGAGCTCCGAAAAAGGCAAGGCTTCCTGCCACTGTTGCCTCCTGCAGCTTCTGGTCACGACCACGCCAGATCCGTTGACTGATCAGGGCTGCCATTCGGCTCATCAGGGCTTCAGGCCCGATGCAGCCTCCCCCGACCTGGGCCAGCGCCGCTCCGAGAAGGCCGCGAGCTTCATCGCGTTTTGGAGCCTGGTCTGGATCACGCAGATCACTGAGGGTGTCCCGCAGTTCCGGTAGCAACGTGGTGGGCCCGGGGCGATGCAGCAGCGAGAGGGTCAAGCCGCTGCCGCCGCAGATCAGCAGCGACCAGCCCAGGGGAAGGCCGCGATCCAAGCCCTCGAGCACCGGATCTCCCCAGAGCAGCTGGCTCAAGGCGCCGATCCAGCCCATCACAACCGACACACCGGCGCCGCTCAGGGCGCCGGTAAGCAGGGCCATCAGGCTGAGGCGTAGGCGAGTCACCAGTGCGGATCGGTGGCGAATTCAACGCTGAGTTTCGCTGATTTCGATGCCGGAACGGTGCTGATGCAGGCGCGCACCGTCTTGCCGTTGACGTCGATCTCGCAGGCCCCGCAGCTGCCCCCCAGGCAACCGGTGGGAATGCTGATGCCCGCTCCACTGGCGGCCACCAACCAGTCCTTGCCAATGGTTTCGTGGGTGATGCGCCCATCGGGCCAGCGCACAGGAATCGACGTCATGGCTGGAGCAATGGAGCAAGGTTCACATGTTGCTCGAAGGCATCGGCGAGGCGATCGAGCAACAGATCACGGTGAGCGCTGTGGTTCTTTGGTTCGTTGGCCAACGGTTGCAGGCCCCGTTGCTCGCGAAGCCTGTTGAGCCAGGCCCGTCGCCAGGGGCCGTTGTCGAGCAACCCGTGCAGGTAGGTGCCCACCACGCTCGACCCCTTGGGGCCGGGAGCCCACCACCCCAAACCAGGGTCGCTGCTTAGCGGCTGAAGACCGGGATCCGGTGTGGTGGTTCCGTAGTGCAGTTCAAATCCGCTCAGCGGTGTTTCCATGGGCCAGAGGCCATCGATGCTGCGCTGGCTCAGTCGTTTCGTGCCGCTGAAGGTGGTTGCCAGGGGCAGAAGGCCCAGGCCGCTCTGGGGTCCCCGCTGATCGGTGCCCTCCAGACCCTCCGGATCGTTCAACGTTTTGCCCAGCATCTGCATGCCGCCGCAGATGCCCAGGACGGATCCCCCATCCTGGGCGTAGCTCTGGAGTTGATCGGCTAGTCCACAGCTGTTCAACGCTTCGAGATCCCGCAGCGTCTGCTTGCTTCCCGGAAGAATCACGGCATCGGGCTCTCCCAGGGGTTCCCCGGGTTGAATCCAGCGCAGTTTCAGGCTGGCTTCAGCTTCGAGCGGATCGAGATCGGAGAAGTTGCTCAGGGAGGGCAACCGCAGCACAGCGATCTCCAGATCGGTGGCTCCCCGGGTGGGTTTGCGTTCCAGCAGATCCAGGGAATCTTCCGGTGGAAACAGCTCGTTCAGCCAGGGCATCACCCCCAGCACCGGTACCCCGGTGTTGGCTTCCAGCCATTGGCGACCCTCATCAAACAGCTCCCGACGGCCGCGGAAGCGGTTGATCAGGATGCCCTTGATCAGCGGGCGCTCCACCGGGCGCAGCAAAGCGAGCGTCCCAACGATCTGGGCAAAGACGCCGCCGCGCTCAATGTCGGCCACCAGCAGGCAGTTGGCCCGCAGGTACTGGGCCAGGCGCAGGTTGGTGAGGTCGCGGCGTTGCAGGTTCACTTCCACCGGGCTTCCCGCCCCCTCCAGCACCAGCCGGCCTTGCGGCCATTGCTGCTGGAGCTGC
>NZ_UCND01000016.1:0-1047 GCF_900473895.1 Synechococcus sp. N32
ACCTCTCATGACGATCGCTGTAGGACGCGCGCCACAGCGGGGATGGTTTGACGTCCTCGATGACTGGCTCAAGCGCGACCGCTTCGTTTTTGTCGGCTGGTCCGGCATCCTTCTTCTCCCAACGGCCTACCTGGCCATCGGTGGCTGGCTGACAGGCACCACCTTTGTCACCTCTTGGTACACCCACGGCATTGCCTCCTCGTACCTGGAAGGTTGCAACTTCCTGACTGCTGCTGTGTCCACCCCCGCTGATGCGATGGGTCACAGCCTGCTGCTGCTCTGGGGCCCTGAAGCCCAGGGCGACTTCGTTCGCTGGTGTCAGCTCGGCGGCCTTTGGGCCTTCGTGGCTCTGCACGGCGCCTTCGCACTGATCGGCTTCATGCTCCGTCAGTTCGAGATCGCTCGTCTGGTGGGCATCCGCCCTTACAACGCCATCGCCTTCTCCGGTCCGATTGCGGTGTTCGTCAGTGTCTTCCTGATGTATCCCCTCGGCCAGAGCAGCTGGTTCTTCGCGCCCTCCTTCGGTGTGGCTGCGATCTTCCGCTTCCTCCTCTTCCTCCAGGGCTTCCACAACTGGACCCTGAACCCCTTCCACATGATGGGCGTCGCCGGCATCCTCGGCGGTGCACTGCTCTGCGCCATTCACGGCGCCACCGTGGAAAACACCCTGTTTGAGGACGGTGAGCAGGCCAACACCTTCAAGGCGTTCGAGCCCACCCAGGAAGAAGAGACCTATTCCATGGTCACCGCCAACCGCTTCTGGAGTCAGATCTTCGGTATCGCCTTCTCCAACAAGCGCTGGCTGCACTTCTTCATGCTGTTCGTGCCTGTGATGGGCCTGTGGACCAGCTCCATCGGCATCATCGGCCTGGCCCTCAACCTGCGCGCCTATGACTTCGTGTCACAGGAAATTCGCGCTGCAGAAGATCCCGAATTCGAGACCTTCTACACCAAGAACATCCTTCTGAATGAAGGTCTGCGTGCCTGGATGGCACCGGCTGACCAGCCGCACGAAAACTTCGTCTTCCCTGAAGAGGTTCTGCCCCG
>NZ_UCND01000011.1:0-552645 GCF_900473895.1 Synechococcus sp. N32
GACGTCAAACCATCCCCGCTGTGGCGCGCGTCCTACAGCGATCGTCATGAGAGGTACTTCATGATCCGTTACACGGCCGAGCCTAGGGGGTGATCACCGAAATGGGGCGGCTCCACGCAGTCTTTTCGAGGGGATAAGTAGAAATGCGCATTTTTGGACCGACGGGATGCCGGTCCCTCCGCGAAGATGACGCATCGCTTCTTTCCAACGCTGTGTACGTCATCGAACTGGCCCTGCGCATGAGTCCTGTCCCGGTGTCTGTTCAGCGCAAGGAGCATGCAGACGCCGATGCGCTGTATCAGCAGATCCGCCAGGCACTCGAGAACGGCCAACCGCGGCTGCTGGAGCTCACCTGCGAGAAAGTAGAAGGCAAGAAAGTAACGCTGCTGGTCAGTGAGGTTCTCGCCGTTCAGCTTTATGAGAAAGCTGCGGCAGCGGGTGGCAGCAAGCGTCCCGGCTTTTCCTTTGATTCCTGACACCTCAACCGCCGAACTGAGCGTTGAGGCCGTCAGCCACCGCTGGCCGAACGGCCAGCAGGCCCTCAACCGTTGCAACCTGGTCATTCCTGGCCCAGGCCTCTGGATGCTGGTGGGCAGCAACGGCAGCGGCAAAAGCACCCTGTTCCGCCTGATTTCAGGACTGCTCGAACCCCAGAGCGGACGCATCGCCTGCCGCAGCAAAACGGCCCTGGTGTTTCAGAACCCAGACCATCAGCTGCTGCTCCCCAGTTGCGGCAGCGATCTGATGCTGGGCATGGACCCTGAAGGGCCCCAGCAGCACCGCCTAAGCACCGTGCGCAGCCTGCTGAGCCAGCTTGGCCTCGCCCAACTGGAGAAGCGGCCAATCCACAGCCTCAGCGGCGGCCAGAAACAACGCCTGGCCATTGCCGGAGCCCTGGCCAGTGACGCCGGTCTCCTGCTGCTCGATGAACCGACCGCCCTGCTCGATCCCAGCAGCCAAGCAACCGTGCTGACCACCGTGCAACGGCTTTGCAAAGACCCCGTGAAGCCGATCACGGCGCTGTGGATCACCCACAGGCTTGGGGAATTGGCCTTCGCCGATGGTGCCGCTCGCATGCAAGACGGTCGGATTGGACCATGGACCCGAGGAACAGAACTGCAATGGCGCTTGCAGGGGGGCACATTCGAGGGGTAAGTTCTTCGGGTCTCATTCCTCGGTAGCTCAGCGGTAGAGCGGTCGACTGTTAATCGATTGGTCGCAGGTTCGAATCCCGCCCGGGGAGCTTTAAGGCCACAGCTCACGCTGTGGCTTTTTTATTGACGAACAGAGGATTTTCGTGACGGGTGATTGCCCGAAGCGGAAGACTTCCTAAACAGACAGGAGCGGAAGACAAGCAAAAAAAAACTCCAGATCGCTGACCCTGCAAGCGATCTGCGACAACCAAGCCACTAGGGGTCTCTTTGCTGAAAATCTGCAGACACTTGAAAAGCTTGAGAGAATCCGTTCAGCGTTAATCCCTACAGACAAGCGCTCGTTATTTCTCCAGCCGAATTGCCGCCGAACCGATGAAGCCCTGCATCCTGCTAATCGAAGATGACCAGGACATGCGCGACCTGGTCAGCGGCCATTTGGAGCACAGCGGCTTCGATGTTCAGCGCGCCGACGATGGCATCAAAGGCCAAGCCCTCGCGCTGCAATACACCCCGGATCTGATCCTGCTGGATCTGATGCTGCCCAAAGTGGATGGCCTCACCCTGTGTCAGCGCCTACGGCGCGACGACCGCACCGCTGGGATTCCGATCCTGATGCTCACGGCTCTCGGCGGCACCAAAGACAAGGTGAGCGGTTTCAATTCCGGAGCCGACGATTACCTGACCAAACCCTTCGATCTCGAAGAACTTCAGGTGAGGGTCAAAGCCCTGCTGCGTCGCAGTGACCGAGCTCCGGTTGGAACAAGCAACCACAACGAGATCCTCAGCTACGGGCCTCTTACCCTGGTGCCCGAGCGCTTTGAAGCGATCTGGTTTGATCAGCCCGTGCGGCTCACGCACCTGGAATTCGAACTGCTTCATTGCCTGCTGCAGCGTCACGGGCAGACCGTGGCCCCCTCGTTGATCCTCAAGGAAGTGTGGGGCTACGAGCCCGATGACGACATCGAGATCATTCGCGTGCACGTCAGACACCTGCGCACCAAGCTGGAACCCGATCCCCGCAAACCACGCTTCATCAAAACGGTGTACGGAGCGGGCTATTGCCTGGAACTGCCCACCAGCACCCAGATGGATGGCCTGGAGGACGTGGTGGCCATGGCACGCGAAGAGCGCAAACAGCAAGGTGATCGAGCCTCGGCTTGATCGCCTACGTGCACTTAAGAGACGGATGGTGTGAGATCGAGCAGCGCCACCTCCCAGGCCAATCGCGGCTGAACAAACGAAAGCAGCTGACCGCGCAGCGTGTCCAAGCGCTTGAGGCTTGAGGCGGAACTGCCGGAGCGCCAAAGCCGGTGTTGCCACCAGCCAATCAACCACAGCTGCTGCTCGCCATCGAGGGCTTCGCAGAGATCGCGTGCCAACGCAAGTGCCTCCATGGGAGTGGCGGGAAGCGAATCGAGGCGCTGAACCAACTCCTCGGGCAAACCAGCCAGGCTGCGCCGATGGTCGATCAGGGCGCCTGGAGACCCGGCAGCCAAGGCCAGAAGTTCCGGAGCATCTTGAGAGGTTGCACGGGTGCGCTCGAGCACCTGAGCCATGGCCTCGGGGTTGAGCCGAAGGAAACGGATCAACTGACAGCGGGAGCGAATTGTGCTGAGCAACCGCTCGGGGGCTGAGGTCAACAGAATCAGCACCCCATGGCCGGGTTCCTCCAGCGTTTTCAACAGGGCATTGGCCGCAGCTTCCGCCATCGCCTCAGCAGCCTCAATCACAACCATCCCACGCTTCGCCTCCACCGGCTGCCGGGCCAGACAGCGTCCGATGTCGCGGATCTGCTCTAAGCGCAACTGGGGCGGAGTGCGGCGACTGAGCCCCGCCTCCTCGGCTTCGGCGCGGGTCAGCAAACGGCCCTGATGCTGATAGGTGGGTTCCACCCAGAGCAGGTCGGGGTGATTGCGTTCCAGCAGGCGTCGGCGTTCCCGGGCCGAGGGCTGACCATCGGCCAGCAGTCCCTCCAGAAAACGCACCGCCGCCAACTGACGTCCCACCCCTTCAGGGCCAGCAAAGAGATAGGCCGGGGCCACACGGCCCTGGGCCAGGGCCGCCGAAAGCAGATCAACGGCGAGGGGCTGGCCGATCAGATCGCCAAACAGCGCGCTCAAGCCAGATGCTCCTGAAGCTGACGTTCCAGAGCAGCACGAACGGCTCTGGCTGACTGATCTGCAGCGACGGCGCACCAGGAGCGCTGCTGGGCCAACTCGGCAAAACCCTGTGCGACCCGCTCCAGAAATGCGGCGCCCTCGGCTTCGATGCGATCCTCTTTATCCCCGAGACGGCGCCGCAGGCTCTCTTGCACGGAAAGGCGCAGCCAGAGGGTGAGATCGGGCTGAAGCCCCGTGGTGGCGATCCCTTCGAGCCGCTGAATCAAGTCCCGATCCAGACCGCGTCCATAGCCCTGATAGGCGAGGGTCGATCCCGCGAAACGATCGCTGATCACCCAATCACCGCGCTCCAGAGCAGGACGGATCAACGTTTCAACATGCTGCGCCCGATCGGCGGCGTAAAGCAGCAGTTCCGCAGTGGGAGCTGGTGCCTCCTGGTCTGCCGTGTGCAGCAGGAGTTCCCGGATCGAACGCCCCAGAGGAGTGCCTCCCGGCTCACGGGTGCAGACCACAGCAGCACCCTTCGGCATCAGACCGCTGTTGGGCAACCACTCGACCAGATGCTGGATCTGCGTGGTCTTGCCGCAGCCATCGATGCCCTCCAGAACAATGAAGCGACCGTTCATGGCAAGCGAAGAGCCAGGGCGTTGAGCACCACAGTGATCGAACTCAGGGCCATCAACAGCGCCGCCAACGGTGGCGACAGCAGCACCCCATGGCTGGGGAGCAAGGCACCGGCGGCCACCGGAAGAACAATGAGGTTGTAACCGAAGGCCCAGAACAGGTTCTGCCGCACCTTCACGAGGGTGCGGCGCGCCAGGCTGAGGGCTTCGGGGAGATTGTCGAGCCGATCGCCGAGCAACACCAAGCCAGCGGAGTCCTGCGCGATCTGGGTTCCAGTGCCAATGGCAATCCCAAGATCAGCCGCGGCCAGGGCCGGCGCATCGTTGATGCCGTCGCCCACCATGGCCACCCGCTCCGCCTGACGCAGCTGCTCGAGGCGGTGCAGCTTCTGCTCCGGCAGCATCTGCCAGCCCAGATCCTTGGCGGCAAAGCCCAGCTGCTGACCAAGGCGCTGCACAGCCGCCTGCCGATCACCACTGAACACCGAAAGCGCCAGACCGTGAGAGCGCAGGCGTTGCAATGCCGGGGCAACATCCGGGCGTAGCTGATCCTCAATCTGCACCAGGCCCACCAGGACAGCTCCCACAGCCACAGCCACCACCGAGCCTTCAGCGGCAGAGAGCCACTCCTGGGCGGCGGGTGCGATGGCAACACCCTGCTCCTCCAACCAATCGGGCTTGCCAACAAGCACCTGAGCCGATGCACCGTCCACATGACCCTTGAGGCCCAGGCCGGAGACAGTGCGAACGTCCTCACAGTTCAGTAGTGCGAGCTCCCGGCGCTGGGCCTCCTGCAGCAGGGCGTAGGCCAAGGGATGGCGGCTGCTTTGCTCCAGGCTGGCCGCGAGCTGCAACAAAGAGTCCGGTTCATCCCCGTACACATCGGTCACGAGGGGACGACCCAAGGTGAGGGTGCCGGTCTTGTCGAAAACCACATGCTCCAAACCGGCGGCGGTTTCGATCACATCACCACCGCGGAACAGCCAGCCGCGCCGTGCTGCCAAGCCGGTGGCCACCGTGATCACAGTGGGGGTCGCCAGACCGAGGGCACAGGGGCAGGCGACCACCAGCACGGCGATTGACAGTTGCAGGGCCAGACCCATCGGGGTGCTGGCTCCACTGCCCAAGCCGCCGTGATGCATCCCATGGCCATGGTCCATCCCGAGGGACATCGCATGGGTCATGGGCATCCCAGGGGCTGACGCCTGCAGAACCTCAGGCCAGTGCTGGGCACCGAACAACCACCAGAACAGAAACGTGGCGAGGGCCAAGCCGATCACGCCGTAACAGAAACGGCCTGCCACACGATCGGCCAGGCCCTGGATGGGAGCCCGACGGGCCTGGGCCTGCTCCACCAGACGAATGATCCGGGCCAGGGCGGTTTCGGCACCGACACGGGTGACCTTCAGCACCAGGGTTGACTCCAGATTGAGGCTGCCGGAGGACAACTCCGTGCCGGGCTCCGCCTGCAGCGGCAGGGGCTCACCCGTGAGGCTGGACACATCAACGGCCGAGGCCCCCTCAAGCACCACTCCATCCACCGGAATGCGGTCACCGGCCAGCAGCTGCACGGTTTCACCGGGCCTGAGAGCGCCAACGCGCACCTCACGAATCGCCCCATCGCTCAACAGCAGGCGCGCCGTGTCCGGCTGGAGCTCAGCTAGCTGCTGCAGGGCCTGACCGGTCCGAAAGCGGGCCCGTTCCTCCAGGAAACGTCCCAGCAGGACGAACCCAAGCAACATCACCGGTTCATTGAAAAAGCAGGGCCAACCCACCTGGGGCCAAACCAAGGCCACCAGGCTGGCCACATAGGCACTGCTCACCCCCAGGCCCACGAGGGAATCCATGCTGGGGGCCCCTGCGCGAGCGGCCGCAACACCGCCCACCAGGATCGGACGGCCCGGCCCCAGCAGAGCCACCGTTGCAAGCGTGGCGTGAAAAGGCAGGCTGCCGATCAAGGGAAGCGACAGGTGACCGGCCTCGCTGAGATGCCCCAGCACCGACAGCAACAGCAGCACCAGGGCCACCATCAGCTGTCGCCATTGCTGCCACCAGCCCGGCAGCGCCTGCCCGGCAGCCACCGCTCCGATCGGGGCATCCAGGGAACGCTCCTTGGCCGGAAAGCCTCTGTCTGCCAGGGCTCTTAAGACACCATCCACATCAATCTCACCGGCAGTGAGATCGAGCCAGGCCGAGCGGCTGACCAAATTCACATCAGCGCGCTGAACACCGGGCTGATTCAGCAGGGTGGTTTCCACAGCGCGGACGCAACCGCCGCATTTCATGCCTTCCACATCCAGGACGACGGTCTGAACCGAAGGGCTCACAGGTGTTTACGCAACAGGGATCTTTACGAGCAGGCTAGGTCGGGCTCCGGTCCCGTCAGGATGGGGGTCCGTCCGCCGGAGCGCCGTGCCCCGCAGCAACCGCAACGACAACTTCATTGACAAGAGCTTCACGGTGATGGCGGACCTGATCGTCAAGCTGTTGCCGATCAATGCCCGCTCCAAGGAGGCCTACGTCTATTACCGGGATGGCCTCTCCGCCCAGAACGATGGGGACTACGCCGAAGCGCTGGAGAACTACGAGGAGGCCCTGAAGCTTGAGGAGAACTCCACCGACCGGAGCGAAACCCTCAAGAACATGGCCATCATCTACATGTCCAACGGCGAGGAGGAGCGGGCGATCGAGACCTACCGCAAGGCACTTGAAGAAAACCCGAACCAGCCCTCCTGCCTGAAGAACATGGGGCTGATCTACGAGAAGTGGGGCCGCATCGCGGAGGAAGGCGGCGAGCAGGACGCAGCGGATCGCTGGTTTGACCAGGCCGCTGACGTCTGGACCCAGGCGGTGCGCCTCAATCCCGGCGGTTATCTGGACATCGAGAACTGGCTGAAGTCCACGGGCCGCAGCAACGTGGACGTTTACTTCTGAATCAGGTCTGGTCGGGCTGCACGGCATCACCGAGCGCCAGCACCAGGGCCTCGGTGACGCTGTCGGCCTCCAGCAGAGCGAGATCCAAACCCGAAGCCAGATCGCCCAGGCCACTGCCCCGGGGGACGACGGCCCGCTGGAAGCCCAGCCGGGCCGCTTCCTGGAGCCGAAGCTCCAGCTGACCCACAGGGCGCAACTGACCCCCCAAACCAAGCTCGCCGATCAAGACCGTGCCCGCAGGCAGGGTGAGATCTCTGAAGCTGGCCATCACCGCTGCAGCGACCCCCAGATCCGCCGCCGGCTCCTCCACCTCCAGGCCACCGGCCACGGCCAGATAGCAGTCGAAGCGGGAGAGCGGCAGTCCCATGTGCTTCTCCAGCACCGCGAGGATCTGGTGCAGACGGTTGGTGCCGATCCCAGTCGCCGTGCGTCGCGGACTGGCATAGCTGGTGACGTTCACCAAGGCCTGCAGATCCACCACCAACGAGCGGGTGCCCTCACAGGCCACGATCGTGGCGACACCGGAGGCGCGGGCATCGCTGAGGAACAGCTCACTGGGGTTGCCCACCTCGGCCAGGCCACCGCTTTGCATCTCAAACAAACCCAACTCATGGGTGGCACCGAAGCGGTTCTTGACGGCCCGCAGCAGGCGATGACTGGCGAAGCGGTCTCCCTCGAAGGTGAGCACCGCATCCACGAGGTGTTCCAACACCTTCGGGCCGGCCAGCATGCCTTCTTTGGTGACGTGACCTACCAACAACAACGAGATGTTCTGGCGTTTCGCCAGCCGTTGCAGGGCAGCCGCACATTCACGCACCTGACCGACGGACCCCGGCGCACTGGTGAGGTTGGCGTCATGCAACGCCTGAATGCTGTCGATGATCGCCACAGCGGGGCGCAGGGCCTCCAGCTCCTCCAGCACCAGTTCCAGATCAGTTTCGGCCAGCAACTGCAGCTCCGATGCCCCCCCGGCAAGCCGCTGCCAGCGCAGCTTCACCTGCTGCGCTGATTCCTCAGCACTTACGTAGAGCACTGATGCACCGGCCGCCATTGCTGAGGCGCTCTGCAGCAACAATGTGCTCTTGCCGATGCCCGGGTCACCTCCCACCAGCACCAGCGAACCGGGAACCAGGCCACCACCCAGAACGCGGTCAAATTCCGCCGACCCGGTCGCCAGCCGCTGCAGCGGCTGATCCTCCAGCGAGGCCATGGCCGTGGACCGTCGCGGAGCAGCGGCCTGCTCCGGATCCGGAGCACTGCGGCGGCGACGACCATCGTCGGCGGGCTGGGATTGCTCCACCAGCGAATTCCAGCTGCCGCACTCCGGGCAACGGCCGAAAAACTGTCGGGCACGGGCTCCACAGACCTGACAGATGAAGACAGCGGTGGATTTGGGCACTGCGAACTGTGAAGAAAGTTGCCGTTGAATGAACAGACCGGGGGGCTGCCCTTTTATTTGTGGCGAGAACTGACTAACGCCTCGGTGCCCATGACGGCCACGGCTCCCACCAAGGAAACGATCCTCGTGGTCGACGACGAGGCATCAATCCGACGGATCCTGGAAACCCGTCTATCCATGATCGGATACAACGTCGTAACCGCCTGCGACGGCACCGAAGCCCTGGAATTGTTCCCCACCTGCACCCCCGACCTGGTGGTGCTGGACGTGATGATGCCAAAGCTGGACGGCTATGGCGTCTGCCAGGAGCTGCGCAAGGAATCCGACGTTCCCATCGTGATGCTGACGGCCCTCGGCGACGTGGCTGACCGCATCACCGGGCTTGAGCTCGGTGCCGATGACTATGTGGTGAAGCCCTTCAGCCCGAAGGAGCTGGAAGCCCGCATCCGCTGCGTGCTGCGCCGGGTCGAGAAGGAGCAGGTGGCGGGCATTCCCAACTCCGGCGTGATCCAGGTCAGCGACCTGCGCATCGACACCAACAAACGCCAGGTGTTCCGCGGCGATGAACGCATCCGCCTAACGGGGATGGAATTCAGCCTGTTGGAGCTGCTGGTGAGCCGTTCCGGCGAACCGTTCAACCGCGGCGAGATCCTCAAAGAGGTGTGGGGTTACACCCCGGAGCGCCATGTGGACACCCGGGTGGTGGATGTTCACATCTCCCGCCTGCGCTCCAAATTGGAGGATGATCCTGCCAATCCCGAGTTGATCCTCACAGCTCGGGGCACCGGCTACCTGTTCCAGCGCATCGTCGATTCCGTTGCCTCCGAAGGACCCTGATCCCACCCCGGCCCCTCAGCCGCGGCACAAAACAAACCGTCCTCGGGCGATCCGTCGCCTAGTGATTTGGTATCGGCGCAATGCCGCCGTCACAAGCATCGTTGATGGCGCTGCCAGCTCAGCAACGGCAGCGGGTTCGATGGCCGGCAACGTGGCGGAAACTGTTGTCTCCGGAGCAGGCACGGTGGCCAGCAGCGTGCTCCAACCGCTGGGGTTTGATCCCCTGCGCTGGCTGCAAGGGGGCAGCGATACCGATGAGATCAACGATGCGGAGCGCCTCTGGGTGGCCGTGGATGGCATGGGCGGTGACCATGCGCCGGGGCCGATCCTGGAGGGATGCCTGGACGCCATTGACCGGCTGCCGCTGAAGATCCGCTTCGTGGGGGAGATCGACCGGGTGATGGCTGCCGCCAACAGCCTCGGCCTACGCGAAGCCTTGGAGAGTGCGCGTGCGGCAGGACATCTGGACCTGGTGGCCAGTGGGCCCTCCATAGGCATGGATGACGAAGCCACGGCGGTGCGGCGCAAACGGGACGCCAGCATCAATGTGGCCATGGACCTCGTGAAGAAAGGCGAGGCCGAGGCGGTGTACTCCGCCGGCAATTCCGGGGCGGTGATGGCCTCGGCGATTTTTCGGCTGGGACGGCTGAAGGGCATCGACCGCCCCGCCATCGGCGCCCTATTCCCCACCAAGGATCCAGGCAAGCCGGTGTTGGTGCTTGATGTGGGCGCCAACATGGACTGCAAGCCCACCTACTTGCACCAGTTCGCCCTGCTGGGGAACATCTACAGCCGGGATGTGCTGCAGGTGAAACGGCCACGCATCGGCCTGCTGAACATTGGCGAGGAGGAGTGCAAGGGGAACGATCTCTCCTTGAAGACCCACGAATTGTTGCGGGACGAATCCAGGCTCCACTTCGCCGGCAACTGCGAAGGCCGGGATGTGCTTTCGGGCGACTTCGATGTGGTGGTCTGCGATGGATTCACCGGCAATGTGCTGCTGAAGTTCCTGGAGTCCGTCGGCAGTGTTCTGCTGGGGGTGCTGCGGGCGGAGTTGCCCCGAGGGCGTCGCGGCAAGGTGGGATCAGCATTTCTGCGCAGCAACCTGAAGCGCATCAAGAAGCGGCTCGACCATGCCGAACATGGTGGTGCCCTGCTTCTGGGCGTGAATGGCATTTCCGTGATCGGCCACGGCAGCAGCAAGGCCCTCTCGGTGGTCAGTGCCCTGCGCATTGCCCACTCCGCAGCCAGCCATGGGGTGATGGAAGATCTCGCCACGCTGCAACAGGGTTGTGATTGACTGACGCGACGTCAATCAACCTCCGTCTTGGTCGAGCCGCTCAGCACAACCAGGGGGGTGTTGTTCCGAGGGTCTGGCAGCGCGACGCCCAGCCGCTCGATCAGCAACGCAGAGCTGGGCCAGCGGGTTGAGACGAGTGACGAATGGATCCGCAGTCGCACAGGCATTGCCGCGCGACGGGTTGTCAACAGCGACGAATCCCTGGCGGAACTGAGCGGGTTGGCGGCGGAACGCGCCTTGGAGATGGCCGGTTGGTCGGCCGACAGCCTCGATCTCATCCTGTTGGCCACCTCCACCCCAGACGACCTGTTCGGTTCGGCTCCACGGCTGCAGGCGCGCCTCGGCGCCACCCATGCCGCGGCCTTTGATCTCACCGCTGCCTGCAGCGGCTTTCTCTTCGCCGTTGTGACCGCCGCCCAATATCTGCGCAGCGGGGCGATGCGCCGCATCCTCGTGGTGGGAGCCGATCAACTCAGCCGCTGGGTGAACTGGGACGATCGACGCTCCTGCGTTCTCTTCGGTGACGCGGCCGGTGCCGTGGTGCTGGAGGCCTCGGAGAACGGCCAGGACGATCTCCATGGATTTCTGTTGCGCTCCGATGGCAGCCGCGGCGAGGTGCTCCAGCTGCCCCAGGTGAACCAGCGCCAGCCCCTGGTGGGGGATGCCAGCCATCAGTGCGGCGGCTTCGACCCCATCCAGATGAACGGGCAGGAGGTCTACAAATTCGCGGTGCGCGAGGTGCCGGCGATTCTCGAAAAGCTGCTTGCACAGGGTGGTGTCGCCGCAGATTGCCTGGATTGGCTGCTGCTGCATCAAGCCAACCAGCGCATCCTTGATGCCGTGGCGGATCGCTTCTCGGTGCCCTCCGAAAAAGTGCTCAGCAACCTGGCCCACTACGGCAACACCTCGGCAGCCACCATTCCCCTGATGCTGGATGAAGCCGTGCGCGATGGACGCATCCAACCCGGCCACCGCATCGCCAGCAGTGGATTCGGAGCGGGATTGAGCTGGGGTGCAGCCCTCTTCCGCTGGAGCGGGCCCGCCTAATCTCCGGCACGGTCTGCAGAACACAGCAATGGCGATCGCCTGGGTCTTTCCCGGTCAGGGCTCTCAAAAGGTGGGCATGGCAGAAGCGCTGCTCAGCATCGAAGGCAGCCGCGAGCGTTTCGCCATGGCCTCAGAGCTGCTGGGGCGCGATCTGCTGGCGATCTGCCAGGGGGAAAGCGGCGGTGGTGATGGCCTGGATGACCTCAACGACACCCGCAACACCCAGCCCGCCCTGTTCGTGATCGAATCGGTGTTGGCCGACAACCTCCAGCAGCAAGGCCGCCAGCCTGCGCTGGTGGCCGGCCACAGCCTGGGCGAGCTGGTTGCTCTGTACAGCGCAGGGGTGTTTGGGCTGGAGACCGGTCTGCAGCTGATGAAAACCCGCTCAGAACTGATGGCGAACGCCGGTGGCGGCGCCATGACGGCCGTGATCGGCTTCGATCGCGCTCAGCTGGACGATCTGGTGGCCGCCACGGACGGCGTCAGCATCGCCAACGACAACAGCGATGCGCAGGTGGTGATCTCTGGCTCTCCAGAGGCCGTGGAAAGCGTGAGTGAAGCCCTGAAATGCAAGCGCGCCATCCCCCTGGCCGTCTCCGGAGCCTTCCACTCTCCGTTCATGGCGGAGGCTGCTGAGCGCTTCGCCGCCGAGCTGGACAACGTGCCCTTTCTGGATGCGAGTGTTCCGGTGCTCAGCAACAGCGCCGCCAGTGCCAGCACCAGTGCGGACGAGCTCAAACAGCGCCTGAAGCAGCAGATGACCACCGGTGTGCGCTGGCGCGAAACCATGGCGGCGATGACCGACAGCGGTGTGGACACCCTGGTGGAGATCGGTCCGGGCAACGTGCTCAGCGGCCTGGCCAAACGCAGCATGAGCGGGGTCACCACCGCCCAGATCTCAGGAGCTGGAGACCTCGGACAGTGAGTCAGTCCAGCCTCGTCCGCACCCCCAAGCCCAGCCTCACCTACCGGCTGGTCAGCAGCTTGCTGGTGTTCCCGGTCTTCCGCTTGCTGTTCCGCGGATCAACCTCCGGCAACAACCGAGTGCCCATGCAAGGGCCCCTTGTGGTGGTAGCCAACCATGGTTCGCACCTGGACCCGCCCTTGCTGGGCCATGCCCTGGGGCGCCCCGTGGCCTTCATGGCCAAGGCGGAACTGTTCAGCATTCCACTGCTGGGGCGCTTGATCCGGGCCTGTGGTGCTTACCCCGTGCGGCGGGGTGCCAGCGATCGCGAAGCGATCCGCACCGCCACAGCTCGACTCGAAGAAGGCTGGGCAACGGGGGTGTTTCTGGACGGCACCCGACAGAACGACGGCCGGATCAACAACCCACTCCCCGGAGCGGCCCTGCTCGCGGCTCGCACGGGAGCCCCGCTGCTGCCGGTGGCCATCTGCAACAGCCACCGCGCCTTGGGCAGCGGGCGCAGCTGGCCGCGCCTTGTGCCGATTCAGCTGCGCATCGGCGACCCCATCCCAGCCCCGGCCAGTCGCCGCAGGCCTGATCTGGATGCCACCACCGCTCTGCTGCAGGAACGCATCAACGCTCTGCTGGATCAGGGTCCGCAGCATCCCTGAGGTCGCGACCGGTCATCACCCACGCCACCGCACGAAGCCAATCACTCCATTGCTTGAGGCGTCCCTCCTGGGTGCAGTCTTCGCGGCAGGCCACGGGAACGCCGGTGAGCTGAATTCCGCGGCTGCCGGCCACCACCTGGCCCACCGCCATGGAGCGGGGCAGGTGGTCTTCGCTGGTCACCAGCAGCACGTGGCGAACACCATCCGCCTGCAGCTCATCCACCACAGACGTGAAATTGCTGAGGGTGTCACGGGCCCGGTAATCCAGGGTGACGCGGTCGGGATTGAAGCGCTCCTCACTGAGCATCCATTCGGCGTACTCACGGTTGCTGCCGCCGCTCACCAGCAGGGGTAGGTCGAGCTGACGTGCCAACCGGGCACCCATTCGTTCCCGATCCACATCTCCCCCGAGCACCAGCACCAGCTGGGGCGGGCTGCGATCCAACAGAGCCCGTCGATAGGGCGACAGCGGGCCGGGCCCCAACAGCCAGGCCATCAAACCAGCTCCCAGCAGTAGCCCTGTACGCACGCCCGCCATTAGACCTGTCCAACAGGTGAGGTGGGGTAGATCGGCAGCACCTCAGCCCAGGGCATCGCAGCCCCGGCGGCATGGCTGCGCTGCAACAGCTGCAGGAGCCGCGCCACATCCGCTTCCACATCCAGCTGCACCTCAACAGCGGGCTGGGGTGATGCCCCCTGAGGCAGCAAGGTCGGCAGGCTGAGTTCATGAACCTGCCCGGCCGTGATCCGGTACTGACCACCCACCACCCCCCGGCGCGGCAACTCTTGGGTGATCCAGAACGGTTCCCCCTGCATGGATTGGAGCAGTTGCAGCTCCAGGCGTGGGGCCATCAGGGCATAGCTGCTCACCCCCAGCAGGGGGCAATCCAGCTGTTGCGCCAGGGTGCGGGCCATCACCACCGTGAGGCGGGTGCCGGTGAAGCCGCCAGGTCCCGTCGCGACGGCAAGGCCCTGCAACTGGGGCCAACGCTCAGGAGGGAGGAGCGCCTGAACCCGCGAAATCAAGCTGTTGGAGAGGCCCCGGCCATCCGGATGAGCCTGCACCAGGGGCTCTGCCCCAGGCTGCTGAGGATCCAGCAGCGCCATGCCAAAGCAGTCGGAACAGCTGTGCAGGGCAAGCAGCAGCGGTGGAGCCGTCATCGGGGCAGCTCCTGTCCAGGACGGCAACGCTGCCACCGGCCTGGATCCGCCTTGAAGCTGGAGCAGGAACGCACATCCCACTCAATCCCGGCCTGGCCATCGGGGAGATCCATCACCGACACGTGGATGCGGGGCGCGTCTGGCTCAAAATCCGGTGTCTGGGCTAGATGCGGAACACCATGCTGACGCTCAACTGCGTGATAGGCCTGACAACGGTCAACCCAGCTGCAATCCACGCAGATGCACATGCCTCCCGAGACCGTTCACTCCCCCCATTCTGATGGCCCAAGGCCCCGGCGACGCATTGCTTGACCAGCTGCGAGAGCGACTGGCGCCAGACCAGTGGCCTCTCCCCCTGGCACGGCTTCCGGAGGGCACGGCGCTGGTGGGTGGCGCCGTGCGGGATGGCTTGCTGGACCGTCTCCAGGAGCAGCCGGATCTTGACCTGGTGGTCCCATCCGATGCCATCGCCCTGACCAAGGCCCTGGCCCAGGAGCTCCATGGCACGTGTGTGGTGCTCGACGCGGAACGGAGCATTGCTCGGCTGGTGCTTGGGGGCTGGACGGTCGACATCGCCCGACAGGACGGAGACCGCATCGAAGACGACCTCTGGCGGCGCGACTACCGGCTCAATGCCATCGCCGTGTCTCTCCAGCCCTGGGGAGAGCTGTGGGACCCCACAGGAGGACTGAGCGACCTCCAGCAGGGCTGCCTGACCGCCGTCTCGGAAGCCAACCTCATCGACGACCCTCTGCGGTTGCTGCGGGGATTGCGGCTGATGGCGGAAATCCCTCTCACCATCTCCAGCCAGACCATGGCGTGGATTGAGCGCCACGCCGCACGGCTTCCAGAAGCGGCACCGGAGCGAATCCTGGCGGAGCTGCAGCGCCTGGTGCGGGGCGAACACGCTGACGCCGCGATGGCAGCCCTCACAAGCCTGCCGTTGCTGCATCCCTGGGCGGCCGGAGGGCAACCTCCCAAGCCAGGCAACATCGATGGCCTGACCAGCGAGGAAGCCGCAGCAGCAGTGCCCTTGGCGCGACTGACGGCCCTGGTCAGCGATGAGGGGCTCGGCCAACTCCGCGCCAGTCGCGCCCTGCGCCAGCGCTGCAAACGGCTGCGGAGCTGGCAGCAACGCACCGGCCAGGCACCGGACGCGCTACCCGAGAGCGATCGACTGCAATTGCATGAGGAGCTGGAGGGGGATCTCCCCGCCCTGGCCCTGCAACTGCCCATGCCCGAAAAAGAAATCTGGCTGCGTCGATGGCGCAACGCCGAGGACCCTCTGTTCCACCCCAGAACCCCGGTCGACGGCAATGGCCTGCTCACGGCCCTGGAGATCGAACCCGGCCCCCGTCTCGGACGCCTGCTGCTTCATCTGAAGCTTGAACATGCCTTTGGACGCATCCAGACCCCAAGCGAGGCACTGAAGGAGGCCCAACATTTCTTGACCCGTGAAAGCGAGGCTCTGTGATTAACTTTGCTGGTGTCAATGATGACGGTCAGACACCGACAGATCGCATTTCCTTTCCTTCATGAGCATCCGCCTGTACATCGGCAACCTGCCGCAGACCTTTGAAGAACAGGAGCTGGTGGCTCTGCTCAAGTCGGTGGGAGAAGGGATTCGGTTCAAGTCGGTTCTCGACCGCGAAACCGGTGCATGCCGCGGTTTCGGCTTCGCCAACGTGGACGATCCGAAACTGGCTGACGCCGTGATCGAAGCGCTGAACGGCAAGGAGTTCGGTGGCAGTGCCCTGCGGGTCGAGCGCTCCGAGCGTCGCGACAACAACGCTGGCGGCAACCGTCGTGGAGCCCCAATGCAGCCGGCCAACCTCAAGTGGCCCGCAAGGCTGTGAACAAGGTGGTCCACAGCGATGCGAAGAGCGAAGGCGCTCCTGACCCTCGCTGGGCCGGCGAACTGTCCAAGCTCAAGGATCTGCTGGCCAACCAGAAGACGGCGGTTTGATCCGTAGCTGATCTGATTAAGGGAAAAAGAAGATCAACTCCACTCCTGCCGGTCATCCCGGCAGGGGTTTTTAACGTGACTGAGCCAACAGGAATGAACGGGGCAGATCAAGCAGCTTGTTGACCTTGGCCACATAGGCACGGTGAGTGAACACGTCGTAATCGACCCGTTCAATTTCATCCAGGATGCCGCGATACAACCGCAACGACGTCCACACTGGCCAGCGCGCATCGGCGGACAACCATCGAACTCCGGCTTCGGAGCGAGCAAACCAATCGCGAGCCCGCTCCAGCTGGAAGCGCATCAACGAACGCCAGGCGTTGTTGAGGGTTCCAGCCATCAGCTCCTCCTCGGAATAACCGAACCGCTCGAGATCTTCCTGGGGCAGATAGATACGGCCACGGCCACGGTCTTCCCCCACATCCCGAAGGATGTTGGTGAGTTGGTTGGCGATCCCCAGGGCGACGGCGGCATCGGAGGTGTCGGGACAGTCGCTCCAGGGAGCTGAGGTGTAGGCCTGGTCGACGCCCATCACCCCCTGGGTCATCAGACCAACAGTGCCTGCTACGCGATAGCAGTAGAGCTTGAGGTCTTCAAAGCGGGGGTAGCGGGTCCAGGTGAGGTCCATCCGCTGGCCCTCGATCATGTCGAGGTAAGGCTGAATGCCCTGGGGGAAGCGCTCCAGGGTGTCGACCATCACCGCATCCAGGTCGTCCTCCACCCGACCCTCAAAAAGAGAACGGGTCTTCTCTTCCCAACGGTCGAGCCGCTCTGCAAGCTCCTCCACCGGACGCGCCTGGGCCTCCGGGCTGTCCATCAACTCATCCGTGCGCCGGCACCACACATAGATCGCCCAAATGGCACGCCGCTTCTCCGGAGGGAGAAGCAAGGTGCCGATATAGAACGTCTTGGCCCACTCGGCGGTCTCCCGACGGCAGGCCTCAAAGGCTGCGTCGAGATCCGGGGAGGCGAGGGGCATGGCTCAGGCCGTCACAGGCTCACTGGAAGAGGTCGATGATGCCAGCTGACCTGTCTTGCGGTCCACTGCGCCGGCGCAGAGCTTGCCGCTGAGAACAGCACCCTCCATCGAGGCGAGATAGCGCTGCATCGTGTAGTCGCCCGCGAGGAAGAAGTTCTTGATCGGGGTGGTTTGATCCGGACGCAGCTCCTGGCAACCGGGGGTCGTCTTGTAGACGGACAAGGGCGTCTTCACGACCTTGTATTTGCGCAGGGTGGCGGGGTTGTCGCCACTGAAGTGCATCGGGAACAGCTTCTTGAGCTCGCCCATGGTGGCCTCGATGATCTCCTCATCGGGGCGGCCGATCCAGTCTTTGGCAGGAGCAAAAACCAGCTCAAGCATCGACTTGTCGGGGTCTTCGTACTCCTTGCAGGTGATGCTCATATCGGCATACACGCTGAGCAGGGGGGAGCGGCTGAACAACAGATGGTCGATGTCGGTGAGCTTGCGATCGAACCAGAGGTGCAGGTTGATCACAGGGACACCACGAAGGCCATCCAACTTCTGGAACACCTCCATCTGCTTCCAGGGCTCGGGCAGCAGCAGCTTGAAGGGATCCACCGGCAAGGCACTGACGTAGGCATCAGCGGTGAGATCGAAGCTCTCCTTTCCCTTCACGCCACCGATGTGGAAGGCCGCCACCGAACCATCGGCATTGAGCTTGATCTCACGCAGGGGGCTGTCGAGGTGCACTTCACCGCCCAGTGATTCGATGTGCTCGACCACCGGCTGACAGAGGCGCTCCGGCGGTGCGCCATCCAGGAACGCCATCTTGGAGCCGTTCTTCTCCTGCAGGAAGCGGTTCAGGGCCGTGAGCACCACGGTGGCGGAGATCTCATCGGGATCGATGAAATTCAGCGCCTTGCTCATCGCCAAGAACACTTCATCGTTCACCCGTTCGGGAATGTTGTGGACCCGCAGCCACTCGGTCCAGGAGTATTTGTCGCACTCCTCGACATACCCCTGACCCCGGAGCATGGCGGGGACCAGTCCCAGGCCGAAGCTGATCTTCTCCGGCCAGGTGAGCATGTCGTTGTTGCCCAGAATCGCCGCAACACCGTTCACCGGTGCCGGCAGGTCGGGGAAATCAAAGCGGCTGTAGGTGCCTGGTTCGTCCTGCTGGTTGAAGATCATCGAATGGCTCTTCCACTGCAGCCGGTCTTCGATGTTCAGCTCTTTGAACAACTGCAACATGTTCGGGTAGGCCCCGAAGAAGATGTGCAGGCCGGTTTCGTACCAATCGCCGTCCTCGTCTTTCCAGGCCGCCACCTTGCCGCCGAGAACATCCCTGGCTTCCACAACGATGGGGGTGTGGCCGGCATCCGCCAGGTATTTGGCACAGGAGAGTCCAGCAAGACCAGCTCCGGCAATAGCGACGCGCATGCGGCCGTCTCGAAAGTGAAACCAACCTTAAAAGGGCTTGACCCCCGTTCGCTTCTTAAAGTCGTGTCAGCTTTCCCGTGGGCGCGTCTTGGCTGACACCCTTCTCAAGTGCACCACCCGCCACGTGCGCCTGTTCACAGCAGCACTTCAAGAGGAGGATCTGGTTCCTTCGGATGACCAACTGACCTTGGATCTGGATCCCGACAACGAATTTCCCTGGGATGCCGCCAGCCTCGCCAAGGTGCAGGGACGCTTCAAGGAACTGGTGGATGCCGCAGCCGGTGGCGAACTGAGTGACTACACCCTGCGCCGCATTGGTACAGACCTGGAGGGATTCATCCGGCAACTGCTCCAGGCCGGAGAACTCAGCTACAACCCGGATGGCCGCGTGCAGAACTTCTCCATGGGCCTGCCCCGCACCCCAGAACTGTTGTGACCGGCTCACGCTACGACCGCGGCGGCCGCCGACCGCGTGATGGCCGCTACGACCGCGGTGAGCGGGATCGTTACGACGCTCCACCCCGGGGCGGATACGGCCGTCCTCCCGGCCCGCCACCAGGTGGTGGAGGCGGCCAGGGCGGCTTTCAATTCAGCACCCTCACTGTGGCCGTCTTGGCAGGAGTTCTCGTGGTGGGAATCGGCATCGGCAGCGCTGTCACCAGCACCACCACGGGAGACCAGGGAAACATCGCCAGCTCCCAGCAACTGGACATGGCCGTTCCCGACCCGGAGTTCTGCCGCCAGTGGGGGGCGAGCGCCTTCGTCATGGACATCGAGATGTACACGACGCTCAACCCCTCCAGCAGCTTTGTGACCCAGCCAACCCTGCAACCGGGTTGTGTGATCCGTCGGGAGAACTGGTCGGTGCTGCGCAAGGAGGGGGCCATCACCGCCGAGCAGGAGCGTGAGTGCAAACAGCGGATGAACACTTTTGCCTACATCGGCTCCGTTCGGGACAAGCCCGTGGTGCGCTGCGTCTACCAAACCGATATCAGTGAGAACAAATTCCTCACCCGAGGCGTGGCAGATGACGCTGTGGGCGTAACACCCGAGGCCGATCAGTTCTGAACCAGTTGCTCCCCGATCGCTTCAGGCACGACCTTCGCTGCCTGACGAATCGGGCTGTCAGCGCTGGCAAAGACGGGCAGAACGTCATTGCGGAAGGCCACCGAGGCGCGTGAGCAGTAGCGGGCGGGATGGGTGATCAACTTGAGCTGGCGTCTCACCTGCAGATCAGCCACCTGGGGCCGGTGAATCGTTCCCGCCGATAACTCCCGCTCGATCGACACAACAGGGACAAAGGCGGCTCCCAGGCCCGCCTGAACGGCATTCTTGATGGCTTCCAGCGAATTCAGCTCCATGTCGATGCGCAGGCGCTGCACATCCAGGCCGGAGCGCGCCAGAAGCTGGTCGACCATCTTCCGGGTGGTGGATTGCGCATCGAGGCAGACGAAGCCCAGGCGATAGAGGTCTTCCTTGGTGAGTTCAGCCAGTCGGGCCAAGGGGTGCTTCACCGGCAGCACCAGCGCCAACTCATCACTGGCGTAGGGCACCACCTGGAGCAGTTCATTGAGTTCCGCCGGCAATTCACCACCGATGATCGCCAGGTCGATCTGACCGTTGGCCACACTCCAGCCCGTGCGTCTGGTGCTGTGGACCTGGAGCTGCACGGACACGTCCGGATATTTCTGGCGGAACAGACCGATCATCCGGGGCATCAAATAGGTACCGGTGGTCTGACTTGCTCCCACGATCAGGGATCCACCTTTGAGGTTGTGGAGATCATCCAGAGCCCGACAGGCTTCGTGGCACTGGCTCAGGATCCGGTCGCAGTAACTCAGCAGCAGATGGCCAGCTTCAGTGAGCTGCGCCTTGCGCCCGCCGCGATCAAACAGCGACACCTCCAGCTGCTTCTCCAGGTTCTGGATCTGAAGGCTGACGGCGGGCTGGGTGACATAGAGACTGTCGGCGGCTTTCTTGAAGCTGCCCTCACTGACAATCGCGCGAAGGATCCGCAGCTGGTCGAGGGTGAACGGCAGATCGGCCACCGCGGAACACCCGGAGGAACACCGGAAATTTAGGACCGCCACGTCCGACAGCCAGAATCACGCACTTCCAACGCAGCCGCCATGGCCTCCTCCCACCACAGCAGCGTCGTGATGCTGGTGCTGCTGATCCTGTTTGCAGTGATTCACAGCGGTGGGGCTGCACTGCGCAGCCGGGCTGAGGCCGTGATCGGAGCACGGGCCTGGCGCCTGATCTTCGCGGCAGCCAGCATTCCCTCGGCCGTGGTGGTGATCGGATGGTTCCTGGCTCATCGTTACGACGGGGTGCGGCTGTGGAATCTCCAGGGCGTGCCTGGGGTGATTCCACTCGTGTGGATCGGAACCGCCATCAGTTTTCTCTTCCTCTATCCAGCCACCTACAACCTGCTGGAGATCCCGGCGGTGCTGAAACCGCAGGTGCGTCTTTACGCCACGGGGATTATCCGCATCAGCCGCCATCCCCAGGCCATCGGGCAAATCCTCTGGTGCCTCACCCACGCCCTCTGGATCGGCAGCAGCTTCATGCTGGTGACCTGCGTGGGCCTGATCGGCCATCACCTCTTCGCCGTCTGGCATGGCGACCAGCGCCTGAAGGCCCGCTTCGGAGAAGCCTTTGACGAGCTCAAGGCCAGCACCTCGATCGTGCCTTTCGCAGCGGTGCTGGATGGACGCCAGCAGTTGCAGTGGCAGGAATTCGTTCGACCAGCGCAACTGGGCATCGCCATAGCCGTCGGCGTGTTCTGGTGGGCCCATCGCTTCATTCCGACGGCTGCCGAGTTGATGCGCAATTCAGCACTCCAGAACCTGCTGGGCTGAGCTGCCTACACTCGCTTCAACCTCCTTTATGCGAATGCCCTCGGCCGAGGAACTCGCCTGGCTCATTCCGGTTCTGCCCCTGTTCGGTGCAGTGCTGACCGGGTTGGGATTGATCAGCTTCAACCGCACGATCAATCGGTTGCGCAAACCTGTTGCGCTGCTGTTGATCTCCTGCGTTGGCGCAGCTGCGGCCCTCAGCTACAGCATCCTGTTTAACCAGCTCAATGGCGCCCCACCCGTTGAGCATCTGTTCGTATGGGCCAGTGCCGGCAACTTCGTTCTGCCGATGGGCTACGTGGTGGATCCACTCGGGGCGGTGATGCTGGCGCTGGTCACCACCATCGCCCTGCTGGTGCTGGTGTATTCCCACGGCTACATGGCCCATGACAAGGGCTATGTGCGCTTTTTCACCTACCTGGCGCTGTTCAGCAGCTCCATGCTGGGTCTGATCATCAGCCCCAATCTTCTGGAGATCTACGTCTTCTGGGAGCTGGTGGGCATGTGCTCCTACCTGCTGGTTGGCTTCTGGTACGACCGCGACGGTGCCGCCCACGCCGCTCAGAAGGCTTTTGTGGTGAACCGGGTTGGTGACTTCGGCCTGCTGTTGGGCATCCTTGGCCTGTTCTGGGCCACCGGAAGCTTCGATTTCCAGGGAATCGCCGATGGTCTGCAGAACGGCCTGACCGCCGGAACGGTGGCCCCATGGGCAGCGCTGCTGCTCTGCCTTCTGGTGTTCATGGGTCCGATGGCCAAGTCGGCCCAGTTCCCCCTCCACGTTTGGCTGCCCGATGCCATGGAGGGCCCGACGCCGATTTCAGCGCTGATTCACGCCGCAACGATGGTGGCCGCAGGGGTGTTCCTGGTGGCCCGCCTTGATCCCCTCTATGCCCAGTTCCCCATCGTTCAAACCGTGATCGCCGTCGTTGGCACGATCACCTGCTTCCTGGGGGCTTCCATCGCCCTCACCCAGATGGACCTCAAGAAGGGTCTGGCCTACAGCACCGTCTCCCAGCTCGGCTACATGATGCTGGCGATGGGTTGCGGTGCACCGGTCGCCGGCATCTTCCACCTGGTGACCCATGCCTTCTTCAAGGCGATGTTGTTCCTGGGATCAGGCTCCGTCATCCACGCCATGGAGGAGGTGGTGGGCCACGAGCCCGTTCTTGCCCAGGACATGCGCCTGATGGGCGGCCTGCGCAAAAAGATGCCCGTCACCTCGATCACCTTCTTCATCGGCTGCATCGCCATCAGTGGCATTCCGCCCCTGGCCGGGTTCTGGAGCAAGGACGAAATTCTTGGTCAAGCCTTCAACAGCTACCCACTGCTCTGGGTAGTGGGCTTCCTGACGGCGGGGATGACGGCCTTCTACATGTTCCGGCTCTACTTCCTCACCTTTGAAGGGGAATTCCGCGGCAATGACACCGCCATGCAGGCCCAGCTGCTGACCGCCGCTGGCAAGGATCCTTCCGAGCACCACGCCCATGGCGGCAGCGTGCACGAATCGGCCTGGCCGATGGCTGCCCCCTTGGCGGTGCTGGCGGTGCCTTCCGTCCTGATTGGCCTCTTGGGCACCCCATGGAACAGCCGTTTTGCGGGCCTTCTCAATCCGGAAGAAGCCCTCGAGATGGCCGAACAGTTCAGCTGGGGCGAGTTTCTCCCCCTGGCGGGCGCCTCCGTGGCCATCTCCGTTGCCGGCATCAGCCTGGCTGTTCTGGCCTATGCCCTGCGTCGGATTGATCTTGGGCAGCTGGTGGCCGGCCGCTTCCCGGCGGTGAATGCCTTCCTTGCCAACAAGTGGTATCTCGATGTGTTGAACGAAAAGCTGTTCGTTCGCGGCAGCCGCAAACTGGCGCGGGAGGTGCTCGAGGTGGACGCCAAAGTGGTGGATGGCGTGGTGAACCTCACCGGACTGCTCACCCTCGGCAGCGGCGAAGGTCTCAAATATCTCGAGACCGGACGGGCCCAGTTCTATGCCCTGATTGTGTTTGCCGGTGTGATCGGCCTGGTGGTGCTGTTTGGCGTGATCGGCGGACCAATCGCTTAAGGCCCATCGTCCATGTGTGTCATCGCCTATCGAGGTGATGACACAGCGGCCATGATTTCTACGATCCATCCAGTGAGGATCGGATCAGCGTGTTCGAATTCGCAGTCGCCGGACTCAGCGATCCGGTGCAGGCAACCGTTCCATGGCTGAGCCTGTCGATCCTGGTGCCGATTGTGGGTGCCCTGCTGGTTCCGCTGGTTCCAGACAAAGGCGAGGGCAAACAGGTGCGTTGGTACGCCCTGATCGTGACGCTGATCACCTTCCTGATCACCGTTGCGGCCTACCTCACCGGCTATGACCCCAGCCTGAGTGGTCTGCAGCTGTCCGAACGGGTGAGCTGGCTGCCGGATCTTGGCCTCACCTGGGCGGTGGGAGCCGACGGGCTCTCGATGCCGTTGATCCTGCTCACCAGCTTCATCACCAGCCTGGCCTGCCTGGCGGCATGGCCGGTGAGTTTCAAACCGCGGCTGTTTTATTTCCTGCTGCTGGCCATGGACGGCGGCCAGATCGCTGTGTTCGCCGTGCAGGACATGCTGCTGTTCTTCCTGGCCTGGGAGCTGGAACTAATTCCTGTGTATCTGCTGCTGGCCATCTGGGGCGGCAAGAAACGCCAATACGCCGCAACCAAATTCATCCTCTACACCGCCGGCAGCTCCCTGTTCATCCTGTTGGCCGCCCTAGCCATGGGCTTCTTCGGCGGCGGCACCCCCAGTTTTGAGTACACCGCTCTTGCAGCCAAAGACTTCGGCACGGGCTTTCAACTGCTCTGCTATGCCGGGCTGCTGATCGCCTTCGGCGTGAAGCTTCCGATCGTGCCGTTGCACACCTGGCTGCCAGATGCCCATGGCGAAGCAACGGCACCGGTGCACATGTTGTTGGCCGGCATCCTGCTGAAGATGGGCGGCTATGCCCTGCTGCGCTTCAACTGTGAACTGCTGCCAGCGGCCCACTCTCAGTTCGCCCCACTGCTGATCGTGCTGGGGGTGGTGAACATCATTTACGCCGCACTCACCTCCTTCGCCCAGCGCAACCTCAAGCGAAAGATCGCCTACAGCTCGATCAGCCACATGGGCTTCGTGCTGATCGGCGTGGGCAGCTTCAGTGCCCTGGGCACCAGTGGCGCCATGCTGCAGATGATCAGCCACGGCTTGATTGGCGCCAGCCTGTTCTTCCTCGTGGGTGCCACCTACGACCGCACCCACACGCTTCAGCTGGATGAGATGGGAGGCATCGGCCAGAAGATGCGCATCATGTTCGCGCTCTGGACGGTGTGTGCCCTCGCCTCCCTGGCCCTGCCTGGCATGAGCGGATTCGTGAGCGAACTGATGGTGTTCGCTGGTTTCGCCACGGATGAGGCCTACACCCTGCCCTTCCGCGTGGTGATCTGCGGGCTGGCCGCCGTCGGCGTGATCCTCACACCGATCTATCTGCTCTCAATGCTTCGCGAAATCTTCTTCGGCAAGGAGAAAGAGGAGCTGGTGTCCCACACCAACCTGGTGGATGCGGAGCCACGCGAGGTTTACATCATCGGCTGCCTGCTGGTGCCGATCATCGGAATCGGGCTGTACCCCAAGCTGATGACCGACAGCTACCGCAGCTCGATCGAAGCCCTGGTGAACCGAAACCTGGGTGCGATGGAACAGGTGATCTCACCAACGGCCCCCTTGATTCGAGGTCAGGCGCCCGTTCCAGCAGTCATCCAGGCCCCCGCCGTGGGCGCGTCATAAATCACGTATCGATTCCGATTCATTCCCAGCCAACCGTCCGTAAGTTCCAGGGGAACGCTCCCCTGCCATGCGTCAGATCAACTTCGGCCTGATCTTCAGCTTCGGCCTGATCACGGTGTTCTTCACCCTGGCGAACACCAGCCCCACGACGGTTCACGTGTTGCCCGGTGTGGAGTACACCCTGCCTTTGGCGGGTCTGCTGCTGCTTGCAGCGGGGTTGGGAGCCGTGTCGGCCTGGTTCTTCGCAGCCTGGACCGGGATGCTCAACAACGTTGAACAGTTCAGCAAGGCGAACGAATACGAAGCACAGCAGGTGCGGATCCAGGAACTGGAGACCGACCTCAGCCGCTACCGCTCCACCGTTGAAACCCAGCTGGGCCTCCTCCCCGCAACCACCGTCAGCGCGACCAGTGCCGAGAGCGACGACAACGACCAGGCGGAGGTCAGCGATGCCAGCAGCGCGGCCTGAGGCAGCACTGGCAACACCGGTTGAGGACCGATACCTTGCCGGGAAAGGGTGAATTGACTTGCTCCAGGTGGCTCCCAACGACGGCGCTGATGCTGGAGCCCGCCTTGCGATTCGACTGCTGCAGGACGCAGCGGAGCGGGGCGATCTCGATCCCTGGGATGTGGATGTGATTGCCGTCATCGACGGCTTTCTGGATCAACTCCGGCAACGCATCGAAGTTCCCGGGCAGGTGGCGGCCGCCCTGGCCGGACGGGGCGGCAGCTACGAACGGGACCTGGCTGATAGCAGCGAAGCCTTCCTGGCCGCCTCCGTGCTGGTGGGACTCAAGGCGGAGATGCTTGAAACCAGCATGTTGCCGCCGCCGCCTGAAGTCGAAGATCACTTCGATGCCGACTTCGATGAGCAAGGCTGGCTGGATCCGGCCTTTGATCTGCCCCGACGGCCGGAACGTCATCTGCAGCGGCGACCCGTGGCACCCCCGCCATTGCGTCGGCCCGTCACCCTCGGGGAGCTGATCGAACAGCTGGAAACAATTGCCGAGCAGCTGGAATCAGACGAACTCGAGGCACGCCGCCGCAAACGGCAGAAGCGCTACAGCAACCGTGAAGCCATCGCCCAGGTGGCCGGACTGGCCCACCGCGAAAAGCTGCCGGAAACAACCGCAGCACTGGGGGTGTTTCTGAACGGCTGGGAGACCGCCCTGGACTGGGTGGGCTTCGATCAACTGGTGGATCAGTGGGAGGTGGCCGCCGCCGCGGACTTGGACCGTGACCGGGTCGGGGTGTTCTGGGCCCTGCTGTTTCTCTCCTCCCAGGGCCGGGTTGAGCTGGAGCAGGAGGGCTGGCTCCACGGAGCGCTGCGACTGAAATTCATCCCCGCGAGTGGCACTGCAACGCAACTGCCGATCCGCAGCCTTCAGGTGCCAGATCCGTCGCCGACCCGGACGGTCGTGGCGGCCTAAGACCGGGTCTATGGTCACTACCTTGTATTGACCCGACCAAACGCCAATGAAGGCGATGATTCTGGCGGCTGGTAAGGGGACGCGGGTCCAACCGATCACCCATGTGATCCCCAAGCCAATGATTCCGATCCTGCAGAAGCCGGTAATGGAATTTCTGCTGGAACTGCTCAAGGAGCACGGTTTCACCGAAGTGATGGTGAACGTCTCCCACCTGGCCGAAGAGATTGAAAACTACTTCCGGGATGGCCAGCGTTTCGGGGTTGAAATTGCCTACAGCTTTGAAGGACGGATTGAAGACGGCGAACTGATCGGCAGTGCGCTGGGGTCTGCTGGCGGGCTCAAAAAAATCCAGGATTTCCAGCACTTCTTCGACGACACCTTCGTGGTGCTCTGCGGCGATGCGCTGATCGACCTTGATCTCAGCGAAGCGGTACGCCTGCACAAAGAGAAGGGTGCGATCGCCAGCCTCGTCACCAAACGGGTCCCCAAGGATCAGGTGAGCAGCTATGGCGTTGTGGTCACCGATGACCAGAACAGAATTTCAAGCTTCCAGGAAAAGCCCAGCGTCGACGAAGCCCTCAGCGACACGATCAACACCGGCATCTACATCTTCGAGCCGGAGATCTTTGAACACATCCCTTCCGGTCAGTCCTTCGACATCGGCTCGGATCTGTTCCCGAAACTGGCTGAGCTCGGCGCACCGTTCTATGCCATCCCGATGGATTTCGAATGGGTGGATATCGGCAAGGTTCCCGACTACTGGCAAGCCATCCGCAGCGTGTTGATGGGTGACGTCCGTCAGGTGGGCATCCCTGGCAAGGAGGTGCGCCCCGGGGTTTACACCGGTCTGAATGTGGCCGCCAACTGGGACAAGATCAACGTCACCGGCCCCGTCTACGTGGGCGGCATGACCAAGATCGAAGATGGCGCAACCATCGTTGGGCCCACCATGATCGGCCCCAGCTGCCACATCTGTGAGGGCGCCACGGTCGACAACTCGATCATCTTCGACTACTCACGCATCGGCCCCGGTGTGCAGCTGCTCGAGAAGCTGGTGTTCGGCCGCTACTGCGTGGGCAAGGACGGTGATCACTTCGATCTGCAGGAGGCCTCGCTCGACTGGCTGATCACCGATGCCCGTCGTCAGGACCTGGTGGAGCCTTCCCCACAGCAGAAAGCCATGGCGGAGCTGCTCGGCACAGACCTCACCCAGGCAGCGAGCTGAGTCCGGCGCGATCCAGGATCAACGGGATGCGCTCCTCCGCCTTGATTGCCATCAGGTGAACGCCACGAACGATGCCGAGATAGCGCTTCACCTGTTCAGCAGCGATGGCCACACCCTCCATGGCGGGATTCTCGGCGCACTCCAGCCGATGGATCAACGCATCAGGGATGCAGGCTCCCGGAACAACGCGGTTGATAAAACGGGCATTCTTGGCTGACTTCAGCAGAAACACGCCAGCGAGCACGGGCAGACCCAAGGGGCCAGCCAGTTCGTGCTGAAAGCGCTCGAGCGCTTCAGGGTCCATCACCATCTGGGTTTGAACGAAGCGGGCTCCTGCCGCCTGCTTGCGCTGCAACCGGCGCTGGAGACCGCTCCAGCTCCTCGATTGTGGGTCGGCGGCACACCCGGCAAACAGCGTGGTCGCCCCATCGGGCAGGGTGCCCTGCACGGGATCCACGCCCCGATTGAGGGCGTCCACCTGCTGCAGGAGCTTCACCGACTCGAACTCATTCACCGGCCGAGCATCCGCCTGATCGCCCGCCCGCACCGGATCACCTGTGAGACACAACAGGTTGCGGATCCCCAAGGCATGCGCACCGAGCAGATCGGCCTGAAGGGCGATGCGATTGCGGTCCCGGCAGGCCATCTGCAACACCGGCTCCAGACCGGCCTCAAGCAGCAACTTGCAGGAGGCCAGGCTGCTCATCCGCATCACGGCCCGACTGCCATCGGTCACATTCACCGCATGGACACGGCCTTGCAGCGATGCGGCCATGGCCAGCATGTGGGAGGAGTCGGCTCCGCGGGGAGGCATCACCTCGGCCGTGAGCACCTGATCCCCGGCCTCAATTGCGCGCTGCAGCGCCGTGCTCAAATCTCGTTCCATTTCACCGGCCCACTATGCAGGATCAGACCGGTCGTCCGGACTAGCATGATCCCAACGGTGGTCGCCCATGTCCTCTCTCGACGGTACCGATCCTCTGGAGATCTCCCTCTCTGCCAGGGAGATCGAGATCATCGAGCTCGTGGCCGAAGGACTGACCAATCAGGAAATTGCTGACCGTCTCACCATCAGCAAACGAACGGTGGACAACCATGTGAGCAACGTGTTCACCAAATCCGGTTCGAAGAACCGGGTGGCACTGCTCAATTGGGCCATGGACAACGGCAAGATCTGCCGGGACGGCTTCAACTGTTGCGTCCTTCCAGAACACGATCCCCCCTCAGCCTGATCGTGGAGCTGACAGGCTCCGGCAGGCTTTGCAGGGAGGTGGGGCCCACAGGGATCTGAAACAACGTGGCGTATTCCAGGCAGGCCTCCACGCTGGATCCCACGAAGCGAAGCATTCCAGTTGTGTCGTACAGACCCACCACTGGAAGGAGCCACCAATCAGAACTCCTCAAAACTAAAGGAAATCTGAAGACAAATCCAGTCCGGTCTTAGGGCCAGCCAAAACGTCGACGCTGCGCCTCGGGCCAGGACTGAACCGGATGCTGGGCCAGCACCGCATTGCTCCAGCGGGACTCCCCGGTGATCTCCTCGCCACACCAGGGCGGAATCAGCAGATCCGCCTGGGCCGATGCCAGCTCCACCTCCGCCAGCACCAAGGGGGCGTTCTCGCCCTGGAAACAATCCACCACCCAGTCACCACCAGGGCAATCCAGGGCGTAGCGGACTTTGTCCAGGCGATGCGGCGCCAGATCCCAGAGGGCTTCGGCGTCCGCCACGGGAATCGGATATTCGAACTCGTAGCGCACCAGACCAACGGCATCAGCCGCCGCCTTCAGGGTGAGCCAGGCCTGATCCGATCCGCGCAGACGCATCCGCACCGTCACACCGTCGGCACTGGCGGCCAGATAGCCCTGACGCAGCGGCTGTGCGGGGCCGGCACTGCTGCGCCAGGCGTCCGAGAGCACCAGAAAGCGCCGTTCAATCTCGAGGGCCATGGCTCAATTCTGCGAGGGCTGAGACGCGTGCAGGCTTCCCGCCCAATGCAGCTTGTGGGAGAGGGTTCGGTAATACGACGGGCTTTGATTGAGCAACACCATCAGGGCATGGTGGCGCGCCTGCTGAACAACACAGCACTCCCCAGGCTCCAGCACCGTGCAGCCCACACCGTCCTTCCACAGCTTGATGCGGTGATCCCCAGCTCCGAGGGGCCAGATCACCAACCTGGCCCGGGGCGGCACCACCAGCGTTCGGCTGGAGAGGCTCATCGGGCAGATCGGGGCAACGATGATGGCATCGATGCCGGGGTGAAGAATCGGTCCCCCTGCCGCCAGGGCGTACCCGGTAGACCCCGTCGGGGTGGAGAGGATCAGGCCATCACCACGCACCTGGTCGATCACTTCCCCATCGATCTCGAGCTCCAGGGTGCAGGTGGGCGAAATCTCATCGCGGTAGGCCCGCAGGTAGAAGTCGTTGAAGGCCCAGTGGTGCTCTTCATCGTCTTCGAGATCCGGCTGCTGCAACGGACCCGGCGATGCCGCTCGATCTTCCGCGGAGCGTCGATCCACCATCGCCTGAAGCATCATGCGCCGTTCGATCGCGAACTGATCGTCCTGAAGGCGTTGCCAGATCTGATCGCCGCGCAACACACGCCGGTCATGGGTGAGAAAGCCCAGATGGCCTCCCACATTGATGCTGAGGATCGGGATGTCATGCACCGCCAGGTGGCGGGCAGCCCCCAGGACCGTGCCATCCCCCCCCAGCACCAGCGCCAGGTCGGGCAACGACTCCTCAACGGCCAGAAGGCCGGGAAAAGGATTGACCCGGGGCCCCGACATCGCGGTGACCACATGGGAGCCGAGGGCTTTCAGCTCCTTGGCACATTGCCGGGCTTCACGCTGGGCAGGCTGGCTGTCGGCCCGATAGATCACCCAGACCCGATCGAGACGCATGACCCAGGTGTGCGGGGGTTACCAGCGCAGCAGGTTGAACTGCTCCATGTCGACGGTAACGCGATTGCGATAAAGCGACAGCAGGATCGCCAGACCAACAGCGGCCTCAGCGGCGGCCACCGTGATCACGAACACAGCGAAGACCTGGCCGCGAATCAGATCACCATCCACAAAGGAGGAGAAGGCCATCAGGTTGATGTTCACGGCATTGAGCATCAGCTCAATGCTCATCAGCACCCGCACCGCATTGCGGCTGTTTATCAGACCCCAGACGCCGATGCAGAAGAGCATCGCGGCCACCAGGAGGTAGGCCTGCAGGGAGGGAAGCGTGGCAAGGAAATCGCTCATCAGTCCGCTCGATTCATCAGCAGGGGAGTACGGGCCTTCTCAATCAGGCCTTGATCGGCCACCTCACCGGTGACCACATCGGTGGCCAGCACATCACGACGGGCCAAGACGATGGCGCCGATCATGGCCATCAGCAACAGCACCGATGCCACCTCGAAGGGCAAGAGGTAATCGGTGAACAGGTGTTCACCGATGCGGGCCGTGGCCTCTTCACCGACAGCGGCAGGACCGGGCAGCGACCAGGGGGTGGTGACCACAACACGAACCAGCAACGCCAGCAGACCGACGCAGACGCCGGCGGACACCAAACGGCGCGTGGTGAGGTTGGCGATGGCCTTGAGGTCTTCCCGCTTGTTGACGAGCATGATCGCGAACAGGATCAGCACGTTGATCGCGCCCACGTAGACCAGGATCTGGGCCATGGCCACGAAACTGGCGTTCAGCAGCAGGTAGAGCCCTGCAACGGCGGTGAACACCCCGCCCAGCAGGAAGGCGGAATAGACGATGTTGCTGAGCAGCACCACACCAACGGCGCCGATCACAACAACGGCGGACAGCACCAGAAAACAGATCAGCTCGGTGGTTGTCGCGATGGTCATGCGTCGCCCTCCTTGGCCTCACTGGAGGATTGTCCCTCATTCTTGGCAGAGGACTTGGCAGGAGGGGTGAGGGTCTCCAACACCTGAGACGGCAGCTGACCAGCCCGGGGACGATCGGCGGCAACACCGTGGGGATCCATCTCGCCCGCCGGCAGATAGGCGAGTTCCCTGAGGGGAACAACGGAGGGGTCGGTGGTGACGCTGGTGGGAAGGCGTCCGAGGGCCACGTTGTCGTAGTTGAGGCTGTGGCGATCAAAAGCCGCCAGCTCGTACTCCTCCGTCATCGAGAGGCAGTTGGTGGGGCAGTACTCGACGCAGTTGCCGCAGAAAATGCAAACGCCGAAGTCGATGGAGTAGTTGCGCAGCTCCTTCTTCTTCGTGGCCTTGTTCATCACCCAATCGACCACCGGAAGATTGATCGGGCAGACCCGAACGCACACCTCACAGGCGATGCACTTGTCGAACTCGTAGTGAATCCGGCCCCGATAACGCTCGGAAGGAATGAGCTTCTCGTAGGGGTACTGCACCGTGACCGGACGGCGCTGCATGTGGTCGAAGGTGACCGAAAAGCCTTGGGCCAGATTCCGGGCTGCATCGACTGCATCCCGGGTGTAATCACCGACCTGTTTGAGGAAGCCGAACATGGTCTGAAGGGGAGAGAACGAAGCGGAGCCGGGAGCGAAGAAATCCTAGGTAGGAAAACCTAGCCGCCGAATGCAACGGGGAATGCGAGCTTGAGGGCTGCTGTCACCAGAAGGTTCACCAGGGACAGAGGCAGCAGGAACTTCCAGCCGAGATCGAGCAGCTGGTCAATGCGCACGCGGGGGGTGGTCCAGCGCAGCAGGATCGCCACGAACACCAGCAGATAGGCCTTGAGCACCGTCATCACGATGCCAACGGTGCCCGTGATCACCTGCACCACGGGGGCATCGATGGGCTGGTTCAACCAGCCGGCCAGCCACTCCACAGGAATCGGGAAGCCCCAACCACCGAGATACAGAACGCTGACCAGAACGGCCGAGAGCACCAGGTTGATGTAACCCGCCAGGTAGAAGAGGGCGAACTTCATGCCCGCGTACTCGGTCTGATAGCCGGCGACCAGCTCTTCCTCAGCTTCGGGAAGGTCGAAGGGCAGCCGCTCACACTCGGCCAGGGCACAAATCCAGAAAATCAGGAAGCCCACCGGCTGGCGCCATATGTTCCAGCTCAAGATGCCGGCACCGGTCTGCTGACCCACAATGTCGACCGTGCTCAGCGAGTTGGTCATCATCACGATGGCCAGCACCGCTAGAGCCAGGGGAATCTCGTAGCTGATCGATTGAGCCGCGGCCCGCAGCCCACCGAGCAGCGAGTACTTGTTGTTGGAGGCATAGCCGCTCATCAGCAAGCCGATCGGCTGGATGCTGCTGAAGGCGATCCAGAGGAAGATCCCCACGCCCACATTGCTGATCAGCAGGTTCTGGCCGAAAGGAATGATCAGCCAAGAAATGATCACCGGCACAACCACCAGCACCGGGCCGAGGGTGAACAGCAGGCTGTCGGCCCGCGCCGGGATGATGTCTTCCTTAACGAGCAGCTTGAGGCCGTCAGCCAGGGGCTGAAGCACGCCCAGGGCACCGGCATACTCCGGACCAATCCGCTGCTGGACGGCGGCGGAAATCTTGCGTTCCAGCCACACCGAAACCAGCACACCCACCACTGCAGCCACCAGAACCAGCAGCATCGGCAGCGGCAGCCAAAGCAGCCTCGCCACCTCCGGGGAGAAGCCAAACCCTTGCAGGGCCTGGCTAAAGCTCAATTCCAGGTCCAGTCCCGGACTCACCATGGTGTCGACGGAAGTGGGTGCAACTTAGGCGGCCGGAGCCGAGACGCGCTCCTCAATGGGCATCCAGGAGCGTGGCTGGGATCCGGAGTAGATCTGCGAAGGCCGGAAAATCCGGTTCGCCCCCAGCTGCTCCCGCCAATGGGCCAGCCAGCCGGCAACCCTGGCAATGGCGAAGACCGGCGTGAACAAATCCCTGGGAATGCCGAGCTTGCGGTACACAAGGCCCGAATAAAAATCGACGTTGGGATAGATGCCTTTGGGGCCGAGGCGGGACGCTGCTTCCGCTTCGATCGCCCGGGCCACGTCGTAGAGGTCGTCATGGCCAAAACTGGCGAACATCTCCTCCACCAGGGCCTGCAGGATCACGGCACGGGGATCCTTCACCTTGTATTCCCGGTGGCCGAAGCCCATGATTTTGCGTTTGGCCGCGATGGCTTCATCCAAGAAAGCGCCAGCGTTCTCGGGACTGCCCACCTGCTCGAGCATGGCGAGGACATCTTCATTGGCGCCGCCGTGGAGTGGGCCCGCCAGGGTGCCGACGGCTGAAGCCACCACGGCGTAGGGGTCGGTGAGGGTACTGGCGGTGACCCGAGCACTGAAGGTGCTGGCGTTAAGGCTGTGCTCGGCATGGAGCATCAGGCAGCGATCAAAGATCCGCGCTGCTAGGGGATCCGGCTCACGTTCGGTGAGCATGTAGAGGAAATTGGCGGAGTAGGCCAGATCATCCCGGGGCTGGATTGGGTCCTGGCCTTTGCGGATCAGCTGAAAGGCCGCCACCATCGTGGGGATCTTGGCGATCAACCGCACCACCGCGTCATAGATGTACTGCGGGTCGTCGATCGCCCGGCGCGAATAAAACAGCCCCAGGGAAGCGGCGCTGGACTGCAGCGCGTCCATGGGATGGCCGCTGGCCGGGAAGCACTTCATCATGTCCCGCACACGGAAGCTGACCCGCCGGTGCATCTGCACCGCGTGCTCAAACTCCGCCAACTGGTCGCGGCTGGGCAGCTCTCCCCAGATCAGCAGGTAGGCCGTTTCCAGAAAACTGCTGTTGGCCGCCAGATCCTGCATCGGGTAGCCGCGATAGGTGAGCAGCCCCTTCTCACCATCGATGTCGCAGATCGCCGACTGGGTGGCCGGCACGCCATCCAGACCTGGACGCAGTTCGATCCCGGTCCGCGCATGGCGCAGGTCGCCTGTCTGCTGCTGGGCCACCACCTGATTGCCTCTAACAGCAACCTAAATCGTCAATCAACAGTGCTGGCCGAAGCAAGGCCTTCAACTGCCACTGGCCCGTGGAACGACGCAGCTGAATCACGCCGGCTTTCTTCAGCACCAGGGATCCCGGGGCACACCCCAGAAGACCGCAGGCCAGATCTCCTAGATCCGGCTCATGGCCGACCAAGCCAAGCCGTTGATCAAAGGCGGTAACCAGCATGTTGAGGGCCCCTCCCGGCTGGAGCCGTTCATCCACCGCGAGTTCAGAAGCGAGCCCCGCCTCCAACGCCAGTTCCGCCGTTTGCAAAGCCCGGCGATAGGGGCTGGACAGCAATCGATCCAAGCGCAGCCCCCGTTGCACCAGGGCCGCCATCACCCGCTGGGTTCGCTGACGGCCAGCGGCGGTCAGGGGTCGATCCGGATGGTCCTGGCCCGCCTGGCGGGGCTCGGCGATGCCATGCCGCAACAGAACCAGGTCAGCCGAGTTCGAGCCGGGCATGCAACGGAATCTCGGTACTGCCTTGCTCCTGACGATCAACGTCGACGGCCACCGCAAGGCCGCGGACCTGATCCTGAAGCGGCCGCCCCGCCATCACCTGCAGCAGGGCCCAGGGCCGCCATTGCCCCAAGAGCGCACGGGCCGGCTCATCCGCCAGCAGGAGGGCCTGCGCCGGTTGGGCGGAGGCTGTGAGTTCCTGCCATTGGTTCAAGCGGGGCTGGAGGGCACGTCCGTTCTGGCGCTGCGCCAGGGCCATCAAGGACTCGCCCCACCAGTTCAGCGCAGACGAGCGAACCTGAGCCACGGCCAATTGGGCATCCACCCCAGGCTGGCGTCCCCGCTGGCGCACCAGCCGCGTCCACACGCTCAACACCTCGCCATCGCCCTCCAGTTCAGAACGGGTCAGGCCCTGCTCCTGCAGACGTGCATCCACCGCATCCCTGGCGGGGCTTTGCGGGCGGGTGGCCAGCAGCCAGCCCTCGGGTTGCTCCTGCCAGAGAAGAGGGCCAGCATCAGCCCCCACAACAGCATCGGCCGCCGGCTGGTCCGCCAGACGCTGCTTCAGCAACGGAGCGAACCATTGGGCCAGGGGATGGCTTTCGCTGGGATCCAACAAACGGGCCGGACTCTGGAGCTGAGCCAGCCAGCGGGCATGGCCGCCCGCCGACGCCGTCAGATCCGTGAGCCCAGGCCAGGGGTCGGTGCCAAGGGCTTGCCGGAACCCGAGGCGCCCATCCACCGCCAGGGTTGAACCCTCCGGACGCAGTGATGCCACGAGTCCGCTCAGATCGTCCCGTTGGGCCACCAGCTGCGGAAGCTGCAGCCAATGCTCAAGGGCATGGGGAGATGCCGTGAGCAGAGCCACGCCTTCGCCGAGCTCAGCCACCTGACGTTGCAGGCGTTGATCGCCCAGCTGATGCTGATCCGGAAGCTGGGAGACATCGAGGGCCTGCTCCAGCACACCCCGGCCTGAGGCCACCAGCAGCAGATCGTCGTCAATCAAGGCCGTGGCCAGGGGTTGGGGGTCATGCCCCACCAACGCCCCCTGGCCGCTGATCACACCGATGCCGCGGTAACTGCTGATCTGCAGGTCGGTGCCCGCCAGGCTGCGGGTCTGCCAGAACCGTTGCAGAAAGCGCCGGGCGCCGTCGTCATCCCGACTGGTCAAAGCCAACACCCAACCGGCGTTGGAATCCCCATCGGTGAGGGTGAGACTGACCTCCTCGCCAAGCCAGGCCTCCAGCTCAAAACCGAACTGGAGGCCCGCCAAGGCGAAGACGCCTTCGCGCCACTGCCGGGCGCCATCACGGGCATCGCGGCGTTGGGAGGCAGGGGCAACGGCCTGGGCATAGGCCGGCAACCGTCCTGGATCGGCCAACCAATGGAGGGACAAGTCAGCATCCCGGGGCACAAACCGGGCCGCCCGAGGCAGATGCAACGGCTGCTCTGCCAACTGCAGGGGGCTCTGGCGGTTCATGGTCCAGAGCAGGCCAGCGGCCAGCAAAATCAGCGACAACAGCACAGCGCCGGCAGCGCTGAGGAAGGGGCGGGCCTTCATGGGCCGGCGGTCTCGGGTCGCCTCATCTTTGTCCATCACCGCAGAATGGCGCCATGGGCCAATCCCAACAACCACAACCAATCCAAGCCTCTGAACTGCAGCAATGGCTGCAAAGCGAGGGACCTTCACCGCAACTGGTGGATGTGCGCGAGGAGGCTGAGCTCGCGATCGCTGCCTTTCCAGGTGCGGTGCTGCACCGGCCCCTGAGCCAATCCAATGCATGGCTTAGAACACTGCAGGCCGACCTCAACCCCGATCAACCCGTCGTGGTGGTCTGCCATGCCGGCGTGCGCAGCTACCACTTCGGCCTGTGGCTGCTGGACCAACCCTGGGGCCTTGAGGTGTGGAACCTTGAGGGAGGCATTGATGCCTGGAGCCTTCAGGTGGATCCCAGCGTTCCCCGCTACTGATGAGCAAGCCCCTGTCCCTTCGGCAAGAACAGGTGCTTCAGGCGACGGTGCACCACTACGTCGACACGATGGAGCCGGTGGGCAGCCGCACCCTGGTGCAACGCTTCGGCATTCCCGCCAGCTCCGCCACCGTTCGCTCCGCCATGGGGGCGCTTGAGCGCCGAGGACTGCTGCATCAACCGCACACCTCCGCCGGACGCGTTCCCAGTCCGATGGGATACCGGCACTATGTGGACGCGTTGCTGCCGGAACCCGGCATCGCTGTTCAATACCTGGAACGGGAGCTCACCGGCCTCAGTCTTCGTTGGGCCGGTTTGGACGACCTGATGATGCATCTGGCTCGTCGGCTGACGGATTTCACCGGTCTGATGAGCCTGATCACCCAACCGCAGCAGGAGAACCAGCAACTGGAGACGATCCGTCTGGTGCCCAGCGGTGATCGACTGCTGGTGATGCTGGTGGAAGCCAATGGCCGCGCCAGCCACCTCAACCTGCGTCTGCCCCACGGAGCTGAAGCTGAACTCACCGCGATGGAACGCTGGGCGTCGGCCCAGCTCGAGCAGGGCGACCTGAACTGGGACGCACTGCCCAGGCAGCTGCAACGCAGCGGTGCTGTGCTGCGCAACGCCCTTGAGCAGCCCACCCCCGCCAACTCCACACAGGTGGTGGTGCATGGCCTTTCCAGGCTGGTGAGCGAACCGGAATTTGAAAGCACCTCCAGCCTTCGGCCGCTGCTGGAACTGATCGATGACCAACCCGCCACCTTGATCAGCCGCGGTGAATCCGCACGGGTGTGGATCGGCGAGGAACATCCGCAGCCAGCCCTGGAAGCCTGTGCCGTGGTTCAGGCGCCCTACCGCTGCAACGAGGGGCTCGGCCATGTGGCCCTGGTGGGGCCGATGCGGATGGCCTATGCCACGGCACGGGCTGCCGTGCAGCGGGTGGCCCGCCACCTGGAATTGCTGCTGGCCTGAGGTCAGCTCCCTAGAGCTGATCCCCCAGCTTCTCCGCCACGGTGTTGACGTCCTTGTCGCCGCGGCCGGAGCAGTTGATCACCACTTCGGTGCCATCGGCCAGGGTGGGGCAAAGCTGCTCAAGCCAGGCGAAGGCATGGGCGGTTTCAAGGGCCGGAATGATGCCCTCAAGCTCACTCACCAAGCGCAGGGCATCGAGGGCTTGTTGGTCGGTGACTGCGGCGTACTCGGCACGTCCGATCTCCCGGAGATAGCTGTGCTCCGGCCCCACTCCGGGGTAATCGAGACCTGCACTGATGGAGTGAGCCTCCATCACCTGACCGTCGCCGTCCTGCAGCAGCAGGCTCATGGCGCCGTGCAGCACACCGGCACGACCCTCGGTGATCGTCGCGGCGTGGCGACCGGTGGCCACACCATCACCGGCGGCCTCAACACCGATCAGCCGCACAGACGTGTCCTGCACAAAGGGATGGAACAAGCCCATGGCATTGGAGCCACCGCCAACGCAGGCCATCAGCACGTCGGGCAGCCGGCCGAAGGCGTCCTGACACTGCTGCTTCGACTCCTCACCGATCACGGCATGGAAATCCCGCACCAACATCGGATAGGGGTGCGGACCAGCGACGGATCCAAGGATGTAGTGGGTGGTCTCGACGTTGGTCACCCAGTCGCGGATCGCCTCACTGGTGGCGTCCTTGAGGGTGGCGGTGCCGGCCGTCACCGGTTGCACCTTGGCGCCCAGCAGGCGCATGCGGAAGACGTTGAGGGCCTGACGGCGCATGTCTTCCGCACCCATGTAAATCACGCACTCCAGGCCGAAGCGGGCACAAACCGTGGCCGTGGCGACGCCGTGCTGCCCCGCACCGGTCTCGGCAATGATCCGTTTCTTGCCCATGCGCAGGGCCAGCAGGGCCTGCCCCAGGGCGTTGTTGATCTTGTGGGCACCGGTGTGGTTCAGGTCTTCCCGCTTGAGCCAGATGCGGGGGCCACCGTCGGCGCGGCGGTAGTGGGCGGTGAGACGCTCGGCCTCATACAACGGTGTCGCCCGCCCGACGTAGTTCTTGAGCAGGCGGTTGAGCTCGGCGGTGAAGGCGGGATCGTTCCAGGCCTGGGCCGCTGCTTGCTCCAGTTCCGCCAAGGCCGGCATCAGGGTCTCGGGCACGTACTGGCCACCGAATCGTCCAAAGCGGCCATGGGCACCGGGGCGCACCGCTGGCTGCAGGCTGGAGGGATCCGGAGTGCTGGCGTTGGGCAGGGTGCTGGTCACGGATCCACGGCGGAGCGTCGGCTCAGCGTAAGCAGGCGGTCACGCCATGGGGCGCCGCATCGGCGCTCATCGACAATGCAAGCCGGTTGCGACGGGTGGATGCCGAAGGGAGGCTGGCAGGAATTCAGCAGTGCCGAGAGCCTGCAGCGACCGAGCGGCCCTGCGGCGGAGCCCACAGCCAAGGCGCAGCAAATGGTGCGGGTGCAGCCCACCCGTGGTGGCAAAGGTGGCAAAACCGTGACGGTGATCCGGGGCCTGGAGCTGGATGCTGCGGGCTTCAAGGCGCTGCTGAAGAAGCTCAAAACACGCATCGGCAGTGGCGGGACCGCCAAGGACGGCGTGATCGAACTGCAGGGAGATCAGGTGGATCTGGCACTCGAGCTGCTCAGCAAGGAGGGATACCGGCCGAAACGGGCTGGGGGCTAGGGGAGAATGGCTGCCACTTCATGCCGTGGCCATGACCGACAGCCCCACCTACGGAGAGCTCACCAACAAGGGTGCGTCCACCAACATCGCCTGGCATGAGGCCTCCGTGGGCCGCGACGAGCGCTCGAAGCAGCGCGGTCACCGCAGCGCCATTCTTTGGTTCACCGGGCTCTCCGGCTCCGGCAAGAGCACCCTGGCCAATGCTGTCAACGCAGCCCTGTTCGAGCGGGGACTCGCCACCTATGTGCTGGATGGCGACAACATCCGCCATGGCCTCTGCAAAGACCTGGGCTTCTCCGATGCCGACCGTGAGGAAAACATCCGCCGCATCGGTGAAGTAGCCAAGCTGTTCCTGGATGCGGGCGTGATCGTGCTGACCGCCTTTGTGTCGCCCTTCCGTGCAGACCGGGACAAGGCCCGTGACCTGGTGGAGGACGGTGACTTCCTCGAGGTGTTCTGCGCCGCAGACCTCGAGGTCTGCGAATCCCGCGACCCCAAAGGCCTCTACGCCAAGGCACGGGCGGGGCAGATCAAGGAATTCACCGGCATCTCCAGCCCCTACGAAGCACCGGAAACACCCGAACTGAAGATCGACACCGGCAAGCAGGATCTGGCTGACTCCGTGGAGCTGGTGATCAAAGCGCTCCAGGAGCGTGGGGTGATTCCGGCCGCCTGAGGTCGCCGTCACCAGCCCTGGCGGCATCCGCCAGGGTTTTGATGCAACTGGCCACCGGCACAGCCAACAGCAGGCCCAGAAGATCGCCCACGCCATAGAGGGCGCCCACCCGGGCTCCAATGGGCAAGGCAATCAGCAGCCAGGCCGGTTGCAACCCCACGATGCTGCCCATCAGCCGCGGTTGGATCACCTGATCCACGATCTGACCGACAACAATCGCCGCGGCAAGCAACTCAAGGCCTGTGCGGGGGTCCTGAACCGCCAGCACCGCACTCACCGAGACGATCGACACGGCACTGGCATAGGGCACCAGGGTGGTGAAGCCGATCAGCACAGCGAACAAGACGCCGTAGGGAATGTTCAGGGCGGTGAACACCAGAAGCTGACCACCACTGAGGATCAGCGCCAACACCACCTGGCCGGCGAAATAGCCCCGAAAGGTGCGCTCGAGGGTCGTCTGCACCAGATCCCGCCAACGGTCGGGCAGCCAGCGGGCCAGACCGTCGACGATCGGATCCGCCCCAAACAGCAGGAAGACCGCAAGCACCAGCACGATCACCACATTGATCGTGGTGCCCACCGTGGCCCCCAGCAGGCCCAACAGGCGTTGACTCAACTGCGTCGCCAGACGGCTGAACTGGGCCACCAGATCACTGCTGAGGTCAGCGAAATCAGCAGGCAGGCCATGGCCCAGCGCCCAGAGCTGACCCCGATCGATCCACTGCTCCGCCGCCGTAAGCAGAGACGGCGAGGCACTGAGCAATTGGCTGAGCTGTTCGATCAGCAGCGGCACCAGGGCCACAGCCGCCCAGACCAGAAGCCCCATGGTCACCAGGACCACGCTGACGATGGCCCAGGCGCGGGGAAGACCCCGTTGCGAGAGCCAGCGGCAGGGCAGGTCCAACAAAAAGGCGATCAAGGCCGCGGTGAGGAACAGCCCGGGGAATGGGGCGAACTGCACCAGCAAACGCTTCAGCACAAAGGCGTTCAAGCCCAGAACAGGCAGCAGAAGGCCAAGCCGCAACCAGGCCGGCCAGGGCGTCATCGTGGCGATGACGCGAATCGATCAGTGCTGCTCAAGGGCGGCCGGATTGGAGGCGGAACTGACGTAATGGCACCAGAAACTGAGCCAGGCGGCAATCCCAAGGAACTTGAATCCCTCCTCAAAGATCTGCACCGTCTCGTAGGAATTCGGCCACAGCCCCTGGAGGGCATCAGTCAGAACCGACAAGCCCAACAACACCACGGAGACCAGAAAGGTGTCGCCCCCGAAGCGCCGCAGGGGGCCACGAAAGCGGAACAACAGCAACCCGGTGAAGAAGGCGTAGGTGATGTAGAGGAACGCCTCACCGAGGTAGCGGTCATGCACCAGGAACATGTCGTCGAGGCAGAGCCAGAGCGAGAAACCACCCCCACAGAAGGCGAATTGACGGTTCAGAACGGAGCCCTGGATCTGCCGGGTGGACGCCGCAAACAAGGCAATGGCCGCTGCCGCCATCCAGAGCAGGTAGCCCACGCTGGAGAGGAAACCTTCTCCCAGAGGCGCCTTGCAGGACTGGGCCAAGTCCCTCAGCACCAGCTTGGCGCTGATGCCCTCGGCGCCACTCCAGACCAGGGCAACCGCATAGACGATGGCCGCCGGCACCACCGCCCAAAGCAGCGTGGATCGCAGGGTGGAACGAACGGGAACACTCATGAAGTCATCTGGGAGAGGTAATCCGTGCTGCCTAGATCAACCAGGCGCGCATCCTTGGCGACCACAGCATCGTGAAGGCTGCTGCGGTAATCCTCAAGTTTCTGGGCCAAGCCAGCATCGGCCACCGAAAGGATCTGCGCCGCCAGCAAGCCGGCATTGAGGCCCCCACCGATGGCGACGGTGGCCACAGGAATCCCCCCCGGCATCTGCACGATCGAGTGGAGGGAATCAACCCCGGACAGGGCCCGGCTTTTCACCGGAACGCCGATCACAGGCAGCGTGGTGAGGGCAGCCACCATGCCGGGCAGATGGGCCGCCCCGCCGGCGCCGGCGACGATCACCCCAAACCCCTGACCCCGGGCCGCTTGAGCGAAGTTCACCATCTCCAAGGGGGTGCGATGGGCCGAGAGCACCCGAACCTCCACCTCCACCCCCAACTCGCGGAGGATGGCGGCGGCGGGTTCCATGGTGGGCAGGTCAGAGTCACTGCCCATCACAACGGCAACACGGGGAAGCACTGGCGGCACAACGCAGAGGGGCAAGACTGCCATCGTCTCCCCCCATGGCTGCAGAAGCCAGTGTTGCGTTGATGCACAGGATCACCAACATTCGACTGCCGGGTCCCCTGCCTGGGGACGGAGACCAGCGCTATGCCATCAACCTGGACGAGCAGGGGCTGATCTGCCGCATCGAGGCGATGGGCACCGAAGCGCAACAAGAGGCGCAACAAACTGATGCGGACTGGAACGGCGACTGGCTCAGCCCCCGGGGTGTTGACCTGCAGATCAACGGCGGGCTGGGACTGGCCTTCCCGGAGCTGAGCGAAAGGGATCTGCCCCGGTTGGAGGAGCTCCTCGAGCTGTTGTGGCGCGATGGGGTCGAGGCGATCGCCCCGACCCTGGTGACCTGCGGCATCGCGCCGCTACGCCAGGCCCTGGCCGTGCTGCGGCAGGCGCGGGAACTGCACCGCCCCGGTCGTTGCCGGCTGCTGGGCGCCCATCTGGAGGGCCCCTTTCTGGCGGAGGCCCGCCGCGGTGCCCATCCCCGGGAACACCTGGCGCGCCCCAGCCTGGAAACGCTGGACGAACGTATCGGGGGATTCGAGACGGAGGTTGCCCTGGTCACCCTGGCTCCCGAACTGGAGGGGGCCGCTGCGGTGATCGGGCGCCTGCAGGAGCTGGGCATCAGCGTGGCCCTGGGCCACAGCACCGCCACTGCCGAACAGGCAAGCGCCGGTTTCGATCAGGGGGTGGCCATGCTCACCCATGCCCTCAATGCCATGCCGGGCTTGCACCACCGGGCCCCGGGCCCTCTCGGTGAAGCCTGCCGGCGCGGGGGGATTGCCCTGGGGCTGATCGCCGATGGCGTGCACGTTCACCCCACGATGGCGGTGCTGTTGCAACGGCTGGCGCCGGAGCAAACGGTGCTAGTGAGCGATGCACTGGCCCCCTACGGCCTGGCCGACGGAGAGCACCGCTGGGACGAGCGGGTGCTGCTGGTGGAGAACGGCACCTGCCGCCTCGAGGACGGCACCCTGGCGGGGGTGACCCTGCCGCAACTGGAGGGGGTCAAACGGCTGGCCCGCTGGAGTCACGCCCCCAGTGCTGCGATCTGGAGCGCCACGGTGGCACCGCGGCGGGTGATCGGCGATGCAACGGGGTGCATGGACGCCCTGGTGGGACGGCCACTGACGCAGCTGCTGCGCTGGCACCAGAAGGAGGGTGTTCTGCACTGGGCCTGCGCTGCTTAGGATCCCGCCCACGCAAACCCTTCCGCCATGGCCCCCGATCAGCTGCTGGAGCAGAAACAGGCCGAGAAAAAGGAGGTGAAGGGCTACTTCGAAACCACGGGTTTCGACCGCTGGAACCGCATTTACAGCGACAGCGACGACGTGAACAAGGTGCAGCGCAACATCCGCATCGGTCACCAGAAGACTGTGGATGAGGTGCTGGCCTGGATCAAGGAAAGCGGTGAACTCAGCCAGACGAGCTTCTGCGACGCGGGTTGCGGGGTGGGCAGCCTGAGCCTGCCACTGGCGGCGATGGGAGCCGGTTCGATCAGCGCCAGCGACATTTCCGAAGCCATGGCCCAGGAGGCGGAGCGCCGGGCCCGCGAGGCCGGCCTCGACATGGCCAAGCTGAACTTCTTCGCCAGCGACCTGGAAAGCCTGAGTGGCTCCTTCCACACGGTGTGCTGCCTGGATGTATTCATTCACTACCCCCAGCAACCGGCTGAGGAGATGGTGAAACACCTCTGCAGCCTCACTGAAGAGCGGCTGATCGTGAGCTTTGCGCCCTACACACCACTGCTGGCACTGTTGAAGAGCATCGGGCAGCTGTTCCCCGGCCCCAGCAAAACCACTCGGGCATACACCCTCAAGGAAGACGGCATTGTCAAAGCAGCGGAAGCCTGCGGCTTCAAGCTGGTGCGCCGCAGCCTCAACAAGGCCCCCTTCTACTTCTCACGGTTGATCGAGTTCCGCAAGGCCTGATCTCCCTCACTTGGGGGATCCACCTGGAGGTTGATCTCCCTCAAGTGAGGGAGACCCGAAAGCCGCCAAGCATGCAACCGATAGCCCCCATCACCGGGCGTTGAGGTGGCTGAAATCTCGCGATTCATCAGATAAAGCGGATCCCCCAGCAGCGGACTGCCCATCTGCGCCAGATGAATGCGGATCTGATGCGGCCGGCCTGTGGTGATCGTCACCTGCAAGCGATCGCCCTCGGCCGTGCGCTCCAACAGCTCCAGCTCGGAGTGGGCTGAGAGCCGTTTGCGGATCGGCGCATCGTTCAGCGGTTCCGGCCCCCAGATCCAGCCCAAGAGTGGATGCGGTCGTTCCACCACGTCACTGCTCACCGTCAAACGCTGCCCCAACTCCAACCCGGGCACCCGCTCACTCCAGGCCTGATACACCTTGCGGCAACCGCCGTCGGGCCGGAACTGCTTCGACCAAAGGGCACGGGTCTGCGATTGGCGGGCACACACCTGCAAACCGGAGGTGAAGCGCCCCAGGCGGTGCACCGGACGGGCACCGGTGGGTTCAAGCAAGGCCGTGAGCGTGTGGCGCAGGAAGCCGCCACCGGGCATCACCGGCAAGCCCGAGGGCTTGTTGATCACCAACAAGTCGCCGTCGTCGTGGATCGTCTCCCATTGATCAGGGATCGCCTGCTCCAACCAGGGCGGACGCCGCCAACAGAGGGTCTCACCGCCCTGCAAGGCTCGATCACCAGTCAGCAGCGCTCCGTTCCAATCCAGCTCACCGGCGGCGATCCGCTGCTGCCACAACGCAGGATCAGAGTGGCGGTAGCAAGCCGCCAGCCAATCGCTCACCAGCAGGCCGGCAGCGGCCCGCGGCACTCGGTCGCGGTAGGTCCAACCGTTGTTGAACGCCGCCTCGCGCCAGCCAGCCTTCAAGTCACCAGACGGTGCTCCAGGGCATAGCGCACCAGTTCCGTGCGGCTGGAGGTGCCCGTCTTGTTGAACAACCGGCTCACGTACTTCTCCACATTGCGGATCGACGTCTCCAGCTGCCGCGCAATCTCCTTGTTCATCAATCCTTCCGCCACCAGCTGCAGCACACTCGCCTCCCGAGGCGTGAAGCTGTGCACCACCGGCTCGGTGGAGGGCAACGCTTCGGCCTGGGCCAGCAACGAACGAATCTCGGTGATCTGCTTGGCCATCTGGCCCATATCGGTATCCGCAAAGCGCGCCGCCTCCTGCAGCAGCCGTTGCTGGCGCTGGGCCACGTTGCGCACCCGTGCCACCAGCTCATCGGGATCGAACGGCTTGGGGATGTAGTCATCCACCCCGGCCAGATAGCCCTGGGTGCGGTCCGCCGTCATGCCCTTGGCGGTGAGGAAAATCACCGGGGTGCCGCCGAGCCGTTCATCAGCGCGCAGCTTCTGCAGCAGGCCATAGCCATCCAGCCGCGGCATCATCACGTCGCTGATCACCACATCCGGCAGCATCTGCTGGGCCTTGGCAAAGCCTTCCTCCCCGTCCACCGCGGTGGTCACCTCAAAGCCTTCGTCTTCCAAGTAGGCCTGCACCGCCGTTCGCAGACCGGGCTCGTCGTCCACCAGCAACAGGCGCGGGGCTGGCGCCGCGGCCTCTTCGGATTCAGCGGTGGGGGTGGGCGCGTCGCTCATGGCTGGAATCGCTCTGGCCGCAATGTATGGAGAGCGAGCTCAACGGGCCAGTGCGGGTAACTGCTCCTGCTGTTCGGGAATCAGGGTGGAAAAGCCCAGATCCAGGGCCTTCTGACGCAACGTGGCTGGGTCGGTTCCCGCCACCTCCGGCACACAGGCCGCCCACCACACCAGGTGATCTTCGCGGTTCACGTCAGTGATCGGACCGCCGGGATTGAGGGTGCGCACGTAGACCATCGACGGCGTGCGTTTCACCCGCAAGGGCGTCTCGATGGAGCAATTAACGCTCTCGACGTAGACGTTCAGATCTGATGCCGACTCCTCCCAGAGGCTGTAGCTGCGGGTGTCGGGATTGGACGAGGCTGGTTTCACTGCGTAGATCCCGATCGACAGGGTGCCGACGGGGGCCGGGCGTTCGATCAGCACCTTGAGATCGGCTGGCCGCGATCGCCGCATCTGCTCCAGCACCTGCTCACGGTCGAAGCCACTGGCGGGTTGCAGGCACACCAGCCCGCCCAGGCCCAGCAGAGTCATCGGCAATCGCAGACCCATGCCTGTGCTGTTCGCAATGCAGCACCATGATCGCAACATCTGCCTGCATCGTCCTGAGCGGCTCAGCTCTCGCCTTTGATTTCCAGGCCACCACCCCCTGTGCGGCCGAGGTGGTGGAGGCGATGGCGCCCTTCTGGAGTGCGGACTGGGGCAATCCCTCCAGCCGCCAGCATCGGCTCGGACTCAGCGCCTCTGCCGCGGTGAACGTGGCGCGGCAGAGGCTGGCTGAGGCGATGGGGGTGAAGCCGGAACGACTGGTGTTCACCAGTGGCGCCACCGAAGCCAACAACCTGGCCCTGCTGGGCCATGCCCGCGCACTGGGCAAGGCGCATCTGATCAGCGTGGCCACTGAACACCACGCCGTGCTCGATCCGCTCAACCAACTGCAACGGGAAGGCTTCAGCGTCACCCTGCTGACCCCAGGCCCCGACGGACTGATCAGCCCCGAGCAGTTGGAGGAAGCAATCACCCCCGAAACGCGACTGGTGAGCGTGATGGCAGCCAACAACGAAATCGGCGTGCTCCAGCCGCTCGAGCAACTGGGAGCAGTTTGTCGCCGCCATCGCATCACCCTGCACAGCGATGGAGCCCAGGCCTTCGGAACGCTGCCGCTGAAGCCTGATGCCCTGGGGGTTGATCTGCTCAGCCTCAGTGCCCACAAGCTCTACGGACCCAAGGGCATCGGCGCCCTGGTGCTCCGGGAGGGCATCGCCATCGAACCGCTGCAATGGGGAGGCGGCCAGGAGGCGGGGCTCCGGGCCGGCACCCTGCCCACCGCCTTGATCGTGGGCTTTGCCGCCGCCGCCCGCCTTGCGCTGCAGGAGCAGGAGCAGCGCAACAGCCATCTTCAGCACCTGCGCGATCAGCTATGGGAGGGCCTGCAGCAGCGCCTCCCAGGCGTGCTGCTCAATGGGGCCCTGCAGCAGCGCCTGCCCCACAACCTCAACATCAGCCTTCCCGGGGTGAACGGCAGCCGCCTGCACCGGGCCCTGCGCCCGCACCTGGCCTGCAGCAGTGGCTCCGCCTGCAGCAACGGTGCCCCGTCCCACGTGCTCAAGGCGATCGGTCGCTCGCGGGCTGAAGCCGAAGCCTCCCTTCGGCTCAGCCTGGGGCGTGAGACCACAGCCGGCGACGTGGATCAAGCCATCACAGCGATCACCGACGCCGCAACTGCCACCGGGTTCCTCAGCGGTCGCTAAACAGGGGCCACACGCTGGGCCACACGCCATTTGGCACTGCGGCTGCGGGGGTTGGCCTCCTCCTCCTGCTCGGTGGCCACCACAGGCTTGCGGGTGATCCGTTGCAAGCGCTCATCGCGCAGGAAGGCGGTCTTGACGCGGCGGTCTTCCAGAGAATGGAAGCTGATGATTCCCACAAGCCCCTCGGGCTCGAGCCAGTCGGGAGCTTGCTGCAGCAGGCGATCGAGCACCCCCAGCTCATCGTTGACCGCAATCCGCAGGGCCTGGAAGGTGCGGGTGGCGGGATGAATCCGTCCCCGCCGCGCCTTGGGGGGATAACAACCGGCCACGGCGTAGGCCAAAGCCGCGGTGCCCTCATAGGAGCCCTTGTCCTTGAGGTCCGCTTTGATGCGCCGGGCGATACGACGGGAGAGCCGCTCCTCCCCATAGCCATAGATCAGATCCGCAAGCTCGTTCTCCTCCAGGCGATCAATCAGCTCAGCCGCGGTCTCCCCCTCGCCGCCGGCATCCATCCGCATGTCCAGGGGACCATCCAGGCGAAAACTGAAGCCCCGCTCCGCCACATCCAGCTGCGGGCTGCTCACCCCCAGATCCGCCAGCACCATCACGGCGGGCTCGGGCGGCACATAGTCGGCAAAGTTGGTGGCCACGATCGAGACGCGATCACCAAAGGCGGCCAGACGCTCCGCCGCCGCGGCCCGGGCCGTGGCGTCCTGGTCCAGTCCGATCAGGCGCAGGCCGGGATGCTGTTCCAGCAACAGGGCGCTGTGGCCGCCGCCCCCAAGGGTGGCGTCGATCAACAGGCCATCCGGACGGGGGATCTGCCGGGCCGCATCCAGCACCGCATCGGCCAGCACGGGCACATGGCTGAAGGGGGGCACAAGCCACAGGCGAAGACTCCTTAAGATCTACTCATCGATCGGACCACCGCTCCCATGACGCAGCTGGAAACGCGCACGGAGCCCATGGTGGTGAACTTCGGGCCCCACCACCCCTCCATGCACGGGGTGCTGCGGCTCGTGGTCACCCTTGATGGTGAGGATGTGGTCGACTGCGAACCGGTGATCGGTTACCTCCATCGCGGCATGGAGAAGATCGCCGAGAACCGCACGAACGTGATGTTCGTGCCCTACGTGAGCCGCATGGACTATGCGGCGGGGATGTTCTACGAGGCGATCGTGGTGAACGCCCCGGAAAAACTGGCGAACATCCCGGTGCCCAAGCGGGCGAGCTACATCCGGGTGCTGATGCTGGAACTCAACCGCATCGCCAACCACCTGCTTTGGCTTGGACCCTTCCTGGCGGACGTGGGAGCTCAGACGCCGTTCTTCTACATCTTCCGAGAGCGGGAGATGATCTACGACCTGTGGGAAGCCGCCACCGGCCAGCGGCTGATCAACAACAACTATTTCCGCATCGGCGGCGTTGCCGCAGACCTGCCCTGGGGCTGGCTGGAGAAATGCCGTGATTTCTGCGACTGGTTCGGCCCCAAGATCGATGAGTACGAAAAGCTGATCACCAACAACCCGATTTTCCGGCGCCGGATAGAAGGGTTGGGAACAATCGAGAAGGAAGACGCCATCAACTGGAGCCTCTCCGGCCCGATGCTGCGCGCTTCCGGCGTGCCCTGGGATCTCCGCAAGGTGGATCACTACGAGTGCTACGACGACTTCGACTGGCAGGTGGCCTGGGAGAAGGAAGGCGACTGCTACGCCCGCTATCGCGTGCGCATTGAAGAAATGCGCCAGTCGCTCAAGATCCTTCGCCAGGCCTGCGACATGATCCCGGGCGGCCCCACCGAAAACCTCGAGGCCAAGCGCCTCAACGAAGGCAAGGGCAGCGACGCCGCTAGTTTCGACTTCCAGTACGTGGCCAAGAAGGTGGCACCCACCTTCAAGATCCCCAACGGCGAGCTCTACACCCGGCTGGAGTCAGGCAAGGGCGAGATCGGCGTGTTCATCCAGGGCAACAACGACGTCACCCCCTGGCGCTTCAAGATCCGCGCTGCCGACAGCAACAACTTGCAGATCCTTCCCCACATCCTCAAGGGACACAAGGTGGCCGACATCATGGCCATCCTCGGTTCCATCGACGTGATCATGGGATCGGTGGATCGCTGATCTCTGAACCGGTTTCTGCGGCGGTTGCAACGCGCGGGCTACCTGCTGCCCGCCACCCTCACTAGTGCGTTATGGCTCAAGGGGCTGCATCCAGGCCTTCCCGGCCTAGGCTGCCCACTTCGCGCCCTCACCGGCGTGCCCTGCCCCACCTGCTTTCTGACCCGAGCAACAAGCGCAGCACTCACCGGTGATCTGGGCGGATCACTTCAATGGCATCTGTTTGGCCCAGTTGCCGCCCTGGGGCTGGTGTTCTGGAGTGTGCTGGCGCTCCAGCAACGGCGTCTCATCCCCAGAGGTCTTCCCCTCTGGCCCCTGCCGTTGGTGGCTGGAGGGTTGATCAGCTACTGGCTGCTGCGCCTGAGCACCAACAGCTGGCCCAGCGGCTGAGCGATCAGCGCAACAGTCCGCGCTGATAGGCGACGTTCTGAAGGAAGAAGCTGGCCATGGGAATCACCACAAAGCCCCCCAGACCGCAGGTCGCCAGGGCCAGCAGCCCCACAACGATGCCCGTCAACACCTCAAGCCCAACGAAGCTCAAGCCGTTTTCCGAGCGATACACCACCTGAAACGACTGGGAGAAGGCTTCACCGATGCCCATGTCGGTGACGAAGATGCGATTCACGAACACCGGCGTCACCAACGCCACGGCAATCCCGGGAAGGATGCAAAGCAGAAAGCCGATGGTGGTGACCAGCGAAAAGAACAGCCCCGCCAGCACATAACGCCACCAACGGCCGGTGAGCAGCTGAGCGGCCGTTGAAATCGTCACCACCTCACCGCGCTCGTAATAGAGGGCAGGAACGGCCACCAACAGCACCGACAACAGGCTGGCGAGGATGGAGAAAGGCAACTGAACCAATTGGGCGAGCACCGCTCCGAGCCCCAATGCCGCATCGCTGCTGCCGATGATTGACGACACAGCAACGATTATCAGGCCATAGGCCAGAACAGCCAGCAGCGACAGCACGATCGAGCCCACCCAGCTCACCAGCACCACAGGGATGTGCTGCAGAAAGGCCTGCCAGGCCTTCTGAATGGACGGAGACTCGAAGGCAATCGGCGCGGCCATGGTTCAGGCGGGATTTCTGTCAGGGTGACAGTCGGCACCGGCTTGAACAACACATCGCCATGACCTCTGCCCCCTGGCTGGAGCTGAGCCGAACCGTGCGCTTCAGCGACACCGACGCCGCCGGCGTGATGCACTTTCAGCAGCTGCTGGGCTGGTGCCACCAGGCCTGGGAGGAAAGCCTGGAACGCTTTGGCCTGCCGGCGGGTTCAGTCTTCCCTGGCGGCCGCGGAGAGCAACCGAGCGTGGCCTTGCCGATCGTGCACTGCCATGCCGATTTCCGCGCCCCGGTGCAGCTGGGCGACCAACTGCTAATTCGCCTGGAGCCGGAACGGCTCGATCCGAGCAGTTTTGCGGTGAACAGCCAGGTGCTGCTGGAGGAGCAGCTGGTGGCCAAAGGCTGCCTGCGTCATGTGGCCATCGACGTGCAAACCCGGCGCCGCTGTGCCCTGCCCGATGGCGTGGACCGTTGGCTGGAAGCATCAAGCCTCGGCCGCATCCAACCGCTTTAACCACTCCCGCCAGCGCTGGCGCTGCCATTTCCCCAGCGCGGAGGGGACCAGGTCAGGGCACAACACCCAACGCCGTGGCGTCTCCGCCACAGGCCAGGGCCGAGTGAGGGCCTCAAGCCGCTGCAGCACGGCAGCGTCAGAACTGCCCACCAGCGCCACCAGCCGCTGCCCCCACTCCGAATCGTCCACAGCAAGAAGCAGCACGGCGTTCACCGGGAGCGATGCCGCCTGCAGCGCCGCCATCAAGCGCTGCTCAAGCTGTTCAGGGAACACGGTTTCCCCACCGGAGTGGATTGCACCATCGATGCGCCCCGCAATCTGAAGGCCTGGGGTCAAGACGGCCTGATCCCCGGAGCGCCACCAGCCATCGCCATCCCTGAGCGGTTCCCACCGATCCGGCTGATCCGCCCGCCAACAACCCAGCGCCAAGCGATCGGCGCGCACCTGAAGCGCCCCATCAACGGCCAGCTGAAGCTCCACATCCACCAGCGGGTCCCCACACCCGGGCTCGCCGGCCAAAAAGCGGTCCGGAGGCAGCGCCGCCACCATCGCCGCCGTCTCCGTCGACCCGTAACAGGGCGCCAGCGGCAGCTGCAAGGCCCGCGCCTGCTCCGCCAACACAGTCGGGAGAGCAGCGCCACCGATCCAGATCAACTGCAGCTGCTGAAGAAAGGCCACCCCATCGGGATGGGCCAGCAGGCGCGCCAGCTGCGTGGGCACCAACGACAGCACGGCAGGGTTCTTGCCCCAAGCGGGCAGGCCCTGACAGAACACGAGCAATTCGCTGGGGGTTTTCATCAACCCCGGCACCAGTGGCTGGTGCCCCGCGCCCCAGCAGCGGCTGCGCCACCAGGGCATCAGACCACTCACATGGGCTAGCGGCAGAGGATTGAGCAGCAGGGTGGAGGCGGGGTCAACGCCGATGCCCGTCAACCAATGGGCGGTGGCGGCGGCCGAACGGTCCAGATGCAGCGACGGCTGGGCGCAGCAACGGCTGCCGCCACTGCTGCCACCACTGCGCACCACCACCCCTGGCCCCGGCGGCAATTGAGCGATGGGGGCCGCTTCCGCCTCAGGCGAGAGGGGCACCCACTGCCCCGCCGCCAGCCCCTGCTCCAGCCGCTCAAGCTTGCTCATGCCGCCGCAGCCCAGACCTGCTCCGGATCGTTGGAGAACATCAGCCCCGCTGGCGTCCAGCCGGGGGCCAGGCCCGGTGCCGCCGGCGTGGGCCCCTGGGCCTGAAGCCCGGCGAGATGCTCCAGCCAGCGCCGACCGATGCCGGTTTCAAACGCCGTGCTCAGCATCCGTTGGGGCAGCCCCGCCTGGAGCTCCTGCAACAGCAGGAGGGGATCGCCCTCCAGCGCAGGCCGCCTCACCTGCCAGCCGCTCCAGCTGCGACGCAGCTCCGGGTGCTGGTGAAGCGATTCATCGAGGGCCACCGGCCCCAGCGCCGCCAACTGCTCCAGGCCGGCTTGATCCTCCACCGCTAGCGGCTGCTCCAACCAGTCCAGGCGCGGGTCATCGCGCAACCGCTGCATCCAGGCCTCAGCCGTGCTGCGATCCCAGCCGCCGTTGGCATCCAGACGCAGCCGGGCCGTGGGTGGCAACCGCTGGAGCAGCTGCTCGAGCAACTGACGCTCCAGGCCATCCGGCGCCGTTGCCACCTTCCACTTGAAGGTGCAGCTCTCCAGGCCACCCATCGATGCCGCAGCAGCCTCTAGAGCCGAAAGCATCGCCTCGCCAGCCGGCAGCAACAGCGCCGGGGCAGGGGCCTTCAGCCAGCCCTGGGGGGCAGCAGCACCCACCACACCCTGCAGCTCCGCCAGCGCCGCCCCAAGGCCAAAACCGATCGGCCCTGGGGCCTCCCGCAATACAGCCTCCAACTGAGCCTGAGGAAGCTCGTCCGGCAGCGCTGCGAGAGCCTGCTCACAGGCCGTGAATTGCTGCTGATGCAGCGGAGCCACTTCGCCCCAGCCCACGGCCCCCTGAGCATCATCCAACCGCAGCAACCAGCCACAGCGCTCCCGCAGCTCACCGGCTGCCGTGCGCAGCGGCTGCAGCAGGGAAAAGCGGAAGCGGCGACGCTGCAGCCGGAGCGTCATCCGCCCGTCCAGACGCGCGCCAGTGCAAGGCCCGCACTCAGCCCCAGACCATTCCAGCCCTGGAAGCGCAAGGCCATAAATTTGCTGCCGCTGATCAGCTCCGGCCTGTCGTGGTGACGCTGCAGCAGACGCATCAGCTGCACACCGGCAGGAAGGCCGAGAGCGCTCAACAACACCGTCGGAGGCCAGTCCCCGAGCAGCACGGGCACCCACTCCAACGCCAGCGTCAAGGCCACAAACCAGGGCACCAAAGCTGCCGCCCGGGCCGTGCCCAGACGCACCACCGGCGAGCGTTTGCCATGGGCGGCGTCCTCCTCCACCTGATGGAAGTGGGAGCAGAACAACACCAGGGTGGTCGCCAGGGCGGGACCTGCCCCCAAGATCCAGGCCGTGCCCCAAGGAATCGACACCGTGCCCCTTGGTTGCAACACCACCAGGGCCGCTGCGGTGGCAAAGGGCCCAAAGGCCAGCCAGCACAGGGGCTCACCCAGGCCGCGGTAGCCCAGGCGGAACGGCGGGCCCTGGTACACGTAACCCAAACCGCAGCACACCAACACCAGGGCCAGCACGGCCCCACTGCTGTTCCAAGCCAACCCGGCCATCACCAGCAACCCCAGCACCAGCACAGCGGTCGCCCCCTGCGCAACACGGTCCCGGCGACCGGTGAGGTTCACCACGGAATGGGGCTTTGTGCTGGCATCCACACCCGTGGCCGCATCAAATACATCGTTGCTGAGGTTTTCCCAGAGCAGCAACAGGATGGCCGCCAGCACAAAGCCTCCCAACTGCAGCCAGCGCAGGGAGCCCGCCACCCCGAACTGCCATCCAGCCGCCAGCAGCACAGGCATCACGGCGACGGAATACATCGGCCACTTGATCGCTGCCTTCCACAAACGGCGCCGATCGGCGTAACGGGATGCGACAGCCTGCGGCTCAGACATGGACAGGACCCGTTCCCACAGGGCGAAGACCCATACATTTGAGCAGTAACCCTGGCCGGAAACGCCGCGGATGTCGGCTGATTGTTGTTTCAGCACCCTCCTCTCCGCTGCCCAGCGGGGATGGTTGGCCTGTGACGGCGATGAAGCGCTGCTCAGCCTGGCCCTGCCGATCGAAGGGATCGATCCGCTTCTGGCCTTGCCGCAGCTGGCGGAGCAGGAAAGTCTGCAGGTGCTGTGGGACAGCGCGCCGGGTCTCTGCCTTGCTGCCGCAGGACCCTGCCAGGAACTGGAGCTGGCCGGCAGCCGTCGCTTTGAACAGGCCCAACGCTTCGCCGACCTCTGCCTCAGCCGGCTGCACGACACGGCAGCGGACAGCCCAGCCCATGCGCGGCCTCGGGTGCTGCTGCGCTTCCGCTTCTTTGACCAGGTGAGTGAGCGCCGCCGCAGTGAAGCGGTGGTGCCATCTGTGCAGGCGGTGCTGCCCCGCTGGCAGCTCAGTCGTCAGGGACGCCGCGGCTGGCTGCGGCTGAACGGGGTCGTGAGCAGTGCAGCGGACTGCCGCGAGCTGGCGGAAAAGCTTTGGCTCAAGCACGAACAACTGCTCAAGGCGCCAGCCACGCCAACCCCCCTCAAGCCCCAGGCGCTGGTGGCGGCAACGGAACCGGAAACCTGGCGGCAGCGCTACGCCGCAGCCCTCACCCGCGGCATTGATCTGGTCAACAGCGGCGAGCTGCACAAACTGGTGCTGGCGGTGCGGCACCGCATCGTTCTGGCCGACACCTTCAACCCCCTGCCGCTGTTGAAACGGCTGCGGCGGCAACAGGCCGGCAGCTGCCGCTTCCTCTGGAAGCGCCATGCCGGCGATGCCTTCTTTGGTGCATCGCCGGAACGGCTGCTCAGCCTGCGCGCCGGTTGGCTGCGCAGTGATGCCCTTGCTGGCACGGCGGGGCAGGGAGATTCCGGAGCGCAGCTGCTGCGCTCCGATAAAGACCGCCGTGAACACGAGTTGGTGGTTGAAACCATCACCGACCAACTGCGCCGCAACGGACTGAGCCCCCGCCGCCGCCGCCAACCCCAACTGGCCCGTCACGGCAACCTCACCCACCTGCACACCCCGATCACGGCCGAAACCCACGGTCAGCCCGTGTTGACGCTGGCCGAACAACTGCACCCCACCCCTGCCGTTGCCGGGTTGCCGCGACGCGACGCGATGGCCTGGTTGCGCACTCTCGAACCGTTTGAACGGGGCAGCTATGCCGCACCGATCGGTTGGATCGACAGCGCCGGTGATGCCGAACTGCGGGTGGCGATCCGCTGTGGTCACGCCCTGGGCTGTGAGCTGGATCTCACCGCAGGCGCCGGCCTGGTGCGGGGGTCCGTTGCAGAGCGGGAACTTCAGGAAGTGGGGCTGAAGCTGGCCGTGCTGGCGGACCAGCTGGAACTTCAGACCAGCGCGCGCAACCGCTCGATCGTCTGATCGGCCAACGGCTGGTTCATCAGCCTCTCCACTTCCCGCACCCCGGTGGGGCTGGTGACGTTGATTTCGCTGAGCATGCCGCCGATCACGTCAATGCCAACGAAGAACAACCCCTCTGCCCGCAGCGCCGGGGCCAGAGCAGCGCAGATCTGACGTTCCCGCTCGGTGAGTTCCGTGGCTTCCGCCTGGCCACCCACGGCCAGATTGCTGCGGAATTCTCCGGCTGAAGGACGCCGGTTGATCGCCCCCAGGGGATCGCCGTCCACCAGAAGGATGCGCTTGTCACCCTCGGTCACGGATGGCAGAAAGGCCTGGGCCATCACCGGCAGGCTTTCCCGCTCCGTCACCAATTCCAGCAGAGCCTTCAAGCCCGGCGCCTGGCCGTTGACCCGAATCACCCCCAGGCCGGCACGCCCCCCCAGGGGTTTGAGCACGATCTCCTGCTGCTCCTGGGCAAACAACAGCAGTTCAGACACCCGCCCCGCCACCAGCGTGGGAGCCATCCAACGGCTGAAGCGCAAGGCCCCCAGCTTTTCGTTCCAGCTGCGCAGCGCACTGGGGCGATTGAGCACCCGCACCCCCGCTCGCTCGGCCACCTCCAGCAGATGGGTGGCGTACAGATATGCCTCATCAACCGGCGGATCCTTACGCATCCAGATCACGTCAAACCCAGCCAGCGCCTGACGTTCAGCCACCCCAACCGTGATCCAGGGCTCCGGCGTCACCGGAAGTGCAATCGCGAGGGGTTCATCGCCCCGTGCAATCAGATCGGAGGGCGTGCAGGCCCACACCTCATCGCCGGCGCGATGGGCGGCCTGCATCAGCGCAGCAGAGGAATCCTTGGCTGGATTGATCTGCCCCAGCGGATCCAGAACAAACAGCTGGCGCATCGATCAGGCCTTCAGCAGCGCATCGAGCTCACCGGCGCGATCCAGGGCATGGAGGTCGTCACAACCACCGATGTGGCGATCGTCGATGTACACCTGCGGGACGCTGCGGCGACCATCACCCCGCGCCGCCATGGCATCCCGAGCCGACTCATCCCCATCCACGCTGTGTTCGGTGTAGCTCACCCCTTTGCGGTCCAGAAGCCCCTTGGCGCGGACGCAGAACGGGCATGTTTGCCAGGTGTAGATCTCAACCTTGGCCATTGCGTTGGTGATGCCGGTGGTCGGATCCTATGCAGCTACTGCGCTGATAGCGTCAGAGGCTGATCAGGACCGAGTCCTTGCTGGATCTCACCGACTTCAAACGCGATCTCTCCGAGCTCACTGACCGCCTGGGCAATGCCCAGGACTGTCTTTGACGTTCCTGCACTGAACGCCAGGCAACAGGATCTCGAACAACTCGCGGCCCAGCCCGATTTCTGGGATGACCAGCAGAACGCCCAAAAGCAGATGCGGCGTCTGGATGAGGTGAAGGCCCAGCTGTCTCAGCTGGCCGGATGGCGCGGTGCGGTCGACGACGCCCAGGCCACCCTTGAGCTCTACGAACTGGAGCCCGATGAGGACCTGCTACAGGAAGCTCAGAACGGGCTGAACCAGCTGCGCCAGGGACTGGACCGCTGGGAACTGGAGCGTCTGCTCAGCGGCGAATACGACAAAGAGGGTGCCGTTCTCAGCATTAATGCTGGCGCCGGTGGTACCGACGCCCAGGACTGGGCCCAGATGCTGCTGCGCATGTACACCCGCTGGGCGGAAGACCGCGGCATGAAGGTGACCGTGGATGAACTCTCCGAAGGGGAAGAAGCCGGGATCAAGAGCTGCACGATCGAGATCGAAGGGCGCTACGCCTACGGCTATTTGCGCAACGAAAAGGGCACCCACCGCCTGGTGCGCATCTCGCCGTTTAACGCCAACGACAAGCGCCAGACCAGCTTTGCCGGCATCGAGGTGATGCCGAAACTGGAGGAGGAAGTCGACATCGATATCCCTGAAAAGGATCTCGAAGTCACCACCTCACGCTCCGGTGGCGCCGGTGGCCAGAACGTGAACAAGGTGGAAACCGCCGTGCGGATTCTCCACATCCCCACCGGCCTGGCCGTGCGCTGCACCCAGGAACGTTCCCAGCTCCAGAACAAGGAAAAAGCGATGGCCCTGCTCAAGGCCAAGCTGCTGGTGATCGCCCAGGAACAACGGGCCGCCGAAATCGCCGACATCCGCGGCGACATCGTTGAAGCTGCCTGGGGCAACCAGATCCGCAACTACGTGTTTCACCCGTACCAAATGGTGAAAGACCTGCGCACCAATGAAGAAACCAACGATGTGCAAGCGGTGATGGATGGGGCCCTCGACCCGTTTATCGATGCCTGTTTACGCCAGGGTGTCGACAGCCCCGGCGCCGACGCCGATTCCTGATCCCATGGCCAGCGAGAGCACCCCACCGCCGAGCTTCGTCAAACAGGCCATGCGCAACATGGTGCGCAAGGGCAGCAAGAGCCTGTTCCACTTCGGCCTCACCGCCCTGGGATTCCTCGGCTTCATCACCCTTGTGGCTTGGCTGGGACGACCGACCCTGCCGGGTTAGGCATGGAGCTCGACCTCGCACTGGATCGGGAGGGGGTGACGCTGCAACCCTCCGACAGCTCCGATCTGCTCGATGAGTCGGCCTGGCTCCAGCAGTTGGAACGTTGGCTGAACAGCATCTGCGGGGACTCGAGCCTCGACTGCCCAACCCTGGTGCGTGCGGCGGAGGAGATCAGCCTGGGACTGCGTTTCACCGATGAAGCCGAGATCGCGGATTTGAACAGCGCCTGGCGCCAGAAAACAGGCCCCACGGATGTGTTGTCGTTTGCCGCCCTCGACGACGCCGGCGACTGGATGGAAGGCCCCAGCATCGAACTGGGAGACATCGTCGTCTCCCTGGAGACGGCCCGGCGTCAGGCCCAGGAACAGGAGCACAGCCTGCAGCGGGAATTGCGCTGGCTGGTGAGCCATGGCCTGCTGCACCTGCTGGGCTGGGACCATCCCGATGACGAGAGCCTTGCCGCAATGCTGGCCCTGCAGGAAAGGCTTCTTGGGGAGGGGTGGCCTGGACAACCCGGGTAGTCTTCGAGGAGCGGGCGTGTGCCCTGCGGAGTCTGAGTTCCGTTCCGATGACCACTGAATCGCCCCGGACACCCTCCGCAGACACAGCTTCAGAGGAGGTGGCCATGGTGCCCAATGCCATGCGACGACGGGGCAGCTGGCGCATCGCCGGTGATCTGCCCTCAAGTTTTCGCTACGCGGCTCAGGGCCTCGGCTACGCCTTCCTCACCCAGCGCAACTTCCGCATCCATGTGGTGACGGGGCTGGTGGTGTTTGGCCTGGCCACCTGGCTGCAACTGGATCTGATCCGCCTGGCCGTGCTGGTGCTTACCGTGGCTGCCGTTCTGGTGTTGGAGCTGCTGAACACAGCGATGGAAGCGGTGGTGGATCTGGCCATTGGCCGGCGCTACCACCCCTTGGCCCGCATCGCCAAAGACTGTGCTGCTGCCGCCGTGCTGACTGCAGCCATCAGCTCTTTGCTGATCGCTCTGTTTCTCCTGCTTCCGCCGCTCCTGCTCCGCCTGGGGCTCTGACTCCCGATTCGCAGATGCTGCTGGTCATCGACAACTACGACAGCTTCACCTTCAACCTGGTGCAGTACTTCGGTGAGCTCGCCGCTCAGCATCCGGTGGCAGCCGATCTGCAGGTGCATCGCAACGACGCCATCAGCCTCGAGCAGATCCGTGCCCTGAAGCCCGACGCGATCCTGCTCTCCCCAGGCCCTGGCGACCCGGATCAATCAGGCGTCTGCCTCGACATCCTCAAAGAGCTTTCCGCAACGGTGCCCACCCTGGGGGTGTGCCTGGGCCATCAGGCCATCGCCCAGGTGTACGGCGGCCGGGTGGTGCGCGCCCAGCAGCAGATGCACGGCAAGACCTCACCGGTGCTGCACAAGGGCGATGGCGTGTTCGCGGGACTCCCCCAACCGCTGACGGCCACCCGCTACCACTCCCTGATCGCCGAACGCGACACCCTGCCGGACTGCCTCGAGGTGACCGCCTGGCTCGAGGACGGCACGATCATGGGCCTGCGACACCGGGAGCATCAGCACCTACAGGGGGTGCAGTTCCACCCGGAAAGCGTGCTCACCGATCAAGGCCACCAACTGCTGGCCAATTTCCTGCGGGAAGCTGAGGGATAACGCTGTTAGCGTCCGAAACACGTTCAACCCCTCCCATGTCCGTCCTGCGTTCCGCCGTGACCGCCGCTGCAGGCCTGGCACTCAGCCTCACGTCTCCGGCCTTGGCGGGTGGTGGAGTGTCGATCAGCAGCTATGGGCAGCGGTCCCTGCTGATCCAGGGGGGCGGGCAATCGGTTCTGCTCAACCCTTACAAGGCCGTTGGTTGTGCTGCGGGGCTCCCTGAACCTCGGCTGACGGCCGGCGTTGTTCTGGCCAACTCCGAACTCGCCGATGAAGGAGCCCGCGACGTGGCCGGCGGCCGCTTTCTGGCCCAACCCGGGTCGTATCGCATCGGCGGGCTGAGCCTTGAGGGCTTTGCTAATCCCCACGACCGCGTGGGCGGACGCCGCTTTGGCAACGCCACCCTCTGGCGCTGGCAGCAGGGGGGCCTCAGCTTTGCCCATCTCGGTGCCACCGCTGGAGAGCTAACAGCTGCCGACAAGGTGCTGCTGGGCAACCCCGATGTGCTGATCATCGGCGTGGGTGGCGGGAGCAAGATCTACGACGCCGATGAAGCTGCGGGGGTGGTGGAGCAGTTGAACCCCAAACGCGTCATCCCGGTGCAGTACGTCAACGGAGAAGCACCTGAAGGCTGTGATCAAGAGGGTGTGCAGCCCTTCCTCGACGCCATGGGTGGCACCGCCGTGCGCCGGGTGGGCCTGTCGCAAACCCTGCCGGGCCGCCTCGACGACACCACCGTGATCACGGTGATGCAGTGATCAGCGCCTGCAGCTGATTTCTATCCCAACCCGCCAGCACAGCCAACAACAACAACACCCTTGCTTTCTGTGGATTGAGGCTGCCCGCGGGCAGCAGCCCGAGCCGTTCGTCCTCGGGATGATGATGCACAGGGCCTGATCCGCAGCGGTTAGCCCGCAACATCAATGGCCGCGGTTCATCCCACGCCTCCAACACACAGCATTCGCCTGCCGACAACTGGCCGGCGCCCGTCCCGGTGAACACCAGACCCTCAACGCCGGCGTTGAGGCAAGCGCTGAGCAGTAGCGGCTCGGGCTCCACACACCCGTAGACGATTGGCACCTGGGGCCATTGCTCCGGCAAATCGAGCCCAGCAAAGGGCACCTGCTGGGGTCCACTCGCCATGGGCAGATGAACGCCAACGTCATCCACCCAGCCCACGGGCCCGCGACCGGGACTGGCGAACGCCCCCACCCCCTGGGTGGCCAACTTGGTGACCCGCTGGGCGGAATGGATCTGGCCATCCATCACCACCAGCACGCCCTGACCGCGCGCTTCTGGGCTTGAGGCCACTTGCACTGCCTGCAACAAATTGAGGGGGCCATCGGCACTGAGGGCCGTGGCCGGCCGCATCGCCCCCACCAGCACCACCGGCCGGGGATCGTCGATCAACAGCTGCAGCAACCAGGCGGTTTCCTCCAGCGTGTTGGTGCCATGCGTGATCACCACCCCGGCCAGCTCGGGGTCTGCCGCAAAGGCAGCACGAATGCGTCCCACCAGCGCACGCCAGTGCGCAAACAACAGATCGGCGCTGTCGACATTGGCGATCTGCCCAACACTGATCGCGGCCAGCTCCTGCAGCTGCGGCACCGCCGCCAACAGGGCATCGCCCCCCAGCACGCCCGCGGTGTAGTTGTTCAGCGTTGCCCTGCTGTCTGCACAGCCGGCAATGGTGCCGCCGGTGGCCAGCAGCAGCAGGCGGTTCATCGCTCCAGGGGGAGGAACGCCTCCATGAAACGCTGCATCTGGCTGGTGGTGCCGATGCTCACCCGGAAGCACCCATCAATCAGGGGCTTGCCCGCCATCGAACGCACCAGGATTCCCGCCTCGCGCAACGTTGCATCCACCTCCGCCACCGGGCGCTGGGGCCAGATCAGCAGATAGTTGCCGCCGTCGCAGTGGTGCTTCACGCCAGCCTTTCGCAGCGCCTGCAGGGTCCAGTCACGAGCCCGCAGCACCTCAGCCACGTAGGCATCCACATACGACTGATCCGCCAAGGCGGCAAATGCCGCGGCCACGGCCACGCTGTTGACGTCGTAGGGCCCGGTGACGCGGCTGACCCGATCCACCACATCGGCGTGGCCGATGGCAAAGCCAATCCTCAACCCCGCCAAACCAGCTGTTTTAGCCAAGGAGCGGAACACCAGCAGATTCGGTGTGGCCGTGAAATCTGCACTCGGCAGCACGCTGTCTCCGGTGAAGGCCTCGTAGAGCTCATCCACCACCACCAAGGTGCCCGGGGCTGAAGCCGCCAAGGCGATCACCTGATCTGCTGGCAAGCGCGTGCCGGTGGGGTTGTTGGGGTTGCAGATCAACAGCAACCGCGGCGATCGAGCCGCCAATACCTCCTGAATGGCCGCCAAGGGGAAGTTGAACGTCTCCCCTTCGTAGGGAATCGCCTCAATCGTCATGCCCTGCATCCCAGCGCAAGGGCTGTAGTACCCGAAGGTGGGCGCTGTGGTGAGCAACGTCTCACCGGCATCGCCATAGGCCTGAAACACCGCATGGATGGCGGCATCCACACCGTTGAACAGGCCCACCTGATCAGGCTTCAACCCCGGCTTACAGCCGGTTTCCAGCAGGTTCTGAAGCAACGCACCCCGCAGGCCGTCGTACTCCGGATAAACGGCGATCTCTTCGGTGCTGAAGTTGCGCAGTGCCTGGGCCACCAGGGGGCTGGGGCCAATCGTGTTCTCGTTGAAATCCAGCCGCAGCATCTGGCGGCGACCCTCCAACGGCGCGCTGTAGGCCTTGAGCTGTTCAACGGCGGCGCGGGCCGCCGGAGCACCAGCGGGTGTGAACGGTTGAGTGTTGTCGCTCACATGCGGTCCAGGGTGGCGATGCCCAGCAGTCCGAGCCCCAGTCTGAGGGTGTCAGCCGTTAAACGGCAGAGGGCCAGGCGGGATGCCAGCGCTTCAGGATCGGCCTTGAGCACTGGCACCTGGTCGTAGAAACGGTTGAACACCTGGCTGAGCTCGAACAGATAGCTGCACAAGCGGTTGGGCAGCAGCTCCTCCTCCACCTCAGCGATCACAGCATCGAACTTGAGCAGCTCCCGCACCAGGGCCCACTCCTGGGGCTCGCTGAACTGCAGTTGGGCATTGGTGGCCGCAAGGTCGCCCCCCTTGCGGGCGATACCGGCGATGCGCACCACGGCATAGAGGAGATAGGGCGCCGTGTTGCCCTGCAGCGCCAGCATCCGATCGAAGGAGAACTGGTAATTGGTGATCCGGTTCTGGCTGAGGTCGGCGTATTTCACCGCCGCCAAACCCACGGTGCCCGCCACATGCTGGATGAACTCCTCCGACTCGCTGCGCTCCTCCTCTTTCAGGCGTGAACGCAGATCGGTTTCTGCCCGCTCGACGGCTTCATCGAGCAGATCCCGCAGACGAACGGTGTCGCCGGCGCGGGTTTTGAGCTTCTTGCCGTCCTCCCCCTGCACCAGGCCAAAGGGCACATGCTCGAGGCGCGCACCGTCCGGGATCCAGCCGGCCCGTTCGGCCACCTGGAACACCCCGGCAAAATGGTTCGCCTGGCCAGCATCGGTGACATACACCACCCGGCGGGCACCATCCCCCTCCGGCGCCGCTCCAAAGCGGTAGCGGATCGCCGCCAGATCAGTGGTGGAGTAATTGAAGCCGCCGTCGCTCTTCTGCACGATCACCGGCAGGGGCTTGCCGTCCTTGCCCAGCACGCCCTCAAGGAACACGCACTGGGCACCGGCATCGGTGACCAGCAGCTCAGCCGCCTTCAGGCCATCAATCACCGCTGGCAGGAAGGGGTTGTAGAACGACTCGCCGCGTTCGCTGAGGCGGATGTCGAGCCGGTCGTAGATCTTCTGAAACTCGCGCCGCGACTGGTCGCAGAGCAGGCCCCAGGCCTTGAGCGACACCGGATCGCCCCCCTGCAGCTTCACCACCTCGTCGCGGGAGGTGGACTGGAACGCTTCATCGTCATCGAAGCGCTTCTTGGCCTCGCGGTAGAAGGCCACGAGGTCTCCAAGATCCACCGCATCGGCGGTGTCCAGGGCTTCCGGCGCCACCTGCTTGAGGTGGGTAATAAGCATGCCGAACTGGGTGCCCCAGTCGCCCACGTGATTGAGGCGCAGCACCGGATGGCCGCGGAACTCCAGCACCCGCGCCAGGGAGTCGCCAATGATCGTGGATCGCAGGTGCCCCACATGCATCTCCTTGGCAATGTTGGGGCTGGAGAAATCCACCACCACCGGCGCCGCGTTGCTGACCGCCGGCACGCCGAGACGCTCGTCCCCCAGCCGTGCCGACACCTCCGCCGCCAGCCGCTCCGGCCGGATCGTGAGGTTGATGAAGCCAGGCCCGGCGATCTGCGGCTCCAGGCAGAGGTCTGTGAAGGCGGGATCGGCCTGCAGCTGCTCCACGATCGCCGTGGCGATCTGCCGAGGAGCCTGCTTCAAGGGCTTGGCCAGGGGCAGCGCGCCATTGGCCTGGAAGTCGCCGAATTCCGGCTTGCTGGCAGGGGCCAGCTGGGGGTCCAGCCCCGCATCGGCTTCCGGGAAGGCCCGTTGCATCGCCGCCCGCAGCTGGGCATCCAGGGACTGGGACAGGCTGAGCATGGGCAGTGCGTGGCCGGGGGAATCCGGCTCTGATCATCCCTCTTCAGGTGAAACGCATGCTCAAGTCGAGCCAGCGGCTGCGGGTGACCGGCGCGCTGGTGGAGATCAGATCAATGCCGGTGGCGGCGTAGGCCTGCAACTGCTCGGGCTGAATGCCGGAGGCCTCCAGCACCACCACCCCGGTGCTGGAGGCCCGCAGGCGCGGCACCAGCTGGGTGAGCTGCTCAGGGCTGAATTCATCCAGCAGCACCCCATTGGCGCCCGCCTGCACCGCCTCCAATGCCTGGGCCTCCGTCTCCGCTTCCACAATCACTGCCGTAGGCCAAGGGGCATGCTCACGCACAGCCGTGATGGCCGCTGTGATGCCCCCCGCCCAGGCGATGTGGTTCTCCTTGAGCATGGCAGCGTCATCCAGCCCCATGCGGTGGTTGATGCCGCCGCCGCAACGCACCGCGTATTTCTCCAGCAGACGAAGCCCAGGGGTGGTCTTGCGGGTGTCAGCCAGACGCACACCGGTGCCCTCAAGCTGGGCCACCAATGCAGCGGTGGCGGTGGCAATGCCCGAGAGGCGCATGGCCAGGTTCAAGGCGGTGCGTTCCCCAGCCACCAAAGCCGTGGCAGGCCCCTGCAGCTCCAACAGGCAGTCCCCGGCCTCAACGGCGTCACCGTCCTGCCGCAGCAGGCGAAGGCTCACCCCGTGATCCAGGCGCTGGAACAGGTGCTGCACCAACGGTCCACCACAGAACCGGCCCGGTTGTTTGGCGACCCAATGGGCCTGCCCCTGCTGTCCCTGCAAGGCAGCCGCCGTCAGATCACCGCGGCCGATGTCTTCCGCCAGCCAGGCCTCCAAGGCAGCGGTGAGTGCCGGGGATTGCCAGTCCAAACCGTTTCAGACGTGCGCTGAACCTATTTTCCGATGCAGAAGCGCGAAAACACCCGATCCAGCACCGCTTCGGTGAGCTCTTCTCCGGTGATCTCCCCCAGCGCGCGGATCGCCTCCCGCAGATCGATCGTCCAGAAGTCCCACGGGAGCTGCTGGGCTGCCACCTCCTGGCTGCGAGCCAGGGCTTCGGCGGCTTGGGCGGCCAGATCGCGTTGACGTTGGTTCAGCGCCAGCAGCACCCCTTCGGTTCCAGCAGCACCACAACGCTCCAGCAGGGCCTGCACCAGGTCGGCCTCCCCCGTGCCCTCCAAGGCCGACAACTGAACATCAACTGGCTGGGGGAAGATCCCCGCAGGGAGATCCGCCTTGTTGGCCACCAGGATCCTGGGGATCTGCGCGGGGATGCGCGCCAGCAAGGCGGCGTCTTCAGCGGTCCAGCCCGCATGGCCGTCGAGCACCAACAGCACCACATCCGCCGTGGCCAGAGCTTCCTCGCTGCGGGCAATCCCCAGCTGCTCCACCGCGTCATCGGTGCTGCGGATGCCGGCGGTGTCGAGCAGGGTGATCGGCACCCCCTCCAGCACGATCTCGCTCTCCAACAGATCTCTGGTGGTGCCCGGCAGATCGGTCACGATCGCCCGCTCGCGGCGGCTGAGCCGATTGAGCAGGGAACTTTTTCCCACGTTGGGGCGACCCACCAGGGCCACGCGCAGGCCCTGGCGCAGCGCATCGCCCCGCTCGCCATCGCGCACCAACTGCTGAAGCTCCAGCCGCACGGCTTGCAGCTGCTGCAGCAGGGCCTCGCCATCGAGGGGCGGCAGGTCCTCCTCGAAATCCACCCGGGCCTCCAACTCCGTGAGCTGATCGAGCAACCGTTCCCGCAGCGCCGTGATCTGGGCCTGAATGCCGCCATCGAGGCCCGCCATGGCCAACTCGGCCGCCCGGCGGCTGCGGGCCGCCACCAGCTCACTCACCGCCTCGGCACGGGTGAGATCGAGCCGGCCGTTGAGCACGGCCCGCTGGCTGAACTCGCCCGGCTGGGCCCGCCGCACTCCCGGCTGCCGAAGCACCTGTTCGAGCACCCGCTGCACGGCGATCACGCCGCCATGGCAGTGGATCTCCACCACGTCCTCACCGGTGAAGCTGCGAGGGCCGCGCATCAGCAGCAGCAGCACCTCATCGAGACGGCGGCCCTCGCCATCGATCACATGGCCGTACACCACCCGGTGCGATCGCCACTCCTGTTGGCCCGGGCAGTGCACCACGCTGCGCCCCGTTGCTTCCGCAGCCGGCCCGGAGAGACGAATCACGGCGATGCCGCCCTGCCCTGGGGCCACGGCGGTGGCCACGGCCGCAATCGTGTCGGTGCTGGGCACAGCAGTCGCCGCTGGTGATCCATACCTAGGATCCGGCCGATTTCTGCTGGGTTCATGCGCCGGTTGCTGCGCCTCAGTCGCATCCGGATGCGCCGCGGGGTCCTCTGGTTGTGGAGACAGGAAGGCACCCCAGGCCAACGGGCCCGTGGCCTGGCGGCTGGCGTGTTCTGCGGCTGCTACCCCTTCTTCGGGCTGCAGATCTTCCTCAGTGTGGGTGTGGCCAGCGTGGTGCGTGGCAACCACCTGCTCGCCGCCGCAGGAACCCTGGTGAGCAATCCCCTCACCTATCTGCCCCTTTACTGGTTCAACTATCTGGTGGGCTGTCGGCTGCTGGGCACAGGCCAAGGCGGGATCAACCTTTCGGAGCTGAATCGCAGCAGCCTGTGGGCCCAGGGATGGGAGTTCAGCCAGCGCATCCTGCTGGGCTCCACCGTTGTAGGGATGGTGTTGGCCATCGCCAGCGGCTGGATGGCCTACCGCCTGTTTCTGCAGCGTGAAGCCCGTGCCGTCGTGAGCAGAGGCAACTAGCTCGTGCCCACCCGGGCAATCCCGATCACATCCGCCATCGAGCGGATCTGGTCCATAGTGCGGCTGAGCTGATCGGCACCCTCCAGCTCAACCCGCAGATCAATACGGGCCGGCTTGCCAGCGGCGGTGGTCACCCGGGCATCACTGACATTGATGGCCCCATCGGAGAGACGCAGCAGGATATCTTTGAGGATGCCGACGCGATCGATCACTTCGATCCGCAACTGCACCGGGAAGCGCTGTTTCTCCTGTTCGGCATGGGCGGTGTTCCAACGCACGGGGAGCCGTCGTTCCCGCGGGATTGTCTCCACGTTGGAGCAGTCCTGCCGATGAATGGTGATGCCGTGGTTGCCGAGGGCCACCGTGCCCACGATCAACTCACCCGGCAGCGGACTGCAGCAGCCACCGAGGCGGTAGTCCAAGCCCTCCAGCCCAAGGATCGCCCCTTCGCCTCCGGAACGGTCCGGCGCCAGATCCCGCGACGGCAGCAGCGCCGCGGCCACGTCTTCGTTGCTGGGTGGGGCCTGCTGCTGTTCCGCCAGCAGACGCATCTCCTCCCGCAAACGGTTGAGCGCCTGCTGCAGCGTGACGTCTCCAAATCCCAGTGACGCCAGCAGGTCTTCGGTGGTGGGCACATTGCAGCGCTGCGCCACTCGCTGCATCGCCTCACTGTTGAGCAGGGAGTCGAAGCCATCACGGCCCAGCTCCCGCTCCAGCAGATCCTTGCCCCGTTCAATCGTCTCGTCACGGTGGCTGCGCTTGTACCACTGGCGAATGCGATTGCGCGCCGTCGGCGTGGCGACGAAGTTCAGCCAATCGAGGCTGGGATGGGCCGTTTTGCTGGTGAGCACCTGAACGAAATCACCGTTCTGCAGCGGCGTCGCCAGCGGACACAGCCGATCGTTGATGCGAACGCCATGGCAGTGGTTGCCCACCTCGGAGTGGATGCGATAGGCGAAGTCGACGGCGGTTGCCCCCTTGCGCAAACCGAGCACATCGCCCTTCGGGGTGAACACAAACACCTCCTCGTCGAAGAGGTCTTCCTTGATCGAGGAGAGGTAGTCGTTGTGGTCATCGTTGCCGCCTTCCTGCTGCCAATCCACCAGCTGACGCAGCCAGTTGAACCGCTCCGCATCACTGCTGCTGCTGGCCGGTGAGCCGCCTTCCTTGTATTTCCAGTGGGCCGCAATCCCGAATTCGGCCACATGGTGCATCTCAAGCGTGCGGATCTGCACTTCGATCGGGCGATGCCGACCGATCACCGCCGTGTGCAGGGATTGGTAGCCATTGGGTTTCGGCAACCCGATGTAGTCCTTGAAGCGACCGGGAATCGGGCGGAAGGTGTCGTGAACCACCGCGAGGGCGCGGTAGCAGCTCTCAACATTGGGGGTGAGGATCCGCAACGCCGCCACGTCGTAGATCTCGTGGAACTCCTTCTGCTGGCGCTGCATCTTGCTCCAGATGCCAAACAGATGTTTGGGGCGACCACTCACCTCGCAGTGCTCTAGGCCGGCCCGTTCCAGCCGCTCGTTCAGCAGCCCCACCGTGACGCCGAGCCGTTGCTCCCGTTCACTGCGCTTGGTGGCCACCTCCTCCTGAATCTCCCGGAAGGCCTCCGGCTCCAGCAGCTTGAAGGCCAGATCCTCCAGCTCCCACTTGAAGCGACCGATGCCGAGGCGGTTGGCGAGGGGGGCATAGATCTCACGGGTTTCGCGGGCGATCCGCTGGCGCTTCTCCTCCTTCAACGCACCCAGGGTGCGCATGTTGTGCAAGCGGTCGGCCAACTTCACCAACACCACTCGGATGTCGCTGGCCATCGCCAGGAACATCCGGCGCAGATTCTCCGCCTGAGCTTCCGTGCGGTCGTTGAAGTGGATGCCGCCGAGCTTGGTGACCCCCTCCACCAGTTCACGCACCTCGGAACCGAAGTGCAGTTCGATCTGATCGGGGGTGACGTCGGTGTCTTCGACCACGTCGTGGAGGAAGCCCGCGGCGATCACCGGAGCGCTGGCGCCGATATCCCGCAACAGATCAGCCACCGCCACCGGATGGACGATGTAAGGGTCTCCACTGGCCCTGAACTGGCCTTCATGGAGCTGGAAGCCGAAATCGAAGGCCGACACCAGCAAGGCCTCGGCATCGGTGGGGCAGCTCTGGCCAATGCCGGGCGGCACATTGGCGATGCACTCCTTCAACCACTCAGGCAGAGCGATCCCGTAATCGTCCGGATGACGAATCGGATGGCGCCTGACTTCGGGCAACGCGCAGCCCACCGTGGCCGAACCCGTGCTGGTTCGGGGCTCTTTGGGTGTGGAGGCAGCGTTGAGCATCCGACCCATCGGGTCAATCCATGGTATTCAGTGCAGGACCCCCTGTCGCTCCAACAGCACTGTTCATGGGCCGGCCTGTTCTGGAACTCGAACAGCTGCGCTTGCGCTACCCCGGCAGCGACACCTGGACGCTGGATGGGCTGAATCTGAGGCTCGAGCCGGGGGAGACCCTCGCCTTGGTGGGGTCTTCGGGCTGTGGCAAAAGCACGGTGGCGCGGGCCGTGATGCAGCTGCTGCCCCAGGGAACGGTCTGTGAAGGCCGGCTGGCCTTGACCGGCCAGGATCCACGCCAACTCAGGCGACCGCAGTTGCGGCAGCTGCGTGGTGATGCCGTGGGTCTGGTGTTTCAGGACCCGATGACGCGGATGAATCCGCTGATGAGCGTGGGCGGCCATCTGATCGACACCCTCAGGGCCCACCGGCCTCAAACCAGTGCCGCGGCCCACCGGGAACGGGCCCGGGAGCTGCTGGATCGGGTGGGCATCGGGGCCAACCGCTTCCGCGCTTACCCCCATGAGCTCAGCGGTGGCATGCGACAGCGCCTGGCCATTGCCTTGGCGATTGCCCTGGAACCACCGCTGCTGATCGCCGATGAACCCACCACCAGCCTGGATGTGGCGGTGGCAGGGCAGGTGATGGCGGAGCTCAGCGGCCTCTGCGAGGAACTGGGCAGTGCCCTGCTGCTGATCAGCCACGACCTGGCCATGGCCGCCCGCTGGTGCAGCCGCATGGCCATGCTCGATGGCGGACGGAAGGTGGAGGACGGCCCCAGCCACCAGCTGCTCACCCGGCCGCAGTCATCGGTCGGGCAACGGCTGGTGGCCTCCGCCCGGGCCCGGGAAGGGGGACGCTCTCCGGAACGTCCCGACAACAGCAACGTTCTGCGGGTGGAGGAGATGCGCAGCTGGCATGCCGTGGGTGGCGCACCTTGGGCACCCCTCTGGCTGAAGGCGGTGGACGGGGTGAGTTTCGAGCTCAGGGCCGGGGAAAGCCTGGGGGTGGTGGGGGCCTCCGGCTGCGGCAAAAGCACCCTCTGCCGGGCCCTGATGGGGCTCAATTCCATCCGCGGCGGACGGGTCGATCTGTTGGGCCAGGACCTGCTGAGCCTGCGCGGGGAAGCACTACGAACGGCCCGCCGGGCTCTCCAGATGGTGTTTCAGGACCCCCTGGCCTGCCTGAATCCGGCTCTGCAGGTGGCGGATGCCATCGCCGATCCGTTGCTGATCCATGGCCTCTGCTCCAAAGCCGCAGCCCGGGAGGAAGCCCGGCGGCTGCTGGAGCGGGTCGGCCTCAGCCCGGCCGAGCAATTTCAACATCGCCTACCGAAGCAGCTTTCCGGCGGCCAGCAGCAGCGGGTGGCCATCGCCCGCGCCCTGGCCTTGAAGCCCAAGGTGCTGATCTGCGATGAGAGCGTCAGCATGCTCGATGCGGAAGTGCAGGCGGATGTGCTGGCGCTGCTGCGGGAGCTGCAGCAGGAGCTGGGACTCGCAATCGTGTTCATCACCCACGACCTTTCGGTGGCCAGTGGTTTCTGCCACCGGGTGATGGTGCTGGACAAAGGAAAAGTGGTGGAGGAAGGCCCTGGGGACCGAATCTTCAATGCGCCTCAGGCACCGATCAGCCGAACCCTCGTGGAGGCCTGTCCGAGGCTGCCGCGTTGAGGTCAGACTCCCTTAGGAAGGTCAACCACGATCAGATGCCGGCGCAGGGCATCAGGCAAGACCTCGCGGCGAACCGAACGGATCAGTGCAGACAGCCAAGTCCTGCGGCAATGAACCCGTATGACCATCGCTCGGCCCGTGGAAGATGTGCCACCAAAGGGCGGATTCAAGACTTGTCCAGCAGGGATGAGATCCCTCTCTCCAACACCCCCTGAACTTCAAGCACTCACATACCGCTCGGCCACTGGCTTCTGCGCGATAACGCTGATCTCAGCCGCTGCACACCTGCCAGGGAATGCTGACCAGGGTCGTTGCCATCAACAGGACGCGACGCGCCGCCGCAACAGCCCCAGCAATTTCTCCATCACCGGAGGAAGGGGCGCCTCAAACACCATCCGTTCCCGGGTGATCGGGTGATCCAGCCCCAACTGCACGGCATGCAGGGCCTGACCGGGCAGATCCATCGGCAATTTGCGGCAGCGGCTGTAGGTAGGGTCCCCTACCACGGGGTGATTCATGTGAGCGCAGTGGACGCGGATCTGATGGGTGCGTCCGGTATCGAGCTTGAACCGCAACAGGGAGTAGTCGCCAAGACGCTCCACCAGTGTCCAGTGGGTGCAGGCGTAACGACCATTTTCAGAGCTCACCACGGCATATTTCTTGCGATCCGCCGGATGGCGACCAATGGCGCCGACGATCGTGCCGGAATCACCGCCGGGCACGCCATGGACGACGGCGAAGTACTCGCGTGACGCGATCCGTTTCTGGATCTGCACCTGCAGCCGCACCAGGGCTTCCTGGCTCTTGGCGATCACGATGCAGCCGGTGGTGTCTTTATCGAGACGGTGCACGATCCCCGGCCGCAGCTTGCCGCTGATGCCGGGCAAGTCCGGGCAGTGATGCAGCAGGCCGTTCACCAGGGTGCCGTCCTTGTTGCCCGGCGCCGGATGCACCGTCAGCCCGGCCGGCTTATTGAGCACGATCAGATGGTCGTCCTCAAACAACACATCCAGATCCATCGGCTCCGGCTTGAGGTACGGCAGCGGTTCCGGTGGCGGCATCCACAGCTGCACCTCATCGCCCTGGCGCAGGGGCGTTTTGGCCTTGCCGGTCTTGCCGTTGACGCGCACATAGCCCGCGTCGATGAACTTCTGAATCCGGGCACGGCTCTGCTCCGTTCGCTGGCTCACCAGCCAGCGGTCCAGCCGCATCGGCAACGGCTTGGGGTAGGCCAGCGTCAGCAGCTCTCCCTCCCCTTCACCAAAGCGATCCGTAAAGGTCTCCTCCGGCAGCGGAGGACGTTTCCACTGCGGACTCATGCCGGCAGCTCCAGGGCAATGCTGCCGAGGGCGGACTTGCGGAAATCATCCAGCAACCGCTGGGCCATGCGGGCTGTTTCCCCTGAGGTGTGGCGGGCCGCCGCCGCATCCAGCCAGAGAGCAGGGTCGGCTGTTTCACCGCTCAAGGGAATGCCATAACGCTCCTGCAGTAGCGGAATCGTCACGCCGGCTGCAGCCTGCGATTCCACATCCAGCAGCAACCTCAGAAAGGCCTGAGCCACCAGCTCACCGTCATAAGCGGCCTGGCCGATGTCGTCGCAGAGGGCGAGCCGCAGGGCCGCCTGCTGGTCATCGAGCCGAGGGGGCAGCACGCCAGGGGCATCAAGGAGGTCAAGGTCTTGCCCCAGACGCACCCAGCGCAGGGTTCGCGTTACCCCGGCCCGCCGGGCACTGGCCACCACCTTCTGCCGCACGAGGCGATTGATCAACGCTGACTTGCCCACGTTGGGGAAGCCCAAGGTGAGCGCCCGCACCGGCCTGGGCCGCATGCCCCGGTTGCGGCGGCGTTCATTGAGCTGGTCGCCGGCACGGATCGCGGCCTGCTGCACCTGCTTCACGCCGGTCCCAGCCTTGGCATCACACCAGACCGTCCGCTGCCCCTGGGCCTTGAACCAGGCCTCCCAGGCCTCCTTGGCGGCCGCGGTGACCATGTCGCGCCGGTTGATCACCAACAGATGCTGTTTGCCCTTCAACCAGCGGTTGAGGTGGGGGTGGCCCGTAGCCAGAGGAATGCGGGCATCACGCACCTCAATCACCAGATCAACCTTGTCGAGATGGCGTTTGAGCTGCTGCTCCGCCTTGGCGATATGGCCGGGATACCACTGGATCGTTGGGGTGCTCACGAACGCAAACGCACAGAACAGACGGCCAGCCGGTGCAGATTCACTTTGAACGCGCTGGCGCCATTGCCATTCACACGGGTTAATCTCACCCCGTTTTCTTACCGCACGACACAACCCTATGGCGAAGCGTTCCCTGGCCAGCCTCAACGCCGGCGACCTGAGCGGCAAACGCGTTCTCGTGCGGGTTGACTTCAACGTGCCCCTGAACGACGCCGGTGCGATCACCGACGACACCCGCATCCGCGCCGCCCTGCCCACGATCAACGACCTGATCGGCAAGGGCGCCAAAGTGATCCTTTCGGCTCACTTCGGCCGTCCAAAGGGTCAGGTGAATGACGCCATGCGTCTCACCCCCGTGGCGGCTCGCCTGAGCGAACTGCTGGGCAAGCCCGTTGCCAAGACCGACAGCTGCATCGGCCCCGACGCGGAAGCCAAGGTGGGCGCGATGGCCAACGGCGATGTGGTGCTTCTGGAGAATGTGCGTTTCTTCGCTGAAGAAGAGAAGAACGAAGCCGGTTTCGCTGAGAAACTCGCAGGCCTGGCTGAGGTGTATGTGAACGACGCCTTCGGCGCCGCCCACCGTGCCCACGCCTCCACTGAGGGCGTGACCAAGTTCCTCAAGCCCTCCGTCGCCGGCTTCCTGATGGAGAAGGAACTTCAGTACCTGCAGGGTGCTGTGGATGAGCCCAAGCGCCCCCTGGCAGCCATCGTCGGCGGCTCCAAGGTGAGCTCCAAAATCGGCGTGCTCGAAGCCCTGATCGACAAGTGCGACAAGGTGCTGATTGGCGGCGGCATGATCTTCACCTTCTACAAGGCCCGCGGCCTCTCGGTGGGCAAGAGCCTGGTGGAAGAGGACAAGCTGGAACTGGCCAAGGAGCTGGAAGCCAAGGCCAAGGCCAAGGGCGTGCAACTGCTGCTGCCCACCGACGTGGTGCTGGCCGACAACTTCGCCCCCGATGCCAACAGCCAGACCGCTGACATCAACGCCATCCCCGATGGCTGGATGGGCCTCGACATCGGCCCCGACTCGATCAAGGTGTTCCAGGACGCCCTGGCCGACTGTCAGACCGTGATCTGGAACGGCCCCATGGGCGTGTTCGAGTTCGACAAGTTCGCTGCTGGCACCAACGCCATCGCCACCACCCTGGCCGACCTGAGCGGCAAGGGCTGCTGCACGATCATCGGCGGCGGTGACTCCGTGGCAGCGGTCGAGAAGGCAGGCCTGGCCGAGAAGATGTCCCACATCTCCACCGGCGGCGGCGCCAGCCTCGAACTGCTGGAAGGCAAGGTGCTGCCCGGTGTGGCCGCCCTCGACGCCGCCTGATCAGCGGCTCAGGCCTCGAGCCTGCGGCCGTTGGCAACGGGTTTTCCGGCGCGCGCCGGAAGCCCCAGCTGATTCCGCACCTTGTTCATGTAGGCCCGGTAGTCCCGTTTCAGGGACTTCCGGGCTTTTTTCTTGTCCTTGCGGCAAGTCTTGAACTCCTGCCTGGATGAGGCCGCATCAATGCAGTTCTGATGGCTCTCCAGCAGATCGAGCCGACGCTGGAAATTGTCCTTGAACCAGGTCTTGCGGGCCTGGAACATCACCTCGGCCTGCGCGGGAGATTCGTCACGACCAGCCGCATCCGATGGAGCGATCGTGATCACCGGGGCCGCCAACAGAGCAGCGAAAGCAAGGGAAGCCGTGGAGATGCGCATCGTTCAGGTCATCGGGATGGATCCATTGTGGAGTGATCCGTCAAGCAGGATCTGATTGCTTCGCCGTGAGTCATGACCAGATGTGACCTGAGCCTGGGCTTCGTGGGGCTAGGGGCTCTCGGCTTGCCCATGGCGATCAACCTGCACCGCGCCGGCTTCCGGCTCAGGGTGCACACCCGCAGCCGCAGCGCCGAAACCAGCGCGGGGCTCGAGGGTGCGATTCGGTGTTCCAGCCCAGCCGACACCAGCACTGGTGTGGATGTGCTGCTGCTCTGCGTCAGCGACGATGCAGCCGTTGAAGAAGTGTTGTTCGGCCCCAACGGTGCAGCATCACAACTGAGCACCGGCAGTGTGGTGCTGGATTGCTCCACCATTGCTCCCGCCACAGCCGAACGCTGTGGGGAACGGCTGGCCGACCAGAACGTCCACTACCTGGATGCCCCGGTCACCGGCGGAACGGAGGGCGCCAAACGCGGCAGCCTCACGGTGCTCGTGGGCGGTGCCAGCGAGCCACTGGAACGGGTTCGGGGCATCCTTGAGGTGATTGGCGGATCGATCCACCACTTCGGAGTTGTGGGACGAGGCCAGCAAGTGAAGGCGGTGAATCAGGTGCTGGTGGCCGGCAGTTATGCCGCCGTGGCTGAGGCGGTAGCCCTGGGCCAGCAGCTCGATCTGCCGATGCCACAGGTGATCGATGCCCTCAAAACTGGCGCCGCAGGATCCTGGGCCCTCGAACATCGCAGCACCGCCATGCTGAACGGCAGCTACCCCCTTGGCTTCCGACTCAGCCTGCATCGAAAGGATCTCGGCATTGCCCTTGATGCAGCCAAGGCCGTCCAACTGGATCTGCCCGTCACAACGCTGGTGGAACAGCTGGAACTCGATCTGATCAACAACGGCCGTGGTAACGAGGACGTGTCAGCCCTGCACCGCTGGAACCAAACGAGGCAGGAGCGCTAGTTGCTGCTGACCACCCGCACCCGCTTCGTGGCCGTCACCACCCCATCGGGATGCACCAACATCAAGGCCCAGGACTGCGATCCGGATTGCTGCGGTGCCTGAACGCTCTTGAACAAACCACCACCACCCTGGGGCGCCAGCGGCAGATTGGGGCGCATCTGTGCCAACAGCTGCTCATCGGTGAGGTTGATCAAGCCGCCCGCCACCAGGGCCTGGCCCAGCGGCTCTTCAACAATCAAGTCGACGTCGTAGCGACTGCCGGTGAGCACCACATCGGGGATGGCGACCTTGACGGCCAAGGGACGTTCACCGCTGCGCAGCAACGACTGCTGGGCCAGCAGTTCCTGTTCCACCAGCTGCCCATTGTCCAAGCGGATCGCGATCTCTTCGCTGGCCTCCAGGGCATAGGTCAGCCCCTCGGATTCAGCGACACCCCGCACCCGCAAGCTCAGGGTCGGGCGCCCATCCGGAGTGGGAGCTGCGGGTTTCACTTGCCAGGTGACCTCGGGGAAATCCTGCTGGAATCGCGCTAGGCGCTGGGCCAGCACCGGCTGCAGATCAACGCTGGCCAGCGTGTCGAGCGCTGACGCACTGCCACTGTTCAAGGCTGTTTGCAGGCGATCGCTGAAACGCTCCACGGCACTGCCCTGGCGAGCGGGCTGCGCGACGGAATGGGCCGGCGACAACAGCATCGCCATGGCCGAGACGAGCGTGACTCCCAGGAAACGACGCACGGGCCGGAATGCGACAACCCAATTAAGTTAGGCCTGGTGAGCGGTGACGGCCGACGCAATGACCCGGCTTCTGATCGCCGCCAGCGGCACCGGCGGCCATCTCTTCCCCGCTCTGGCCGTTGCTGAAGCCGTTGAAGAGCGGTGGCTTGTGCGCTGGGTTGGGGTGCCCGATCGCCTCGAAACACAGCTGGTGCCGGAACGGTTTGGTTTGGTGTGTGTGAACGCCGGCGGACTGCAGGGCCGCGGGCTCACCAAGCTGCTGCAGCTGCTGCGGCTGTTGCTCGCCAGCGTCAGCGTGCGGCGGGCGATTCGCCGGAACGCGATCGACGCGGTGTTTACTACTGGCGGTTACATCGCCGCACCAGCGATCCTGGCGGCACGCTGGTGCGGCATTCCCGTGGTGCTGCATGAATCCAATGCCATCCCGGGGCGGGTCACCCGATTGCTGGGTCGCTTCTGCAGCGCCGTAGCCATCGGCCTCCCCGCTGCCGCCAAGCTCATCCCCGGCAGCCAGCCGGTGCTGACGGGAACACCGGTGCGTTCCAGCTTTCTGGCCCCGCAAGCCCTGCCGAGCTGGGTCCCCCATGGCGCCGGGCCGCTGTTAGTAGTGATGGGCGGCAGTCAAGGGGCCGTCGGCCTGAACCGAATGGTGCGTGCGGCGGTGCCGGCCCTGTTGGAGCAGGGCTGCCGCGTGGTGCACCTCGCCGGCGACAACGATCCCGACATCGAGCAGATCCGTCACCCACAACTGGTGGAGCGCCGCTTCAGCGATGAGATTCCAGGGCTGCTGCAACATGCCGACCTGGCCATCAGCCGCGCAGGGGCCGGCAGCCTCAGTGAACTGGCGGTTTGCGGCACCCCAGCCGTGCTGGTGCCGTTCCCGCAGGCAGCAGACAAGCACCAGGAAGCCAACGCCGCCTGCGCTGCATCCCTCGGTGCAGCGGTGATCGTGCATCAGCACGAGCCGGATCAGCCCACATTGCTGAACACCGTTCAACGGCTGCTGGGCGTGACTTTGGGACGATCCGATTCAGCAGCCGATCCTCTCGCCCAGATGCGTGAAGGCATGCAGGCCCTGGCAGAACGGGATGCCGAACGGCAACTGGCAGCCTTGCTTCAGACGCTGGTGGAGTGAATCAAGCCAAAGGGCTGCGCTGGAACTCCTCACGCAATGCCTTCACTATGCGGCGGTTGTTGCGGCGAGACTGCATTAAAAGAGTCCCGTTGAAGAGCCCGAACCTCACGCAGCCAGCCAGGAATCAACGGCAACAGCCAACAGCTTGGCGTCAAACCAGCACGACAAGCCCCTGCTGAGCGCCAACTGAATGAAAGAACCACACTCATCGATGCAACTTCTGCAGATGTGACTGATCAGTCGTGTTGACAACTGAATTGCAAGCCAAGATCATGGACAGAGCGACTTCTTACATCGAAATGAGCCTTCTTCAGGCCTATTTGCAAAATCCACGCACCCGCAAAACTCTCAGCCGCAAGCCAGGGGAGAAAGGCTTCTCCCTGATCGAGCTGGTGGTGGTGATCGCTGTGCTCGCTGTGCTGACAGCGATTGCACTACCCAACTTCCTTGGCGTCACCGAAGACGCATCAGTTAGAACAGCCCAGCAGGCATTGCTAAACGCTTACAAGGAATGCAAAGTTTCATGGGCAAGAAATAAGCGGGACGGCCACGGTGAGGATGACCCCCAATATTTCAACAAACCTTCAGTGACCGATTGGGCCGTACTTGCCATGACTGCGGCAGCAACGGGTGCCGGCTACTCCGACGCAAAAACTTCTGGAGTGAATGGCCAACCAGATGAAGCGACCGACGAACTTGCATGCTTCGATGATGGAGGCGCTGAACGGGATTTCTTCGCGGTACCAGTAGGAGCCACACTCCAAGATAAATTTTCATCTTTCAAGATTTCAGAATCAGGATCAAGAGTTTGCATGACAGGAGATGACGAATATGAAGACACCTACAATGTGGGGTGTGAAGCAGAGGCAGGCGACAACGAACGGGGAATTTGGGAATAATATATTCTTAAGCAATTAAATGAACCGCTTATACCACTTGTTTATAACAAAAAATCCAAAAAAGCTAAAGCCGGCTTTATCAGCCGGCTTTTCCTTAATTGAGTTAATTTGCGTGCTTAGCGGCATCACGCTACTCACATCGATAGCAGTGACTACGATTCAAAATAGTTTCAGAGAATTCGAGATGGATGAAACACAAGCCCATCTCAATAGCGCAGCGAACGACTGCCTAAGAGCCATGGCGAATCTGAAAAAGCCAGAGAAGCCAAACTCAAAAAACTTGGCACTAGACAACCAGAGCGACAAACCAGACACAACAAAAAATAAAGACTATCCATATTTAATTGATGCCATTGATGATAGACTTCTGACAAAAAATGGATACAAAATTAATAAAGACTTCAATAACTGCTTTTACTTACAAATCGATCCAATTGATACCAACTCGAAGGAATATCCATCTCTTGGATTTGGCATCTACAACGGGAAAGTCACCAAGTTTGGAATCAGTCCGAGCACTAAAGACTACACACAAGCGAGAGATGCATGTGAACGCTGGGCGGGGGAAAAATGCGTCGACAATACGACTCAAAGCTACGACAAGTTCTACACCTACATGACTAGATACAAATACAACCGAGAAGCGTGCGAGCTGCAATTCCGAGAAAAATTAACAAAGACACCACAGTCAAAAACAGCAAACCGATGGGACGCCACAGCAGACCAAGATTGCAACAACAAACAGCCAGTTCCAAACAGTGATGCGAATTACAAAAACACATGTTCTCTGAATAAATGCAATAAAACAGCTTATATTTTTGACGGAAAATTTACGGGCTACAGCAAATCAAGTCAAAGTGAGGCGCAAAGCACAGCGTGCTCAGTCAATGTCGCGAAATACATCAATCAAGAAATAAAGATAAATGGAAGCGCTTACGACGGATATGCAATAGCAAATGTAGAGATCCCAAACTGCACAAAGCCAATAAGCATCTGTGCAAGCAAACAATATAGCGATCCAGAGGGCTACGACTACAAAGAGTGCGAGATAGAGCTCAATGTGTCGAGATGCAAGGTGGATTTAGAAGAAAGGCGGAAGGACGACTCTAGAGGGAATGGCCAATACATCGTTGGAGAGGGGAAGTTGAGCGGTCTTCCACCATGCGGTCAGAAGGTATGGATTAAGAACAAAGTCATATATGATGAAAATCCAGATCAGACGGGTGAAAAGCAAAAGCATTGATCTTGACAAACCAAAGCTTATTCTTGCTAAAATAAATAGGCAGATAATAGTAGAACATTTGCATTAGGATCAGATGGCTGACTCTCTGCAAATTCGCGAGTTAGTTGATCAATATTTTTCACTGCAATGGTGCAGAGAGAATATTGTTGTTCCGCTGGGAGTCGAAAAGAACGAGATAACAGGCGGTGAAAAGCTGACCGTAGCCATTGGGAATTTCAGCTATCTAGCAACGATTGGCGATTTCATCAAACAGCGTGCCAGCGCAGCAGGACTGGAATGCCAATTCATTGAAAAGCCCGCAAGTGATATCCAGGCGTTTCTTGATCAAGCAGCACAGCAAAGGCTCATTAGTGGGGAGGGACTCGAAACCTTTGAATTCAGCGATGATGCAATCCTTGATGCTCTAAAAGACGCAGATGATGATTCATCAGGAAACCTCGGGTTTGATTTTGATTATGACGATGGCGATGAACAAATCATCGAGGAGCAAACCCTAGATCTTGCAATGGAAATGATGGGCACAAAAATACAACAAGCTGCAGCAAAAATATTAATCAATTCAGCCCGATCAGGCGTATCAGATATACACATCGAGCCAAAAGAAAGTGAATACAAAGTAAGAGTGCGGCGTGATGGTGTAATGCAAAGCTATGTCACGATGCCACGAAGAGCAGGAATTAAATTAACGGCCTGCCTGAAAAATATGGCCAATATGGATATCGCAGAACGACGGGCATCACAAGACGGAAAAATTCGGAGAAAATTTGAAGGACAAACCATGGAATTTCGCTGTGCCACAGCACCAGCCAAACATGGCGAAAAAATGGTAATGCGGTTCTTGAACAGCAATGCGGATATGTTGAGCCTCGACGTACTGATCAGCAATGAAGATGTACGAAAAGATTTTAGATCGATTATTGAAGCTTCCAATGGAATTATTGTTGTATCAGGGCCAACGGGGTCTGGAAAATCAACAACTTTAGCATCAGCACTAAGAGAGAAGGACACTGGCGAGGTCAACATTGTGACCGCAGAAGACCCAATTGAATATGATTTGGGAGGAACAATCCAACAGTTCCCCGTTATTCGAGCAAAAGGTCAAACATTTGCAAATCTACTGCGCACCTTTCTTCGTCAAGACCCTGACGTCATCTTAATTGGTGAAACCAGAGATCCAGAGACAGCAGAGTCGTCGATGGATGCAGCAGAGACTGGTCACCTTGTCTTCACCACATTGCACGCCAACAGTGCAGCAAGCTCATTGACAAGACTGATGGATATGGAGGTTCCAAGTTATAAGTTGAATTCGTCTCTACGAGGTGTTCTCGCACAACGATTGCTGAGAAAAGTCTGTCCAGAATGTAGTGCCGAACGACCAATCAATGAAAACGAATCGCAATTCTCAGGAATACGACAAGGAACATCGATTCGTGTCGCTAATGCATTAACTGCAGAAGAGCGTGAGAAACGGAAAAAAGAAGGAACACTTTGCACACGGTGCAATGGCTCCGGGTATCAGGGAAGGGTAGGTGCTTACGAATTAATGAAGGTTAATCAAAACATTCAAGCTTCCATCAAAAAACAGCTCAGTACCCAAGAAATCGAAACCGTAGCTATTGAAAACGGCATGTGGACTCTGAAGAAATATGCAGCTAATCTTGTAGAAAAGCAGCTGACCACCATTTCCGAAATGATGAAAATCAGTAATACTGGCTTCTAGATAGAGCACTGAAATGAGCATTGCCCGTCAGATTGTTGATTTTGCCATCCAGGCCGGTTCATCAGACATCCATCTCGAGGAGGGCTCGCCTATTGCCATAAGAGTCAACTCAGACATCAAAATTCTTGAGAATATTCTTGGTGAAGAAGAGATGACACAGCTCATGCATGAACTCATCGGTGAAGAAAAGCTAGAGGGATATCGGCGAACAGGAGATCTCGATACATCGATTGGCTTGGATGGATTATCACGAATACGAATTAATGCTTATATCTCCAATGAAAAACGTTGCCTAACGCTTCGCATCCTTCCAGACAATCTACCGCGGTGGCAGGATTTAGGATTACCAAAACCCTTCATTGATCTAACACGTAAGAACCGTGGACTCGTCTTATGCACAGGGCCTACTGGATCAGGCAAATCGACAACACTCGCTGCGTTCATCAACTGCATTCTAGAAACACAGAAAAGACATATCCTCACCATTGAAGATCCAATTGAATTTGAATTTAATCACTCCAAAACTTCTATCATTCATCAACGTGAGGTCAAGCGAGACACTCAGAGTTTCGCATCTGCCTTAAAAGCAGCACTTCGAGAAGACCCCGATGTGATCTACATCGGCGAAATGAGAGATTTGGAGACAATCCAACTCGCAATTACGGCAGCTGAGACAGGTCACTTGGTGCTTGGGACACTGCATACGTCATCAGCGGGAAAAACAGTCGAACGAATCGTGGATGTATTCCCCGGAGACCAACAGGAGCAAGCACGCCTGCAGGTCTCAACATCACTAGCAGGCATTATGTGCCAAACGCTTTGCAAGAACACCACGGGCAAGCGCTCACTGGCCTACGAATTGCTCATCAATACTCCAGCCATTGGTAATCTCATCCGCGAACGCAAAATTAGCCAGATTTACTCGCAATTACAAACAGGTAGCAAAGAGGGAATGAACACACTCGAACAATGCCTCAAGAGCTTGATGGATAGAGGAGAAATAAGCATGGAAGAAGCGATGAGTAAAGCAGGAAACCCCAAAGCACTGATGGACGTGGAGAGCTGAAATGGCAAGCTACGGATCCAAGCCAACTGATCAAAGGTCACCATCAGCGGGAAGCGCAACAGTAGTTGGGAGCATTCCACAAACATCGATTAAGCGCGGGGGATTCTTTAATCGACAACCACTACCTGCAAAATTAAGTGTACCTCAGAAAGATTTACTCGTATTCTTTCGCCAGCTCTCTGTGATTCTGCAAAGTGGTGTAGCTATAGCGCAAGGCATGGTTTTGATCGCGGAAAACATGACAAACCGAAAGTTAGCCCATGCGGTACAGAATATTGCAGGGCGTTTAACAGCGGGAGAAGAGCTTTCTACAACATTGAGACACTATCCAAAAGTTTTCAAACCCATTGCTATTGGTTTGATCGAGGCTGGAGAGGCTGGAGGAATTTTAGAAAGCGTTTTAGACCGCATTGCATTATTAATGGAAGAACAAGCCAAAATCAGGGGTCAACTGATTGGGGCGATGGTTTATCCAGTGATCGTGCTGGTGTTGGCGGTAAGTGTGAGCCTAGGATTACTCATTTTTATTGTTCCTCGCTTCCAGGTGATGTTTGAAAGCATGGGCGCTGAACTACCGGCACTGACCTCAACCATGCTGACTTTATCCAAAATCGTTACTTCCCCATACTTTGCACTGGGAGGACCAGGAGGGATTCTCTTATTTGTACTTCTCTTCAACCAATATTACGGAACTACTTCAGGACGAATGACGGTGGACAGTAACATCCTGAAACTGCCACTCTTTGGAAGCCTGTTGCTACGCACTGAAATGGCAGGATTGTGCGATACTCTCGCAACCTTGGTCAATTCAGGAATCCCCATTGTCGATGCTTTAGAACGTTGTGAATCGGCAAGCAGCAATGCGTTAATAAAACAGACCATCCGTCAGGGGATTAATCGAGTCATGCAAGGAGAAGAGTTGAACTATGGGCTAGATCGTAGTGGTGTTCTACCAAAATTAGTTATCTCGATGATTAAAATCGGCGAGGAGACAGGACAGTTAAGTTTTATGCTTGAGAAACTCGCTGTATTTTACAAAAGAGAGGTTGATTCAGCTGTTTCTTCTCTTACAAAAGCAATGGAGCCAACAGTCGTTTTTGTAGTTGCAGGAATCGTCGGCACCATTGTGATTGCTCTCTACTTACCGATGTTCAGCATGATCACGAACATGCGAGGGTAAATCACTAATCCTTGAAACGCAGTTCGCCGAGAGGAGATTCATCCACGTCAAAGTCAGTCAAGCCATTACGACGAGTAGATTCAGAGATGGGGTTTGGTTGAGCGGGCTGAGCCTTTGCAATAGGCAATCCGGGAATCACACTATTTTCAAAAGTTGATTTTTCAGCAGCAGATTCAGAGGATTGATGCTTCTGAGTCCCCTCTAAATTCAAACTCGGCCATTCACTCTCTTCACCCTCTACTGCGCCCTCTGAAACATCAACTCTCACAGGCTCAATCTGTCCTTCACCATCAACCTCCCCTGCGTCCTCCAAAACACTCTCATTCGCTGCCAAATTCAGACTCGGCCATTCACTCTCTTCACCCTCTGAAACATCAGCTCTCACAGGCTCAATCTCTCCTTCTCCACCAATCTCTTCTGCATCCTCCAAAACACTCTCATTCGCTGCCAAATTCAGACTCGGCCATTCGCTCTCTTCATCATCTACTTCGCCCTCTGAAACATCAACTCTCACAGGCTCAATCTCGTCTTCTCCACCAATCTCTTCTGCATCCTCCAAAACACTCTCACTCGCAGCCAAATTCAGACTCGGCCATTCACTCTCTTCACCCTCTACTTCGCCCTCTGAAACATCAACTCTCACAGGCTCAATCTCGTCTTCTCCACCAATCTCTTCTGCATCCTCCAAAACACTCTCACTCGCAGCCAAATTCAGACTCGGCCATTCACTCTCTTCATCTTCCACTTCGCCGTCTGAAACATCAAGTTCGATGAGCGTCGGTGAAGCATCTTCATCAACAGCCGAGAGAGCTTGAGACGAATCAATCAAGGATGATGAGTTTAATAAAGTCGCAAAATTTGATCCGCCTGATTCAGGCACAATGGACTTAGAAAGCAAAGACTTCTGATCGCAATCCTGTGGACCTGAAGTGGAATCTGGTTGTTCGATAGCTTGTTCAGTACCGAGAAGTCCTAAACCAAGGCCAACCAAACGCGTGAGACTCGCCTGCAACAATGGCTCATCCAATTCCCATTCCCGCAACCCCTTTGTCAACAGGGGCCTCACCTGCTTGACAGAACAATTGAGATGATTCTGGAGCAGTGCTGGCAAATCTGGATGAGCACTCCCTTCACCAGTCACAACAACCTGAATGAGGGTCGAGCCTGAATAGCGTTTGAGAAAATTACTCAAAGCACACTCAAGATCTTTCATGAATGCGCGAAGGTCCATCTCTGAGAGGGGCAAGTAACGGTCACTTGCAATCGTGGCCTGCTCGAGTGATTGGCTCCCTTGAAGGATTTGCTCCCGTTCAAGCTCCGATAACTCATAACGGGGGAACTCACGAACTGATGGCAAGCGCTCTGACTCAATCAGCCCATCTATACCAACAAAATGAAGCAACGTTGCATCAGGCAAGAAATCCAACAGGAGACAAACTCCAGATGCACCAAGCAGCTGCAGAGAGTCCTGAATGCAGCGCAATGCACTAAAAGAACCGAGCTCTAGGGTCTGTAGATCAAAGTCAGATCTATCAAGCATGGTTAAAACAGGCTCAACCAAGGAACTTGGAATCGCACTAAGCTGAAACGCTGAAGAACCTGGTTTGGTTGACATTGGATCAAAGGAATCCAACGGAACCAAATCAAAATCAGTTTGAGCAATGGGGAACGGAAGTGATAACCCATTCCTTGGATCGAGTAAATATTTGCGAGCCTCCTGAACTGACAGACCAACTGGAAGTTGAACAAGACGTTGAAAGGCGAGTTCCGGAGGCAAAACAACAGCGGCGCGATGGGAAATGATGCCCTTCTCTTTGCAAAAATCACGCAATAGTTGTGCCATCACGTCTGGGTCTGCCGGAACAGATCGCTCCAGAGCTTCTTCAGGTAAAACAATCCGACTGAAGTGTCTAATTTCTATACCGTGGGATCGCTGACGAGCCTCAGCGATTTGGAGCATACGTGATCCAAATTCAATCAGAAGTGTTGAGCGGGATATTTTCCGACGAATGGACTTGAGTCCCTCGCCCAGTCCAGAGATATCCAGACCAAAAAAAGTCGTGCCAATTACAGGAGTCGCCGTCATAACCTCAACAGAACGGCCTAGGCCTACAAAAAAGAAGCCTGCTTGGCAAATGGCTTGTCGTCAACTGTTCAGGCAATGCCTGCATGACATATACCCCAGGGGATGCATCTCCAGATAAAAGCTGCTGCATCGTGGCTTCCTGAATAGATGTCGTCCAGATGCACAAGCGATAGCCAGGGGGTAATGAGGGGACACTACCGGTAGCCAGAGGCAAATTCCATGCCCGAATGGGATCGATCACACAAGCCTGATCAGGATCAGCAGATTGGGGGTGAGCAATCGCCAAACGCCCTCCGTCCTTATCTTCAAGGCCAAGAACCTGACTACGTGTGATCCCAGGCTGCTCCAACAAGCTCACAAGACTCTGCATGGTTGCTCGGAGCTCCGTCTGATCAATAAGCAACCCGTTGGAGCGAAGTGTCCCGCTGCCGCTGCCCTGAACAATAGGAGAAAGAAATCGAAGCAGCGTTCCGCTAACCATCACAACGACACCTGTAAAAACGAGCAACATCGTGACCGCTATAAGAAGTTCGAGCACCGTCATGCCTGAACTGCTTGATTGTGAAGTGCGGCGTAGCATCGCTTCACTCAAGGCAATAGAACTTCCCTCGGCAGGGATTGCAACGAATCTCGCCAGAACTGCTGCTGATCTAGGGCATCAGCACGACCAACTCTCTCCAAGAGTCTTTCTTCTCTCTTTGACAAAGGTTGACGACCTGCTCCCTCGAAGCCCTTCTCAATAACTTCCACAGCTGCAAAGAGCGTTGTTGTCGCAATCACCATAATCACAGAACCAACAACAGCATCCAGCATCGTTACATCTACTCTCCGCGTTCAAATAAACAGCGCTGATCCAAGCTAGTTTCCTTGACTACACAACTGTACAACTCATATCCACGTTCAGAAAGTTTACGATTGGGTCGAATTAAAAGGCGATGGGTGTAACCACCTTGGTCAAGCTGACGTTCTAGAACGCAGGATGACGACCAAACACCAGCAGAGGGAGTTGACGTGGGCGTTGAATAACCTTTCAAACCTGCATATTGAGGTGTTTGCCTATTCCCATATCCACAACCTATGCCATAAATTCGACAGAGGATTTGTTGACATAGAACAGGTCCATATCGACCAGTTCCCAAGGCCTTCAATTCGAGCGGTTCTGACAACATCCTTTGAAAGAGTTGATCAGCAGAGCTTGAAACATCCCGATAAACATCTGAGTGCGGTGGTTCCTCAAGCAACGACTGACCTGTTAGAGCCAGCCCTACTTCAAAAAGCACCATGATGCCTGTCATCATTGCGACACCCAGACCAGCGTAGAAATAAATCATTGTGACACCTCACTCATCACATCAATGTCATTAATTATGGGCGTAACGACCCTTCCATAGGCGGAAAGCTGGAGCTCCAACTTGGTTTGAACAAGAGCTTCATTACCAGTTTCATTAGCTGATTGACGGATGGCCTCCATTGACAAATCACTGGCGATCACAAAAACCTCCAGACTTTCTAAATCCTGAAGAAAAGCTTGCACATTTCGGAAGGGCCCTTGAACCACAATCAAGGCAGAGCGCCTCTCAAGGCCTTCCTGCAAAAGACTATCATTTGAATTTGGCAAATTACCATCAAAGTCCATATCATCATCCTCCATGCTTTCACCATCTAAAGGTGGCACCCAAGATTCAATCGCACCAGGCTCAGTGGTTGCTACGGTCACCTGATGCTTCACAGCCAATACATTCAAACCCGCCAAAAATGTATCCAGATCTTTAGTACCAGCCAGCATTTTAAAAAGCCTTTTTTCTTGCTCTTCGAACTGCAACTTTTGGGCTTGCTGCTTCTGCAGATCACGCACCAGCTCTGGAAGCTCAAGAACTTTGTTCGATAAATCTTTCACAACAGCCTGACGCTCACGAACCATGCGCAGCATGGGAAGTACTGCCAGGGAGAAGAGAGCTATGGCCACACCAACGCTCGTCAGCACAGGTATAAAAAACAACGCACGCTCAGGGGTTAACCATTGCAAGCGAGAAGAAGACGATTGGCCCTGAAAATTAGTCATGGCAGGAGCTGCTCAGACTCCAAAAACCGCATACGCGTTGCCAGACCAGATGCACCCAAAAGGTCCAACCGCGGACGCGTCAGCACAGCAGCATCACCACGAAAGGCTGCGTTGAGACTGAAGCGCATCACAGAAGCCAGATCACCCGAAGTTGCATTCACTTCTGCCTTCTCTAGTTGAACCTTTTTTGGATCAAACAAACTGGATTGCGCCAGTTGGAGAAGAAAGGCATTGATTGTGCGCAATCCATTCGGCTGCAGCACGGTTCCATCAACCGACAAACGGCTGCCTTCAACCTGAAATCGCTCCAGCACCATCTCAGAGGGAAGCAACTGCGTCAGTTCCCCAACCAACGCGGAGCTGGATCGCACGTCAGCCATGGCAGCAGCAATGGAGCGGTTTCTCGTTCTCAGCGCATCCATCTGCTCAACAAGGTCTGTCAAACGTTGTTGAACCATGTCGTAGCGGGCAGCAGCCGGCTTGAGCTGCTTCTCCTGACGAGCCAGTAGACGGTCCTGAAGCAACAACACCAAACACGCCAAAAGCACGAGCAAAGGGAACAAGCCGCCGATCAGCGTTCCTCGGGTTAGCAACGTCCGAACTGGGATCGGCTGGGGACGAGCCAAGCCAAGCGACTCGCGCCGCCGGACCAGAAGGTCAAGTTCCCGCCACGCTCCTGCGCTCACAAGAATCGCTTCAGTCCTTCCATTGAATCTCCCAAGGCCAAGCCTGACCAGCCATCAATGCATAAATCATGCACAACCTGCATCCCACCGCCGCCGGTCCACTCCCGGGCAACTGGCCTCGAACAGGTCCTGACGGCATACTCGGCGAAATGAGAGTTGGCCTGGTGAGTGCGATACGGCAAGACCGTTGCTGGTTCCAAACCAATCCTTCCGCCATTGTTCGTTTCCGCTCGGCCTCTGAGGGTGAATTCACTCCTCTTCAAGCCATAGGTGCTGTACCGCCGTCATTTCGGCCAAGCTTTTGCAAAGACGATGCTCCATTGCGCTGGGTGGCTGTTGTTGATCTGATGCGCTTGGCCGGCTCTCCATCGACTCAACCCGATGAGCCCACAGTTCGGCTGAGGCTACAGATTCCAGCCATTCGCAGTGTGAAACGGCAACAGAAAGCCAAAGCGGAACTGTTGGATGCGATCGCAGCTGAGCTGCTCGAACATCTGGAATCTGAACAGGCCCCGATGGCAGCCTGAAGCCAATCACAGTTTGAACGACCAGCACGTCTCCAACCCCGCAACAACCAAACAAAATCATCGGGTCGATTGGGCTGAAGGGAAGTCGCCCTTTATGGCACTAGCACTACATCAACCCAGTGGGGAAAGGCCGACCATCCATTCGAGGAACAACATGCTTCAATCGGTCAGATGCTGAAGCTGATTTAAAGCACGAAGAATCCGGCGATTGTTGCGAGCTGATTGCAAGCCAATACGCAGCCACGTCTCACCAAGCCCGGCAAAGGATCGACAATCACGGAGCAGGATTCGATGGTCGAGCTCCAGGGCTTCCCGTAACGGCACCAAGGAGCTGGTTCCTGCAATCAACAAAAAATTGGCCGCCGAAGGCATCGGCGTGATGCCAGGAACACGCGCCAATTCCCGCTGCATCCATGCGCCTTGTGTTGCCGTCCACCGCTGAACTCGAGCACACCAGCGCTCGTAGCGCTTAGGTGTCCCTAGCCACTGTTCCGTCAGCGCCGCAGCGATGCTATTCACCGGCCAAGGGTCCCTCCACGCCTTCCAACGCTGAAGGCGATCGGGATGCGCTATGGCGTAGCCAACACGCACTCCCGCCACCCCAAACAACTTGGTGAGGCTGCGGATCACAACGAGATTCGGGTGCTGAGCCACCAAGGGGATCATCGATTGCTGCTCGGCCTGCGAAACCAAAGGGAGAAAGGCTTCATCGCAGATCACCAGCGCATGGCGATCAAGCATCGCTTCGATCGAGGCACGGCTCCAAAGCTGCCCGGTGGGGTTGTGGGGGTTGCAAATCCACGCCACGGCAGCCTCCAGCGGAGGGTGGGGCAACGGGCCAGCGTGATCCCAGTGGAGCGCCAATGGCGTCTCCTCCAATGCCGCGGCCCAACACTGGAGGGCCCGCCGGTAGTCGGCAAAACCAGGAGCCAGCAATCCATTCAAGCCAGCAGCGGTGGCATCGCGCGCAGCCCAGGTGAACAACTCTGCAGCACCATTGCCCGGGAGCACCCAATCAAGAGACAGCCCGTGGATCGCAGCAATCGCCTGCCGCAAGGAATTCTGGCCTCGATCGGGGTAATCCCGCAGATCAGCCGCACGCAAACGAGGGCAACGGGGCGTCCAGGGAGCCAATGAAGCACTGGCATCCAGCAACTGCGATGGACGGCAGCCCAAAGCGGCCGCAACCGCCTGTCGATTCCCCCCATGGCGCAGGTCGACGCGCATCCGGTGTCTCGTTAAAACGCAATGACATCACCAGCGTGACCCACTGCCGATGCCAGCCAAACCGATGCTGTTGCTGACATTGCTGCTCGGTGCACCACTCTCGGCCCGCGCAGACGATTTGATCATGCTGCTGACAAACAAATCATGCCCGCGCTGCCGTCTGGCTGATGCGGATCTGGTGCATGCCGACTTACGGGATGCCGACCTATCAGCGGCCGATCTTCAACGCGCGAATCTCAGCAGAGCCCTCTTGGATGGCGCCGATCTCCGCGACGCAGATCTACGGTTCAGCAGTCTGCAGGGGGCGTCGCTGCGGGGCGCAGATCTCAGAGGAGCCAAACTCAACGGAACCGACCTTCGGCAGGCAGACCTGAGCGGAAGTCAGCTCATTCCAGGCGCACTTGACCGTAGCCACTGGCTTGGGGCACGAGGCATCAACCAAGGCTTGCGCAGCCCCGCTTCACTGCATAACGCTGGCGTAGATGAAGCCCAGGCCGGACGCTGGTCTCAGGCAGAGCATCTGTTTGGTGAGGCCATACAGGCCGATCCAGGTCAAGCCATGAGTTGGATCGCAAGAGGACTTAGCAGAGGCGAACAGGGAGATGAAACCAAGGCAGCTCAAGATTTGCTCCATGCCGCCGACCTTCTGGATAGTCAGGGAGCCACGGAACAGAGTGAACAAATACGAAGGGCTGTCAAAATGTTGAACACCAACGACAGCGAAAGAAGCAAATCAGGCAACGGACTGGGATCTGCAGTTCTCGGAGGAGCCCTCTCAACTCTGAATGCTCTCGCACCACTTGCGCTGAAAACCTTGATGCCTGGAGGGATGGGCCTCTAAAGCCAAGACTTAGGGATTTGAACCAGCACCAATCAACCGGGTCGCTTCTGTCGTACTTGGTCTGTAGCCATAGCCATACGTACCACCATTGTCATCATCCAAGATCGAAGGGGTCACGATAATGACCAGCTCATTTTTCAGCCGGGTGGTTGTGGAGCTCCGGAACAGCTGACCAATCAACGGCAGGTCACCAAGCAATGGCCATTTGCGTGCTAAGCGACGATCATCTTCTTGAATCACACCGGTAAGGATCAAAGTCTGCCGATCCCGAAGACGAATACGACCGGATTTCAATTCACGTCTGTTGAGATCAGAAATTGGCACACCCTCCTGCACACCCGCTGGGATCGGCACTGCAATCGTAGGATCTAACTTTAAGGTAATGAATCCATTATCATCAATTTTTTCCACTTCAAGATTTACTGTCAAACCGGCATCTTCTCGCGTGTTACTAAAAGACGTCGACCCATTCACACCCTCAGTTTTCTGTACACCAGTAATAACGCTTACTCCGGAGCGAACAACAGACGACTCACCTTCCTGAACTAAAAGTGTTGGCTGAGCCAAAGTCTTAGCATTTGACGAAATAACAGCTGACTCAAGATAAGAGTAAAAGGAATTGTTAGCATGTTTAAACTTATCAGGATCCTTGGCTTTCACATAAACTGGGCGACCATTTTTGTCAACACGAGGCACAAGCTTCTTGGAAGCATTGGGGTTAGAATCTGGGACATATTTTGGACGCCCTAACTCATCGAGCAATGGAGGATATCCAGTAAAATTGCCTTCATCGTCGTACTGAGGCTTGGTTACATCAACTGCAGGAATATAAGGTTCTTTCACGTCCATTGCCTGAACTCTCGGCAAAAATGACGGGTAAATCCCCGGTCTCGCATACTCTTTTCCGTTATAGTTACCTGAACCCAAATTGGGATCTCCGGGTTTGTAAGCACCAAAATTCATATGCGCCGTGCCGCTTTGGCTCACAATAAACGCATCCCCTATCTTCGCCGAAAAACTAGAGTCAATACTCGCATTATTCTCAAGCCTCACATTCAGAATCTGCACTTTTACAGCGACTTGCCGTTTGCGCAGATCAATTTGCTTTAGATAGCCTTGAGCGACATGAATCAGAGCAGGATCTCCAATCATCGTAATCGTATTTAAGCGAGAATCAGTTGTCCCCACCAAGCCCACCAAAGGGCCAACTCCCGAGCTATACGATTCACTCACACTAATTTGAGAAGTTGTAGAGGTACTAGACTCAGAACTATTGGAACTCGTTCCGGACGATTCCGATTCTCGAGAAGTTGTAGTTGAAGTACTCGCGATTTGTATATCCGCCCCAAGATTCCCTAGATATTCACTAGCAGAAGCCACATCCACCTGATTCAGGCGAAACACTTTGGACATCTGCGGCCCAAAGCTCTTGGCAGAGAGTGCAGTTCCCACAAGCAACATTCCGCCATCAAGACGCCCTTGCAACCCCGATGCCATCAAGACACTATTCAGAGCTCGGTCGTACCGCTCACTTTTGAAGGCCATGGTGACTAGAGGGTCACTTCCACCAGCAGCACCCTCATCTGAGGTTGCATCAGCATTTTCACCAACAAAAACAAAGCCATAACCACCAAGGCGAGCCAACGACATCAAGGCATCCTTCGCCGGAGCTCTGTTGAGCGTGAGCGTTACCGGTGGCCCACTGGCCTGCACAAAACTGCGGTTGTTGATCAACATCGTGCCTACTGCCATATCTCCCAATGGAGGAGCAACAGCACGAGATCTCAAGGGTGGGGCTGATACAGGTTGCGGAAGACGGCCCGGTCGACGCAAATCCAAGGAACCAGTTTGACGCGCAATCGATGTGCCGGTAAGGCCAATGAACCGAAGGACCAGATCCTCACCAGTTGCCAAGATTGTTGGCTTCGGCAAAACTTTGCCGTTAACAGTTGTGACCTCCAGCCGATAAGCAGAACCTGATCTGCTGAGTCGCACACTGGCCACACCGATCTCGGGCATGGAGACCTGTTGCGGGACCACCTCAGTCACCACCTCATCATCCGAGCCGACAATCTCACCGCGCCAACTGGTTTTGGTGCTCTGCTCCTGCACCACCCGAGCGCTATTACCGATGCCGGCCAACATCACATCAAGATGCTTCGGTTCCTTGCGCAACTTCAGGGAGACGCGAGAGACGGTTTGAGCCAAGACCGCTCGTTCAAAGAAGATTGACTCGACCAGCCCCTGGCCAGCCAAACCAAGCATCAACACAAGCGGAAAAACACGCCGGAGGGGGGGGGTCACCAAACCGAAACCGCTCGCATGCCTGAACTATGGGCAGATGGTATCAACGGGATCTGGAGGCAACCAGGCTCAAACAGGGTCTTCGTTGGAACCTGCCGCAGTTGAACGATCCGAGGCTTGAGGAAGCCAGTCGTAAAAGCTCAATTGGAGGGTGAGTTTGGTTGCGGGTTGCTTCAGAGATGTTTCATCATCCGACTTGCCAGAAGAATTGGCCTGAAGCGAAAGATCACTGCTTTCGACCAGCAACTCCAAAGACTCCATCCGTTGCAAGAAGGTTTGCAATCCGCCGAATGAACCGCTCACTTCAAGCGCAACAGACGATTTGCGATAGCCAAGGGCTTGCCATGGATCTTGCGGAGTTTCAGCCTTCTGCTTCGCTTGTGATCGTCTGTTGTTCTGCCGGGATTGCCCTTGTTGGGGTGGTGGCGTTTTGAGTGGTTCGTAGCGCAGCATCTGCACATCCGAAGCCACAGCCTGCTGATTCAACAGCGCCAGAAATGTCTTCACCTTGTCACGCCCTGCCAGCAAACCCACCAACAAAGCCTGCTTCTCTTCAGCCATCAGCAGTTCAGTCTCAGCCTGGTTGAGCTGACGTTCCAAAGCGGGAGCACTGCGCTGAAGAGTGAGCAAGGTGTCTCGCCTCTCCTCCAAACCTTGCACCGATTGCAGGAGAGGTCTCACCCCCAACACCACAACAGCAGCACTCACCAGAACACCAAGCCCAAGGGGCAAGCCCACCAACAAGCGTCCGCGCGTGAGCCATGGCTGGCTTGATGTTGTCGACAGGTTGGTCATGGCAACAACCCCTCGCCTTGCAGCAACTCCAAGCGCTGGACCAAACCCTCTGCACCAAGGCCACGCAAGTGTTCCGGCGTGGGTTTCATGGCTGGATCGAGCTTGGCCTCGAGGCTGAAGTCAATTCGTCCCTGTTTATCGGCCTGAGCTTTCACAACGGTTGTGCCATCGAAGAGCATGTCCGGCAGGGCTTCAAGGTTGAGATCCAAAGCGTTGATCCGCTGGAAGGCATCCGTTCCTTGAGATTCCCCCTTGATCAGCAGTTTGGAAGGGTTGGCGTCGACCGACACAAGGCGCACCCCCTGAGGCGTGACCCGTCGTAATTGCTCCAACAAGGCCGACCCCGAGCGCACCGCCACCAACTGCTCGGCGATGGATTGCGTCTGCTGCTCCAGGCTGGACCGGCGCGATGTCATGGCACGGAGCCGTGCCTTGGCATCACCCACACGCCTCTCCACGAGATTGAGTGCATCGACCTCGGACTGCACCAGCTGCTGACGACGCTGGAGGGCCAACAGGGTGAGCAGGAGCAGCGTTACCAACACCACCGCTCCGATGCCGCCCTTAAGAAGCAGGGAGAGTGGCGACGGGACAGGAGCCGGATCCAACGGCAAGCCGAGCTCAAGCCGGCGTTGCTGCAACAAATCCGGCTTGGGCCAGTCCTGACGCGACGTCATCGCTCCTCCTGCTGCAGCGCCAGCAGCGCCAACTGCTGCAGAGCTGACGGCACACCGGTCACATCTCCGGCGGCGCTCTGATCCGATGGTTCAGCCCATGTGGGTAAGGGCTGGTTCAAACAGCACTCCCCCCTCTCCTCGTCGACGAGTGGCATCCAATCGTCAACCTCTTCGGCCAGAACCGACAACCACCAGCCCAGTGCAGATGGTGTATCGACCAAGGCCTGCCAGGCAGCAACACAGGCCCGAATCTCGCGCTGGCAGGCCAGAGGGTCGAGCTGCTCAAGCGCATGGTCCACCTCGGGAACACCCTGGCGGCGCAACAACAAACGCATGCTCTTTCCATCCCGCACAAGCCAAGCCAGATCGCCATCCCACGCGAGCGTGAGTTGATCCAAGGCCCGCTGGGCCGCGATGAGCGACCAGTCAACGCGCCGCAACGGCAGATCCGCCAGTTCAGCAACCTCGCTCCACCCCTGCATCAACGACCGCGGCACAGCCACCACTGCCAAGGCCTCCTTTAACGGCGAAGACGTGACATAGCTCTCCGCCAGACCAAACGGCAACTCAACAGACTGCAGCGCTAGGGGCACAAGACCAGGCGACCCATCCGATCCGTAGCCGTCGACCACGCACCAGGACGCAGCATCCAAAGGGAGGCAAAGCACGAGTTCGCCCCCTGGACAATCGCAGTCAAAGATCAGATCAGCGATCAACTCACCAACGGCTTCCCGTTGCAGCGGCACACCATCACGGCACACGCCATCGGGCCAGGCCACAACACGTTGCTGCCAACGGCCGGCCTGATTCCAACAACACACCAAGCTCGAGTTATCTACCGCAATCAACACCGGCTTGACATCAACAAGCCGTCGCCAAGCCAAACTCAATCCTGTGAGTTGAGGCAGCTCACCGAAAGCAGGCAGTGGCACACAACGCTTCCCACTGTCTTCAAGCTATCGACGATGACTCGCTTGAATCACTCCCTCTCAGAGACATTTAAGGGGGCAACATCGCGCAGGTGAGGTGGCTTTCAAGCAACAGGGTCAGTCCTGCCAGGGCAAACCGCTGCCGGACGCCTCAGCGATGTTGCGCAGGCCATTGCGGTCCAACTGCAGCAGCAGACCCTCCAGGATCCGCGGCACCAGATCCGGGCCCTGAAAGATCCAGCCGGTGTAGAGCTGCACCAGAGAAGCCCCTGCGGTGATGCGCTCCCAGGCGACTTGCGGAGAATCAATCCCACCCACACCGATCAACGGCAGCGCTGGACCAGCACTGGCCCGCAAGCGGCGGATCACCTCCTGGGCCCGCTGACGCAGGGGAGCACCGCTGAGGCCACCGGCTTCCTCCGCCAGAGTGCGTCCGGTCTGCGGCAGCCGCCGTTGCTCCAGGCCCAGCCGATTGAGACTGGTGTTGACCGCGATCACACCGGCCAGCCCCTCTTCAAAGGCCAAGCGGGCCACCGCATCAATCGATTCATCATCGAGATCCGGCGCGATCTTCACCAGCAAAGGCGGGCAAGCCGGCAGCCGCCGCAAGCGCTCCACCAGACGACGCAACTGGGCTGTGTCCTGCAGATCCCGCAGCCCGGGGGTGTTGGGGGAACTGACGTTGATCACCGCATAGTCCGCCAAGGGCGACAACAACTCCAGGGAAGCCGCGTAGTCGTCCGGTGCCTGCTCCAAGGCCGTGATCTTGGATTTGCCAACGTTGATGCCAAGCACCGCTGGCCGCCGGCCGGGCGAGTCCAGGCGTTGACGCTCCAGCGTTTTCAACAGTGCCTTGGCGCCATCGTTGTTGAATCCCATCCGGTTCAACGCGGCCTGCTCCTCCGCCAAACGGAACAGGCGTGGTTTGGGGTTGCCCGGCTGGCCATGCCAGGTGACGGTGCCCACTTCGGCGAAGCCAAAGCCGAAGCGATCCCAGATGCCAGCCGCCACACCGTTCTTGTCGAATCCCGCCGCCAAACCCACCGGGTTTGGGAAGCGGCAGCCAAACAACACCTGCTCCAGGCGCAGATCACGCCGTTGCAGATCCGCCGCAACACCATCCAGCACCGTGGACACCCCTGGCCAGCGGCGCCGCAGGCTGGCCTGACCCAGGGCCGTAAGCGCAGTGCGCGACAGCTGTTCCGCATCCAGGCCGTCGTCCCGCGCCAGGACCGGGCCAAGCCAACGCTGATAGAAGGCACCGCTGCTGAGCGGTCCAGCCGAAGAGGACGGCGACATGCGCTGGCTCAGGACTGTTCTGATCCTGCCTCGCGACGCTGCAGGGTCCAGCGCCCCTCCGCCTGGGGCTCGACGGTCCAATCCCTCCAGATCCAGCTCTCCCGCTTGGTTTCCAGCTGTTTGAGCGGCTTTTCCACCAATTGCGCCAGCTCCAACAGCGACAGGCTGTAACCACCCTGTGCCAAGCGATCCGCCAACTCCAAGCGCGACAACAGCTGCAGCAGAGGCTTAGGAGCAACTTCAAATGCAGCCTCTGGTGCGGCCTTGGAGGAGGGCAGCTCCGACGATCCCTGCTTTAGAGCCAAGGGCGGCTGGACGTTATGGGAGAACGCCACGGCGATGCGATCCACCCGTTCGTTGTCGGGGTCACCGCTGTGGCCTTTGACGTAGCGCAGGGGGACATCGTCGAGACGGGCGGCATCCAGGGCCTTCCAGAGGTCCTGGTTGAGCACGGGCTTACCAGCAGCCGTTTTCCAACCTTTGCGCTTCCAGCCTTTGATCCAGGAGCCCAGGCCATCAATCAGATATTTGCTGTCGGTGCGCAGGGTGAGATCCGGATGACGGGGCAGCTGCTCCAGCCGTTGCAGCACCTCCAATGCCGCCTGCAGTTCCATGCGGTTGTTGGTGGTGTCGGGCGCATGGCCACCGAATTCCTCAACGCTGCCATCTTCGAAGCGCAACAACGCGCCCCAACCCCCAGGACCTGGATTGCCGCTGCAGGCACCATCCGTCGCTGCAGCCACGACCCGTCCCCGTCCTTCCGCCATTGATCGGTCCCAACACTGTTCGGTACAACACGGTTTCTGGCGTCACCGTGAATGAGCCGAACCTACCTGCAGGCTGCATGCCTGACTGCCGTGGGGCTCCTGACCGCAGGCCTGTCGCAGGAGAGTGCAGCACGGGCCTTGTTTGACAGCGCTGCTGTGCCGGAGAAGCGCTTTGCGGTGCTGGCCCAACCGATTGGCAGGGCCCAGTGGAAACTGCTGGTGCTGGAACAAATCAAGGCCCAACCGCGCTGCTGGAGGGCACGCCAGGACGGACTGGTGAAGCCCAGCCTGAATCGCTTCAACTTCAGCGGAATCTGCAAGCGCTACCTGGACAGCAATGGCTACTCGCTGCGCAGCGGGGGCCAAGACCTTGGAACCCGCTTCCGCTTCCAGCTCAAGCGATCCGGCACATCGCTGAAGCTTGAGGCGCTTGACCCCCAGCAACGGGCACCACTCCTGGTGGGTCAGGCCAGGATCTCCAAACGCGATCCCAACGGGTTCGTGGCCTTGAGGCTGGAACCAGGCTGGGCTTTGGAACGTCGAGTTTACCAGGGACGTCCGTTGAACCACCTGTATTTCGCCCACCAGGAACCGTTGAACCGGCTGCTGGCGATCGCAAGCAGCCGCGGCCATCGCTCAGGCTTCAGCCGCCTGGGAGCCCCGATGGCGCCGATCACACCACCGCCATTGCCCACTGCACCAGCATCACGCCAACGAACAACACGCCTCGCCAGCACTGCTCCGATCCGGCTGCAGGTGACTCCTTACCGCCGCTGAAGACGAACCGTCACAGTGCCAGTTGGGAGAGCGACCAGACAGGGGCTGACAATGGAAACTCCGCTCTTAATTTGAACTTGTGTGAGGAGTGCCGAACGCCTATTCAGGGTCGAAACAAGGACAGACTCCTGAACGTGTTCCTCTCGACGAAAGCTCCGCCTTTGGCGGAGCTTTTTTGTTGGCCAGAGAAAAACACAAAAAAACCGACCCTCGAAAGGGCCGGTGACTGAACGAGAACAGGGGGAGAGGGACAAGCCCTCTCCCAAGGCGATCACTTGAGGGTGACTTTGCCGCCTGCTTCTTCGATGGCCTTCTTGGCGGCCTCGGCGTCTTCCTTGGAGACACCTTCCTTGACGGCCTTGGGAGCAGCCTCGACCAGAGCCTTGGCGTCGCCCAGACCCAGACCGGTGGCCTCACGGACGGCCTTGAGGACCTTGATCTTGGCGGAGGCATCGAAGCCTTCGAGGATCACGTCGAATTCGGTCTTCTCTTCAGCGGCATCACCACCGCCACCAGCAGCGCCGGGGGCAGCCATCACAACACCAGCAGATGCTGCGGCGGACACACCGAAGGCCTCTTCGATCTGCTTGACCAGCTCAGAAGCTTCAAGCAGGGAGAGGGATTTCAGCGATTCGAGAATTTCGTCGGTTTTTGCAGACATGGTTTTGAAAGGGGAAGCAACAGATCAATGAACAGTGGTCTCGGCAGGGCCGAATCAGCCTTCGCCGCCTTCGGCGTGCTGCTTGAGCGCCCTGGCCATACCAGAGGGAACCTCGTTGATGCCCACAGCGACCTTCGTGGCCACGGCGTTGATGGCACCGGCGATCTGAGCCATGAGCTGCTCCTTGGAGGGGAGATCGGCAATGGCTTTGATCTCGTCCTGAGACAGGAGCTTGCCTTCGAAAAGGCCACCCTTGGTCTCGGACTTCTTGAGTTCCTTCTGGAAGGTCTGAACGGCCTTCACACCGGCACCAACATCGCCCTTCACCAGGACGAAAGCGTTGGTTCCGGTCAGCAGGGAATCGAGGCTGGCCCAGTTGCTGTCACCATCAATGGCACGGCGCATCAAGGTGTTTTTGGTCACCTTGCAAACGCTGTCGCTGGCCCGCAGACGATCCCGCAGGTCAGACATTTCCTTGATGGACAGGCCCTTGAAATCAAGGACAAGTGCCAGTTCGGCGTCGGCGAGGAGCTCTTTGAGCTCTCCGACGATCTGCTGCTTGTTCTCCAGCGTGCGGCCCATAGGGATTGGATCGGATCAAAGGAACAAGCTGGGCACACGGCCGATCGAGTCTTCGATAAGGAAGACGAGGCCGCGTGCCGATCCAATCCCGAATGGGACAAAACCGTGTCGCGTCTGCCTCGGCAGGGATTACATCAACAGGAATGACTGACGTCATTCCCGGGGACTTCCTGCTGTCTCTGGCCGGGCGCGTGCCCGATTTGGCTTTCGCCAATCGCTAAGTGTAGAGGAGAGCCGGATCAGCTCCCCTGCTCGATGTCCTGCAGAGCAGAGAAATCGACTTCAACGGAAGGACCCATGGTGGAGGTCACATACAGGGACTTCCAGTAACGGCCTTTGGCACCGCTGGGCTTGTTGCGGTCGATGGTCTCCTGCAGGGTCTTGAGGTTCTGCAGCAGGGCATCGGCACTGAAGCTGGCCTTACCGAAGCGAACGTGGACGATGCCGGTGCGGTCGGCACGGAATTCCAGTTTGCCGGCCTTGAATTCCTTGATCGCGGCCTCGAGGTCCGTGGTGACGGTGCCGGCCTTGGGGTTGGGCATCAAGCCACGGGGGCCGAGAACCCGACCCAGCTTGGCCACCTTGGGCATCATGTCGGGGGTGGCAATCAACAGGTCGAAATCCATTTCGCCCTTGCTGATGCTTTCCACCAGGTCTTCTTCACCGGCTAATTCAGCACCGGCGGCTTTAGCTTCAGCCACCTTCTCACCGCGGGTCACCACAGCGATGCGCACGGTCTGACCGGTGCCGTTGGGCAGAGCCACGGTGGTACGCAGCTGCTGGTCGGTGTATTTCGGATCGATGCCGAGGCGCACATGGGCCTCCATCGTCTCGTCGAATTTCGCGTTGGCGTTGTCCTTCACCAGGGCAATCGCCTCGAGGGGTGCGTAGGCACGGTCCTCGATCTTGCCGGCCAGGCTGGCCAGGCGCTTGGAGATTTTGGGCATGTTCAGAGTTGGGGTTCAGACGACATCAGGGATGCCTCCCCCGAATTGGGTTGGAGAAGCGATGCAGCGACGTCAGTCGCTGATGGAAACGCCCATGTTGCGGGCGGTGCCTTCGATGATCCGCATGGCGGACTCAACGCTGGTGCAGTTGAGGTCGGGGAGCTTGGTCTTGGCGATCTCTTCGAGCTGAGCTCGAGTGATCGATCCAACACTGCCCTTGGCGGACTCACCGGATCCCTTTTGGATCTTTGCAGCCTTGGTGATCAGCACCGACGCCGGAGGCGTCTTGGTGATGAAGGTGAAGCTGCGGTCTTCGAAGACCGAGATCTCCACCGGAATCACATAACCGGCTTTGTCCTGCGTCCGAGCGTTGTACTCCTTGCAGAACATCATGATGTTCACACCGTGCTGACCGAGGGCAGGGCCCACCGGAGGCGCGGGGTTGGCTTTGCCGGCGTCTAGGGCCAGCTTGATCACAGCTACGACTTTCTTGGCCATCGGCTGGGGGGTTTGGACAGCTGCGGATCACCAGACCCTCGGGTCGGGTGCGGCGGAATGGTTGCCCACTCCCAAGGCCGCCCTCCGCAGGGAGACGGCCGCCGCCAGGTCAGTTCTGTTTGCTGATCTGAGAAAACTCCAGTTCCACCGGGGTCTCGCGACCGAAGATGGAGAGCAGGGCCTTGAGCTTGTTGCGCTCGCCGGAGACCTCGATCACCTCGCCCTGGAAGTCCTTGAACGGACCAGCGGTCACCAGGATCTGATCGCCTTCGGTGAGATCCACCTTGACGACGGTCTTCTTCTCGGCAGCGCGCTTAAAGATGCGATCCACCTCAGAGCGGCTGAGGGGACGGGGCTTGATGTGACCGCGAGCCTTACCGGTGGCGCGCCGGTCTTCAGCACCGACGAAATTGATCACATTCGGGGTGCTCCGCACCGCCATCATCGTGTCCTCATCCAGCACCATCCGCACCAGCACATAACCGGGGAACACCTTCTCCTCGGTGGACTGACGGGTGCCGTCTTTCTTCAGCTTGACGGCAGGGGTCTGGGGAATCTCGATTTCGAGAATTCGGTTGCTCACACCGAGGGTGACGGCCCGCTGCTCCAGGGTGGCCTTGACCTTCTTCTCGCAGCTGGAGGCCACCTGAACGGCGTACCAACGGGCGATGGCCGTGTTGGCGACAACCGCCGCAGGCAAGGTGCCGTCTTCCCCCTCATTCGGGGCCGGCAGATCAAGCACCTCAGGGGCGTCCGGTGTGGTCAGGTCGTCGGGCACGGCGAGAAAGGTGATATCGAGTCAGCGGAACACCTGGGACGAAGCCCACCCAAAGAAGCGACTGACAGCCGCGATGGTGGCGGCCGAAAGGCTGACCATCAGGATCACAGCGATGGATTCGCTGAACAGTTGCTGGCGGCTGGGCCAGACCACGAGTTTCAGCTCATCAACCGTGTCCGCCAGAAAACCACCGGATTTGGTGGAATCGGCAGCGGCTTTTGAGCCGTCGGAAGTGGTGGTGTCCTCAGAGATGGGGCTGGTCACGGGGATGGGACCGGAAGTTGACAACGGTGCCTGTAGGCACTTCGCCAAACAGACACCCTACCGGATGCCCTCAAACCCCCACCGGATCGAACACCAGGGCATCCGTGCCGGCCTCCCCCAGCCGCACCGTCACGCCACTTGCTCCGGCAAAGCGCTCCTCAAGCAGCAGCGTGGAGAGCGGATTTTCCAATTGGCGCCGCAACACCCGACGCAGCGGCCGCGCCCCGTACTCCGGTTCATGGCCCTGACGGGCCATGGCTTCAGCGACAGCATCGTCCACCTGAAGGGCAAGACCCTGCTCGGCCAACAGAGCAGCGAGGTCTTTCAGCTGCAACTGAACAATCCGCACCAGATCGGAGACCTCCAACGGGCGGAAACGAATCACCTCATCAATGCGGTTGAGGAATTCAGGCCGGAACTGGCTGGAGAGCGCTGCATCCACCTGCTGTTGCAGGGCTGACTCATCCGTGGATCCCGAGCGGGCGTGTTCAAGGATCGCCGGGCTGGCCAGATTGCTGGTCATCACGACCACGGTGTGGCGGAAATCAACGGTGCGGCCCTGGGAATCGGTGAGCCGGCCGTCATCCAACACCTGCAGCAGCAGGTTGAACACATCGGGATGGGCCTTCTCCACTTCATCGAGAAGCAGCACCGCATAGGGACGACGCCGCACGGCCTCCGTGAGTTGCCCCCCTTCCTCGTAGCCGACATACCCCGGAGGAGCACCGATCAGCCGGGCCACGGCGTTCCGCTCCATGAACTCGCTCATGTCGAGGCGAACCAGCGCCTCCTCTTCATCGAATAACGACCCCGCCAGCGCCTTCGCCAGCTCGGTCTTACCGACGCCGGTCGGCCCCAGGAACAGGAAGGAACCCACCGGTCGACGGGGATCCTTCATGCCGGCCCTGGCCCGGCGGATGGCAGCAGCAACGGCGGACACCGCCTCTCCCTGACCAATCACCCGTTCGGCGAGATGGGCGTCGAGATCCAGGAGTTTGCGCCGCTCGCCCGCCAACAGCCGCTGCACGGGAATCCCGGTCCAACGGGCCACCAGATCAGCGATGTCACCGGCCTCCACCTGCTCGCGCAGAAGAGCCGTTCCAGCGGACTGGGCCTCCGCCTGGGACGCCTCCAATTCATCCCGGCGCTGCTGCACCCGATGCAGCTGGTCGTACTGGAGGCGAGCCGCTTCCTCCAGATCACCATCCCGCTCGGCCTCAGCGATGGCATGGCGCAGGTCTTCGTCCTGCTGGAGCAGCTGGCCGAGTTCCTCGAGCTGACCGCGCTCCTCCTGCCAGCGCCGCCGCAGATCGTCCAGTCGCGTGGACACTTCGAGCCGGTTGCGCTGGAGCTGAATCCGCTCCGCTTCAGGCGCCTGCTCGGCGGCGAGCAGGGCCAGTTCAACGCGGCGTAGATCCGCTTCGGCCTCCTCCACCACCTGCGGTTTGGAGGTGACTTCCATCTTCAGTTGTGCAGCCGCCTCATCGATCAGATCAATGGCTTTGTCCGGCAGGCAGCGATCGCTGATGTAGCGGTCGGCAAGACGGTTGGCGGTCTGAATGGCCTCGTCGGTGATGCTGACGCCGTGGTGCAGCTCATAGCGCTCCTTCAAGCCGCGCAGAATCTCGAGGCTCAACTCCAGATCCGGCTCGCGGATCACCACCTGCTGGAAGCGGCGGTTCAGTGCCGGATCCTTTTCCACCGTGAGCCGGTAATCCTCCGGCGTGGTGGCACCGATGCAGCGCAGGTCACCCCGGGCCAGAGCTGGCTTCAACAGGCTGCCGGCATCGGTGCTGCTGCGATCACTGCCAACAACGGTGTGCAGCTCATCGATGAACAACACCACACCGGAATCGGAACCACTCACCTCCTCGAGCACCGAGCGCAGGCGTTCCTCGAACTGACCACGGAACTTGGCACCGGCGATCAAAGCCCCTAGGTCCAGCGCCACCAGCCGCAGACCCTGCAGCGACTCCGGCACTTCACCCGCCACGATCCTCTGCGCCAGCAGCTCCGCAATCGCTGTTTTGCCAACACCGGGTTCACCGATGAGCACCGGATTGTTCTTGCTCCGGCGCGACAGCACCTTGATCAGGTTGCGAATTTCAGAATCGCGACCGATCACCGGATCCAGGCTGCCTGCTTCCGCCTCTTCGGTGAGATCCCGCCCATAGGACTCCAAAGCCGTGGGGGGCTCCTGCAGGGGGGCCTCAGGGGCCGGCGACTGGGGGGTGACATGGGCGGCGACAGGCTCCGGCCCGCGCAGCGCACGGGAGGAGGAGGGAACGCGCGCCACCCGTTCACGGCGGGGCGCTTCCTGCTGCACCTCCGGCTGAGCCCGCGGCATCGAGCGCTCTTGGGGAGGAACGGTCATGCCAGGAACCCGGTCATCCATACCCCGTTGGATCAGCTGCTCCAGGGCATCGGCCGACAAACCAAAGCCGGCAAACAGATCAGCGCCGATCCGCGGATCGGCACCAATGGCCATCAGCACTTCCGGCAGATCGATGACGTCGCCATTCCAGCGCCGACGGATGGCATCAGCCGAATCGAGCAGCTGTTCCAGGTCATCACCGATGAAGAGCTCATCGCTTCGCCCGGAGGGCTGATCAGCCAGCACATCCTCCAAGCGGTCCAAGAGCGCATCGATGGGGAGAGGCAAGCGCTCCACCAGGCGGCGGCAGGCGGGATCGGTGAACAGCACCTGAATCAGGTGCTCCACATCCAACTGCCCATGACGCCAGCGACGGGCAACGTCCTGACCACTGAGCAGCAGATCCCAGGCCGCGTCGCTGAAGCGATCCGGCTCATGGGTGAGGCTGCCGTTCAACGCTGGCGATGAAGTCATCCGGTTCTTCAGGCGTGGGCTTTGGAGGACATCTCGATCAATTCCACCTTGTAGCCATCCGGATCCTCAACAAAGGCGATGACGGTGGTGCCGTGCTTCATCGGACCAGGTTCCCGCACCACACGGCCACCCTTGTCGGCAATGCCGGCGCAGGTGCTGTGGATGTCCTCCACCCCCAGCGCGATGTGGCCGTAGGCATCACCCAGGGTGTAGCTGTCGGTGTCCCAGTTGTGGGTGAGTTCCAGGACCGTGTGGTCGCTCTCCGAGCCATAGCCAACAAACGCCAGGGTGAAGCGGCCGCTGGGGTAGTCCTTTCGACGCAGAAGCTGCATGCCCAGGACCTCGGTGTAGAAGCCCAGAGACCGCTCCAGATCAGCGACCCGGAGCATGGTGTGAAGCATCCGCATGGGTGAGCGTCGTGCAGCGAGAACCTGCCATCATTCTGGCCAGGTATGACCCGTCACAACACGAGAGAGAGGGGCGACCCATAAGATCCCCGGGTTAAGCGTCCGTCCCAACGTGATCGATTCCCTCGACCTCGTCATCGACACCATCGTGGCCCGAGAGGTGCTCGATTCCCGCGGCAACCCCACGGTTGAAGCCGAGGTTCTGCTCGAAGGAGGTGCCATGGGACGGGCCATCGTTCCCAGTGGTGCCAGCACCGGTGCCCACGAAGCCCACGAACTGCGTGACGGCGGCGACCGCTACATGGGCAAGGGTGTGGGCCAGGCCGTCAACCACATCGAAGAGCGGATCGCACCAGCCCTCTGCGGCCTTTCCGCCCTGGATCAGGCGGCTGTGGACGCCGCGATGCTGGAGCTGGACGGAAGCGACAACAAATCCAACCTGGGAGCCAACGCGATCCTGGCGGTGAGCATGGCCACCGCCCGCGCTGCTGCCAACGGGCTGGGAATTCCCCTCTACCGCTACCTCGGCGGCCCGATGGCCAACCTGCTGCCGGTGCCGTTGATGAACGTGATCAACGGCGGCGCCCATGCCGCCAACAGCCTGGACTTCCAGGAATTCATGCTGGTGCCCCACGGAGCTCCGAGCTTCCGCGAAGCCCTGCGGATGGGCACCGAGGTGTTCCACACGCTCAAGAAACTGCTCAGCGACAAGGGCATGAGCACCGCCGTGGGCGACGAAGGCGGCTTCGCCCCGGATCTGGGCAATGTGGAAGCCGGCGAAATCCTGGTGGAAGCAATCAGCAAAGCGGGCTACAAGCCCGGCGAACAGATCTCCCTGGCCCTGGACGTGGCCAGCACCGAATTCTTCGAGAACGGCCGTTATGCCTTCGATGGCGGCAGCTACACCAGCGCCGAGATGGTGGGCCAACTCGAGCAACTGGTGGAGAAATTCCCGATCGTTTCGATCGAAGACGGCCTGGCCGAAGACGACTGGGATGGCTGGAAGCTGCTGACCGAGCGCCTCGGCGGCAAGGTGCAGCTGGTGGGTGACGACCTGTTCGTGACCAACACCAAGCGGCTTCAACAGGGCATCGACAGCGCCACGGCCAACTCGATCCTGATCAAGGTGAACCAGATCGGTTCGCTCACCGAAACCCTCCAGGCCATCGACCTGGCAGGCCGCTCCGGCTACACCAGCGTGATCAGCCACCGCAGTGGCGAAACCGAAGACACCACCATCGCCGACCTCTCCGTCGCCACCCGCGCCGGACAGATCAAGACCGGCTCCCTCAGCCGCAGTGAGCGGGTCGCCAAGTACAACCAGCTGCTTCGCATCGAAGACGAGCTGGGCAGCCAGGCCGTCTACGCCGGTGCTGTTGGCCAGGGCCCCCGCGGCAAGGCCTGATCCCAGGCCCCCGACGAACGTTCAACGGTTGGAGCCGGGCAACTGCTCCAACCGTTGATCACGACGGATCTTGACCTGCATTCGGAACCAGCCCAAGCCCACCGGCAAAGCAGCAGCAGCAGGAAGAAGCGACCAGAGCGGGCGGGCACTGGCACCCACAATCGCGGTGGCCAAAGCCAGGCATCCGAGCAACACCGATTGGCCGATCGATTGCTGGGCCAGGGCCATCCGGCGGAACTGACGATCCGATTCGCCCAGCCGCACCTGGAGCTGAAGATCCCCCTGCTCCAGGCGTTCCAGACTTTCATCCAAGCGCCGCGGGAAGGCCGCAGCTCGGCTGCTGAGGGCCCCGACCTGACGGCCGAGTTCGTTGAACAGATCGTTGCTGCCGGAGCCGGTGGAGGTCATGAGTGGAAGGAGATAAGGCTTGGCGATCGCCACCAAGCTAAAAGCGGGATCAAGGCTGCGGCCAACACCCTCGAAGGTAGACAACGCCCGCATCACGAAGATCAGCTCAACCGGCAGACGAAAGGGCTGGCCATAGACCAGGTCGTAGAGATCGCCGGAGAGTTTGTCGATCACGTTGGCCGTGAAGGGTGGGGTAAGGGCCTCCTGCAGCATCAGCCGCACGAGACGGCGCACCGGACCGACATCAATGCCACCGGAGATCACACCAGCCGCCTGCATCTCCTCCACCAATGCCGCTGAATCCCTCGCAGCAGCAGCACGGACCATGGCTCCCAGACGTCGACGCAAGCCGTCCGACAACAACCCCATCATCCCGAAGTCGTAGTAGATGAGCGCTCCATCACTCGCCACGGCGAGGTTGCCGGGATGGGGGTCGGCATGGAAGAAACCAAATCTCACCAACTGCTTGAGATAACTAGCTGCACCCACCTCAGCCACCGCGGCCGGATCAACGCCGGCTTCGATCAACGCCTCACGGTCGTTGACCTTGATACCGGGCAGGTAGTCGAGGCACAGCACACGGCGCGTGCTCAACTCCCAGACCACACCGGGGATCCTGATGCGTTCGTCATCCAGAAATTGCTGACGAAAACGAGCGGCGTACTGCGCCTCAACGCGGAAATCGAGCTCACGCAGCAGCACACGTCGACATTCCCGTGCCATCGCCGGCCAATCACGACCACGCCCCCAACTGGGATTGCGTTGCAGCACAGCTGCCACCTGCTGCATCACCTCCAGATCAAGGCGAAACAGGCGATCGAGCCCAGGGCGCTGCACCTTGAGCACCACCTGCCGGCCACTGCGCAGGCTGGCGCGATGCACCTGGGCCAGCGAGGCTGCACCCAGGGGTTCGGGATCCAGATCGATCACCTCGGCACAGCGCGGCCCCAGCTCTCGCTCGAGCACGGTCTGCACCTGATCAAAACTGAAGGCCGGAACGCTGTCCTGCAGCGCTGCCAGCTCGGCCACCCAGCCCGCGGGGAGGATGTCTGGGCGGGCGGAGAGCAGTTGCCCCAGCTTGATGAAGGCGGAGCCCAGAGACAGCAACTCAGCCGTCAACCAACGGGCTCGCTGTTGCTGACGGCGAGCACGACGCTCGGCGGTAACACCTCCGCGGTAGGTCCAGGACTGGCCATCCCACCAAAGCAGCAGCAGCAGCGTCAGGACAGCGCGCCAAATGCGGAGCGCTCGCAGCAGGCCAAGCATCAGGGGCGTGCCTCGATCGCTTGGCTCAGATCAGCCACCGTGGCCCGAAGACGATCGATCACCGCCTGTGGGTTGTCCGACGGTTCCGACGTCGACGCCCCATCTGTGCTCACCGTGACCTGATCACCCCGTTCAATCCGTTCCGCTTCGGCACGAACCTCGTCCTGAAACAGATCCCATTCCTGGCGCAGCCGTTGCGGGGCATCTTGCGCCAGCACCGCCAACTCCGCTGCAGCGTCCGCAAAGCCGTGACCAAGTCGCGCACTGATGCGATTCACCGTGGCGCGAATCAAGGCCTCCGACGAGCCCATGGACCGATTGCAGACAGCTTCAACTGTGGCAGATCCAACCGGAGATCAGGGCTGAGGCGGAGTTACGGGCTCAATGACTTCGAAAAAGGCTTCCGCGCCAGGAGGCAGCACAACAGGTTCCGGCTCAGCCACCAGCACCGGTGAATCACCGTCTGGAACAACCACAGCAGGCATCGCCTCGATGGACTCCTCAGGAAGCGCCAGGGAGTCGGCATTGCTGTCATCGAGCTCGAGCGCCGGCTCCTGGGCTGATGAGGGGGCTGGTCCGTCGTCTTCCTCAACCTCCGGGGCAATGGTTTGGGGGTCCGACCAGGCGGGGGCTGTCCAGACCGGGGGTTCGGGCGTCTGCAGGGACACAGCGGGTTTGGGCGTCTCCTTGACCGCTGGCTGGGCGGGGCGGCTTGCAGCCTCGGCAGCTTCTAGCGCTGTGACATCCACTTGCAGGGATGAATCGTCGTCACTGAACCGAGCCCGCATCTCTTGCAGGGAATCCCCTGGAAACGCGAGCGGTGTGAAAGCCTCAGGAACAGGGTCCTCAGCATTGGTCTGCAGCGTCAGCACCCGCTCGGTGATGCCGTAACCAATTGCGAAACAACAACCAGCCACCAGGGGCCCCACCCAAAAACGTGCCTTGGCCTCAATGGGAGCGTCAGGGGAGCTGGGATGGTCCACGGATGGGTCTGACGGAAACTCGGATTGTGACAGGGATTCAGAACAGAAGCTTCAGGTGGTGTAGTCGGCGTTGATGCGCACGTACTGATCCGACAGGTCACATCCCCAGGCCTGACCAGAGCCGGAACCATGCCCCAGGCCGAGGCGAATCGGAACATGCTCCTGCCGCAGAACGTTGCTGGCTGCAGCGCGATCAAAGGCCACGGGTTGACCGGCCGCCATCAATTGATGGGGACCAATCCAAAGAGCAACCGCATCCGGATCGAAGGACACACCAGAGCGACCCGCGGCCGCCACGATCCGCCCCCAGTTCGGATCGCGGCCATGGACTGCGGTCTTCACCAGGGACGAACCACAGACCGTGCGCGCCACCTGCAACGCCGCGGCCTCGTCAACCGCACCCTCCACCTGCACTTCGATCAGACAGGTCGCCCCTTCGCCATCCCGGGCAATGGCCTGAGCCAGCTGTTGCATGGCCTGGGTGAGGCCCTGTTCCAGAACGGCATGGTGCTGTTGGGCCAGCGCTGGGCCTGCCGCGAAGGCCAGCACGGTGTCGTTGGTGCTGGTGTCTCCATCCACGGTGATGGCGTTGAAGGAACGCTGCACCGCACGTCGCACCATCCCCTGCCAAACGCCTGCATCGACGCCGGCATCACAACTGAAGAAGCCGAGCATCGTGGCCATGTCGGGATGAATCATTCCCGAGCCTTTGGCCATCCCTCCGATGCGCACCCGGCGCCCCTCCAGTTCCAGTTCAAGCGCCACCTGCTTGTCCACCAGATCGGTGGTGAGGATGGCGTTGGCCGCAGCATCACCCCCCGCGTCATCCAAGGCCTCCACCAAAGGAGCCAACCCGGCCAGAAGGGTGGGCATCGGAATCGGCACACCAATCACTCCGGTGGAGCAGATCAATACCGACTCCGCATCGACACCGAGCTGATCGGCCAGCACCTGGGTGGCGCGCTGACTGTCGACCAGGCCACGATCCCCGGTGCAGGCATTGGCCTGACCGGAGTTGATCAACACGGCACGGGCCTGGCCGGCAGTACTGGCAAGGCGATCACGGCAGAGGTCAACACAGGCCGCCCGCACCACGGAGGTGGTGAAGGTGCCCGCACAAACGGCCGTCTCCGGTGCCAACACCAGTGCCAGATCAGGCTTACCTGAGGGCTTAAGACCGGCAACGATGCCAGCGGCCTGGAACCCATTCGGTGCCGTCACACCACCCTGGATCGGTTGCCAAGAAGAAGCCATCGCCACCGCTGATCCGCCGCGAGACACTGGGTGCATCCTGCTCCGACACCATGGCGCCTGGCGAGCCGTTCTCGCAACGACGCATCGGACTCACGGGCGGGATTGCAAGCGGCAAGAGCAGCTTGGGCCATTGGTTGGCGCAGCAAGGTCTGCCGGTGTTGGATGCGGATCAATTCGCCCGAGAGGCCCTCGCACCCGGTCGCCCGGCCACGACCAGCGTGATGCAGCGGTACGGCGCTGGAGTTCAGGCTGACGGGGGCGCAGCCGTCGACCGCGCTGCCCTGGGTCGGATCGTGTTCCAGGACCCCGCGGAACGGCGGTGGCTCGAGCAACTGGTTCACCCGATCGTGCGGGAGCGCTTCGACCAAGAACTCAGCCTCCATGCCAAGGCACCAGCCGTTGTGCTGATGATTCCGCTGTTGTTCGAAGCGGGGCTGGAGTCGCTCTGCAGCGAAATCTGGCTGGTCGACTGCGATGCATCCCAGCAACTCGAACGCTTGATCGAACGGGACGGGCTGAGCCCTGACGCCGCTCAAGCCCGCATTGCCGCCCAATGGCCCCTGAGCCGCAAACGCGGCTTGGCAGATCACGTGATTTCCAATCGAGGCCAACCCGGCGCATGGCAGACCCAGGCCTTGGGTCTGCTCAACGCAACGCTGCCAGCAGATCCCGGTTAGCCGTTTCGCCCGATGTCGGCACGGAACCACTTGGTGATCACCCATTTGTGGCCCACCTCCACCGGCAAGGCCTCATGAAGCGTGAAGGGGTTGGGGGTGCCATCGGCCTGAAGGTTGTTCCAGGCCAACGCCATGCCGGGCACCGGCGTGAACGACCGCCCCAGGCGGCGGAAGAGCGTCTCCCCACCCCGCTCCACAGCGTTGAGATAAACCATCACCGTCCAGGTGCGTTGACCGCCGCTGTCGGTGTGGGTGGCGTATTCCTGCGTCCCCGGCGAGAACCAATCCGTGTGTTCCCTGAAGTATTCGCCGGGGTCGTAGCGCTGCCCCTGAATCGGTTCCGAGAGGCGTGGATCCACGCCGAACAAGGCCGCAAAGCGCTGATCCAGGCTCGCCGCCAGCTGGGGATTGTTCTGGCGCAAGTGACAGGTGCGACTGGTGCGGTAATCGCTGCTGCCGCGGGTCACCGTTGACGGCTGCAGTGACCCGTTGATGGCGTCGATCACCTGCTCGCATTCCTCGTGGCTGAGCAGAGCAGGCAGCTCATAGACCTGGGCCAGAGAGGTATCCAGCCGCCAGGCGCGAGGCCGGTGCTCCGGCCGGGTGAGGGGGGCCTCGAACCAGGCGAGCCAATCGGGGGTGGATTCACCCCGGGTCGTCAGCCCGTGGGACGACGCATTAAGAACAGCGGCAATCGCCTCTCGCGCGAACCCCTGGTCGAGGGCCCGTCGCATCAAGCCTTCAGGATCACAGCCGCGATCGCGGTTCTTCAGCAGCCACTCCTTCCAGGCGTCGGGAATGGCTGCCGCTCCGCTCATCAACCCTTGAGCTTCTTGCTCAGAATTTGATTGGCCAGCTTGGGATCCGCCTTGCCACCGGTCTTCTTCATCAACTGTCCGACGAAGAAGCCCTGCAGCTTGGTCTTGCCACCGCGGAAGGCCTCCACCTCATCGGGATGGGCCCCCAGCAACTCATCGACGATGGCTTCGATCGCCGCCGGATCGCTGATCATGCCGAGGCCGCGCTCATCAACGATCGCCTTGGGTGAGCCGCCTTTCTCGAGCAGTTCCGGAAGAATCTCCTTGGCGATCTTGCCGCTGATCTTGCCGCCGTCGATCAGCTGCACCATCTCGGCCAACTGCTCAGGCCGGAAGGGCAGTTCGGCATAGCTGAGCCGGTTGCTGTTCACATGGGCGGCGATGTCGCCGGTGATCCAGTTCGCCGCAAGCTTGGCGTCAGCGCCAGCGCCCACAACCGCCTCGAAGTAGTCGGCCATCGGCCGCTCATCGGTGAGCACCCGCGCGTCGTACTGGGAAAGGCCCAGCTCATCGGCGTAGCGATGCCGCTTGGCCGCCGGCAGCTCCGGCAATTCAGCGCGCCAGGACTCCCGCTGATCAGCACTCACCTCGATCGGACCGAGGTCAGGATCGGGGAAGTAGCGGTAATCGCTGGCCCCTTCCTTGCTGCGCATGCTCTTGGTGAGCTGCTTGCCCTCATCCCAGAGGCGGGTCTCCTGAACGATCGGCTCACCGGTCTCGTAGGCCTTGATCTGGCGCTTGATTTCGTACTCGCAGGCCTTTTGGATGGCCGAGAACGAGTTCATGTTCTTGATTTCCACCTTCGTGCCGAAGGGCGCATCCGGCCCCCGACGCACGGAGATGTTGACGTCGCAACGGAGGGATCCCTCCTGCATGTTGCCGTCGCTCACCCCCAGATAACGCATGATCCGGCGGATCTCCGAGGCGTATTCCGCCGCCTCACGGCCGGTGCGCAGGTCCGGCTTGCTGACGATCTCGGCCAGGGCCACACCAGCCCGGTTGTAATCCACCAGGGAGTGGGTTGATCCCGCCAGGCGGTCGCTGCCGGCATGCACCAACTTGCCGGCGTCTTCTTCCATGTGCAGACGCTCGATGCCGATGGTCTTCAGGTAGGTGTCTTTCCCTTTTTCAGCGACCTCCACCTCGATCCAGCCTTCCTCTGCGATCGGCTGGTCGTACTGGGAGATCTGATAGTTCTTCGGCAGATCTGGATAGAAGTACTGCTTGCGGTCGAACTTGCTGTGTTCGGCGATGTTGAGGTTCAGCGCCATCGCTGCCTTCACGGCGTACTCGAGCACCTTCTGGTTCAGCACCGGCAATGTGCCGGGCAGACCGCACACCACCGGGTCGATGTGGGTGTTGGGGTCATCACCAAAGGTGGTGGACGCTGCCGTGAAAATTTTGCTGTCCGTTCCCAGCTGCACGTGGGTCTCGAGACCGATCACGGCCTCCCAGGCCGGTTGGGTTGCTGCGTCGGCCATGCGCCCGTGATGTGAAGCAGATTCCGGGATCCTATGGAATCAGGATGAAGCCCTCTCCTGACAGCATGACCAGCAAGGGCCTTTCTTGCGCATGACTGCCGCCTCTGCCTCAGCCGTCTGTGTTTTGGGCGGGGGACTGATGGGCTTAGCCGTTGCCCATCAGCTGGCCCGTCGCGATCAGCGCGTGACCGTGATCAGCCGCCGCCGCAGCGAAGCGGCAGGCTTTGTGGCTGCAGGGATGCTGGCGCCCCATGCCGAAGGCTTGAGCGGCAACCTGCTGGAACTGGGTCAAGCCAGCCTCGCGCTGATCCCCCGCTGGGTGGCGCAGATCGAGGCTGACAGCGGCCTGAGCTGCGGCCTGCGCACCAGCGGCATCGTGGTGCCGTTCCGAACAGCGACCGAGCGGGACGCCTACCCCACCGCCAACCTTGGGCAAGCCTTGGACCGCACCGGCCTTGAGCGGGAAATCCCAGGCTTGGGGCCGGAGTGGAGCACCGGGCTGCTGTTCGAGCAGGACGGCCAGATCGACAACCGCAGGCAGTTGATGCGGGCCCTGGAGCGGGCCTGCGTGTCCCTGGGCGTGCGGTTCATGGAAGGGGCCGAAGTGCTTGATCTGGAGCGGGAGTCCGCCGGACAGCTCTGCGGCATCCATCTGCGCAGCGCCGAAGGAGAACAGCAGCAACTGCGCTGCCAGCAAGCGGTGCTCTGCAGTGGCGCCTGGAGCCAACAACTGGTGCCGCAACTGCCCGTGTTCCCGGTGAAAGGGCAGATGCTGTCGCTGCAGGGTCCGCGGGAGGCACTGAAGCGCGTGATCTTCGGCCCCGGCACCTATCTGGTTCCACGCGAAGACGGATTGATCGTGGTGGGGGCCACCAGCGAACGGGACGCCGGATTTGCCGAAGGCCTAACCCCCGATGGCCAGAAACAACTGCAAGAGGGCATCGCCAGCCTGCTGCCAACAGCGACCACATGGCCCCCGATGGAGCGTTGGTGGGGGTTCCGGCCCTGCACGCCCGATGAAGGCCCCTTGCTCGGCCCTGGTCCGCTACCTGGTTTATGGCTGGCCTGTGGGCATCACCGCAATGGCGTTCTGCTTGCCGCCATCACGGCTGAGCTCACGGCCGGCGGTGTCATGAAAAAAGCCCCCAACAACGCCTCTTCGGCGGCGTTGTTGGGGGCATTCCGCTGGAACCGGTTCGGAAACTGAGCGATCAGCCTTCGACGCGCCACTCCTGATCGGAAGGAGACCAGTCGTTCAGCTCAGAGGCTTCAAACCAGAGGCCGATCTCGAAGGCAGCGGTTTCCGCAGCATCGGAACCGTGGATGACGTTGCGGCCGATGTTGACGGCCAGATCGCCACGAATGGTGCCGGGCTCAGCCTCGAGGGGCTTAGTAGCACCGATCAGCTTGCGGGCACTGGCGATCACACCATCGCCTTCCCAGACCATGGCCACCACAGGGCCGGAGGTGATGAAATCGACCAGACCAGCAAAGAAGGGACGCTCCTTATGGACGCCGTAGTGCTGCTCAGCCAGGGCGCGGCTGGGAGTGATCTGCTTCAGACCCACCAGCTTGAAGCCCTTGCGCTCAAAGCGGCCGAGGATCTCGCCCACCAGGCCGCGCTGGACGCCGTCGGGCTTGATGGCGATGAACGTGCGTTCGGCCATGGATTGGTGTGAATAAAAAGCGCCGCCATCGTCAGTGCTGGCCACCCCGCTTGGCAAGCACTGACCTTGGGCAGCGCAGGGAATGTCCCTAGATTCCGGCCATCCACTTCAAGCAGACGCAGGTGTCAGACAGCGAACACTGGTCGATTCAGGACAGTGCTGCGCTGTACGGCCTCGATCGCTGGGGCGATCCGTATTTCTCCATCAATGGGCGCGGCCACATCAGCGTTCAACCCCAAGGGGATCGCGGCGGCAGCCTAGATCTGGTGGATCTGGTGTCGGAGCTAAAAAGCCGCAACCTGGCGCTGCCGCTGCTGATTCGCTTCGACGACATCCTCGAAGACCGTTTGGAGCGGCTCCACGCCGCCTTTGAACGCGCCATCGCGCAGTACAGCTACCCAGGCCGGTACCAGGGTGTCTTCCCGGTGAAGTGCAACCAGCAACGCCACGTGGTGGAAGAGTTGGTGAGCTGCGGCAAACGCTGGAACTTCGGGCTGGAAGCGGGCAGCAAAGCGGAACTGCTGATCGCCCTCTCGCTGCTGGACGACCCCGAAGCGTTGTTGATCTGCAACGGCTACAAGGATCGGCTCTACATCGAGACAGCGATCCTGGCGCGACGTCTTGGACGGCAACCGGTGGTGGTGATTGAACAGCCGGACGAAGTCGACCGTATTATCGAAGCCAGCAAAAGCCTGGGAGCAGCGCCTTACATCGGTGTGCGGGCCAAGCTCTCCAGCCGCAGCACGGGGCGTTGGGGCAGCTCCGTCGGCGACAAGGCCAAATTCGGCCTTTCGATTCCCGAGTTGCTGGCCACAGTGGAGCGGCTGCGGGAGAACAACCTGCTCCCCGATCTGCGCCTGCTGCACTTCCACATCGGCAGCCAGATCAACGACATCGCCGTGCTCAAAGACGCCCTCCAGGAGGCGGGGCAGATCTATGTGGAGCTCACCCGACTGGGGGCTCCGATGGGGTTCCTGGATGTGGGTGGTGGACTCGGCATCGACTACGACGGCAGCCGCACCGCATCAGCAGCATCCACGAACTACTCGCTGCAGAACTACGCCAACGACGTTGTGGCCACGGTGCGGGAATGCTGCGAACCCAATGGTGTGGCCGTACCCACGCTTGTGAGCGAAAGCGGCCGCGCCATTGCCAGTCATTTCTCCCTGCTGGTGTTCGACGTGCTGGGCAGCAGCGCACTGCCGGCATCGGTTCCCAAGGCCAGCGGAGATGAACCACTCACCGTTCGCAACCTGCGGGACACCCTCGCCACGATTGAGGAGTTGTCAGCGACGGCGGATGCGCAATTGGTGCGTCTGCAGGAAGCCTGGAACGACGCCTTGAAGTTCAAGCAGGATGCGCTTGCCGCATTCCGGCTCGGGTACATGGGGCTGCCCGATCGCGCCACCGCTGAACAACTGACGTGGGCCTGTGCTGATGCGATTGCGCAGCGACTGCCCAAGGATCAAGCCATCCCAGAAGAGCTCGCAGCTCTGAACAAGGCTTTGGCGGGAACGTATTACGCCAACCTGTCGATCTTCCGCTCAGCACCCGACACCTGGGCCATCGACCAGCTGTTTCCAGTGGTGCCCATCCAGCAACTGGATCAACGGCCGACGCGACTGGCCAACCTCGCCGATCTCACCTGTGATTCCGATGGTCGTCTGGATCGCTTCATCGGAGATGGACAACCCAAACAGCTGCTGGAGCTGCACGAACTCGACGGCAACAACCCGTATTTGATTGGCCTGTTCCTAAGCGGTGCATATCAGGAGGTGATGGGCAATTTGCACAACCTGTTTGGCACCACCAACGCCGTTCACATCCGTCTGAGCCCCGGCGGTAGCTATCGCATTGACCACGTCGTGCGGGGTGACACCAATGCCGATGTGCTCGAGGCCATGGAGCACGACCCCCGTGCCTTGCTGGAGCGGTTGCGGGTGGCGGCGGAAGCGGCCATCAACAACGGCCAGCTGCGCATCGACGAGTCACGCCGGCTGCTGGATCACCTCGAAAGCAGCCTGCGACAGACCACCTACCTTCAGGACTAAGCCAACGCTGCCGCCAGCTCGGAGCGAGCGAACTCAAGAGCAGCAGGGAGGGCAGCACCATCGCGTCCCCCGGCCTGGGCCAGGTTGGGGCGACCACCGCCACCACCGCCGCACTGTTTGGCAATGCCGCCGATGAACTTGCCGGCCTGGAGCTTGGCAGCGATCACCTGCTTGCCGAAGGCCGCCACCAGGATCACCTTGCCCATGTCGCCGGGATCCGGCAGACCGCCGATCACCACGGCCGCACCATCCCCCAGCTGATCCGCCAGGCTCTGGGCTGCACCCTGCAAACCAGCGCCATCCACGCCGTCGAGGCGTTCCACCAGCAGTTGGAAGTCGCCCACGGGCTCGGCCTTAGCGGCCAGAGCGCCGGCCTTCGCCACCGCCAGTTCCGCCTGAGCCGCGGCCAGCGCCTTGCCGGTGGCCTTGAGCTCCTCCTGCAGGGAAGCCACACGATCAACGATCTCGGCCGGCTGAGCCTTGAAGCGATCCCCCAGCTGCTTCACCACTGCATCGCGCTCGTTCAGATAGGCGAGCACGGCAGGACCTGCGACGGCTTCAATCCGGCGGATACCGGCCGCAACGCCACTTTCCGCCACGATCTTGAACAGGCCGATCTCAGCGGTGTTGGCCACGTGGGTGCCACCGCAGAGCTCCATCGACACACCGGGCACGTCGACCACCCGCACCACATCGGCGTACTTCTCGCCGAACATCGCCACGGCACCGGCCGCCTTGGCCTGATCGATCGCCATCTCCTGCACCTGCAGCGCATGGGCCTCGTTGATCCAGCAGTTGATCAGGGTTTCAACCTGCTGCAACTGATCCGCCGTCACCGCCGTGGGGCAGTGGAAGTCGAAGCGCAGGCGATCGAAATCCACCAGTGAACCGGCCTGGCCGATGCCTGGATCCACTACCTGCTTGAGCGCTGCCTGGAGCAGGTGGGTGGCCGTGTGATTCGCCTGGGCCCGACGCCGGCAGGCACGGTCCACCTGGGCCTTCACGGTGTCGCGCAAGGCGAGCTCGCCGCGTTCCACCCGCCCTGCATGGACGAAGACATCGCGGCTGCGGCTCACCGACTCAATCCGAACAATCAGATCACTGCCCGCCAACACGCCGCGATCGCCCACCTGACCACCGCCTTCGCCATAGAACGGCGTGCTGTCGAGCACCACCTGAACCGCGTCACCCGCCTTGGCGGTGCTGGCTGGTTCACCGTTCACCACCAACGCCTGCACACAGGAGGCGTGATCGAGGGCTTCATAGCCCTCGAAACAGGTGGCCGCCTGATCCGCCACCACCTGGTCGATCGCATCCTGCAGAGTGAGGTCGATGCTCACCGCGGCCGCCTTGGCCCGCTGGCGCTGTTCCTCCATCGCCGCCTCGAAGCCATCGAGGTCAACGGCCAGGCCCTGCTCCTCGGCGATCTCCTGGGTGAGCTCCAGCGGGAAGCCATAGGTGTCGTACAGCTCAAAGGCCTGGGCACCGCTGATCTGGGTGGGCTTGGAGGCCAGCACCTCCGCCAGCAACTTCTCGCCGCGCTCGAGGGTCTCGAGGAAGCGGGCTTCCTCCCGCTGGAGTTCGGAAAGGATCACCTCCTGGCGCTCGATCACGCTGGGGTGTGCACCCTTCAAAAGGGCAATCGCCGCCTCGCCCATCGTGACGAGGAAGGGTTTATCGATGCCCAACAGGCGGCCATGGCGCACCACCCGGCGCAGCAGACGCCGCAGGATGTAGCCGCGGCCCAGGTTGCTGGCGGTGACGCCATCGCAGATCAGCTGCGTCACCGCACGGCTGTGGTCGCCGATCACCTTCAACGACGTCTTGCCCTTGTCGTTGAGCTGGTGGTAGTCGACCCCCGCCAGATCCGCGGCCGCTTGGATCAGCGGGAAGATCAGATCGGTTTCGTAGTTGTTGGGAACCTTCTGCAGAATTTGGGCCATCCGCTCAAGGCCCATGCCGGTGTCGATGTTGCGGTTGGCCAACGGCGTGAGGGTGCCCTCCGCGTCGCGGTTGTACTGCATGAACACCAAGTTGTAGAACTCGATGAAACGGTCGTCGTCCTCGAGATCGATGCCCTCATCCCCGAGCTCGGGTTTGAAGTCGTAATAGATCTCCGAGCAGGGGCCACAGGGGCCGGTGGGGCCGGAGGCCCAGAAGTTGTCGGCCTCATCCATGCGGATGATCCGCTTGGGGTTCACCCCCACCACATCGCGCCAGATCTGCTCGGCTTCGTCGTCTTCCCGGAAGACGCTCACCACCAGGTTCTTGGGATCGATGCCGTAAACGCCGGTGCTGAGCTCCCAGGCCCACTCAATCGCCTGCTGCTTGAAGTAATCCCCAAACGAGAAGTTGCCGAGCATCTCGAAAAAGGTGTGATGCCGGGCCGTGCGCCCCACGTTCTCGATGTCGTTGGTGCGGATGCACTTCTGCGAACTGGTGGCCCTGGGCGCGGGTCGCTCCTGCTGGCCCAGAAAAACCGGCTTGAACGGCAGCATTCCCGCAATGGTGAGCAGCACCGTTGGGTCTTCGGGAATCAATGAGGCGCTGGCCATCCGCTTGTGGCCGCGCTCGGCATAGAAGTTGAGAAAGGCCTCACGGATCTCCTCCCCACTGCGCGGTGCAGACGCTGCAGAAGACGACGATGCGGCGGCAACCATGACAGGAAAGGGGGATCCTGCCGTCATGATCGCCTTTGAACCGCCGGCGCCCGTGGCCGTTCCACCCAGTGATCCCGAGATTCGCCAGCGACTGCGGCTGCAGTCGATCGGTTGGGCGCTGGCTGCCGGCATCAGCGCAGGGCTGCTGAGCTTGCCCTGGGGTCTGGAAGCTGCGGTGCGTTCGGGCGGTTGTGGCCTCTTTTACGGCCTGCTGGCCTTCCACCTGCAACGGGTGGACCCTGATGACGGGCATTTGCAGGCAGGTCTGGTGGGGGCGGTCTGCGGATTGCGCAGCCTCGGCATGCCTCTACCCCTTGACAACTGGCAGGTCGATGGCCTGGCATCATTACTACTGGAGCTACTTCAGGCCTGGCTGCCGTTGATCGGCAGTGCTCTCCTGCTCCACGGCACCCTCCGCTTCCTGCCCGCGTCGCGGCCATGAGCCTGCTGCACGCCACCTGGCTTCCCGCCATCCGCACCTCCAGCAGTTCCGGTCAACCGGCACTGCTCGTTTGGGCTGACACCTGGCGAGTGGCAACACCGGAAGGCCCCGGCCTCACCCCCGCGCTGCACCCCTTCACCCTCAGCCATGACGACCTCAGGGCCTGGCTGAGCGAACGCGACCTTTTGCCGGGCGGCTGCATTGATGCCACGGCCTGTCTAACCCTGCCCAGCCGCACGGTGAAGCCGCGCAAAAGCCGCAGCAAAAAAGAGGAGCCAACGCCGGAACCACCGGGCTGGACCGGGCTACCGATGCAGGCCGGCGAACCAATCCCCAAACAAACCGAATGGTGGCCCTGGCAGGTGCAAGGGCTCGCGGTGGAACCATCGGCGGCCACGGAGTGGCTGTCCCGATTGCCCCTCTCCGGCACCAATCCAGACCTGGCTGACGAACTGCGCTGGTGGAGCCATCTGCAGCGCTGGGCCCTAAGCCTGGTAGCCCGGGGCCGCTGGATTCCCCAGATGGAGCTCAGCAAAGGGGAGGGCTATCCGCATCGGGCCCGTTGGGTGCCGCTGCTCAACCGGGAAGAGGACCGGCGCCGGCTCGAGGATCTGGCGGCCAGCCTGCCGCTGGTGGCCACCTGTGCCTTGCCCTGGCGGGAACCCCTGGGGCGCCGCAGCAACCGCACCACCCGATTGCGACCGGAGGCGATGCGGGCCGCCAACCCTGTGGCCAGCTGCCGGCCCCGCAGCGGACGCCTGCGGGTGGCAACGCTTCTGGAAGACCTGGTGGACGCGCAGCTGCGCAAGGACTTTGAACCATCCACCGATGGGCTTGATCCCCTGCTGACCCTCTGGCAGGAGGCCCTGGGGTCGGAGACCGGGGTGATCGAGATCGGTGATGAAGAAGCCGAACGCCTGGCCACCGCCAGCCATCACTGGAGGGAGGGCATCGCCGGCGGTTTTGCTGCGGCCCGCACCTGCCTTGAACTGCACACCCCACCGGAGGGAGAAGATCTCTGGGAGCTGCGCTTCGGGCTACAGGCGGAAGCCGATCCCAGCCTGAAACTCCCGGCCGCCGCAGCCTGGGCCTCCGGCGCCGAGATGCTGCAACTGGGGGAGATCCAGGTGGATCAACCAGGCGAAGTGCTGCTGGAAGGCCTGGGACGGGCCCTGACGGTGTTCCCACCGATCGAAAGGGGCCTGGAGAGTGCGACGCCGGACACGATGCAGCTGACCCCGGCCGAAGCCTTCGTGCTGGTGCGCACGGCGGCCCGCCAGCTGCGGGATGCCGGTGTGGGGGTGGAGCTGCCGCCCAGCCTCTCCGGTGGCCTGGCCAGCCGACTGGGCTTGTCGATCAAGGCCGAACTTCCAGAGCGCTCCCGCGGCTTCACCCTGGGCGAATGTCTGGACTGGGAGTGGGATCTGATGATCGGCGGGGTGACGCTCACCCTGCGGGAACTGGAGCGCCTGAGCGGCAAGCGCAGCCCCCTGGTGCGCCACAAGGGGGCCTGGATCGAACTGCGACCCAACGACCTCAAGAACGCCGAACGGTTCTGTGGCGCGAAACCGGAACTGAGCCTCGACGACGCGCTGCGGCTGACGGGAACGGAAGGGGAACTGCTGATGCGGATGCCGGTGCACCGCTTCGACGCCGGCCCAAGGCTCCAATCGGTGCTGGAGCAATACCACCAGCAGAAAGCGCCCGACCCCCTGCCGGCTCCCGAGGGATTCAGCGGTCAGCTACGGCCCTATCAGGAGCGGGGCCTCGGCTGGCTCGCCTTCCTGCACCGCTTCGACCAGGGGGCCTGCCTGGCTGACGACATGGGCCTGGGCAAAACCATCCAGCTGCTGGCGTTTCTGCAGCACCTCAAAGCAGAGCAGGAACTGAAACGCCCGGTGCTGCTGGTGGCTCCCACCTCGGTGCTCACCAACTGGCGACGGGAGGCGGAATCGTTCACCCCGGAGTTGAAGGTCACCGAGCATTACGGCCCCCGCCGCCCCTCCACACCCGCCGAACTCAAAAAAGCGTTGAAGGAGGTGGATCTGGTGCTCACCAGCTACGGACTGCTGCAGCGGGACAGCGAACTGCTGGAAACCCAGGACTGGCAGGGGGTGGTGATTGACGAAGCCCAGGCGATCAAGAACCCCGGCGCCAAACAGAGCCAGGCCGCCAGGGATCTGGCCCGACCCGGTCGCAGCAAGAGCAACCGCTTCCGCATCGCCCTCACCGGCACCCCCGTGGAGAACCGGGTGAGCGAACTGTGGGCCTTGATGGACTTCCTCAACCCCAAGGTGCTGGGGGAAGAGGACTTCTTCCGCCAGCGCTACCGGATGCCAATCGAGCGGTATGGGGACATGTCGTCCCTGCGGGACCTCAAAGGCCGCGTGGGTCCGTTCATCCTGCGCCGGCTGAAAACCGACAAAACAATCATTTCCGACCTGCCGGAGAAGGTGGAGCTGAGCGAATGGGTGGGGTTGAGCAAGGAGCAGAAATCCCTGTACAGCAAGACCGTGGAAGACACCCTCGATGCCATTGCGCGGGCGCCGCGTGGGCAGCGCCACGGGCAGGTGCTGGCCCTGCTCACCCGGCTGAAACAGATCTGCAACCATCCCGCCCTAGCCCTGAGCGAAGGAGCCGTGGACGATGGCTTCCTGGGCCGTTCGGCCAAGCTGCAACGGCTTGAGGAAATCCTCGATGAGGTGATCGAAGCGGGCGATCGGGCCCTGCTGTTCACCCAGTTCGCCGAATGGGGGCATCTGCTGCAGTCCTGGATGCAGCAGCGCTGGAAATCGGAAGTTCCCTTCCTGCATGGCGGCACCCGCAAGAGCGAACGGCAGGCGATGGTGGATCGCTTCCAGGAGGATCCCCGCGGGCCGCAGCTGTTCCTGCTCTCACTCAAGGCCGGGGGTGTGGGCCTCAACCTCACCCGAGCCAGCCACGTATTCCACATCGACCGCTGGTGGAACCCGGCTGTCGAAAACCAAGCCACCGACCGGGCTTATCGGATCGGCCAGACCAACCGGGTGATGGTGCATAAATTCATCACCAGCGGCTCGGTGGAGGAAAAAATCGATCGCATGATCCGCGAAAAATCACGCTTGGCTGAGGATGTGATCGGCTCCGGCGAGGATTGGCTGGGAAGCCTCGGTGGCGATCAATTGCGCGATCTCGTCGCCTTGGAGGACACCTGACCATGACCCTCAGCAACGGCAGCAGCAACAGCATCACCGCCATCGGCGACGACGGCCTGGGCCAACAGCCCTGGTGGGTCGAGCAGTGGATGGAGCTGATCAACGGCTACCGCTTCAAGAAACGGTTGGAGCGGGCCTGGGGCTACGCCCGTGAAGGCCATGTGACCTCGATCCGCTTCGAAGGCCGCCGCGTGCATGCCCGTGTTCAGGGCACCGATGAAGCGCCCTACAAAGTGAAGCTCTGGCTGGATGTGCTCAACGATGAGGACTGGGGCTATGTGCTGGAAGCACTGACCCAGAAAGCCCGCTGGTCGGCCCAGCTGCTGGCGGGGATCATGCCCTCCGACATCGAACGGGCGTTTGCCGCCAGCGGCAAACGCCTGTTCCCGTTCAAGTTGCAGGAGGTGCGCAGCGAGTGCAGCTGCCCCGACAAAGCCAATCCCTGCAAACACATCAGCGCAGTGTATTTCCTGATGGGGGATCGCTTCAGTGAAGACCCCTTCGTGCTGTTCCAACTGCGGGGCCGCAACCGGGCTCGGCTGCTGGAAGACCTGGCGGAACACCGGCGCAAGGCCCTGGCGGAGCGGGCGGCGTCAGCCAAGGAGGAGAACAAAGCCAGCACATCTGAAGAGGCAACACCGCTGCCGCCCCATGCGGCGGTGCAGGACCCGGCCCTGTGGTGGCGCTACAACCGCAGCCTCGATGGCGACCTGGTGGTGATCACCCCAGCCATGGAGGGCGACACGGGCCTCGATACCGCCGGAGAGCTGCCGCTGGCGGAAGACCCACGCTTCGCCGATGCGCGCAGCACCTTCCTTAACAACCTCAAGGCCCATGGTCAGGCCAGTGCCCAGAAGGCGATGCTGCAGGCCATGGCAGCCGGGAGCTAACGCAGAGCAAAGCCATGGGCCATGAAGCCGCCTGGCTCACCGCCGACAAACAAGCACTCGCCGCAGTGCTGCTGCAATCGCATCAACAAGCCTTCAGCAGGCCGCTGATCGCTTCCGCCCAACCGGGCCAGTCAAGGCGGCTGCTTTGCCAGAACCTGTTTGCCTGCGGCTTTCCGGTGCTGGCCCACGGCACGGAGCAGGATCCCGCACTCAGTTACGCCAACGCTGCGGCCCTGCTGCTGTGGGACAGCGACTGGAATGTGCTGATTGGCATGCCCTCACGGCTCACCGCCCCGGACAGCGAACGGGCGGAACGCAGCAGCGCACTGGGCCAGGCCAAACGCCTCGATGCCGTGCAGAACTATCGCGGCATTCGCATCAGCCGCAAAGGGCGGCGATTCATGATCAACAAGGCCCGGATCTGGACCCTGTGGGATGCAGAAGAGCGGGTCTGCGGCCAGGCGGCCTGCTTCAGCGACTGGTGGTGGCTTTAAGGAGATTCGGTTTCAACACCATCCCTGTGGTGCCAGCCGAACCTGGTGGTACAGACCGAATCAAAACGGACGGTTCTCACGCTTCTGGTTCTCATCCAAGCGGCGCAGATTGTGATGGCGGGCGATCAACCCAGTCCGCAGATGTTCATTCTTCGGAGCCACCATCATGCTGACCCTGCGCCAATCCCCCTTTGATCTGTTCGAGCGTCTCGAACAACAACTGGCCACCGCTGAGCGCGTTCCCAACGCCGAAATCCGCGAAACCGAGACCAGCTACACCGTGCAACTGGAACTGCCCGGGGTGGACCGCGACTCCATCGATGTCAAGGCCACCGATCGCAACCTGGTGATCAGCGCCGAACGCCCAGCCACAGACAGCAACGACAGCAACACACCGCTGCTGAGCGAATTCCGCAGCGGCACCTGGAGCCGCAGCTTCCGTTTCCCCCACAGCCTCGATCGCGACCAGCTCAAGGCCAGCTATCGGGACGGCATTCTTGAAATCAACGCCGGCAAAGCGGTGGAACACACCAGCGTTTCGGTGAAGGTGGAGAGCTGATCAGAACCTGAGCACTGAAAGCCTTGGGCTGGACAATCCCAACACACCCAGACAAGAAGAACGGAAGCCCAACCCCTGCCCACGGCAGGGGTTTTTTTGAAGCAAGGGCGAAATCAGCCGCCGAGGCCGAGGAAGAAGCGGCCGATGAACAGCAGGCTGAAGCCACTGAAAAACACCAGACCGAACCAGCAGAAGGCCTGGGTGAGCCGCCCATAACGGTGCTCCACTGGAACCAAGGGGCTGTTGATCGTGTCCATAGCCATCCAGGCGAACAGAGGAGCCGTGAGGAAGCTGCCGGTCATCGCCCCGAAGACGAAATCCTTCACGCCGATTCCGCCGCTCTTGGCCACCACCAGCGCCAGCACAGCGGCCAGGAAATGCACGATCACCCAGATGTCGAAGCGACGCTGCATGGGCCCCGGCGCTGAATCCCCACTGTCGTGATGACGCAGCAAGCCCTGGATCGCCGCAATGCTGCGGGGGTAGGCATCGAGGCAGGTGAGGGTGGTGCTGAACATGGCGGAAAAGGCCGCGGGGATAATCACCCAGGCCGCCCAACCACCCATGGCGGCGGTGTAGAGCTTGATCAGCTTCTGGGCGAAGGACACGCCACTTCCGGCGAGCATTCCGTCACCGCTGCCGTACATCGTGTAAGCGCCCAGGATCACAAAGAACATGGCCGTCACGACGGTGACGCCATAGCCGAGGTTGAAATCAAACTCGGCCTCCTTCGGCGTTGCGGTGTGTTCGGTGTCGCGCGCACGGGAGAACATCCACAACGACGGCCACACGCACATCTCAACCGGGCCTGGCATCCAGCCCATCAGGGGAATCAGGAAGGCCAGGTTGGCCAGGGTCCAGGGGCTGGGATCCGTGCTGACCCAACTGGCCGCCACATCCCCGACGGGGCCGCGGATCAGCAGTGATGCAGCCGCCACCCCCGTGAGCAGGGTGAGCAGCACCACCAACAGTTTGGAGAGACGGTCGAGCGCCCAGTAATGCCCCAGCAGCAGCACCAGGCCACTCACCGCCAGCACGGCGATGGACAGGCCGTAGGGATCCAACCCCGCCAGCAGAGGGATATTGGTGAGCAGCAGCCCCGCCACAAAACTCACCGCCGCGATGGTGAAGGTGCCGGTGACCAGGCTCACCACCAGGTACAGCGGCAGGTAGAGGGGATTGCGTTTCTGGAACCCCTCCAGCAGCGACAGTCCGGTGGCCGCTGTGAAGCGGGTGCCCACGCGCAAGAACGGGTACTTGATCAGATTGGTGAGCAGGATCAGGCCCACCAGCGCAAAGCCGAATCGGGCTCCCGCCGTGGTGGACGACATCAAATGGGATCCACCGATGCAGGCACCGGCCAAGAGGATCCCGGGTCCAATGCTGCGTCGCAGCGTCGATGACGCCATCACAAGGTTGCAGTTGATACCAGTCTCCGCCGCTTTGCCCCGCTGAATCTCCGTAGAGTCGACTTCCGTCACGGTCGGTTTCATGGTCGTTGCTCCCGCTGCTCCGAAGCTGTCGCTGCAGTGCGAGGCCATCGCCGCCGACACCACGACGATTCGTTCCCTCGACTGGGACCGCAGCCGCTTCGACATTGAATTCGGCCTGCGCAACGGCACCACCTACAACGCCTTCCTGGTGCGGGGTGAACGCACCGCCCTGATCGACACCAGCCACGCCAAGTTCCGCGACACCTGGATCCCCCTGCTCAAGCAGCAGATCGATCCAACTGCGATCGATGTGTTGATCGTGAGCCACACCGAACCCGACCACTCCGGATTGATCGGTGACCTGATCGATCTCAATCCCGAGATCGAAATCGTGGGATCGAAGGTGGCGCTGCAGTTCCTCAAGGACCAGGTGCACAGGCCGTTCAAATCCCGTGCGGTGAAGTCGGGCGAGGAATTGGATCTCGGCACCAACCCCGAGAGCGGCATCCAGCACCGCTTCGAATTCCTCAGTGCTCCGAACCTGCACTGGCCGGACACGATCTTTTCCTTCGATCACGGCACAGGCATCCTCTACACCTGCGATGCCTTCGGCCTGCATTACTGCTCTGACGACGTCTTCGACGCCGACCCCGGCGCCATCGCCCCCGATTTCCGCTTCTATTACGACTGCCTGATGGGCCCCAATGCTCGCAGCGTGCTGCAGGCCCTCAAGCGCATGGATGGCCTGCCGGAGATCAACACCATCGCGGTGGGCCACGGACCGCTACTGCGGCATCACCTCAGCCACTGGATCAGCGACTACCGCGAGTGGAGCGGCCAGCGCAGCAAGGGCGAGAGCTATGCCGCTGTTTGTTATCTGAGCCAGTACGGCTTCTCCGATCGGATCAGCCAGGCCATTGCCCACGGCATCGGCAAGGCGGATGCCCAGGTGCAGCTGGTGGACCTGCGGGCCACCGACCCCCAGGAACTCACCGCCCTGGTGGGCGATGCCAAAGCTGTTGTGGTGCCGACCTGGCCCGCGGAACCGGAACCGGATCTCCAGGCCTCGATCGGAACCCTGCTGGCGGCCATGCATCCCAAACAACTTGTGGGGGTGTACGACGCCTTCGGCGGCAACGATGAACCGATCGACGCCGTCGCCGATCAACTGCGCAGCCAGGGGCAGAAGCAAGCCTTCAGCCCATTGCGAATCAAACAACTGCCCCAGGGCAGCGACTACCAACGCTGTGAGGAGTCGGGCACCGACCTCGGCCAGCTGTTGACCAAAGAAAAGACGATCGCGGCGATGAAAAGCCTCGATGGCGACCTCGACAAGGCCCTGGGTCGCATCAGCGGTGGCCTTTATGTGGTGACCGCCAGCCAGGGAGAGGGCGAATCACAACGCCGCAGCGCCATGGTGGCCAGCTGGGTGAGCCAGGCCAGCTTCACCCCACCGGGCCTCACCATCGCCGTCGCCAAAGACCGGGCGATCGAAGCCCTGATGCAAGTGGGCGACCGCTTCGTGCTGAACGTTCTACGGCAGGACAACCACCAACAATTAATGCGCCATTTCCTCAAGCGCTTCCCCCCCGGCGCCGATCGTTTCGCTGGGGTGAACGTGCTGGAGGGAACCGCCGATGGCGGCCCGGTGCTCGCTGATGCCCTGGCCTTTCTGGGCTGCAGGGTCGAGCAACGGATGGAAGGCCCTGATCACTGGATCATCTATGCCGTAGTGGAGCAGGGCAACGTGGCTGATGCCGAGGCCAGCACCGCGGTGCATCACCGCAAAGTGGGCAACCACTACTGAGCCGGCAGCTGATCCAGAGCATCCAAAAGGTTGCTCAGCAAGGCACCCACGTGCTGGCTTCTCCGCCATTCACGACGGTTGAGCCAAGGGTCTGAGCAACGCCGCCACCAACCCTGCTCCGCCGGCTGGCAGAGCATGACGCCACGGTGATGAGGCGCCAGAAACACCGCGGCGGCCAGGAGGTTGGTGCCGAAGCCCAGCAGCTGCCAAGGTCCACTCGCTTCAGACGACCATCCGCTCGACAGACGCACCTCCAGAGGGTCTGTCGAGCCGAGCACCTGGAGCGGAGCATCGGGACGCAACGGAGCCAACAGCCGTTCGATCAAGCCATGGTGTGATTCGTTCTTGGGATGGGCTTGCACCCTCAACGGTGCAGCCGCGGGCAGGGGGCGCCAGGCCGAACGAACGGCACGCCTTACATAGGAACCGTTCTCAATCACCGGCGCCTGGCGCCAACCCAGCGATCGCCCCATCAGGCGCCAGCGAAAGCGCCAGGTCTTCAGTTTGAGGTATGGCAAACAGAGCATCAGCCCTGGCGCAGGGTTGCCATTGGTGGAAGGGGAGTCGGCGAAAGCCGCGCGACACGTGGCGCAGAGCTCGAGCAAACAACGCAGCCGACCTGGATCGACAGGCTGATTGAACGGAATCAGGGGATCCTGTCGGACCACAGCTTGGCCATCAGCGCAGTGCAATCGCCGCAACATCCGTTGGCGTTCCCGACGCCCACGCCGTGAATACAGCCGCGTCTCAACCCCAATCGATTCCCCCAGTTCCACCACCTCTGAGGCCTGATAGGTGCGCAGCATCTGCTGGCCTTCGCGATCGTCCAAGCGCGGCAGCAGCAACAAGCTGCAGGCCCTGGGCTCCGGCTCAGTGAAGGCGCTGTCTCCGGCGATGAACCGGCAGTCATGCCCATCCTGAGCCGCAAGATACCGCAGCAGCGGCTGGAAGGCCTTGGCCGAATGGCTGAGGTCGTCGCGATAGAGCGAGACAACCTCCAGCCGGGTGCCGCGGATCCCTCTCCAGCGCAGATAGGCCAGTGCCGAGAGGGTGGTGATCAGCTGGGAGGAGAGAACAACAACGCTCTGCGCCAAAGCCCTTCTGCTCCCATCAACAACGCGCCTACATTCAACTGGCTTCGAAGATGAGCGTGACCAGCACCGCAACCACGCGTCGCACGATCCAGCTGCCGATCGACGAGGGGGTCGTTGGACTTCGCGGTCTGAGCCCTCAACGTCACCGCTTCGAACTGGAATACGCCCTGGAGCGGGGCAGCACCGCCAACAGTGTGTTGTTTGAGGCCGCTGATGGCACCCCTGCCGTGCTGGTCCACCCCCCGGGGGTGGCCTACAGCGCGGCCTTTCTGCCGGTGCTTGCCGAAGCCCTGCCCAGCAGCGACGCACCGCTCCTGGTGGTGGTGGGCCACGTCAACCCCAACCGCGTTGCCCTGCTGCGGGATCTGGCGGAGGCCTATACCGGCCTGGAACTGATCGTCTCCAACCCCGGCGCCAAGCTGATCGAGGAGCTGTGGAGCCAACGCAAGCCAGCCCCCCCCGGTGAGACAAGCGAGCAACCGCCACTGCCCGGTCTGCCGCCCCTGCGGGTGATCCGCCAGGAGCAAACGCTTCCGCTCAGCCATCAGCGCAGCTTGATGCTGCTGCCGGCGCCAACCCCCCGCTGGCCGGGCGGATTGCTGGCCTTCGAGGAAAGCCTGGGCCTGCTGATGAGCGACAAGTTCTTCAGTGCCCACCTCTGCACGGACAGCTGGGCCGAAAGCAACCGCAGCAGCACCGAAGAAGAACGCCGTCACTTCTATGACTGCCTGATGGCCCCCATGGCCCGTCAGGTGGATGCCCTGGTGGAACGGCTCGAAGAACTCGACATCCGCACCATCGCGCCGTGCCATGGCCCGGCCATCGAAGCCAGTTGGCGCAGCCTGCTGAATGACTACCGCCGCTGGGGCGAAGGCCAGCAGAACGCCAGCCTGACGGTGGCTTTGCTGTTTGCCAGCGCCTACGGCAACACTGCAGCCATTGCCGATGCCCTGGCCCGCGGGGTCAGCCGCACCGGCATCCGGGTGAGCAGCTTGAACTGCGAATTCACCCCCGCAGATGAACTGGTGAGCACGATCCAGCAGGCCGATGCCGTGTTGATCGGCTCACCCACCCTGGGGGGCCATGCCCCCACACCCATCGTCTCGGCCCTGGGAACCGTGTTGGCGGAGGGGGATCGCAGCAAGCCCGTGGGGGTGTTCGGCAGCTTCGGCTGGAGCGGCGAGGCGGTGGACCTGCTGGAAACGAAGCTGCGGGATGGCGGCTTCAGCTTTGGCTTCGAGCCGATCCGGGTGAAGTTCAGTCCGGATGCCGCCCGGGTGAAGGAGCTGGAGGAAACCGGCACCCGTTTCGCCCGCCAGCTGCTGCAGAGCCAGAAACGGGCGCAACGGCGCAGTGCGGGGGGCTTGAGCGAAAGCCGCAGCGATCCAGCGGTGCTGGCCCTGGGCCGTGTGATCGGCTCCCTCTGCGTGCTCACCACCCGCAAAGCGGAGCTGAGCGGCGCCATGGTGGCCAGCTGGGTGAGCCAGGCCAGCTTCAGTCCCCCCGGCATCACCGTGGCCGTGGCCAAGGACCGTGCCGTGGAAGCGCTGCTGCACAAGGGCGATCGCTTCGCCTTGAACGTGCTGGCCGAAGGCCGCGAAACCGCCCTGATGAAGCAGTTCCTGCAACCGTTCGAACCCGGTGCCGATCGCTTTGCAGGCCTCGAGCTGGACACCAGCCCCGCCGAACAGCCCTTGCTGCCGGATGCTCTGGCCTGGCTGGACGGCAAGGTGAGCCAGCGGATGGAATGCGGCGACCACTGGCTGATCTATGCCGAAGTGGATCGCGGCGGGGTGCTGGATGCGGAGGGCAGCACCGCGGTGCACCAACGCCGCAGCGGCGCCAACTACTGAGCCGGCAGCCTGAGCCGGCAAATCGAACTTCCTGCTAACTCATACTCACTATGAGTTAGGGCTAGGCTGATGGAACGATCCGTGGTGCCATCGATGGACCTTTCCAAGCCTTCCACCCACGCCAATCTCGAGGCCGCTTTCGGTGGCGAGAGCATGGCCAACCGCAAATACCTGTTCTTTTCAGAGGTGGCCAAACAACTGGGTCACAAGGACCTGGCCAAGTTGTTTCGAGACACCGCAGCGCAGGAAACGGAACACGCCTTCGCCCACTTCCGCCTGCTGCACCCTGAGTTGGTGGTGAACAATCCCGAGCAGCTCAGCGACGAGGAGAAGCAGGCCATCCTGAGCCGCTGCCTAGAGCTGGCGATTGAAGGTGAAACCTACGAATACACAACGATGTATCCGGAGTTCGCCGCCCAGGCCCGGCAGGACCGGGACAGCGGAGCCGCAGCGGAATTCGCCGAGCAAAGCAGCGAATCCAAGGAGCATGCGGGCCTGTTCCGCACCGCCGCCAAGAACTTCGGCCTGCTGACCCCGATCGAGCAGCATCACGCCGAAACCTATGGCGTTGCCCTCGAGGCCCTGCAAGGCAAGGGCAGCGCAGGCCAGGCCGATCAACCGATCCCGGGCAAGTGGATCTGCAAGGTGTGCTCGATGGTCTACGACCCCGCCGAAGGGGATCCTGATTCCGGCATCGCCGCAGGAACGCCATTTGAGGCGATTCCCGACGATTGGCACTGCCCGATCTGAGGCGCCCGCATAGCCAGCTTTGTTCCTTACCGCGAAGCCGAATTGAAAACGGCCTGAGGCCCTTGCACGATTCGATCAAAAGCCTTCGTCTCCATGCCCTCTGATCTCATCGTTCTGACGGCGAGCAATGGCGAGAACCGCAAGCTGGCGAAACGCTTCGTGCAAGCCGCCGCAGCTCAGAACGCCAGCGCCGAACTGATCGATCTCACCCAGCTCGACCTACCCCTGTTCACGCCACGGGTCCAGGCAGCAGGGGCGGGCCCTGACCTGGCGAACCTGCACGACCAGCTGCACGCAACCCCACGCTGGGTGATCTGCGCCCCGGAATACAACGGCTCGATTCCGCCGTCGCTCACCAATGCCATTGCCTGGCTCTCGGTGACCGACGACGACTTCCGATCCCTGTTCAACGGGCGGCCGATCGCTATAGCCACCTTCTCCGGCGGTGGCGGCATGGAACTGCTGGTGTCGCTGCGCATCCAGCTCACCCACCTCGGGGCCCAGGTGGTGGGGCGTCAGCTGCTGAGCAACCACGCCAAACCAGCCCAGGACGACAGCATCAACAACCTGGTGCAGAGGCTTCTGCAGATGCAACCCCTCCAACCCTGAACACCTCGATGTCCCGGATGGCCCCGCCAACAGGTCAACACGCCACCACGTCAACCGTGATCCTGCGACCCGCAGACCAGCGCTTCCACAGCCAGCTGGACTGGCTCGATTCCTGGCACAGCTTCAGCTTCGGCAGCCATCAGGATCCGAACTGGATAGGCTTCGGCCCCCTGCGGGTGATCAACGACGACACCATTGCTGCAGGCCAGGGGTTCGGCATGCACCCCCACCGGGACATGGAAATCATCACGGTGATGGTGGAGGGGGCCCTGACCCATGCCGACTCGATGGGCAACAGCGCAGTGCTGCACGCCGGCGAGGTGCAACGGATGAGTGCCGGCAGCGGCATAGTTCACAGCGAAATCAACCAGACCGGCGCGCCCTGCAGGCTGCTGCAGATCTGGATTGAGCCAGCACAGCTGGGCATCCAGCCCGCCTACGAGCAGAAACCCTTCGCCATCGGCGAGGGCTGGACGCCCCTGATTGAGCCCGACGCCACCGGCGATGCGATGGCCATCGAACGTCCCGTGCGCCTCTGGCGTGCCCAACCGCAACGCCAACAGAAGTTGCCATTGCCCGCCGCCAAGGAGCGATGGCTCTGGCTTCAGGTGATTGATGGGGAGCTGACGCTCAACAGTGAAGGCTCTCCGAAGCAGTCGCTGCGGCGGGGCGATGGGCTGGGCCTGATCCAGGACGCAGCAACACAAAGCGAGCTGATCGGCCTCGGAGAGCGCGCCGACGTGCTGCTGTTTGCCCTGGCGTGAAGCAATCCGGAAAAAATCTGGTGCAAGTGCGCGACACCAGATCTTGTGCCCTGAAATGACGGGGTCACTTCCAAACAATCCCTAGAGCGATGGGATTCATGAACGGCCAGGAGGCCTCGGTTCGATACCGCGGCTTTCTTTTGATGCCTCAAACCAACCGGAGCTGGCTGGTGAGGCCGGAACGCAGCCCGATGCGATTGCTGCCCTTCCGCACACCAACCTGCTCATTGGCCGACGTCAAAGCACTGCTGGACTGGCGTCTGGCCCAGGAAGAATCAGAGATCGGCGTGGCCTGAACTCAGGCCGCTGCCGGCGGTGGAGTGGGATCGCCCACCGGTTGAAAAGGAATCACCAGGGTGGCCCAGTGATCGGGCCGCTCGGGGCGGCTGCGACGGGAACGGCGCGTGCCAAAGGGAACCCGAATCACATTGGTTCCTTCAATTGACAAGGTATGGCCGCGATTGAAGGCCGATTCCAGACCCTCAGGAAGTTGAGGAAGGGCAGGCCCTTCAACGCTGCTGAGCGCGGATTTCTTGTTGTTGTCCCGATCCATGGTGTCCCCCGACAGACGAATCAGTTGTCGAACAGTTTGACCGAACTCGCAAGGGCGATGAACGGAATCAAACCAATTTTTCCACTTTCAGTGAAAATTTACACGCTCTGAACCCCTTGCACCAGGGCGTCAAGCCGCCACAGCCACCGCTTCCACCGACGGACAGGTGCACACCAGGTTGCGATCACCAAAGGCGTTATCAATCCGTGCCACCGCAGGCCAAACCTTGCTCTCCTGCTGCCCCTCCATCGGGAAGGCGGCCTGCAGACGGCTGTAGGGACGATCCCAGTCATCCGCTGTGACGGCCGCCAGGGTGTGCGGAGCACGCTTGAGCGGGTTGTTCTGAGGGTCGCTGCTGCCGGCTTCAATGGCGCGAATCTCCTCGCGGATCGCCACCAGGGCATCGGCGAAACGATCCAACTCCGCCAGGCTTTCGCTTTCGGTGGGCTCCACCATCACCGTGCCGGCCACCGGCCAGCTGACGGTGGGCGCATGGAAGCCGTAGTCCATCAAACGCTTGGCGATGTCATCCACATCGATCCCCGCATCCCGCTTGAGCGGCCGGAGGTCGAGGATGCATTCATGGGCCACCCGGCCGGTGCTGCCGCGAAACAGCACGGGGTACGAGGCATCAAGCCGATGGGCCAGGTAATTGGCCGACAACAGCGCCACGGCACTGGCCTGCCGCAGGGCCTCCGCCCCCATCATCCGCAGGTACATCCAGCTGATCGGCAGGATGCTGGCGCTACCGAGCGCAGCTGCGGACACCGGACCGATGGCCGATGCAGCGCCAGCCTGCAAAGGGTGCCCCGGCAGGAAGGGTGCCAGATGCGCCGCCACACCAATGGGCCCCACGCCTGGGCCACCGCCCCCATGGGGGATGCAGAAGGTCTTGTGCAGGTTGAGGTGGCAGACATCGGCACCGAAGGCACCAGGACGGCACAGCCCCACCTGGGCATTGAGGTTGGCCCCATCGAGGTACACCTGCCCGCCGTTCCGATGCACCACCGAGCAGATCTCACGGATGCCGGTTTCAAACACGCCGTGGGTGGAGGGGTAGGTGACCATCAGCGCCGCCAGCCGGTCGGCGTGCTCGGCCGCCTTCGCCGCCAGATCCTGCTGATCGATGTTGCCCTCGTCATCACAGGCGACGGCCACCACCTTGAGACCAGCCATCACAGCACTGGCGGGGTTGGTGCCGTGGGCGCTGGTGGGGATCAGACAGATGTCGCGATGGGCTTCACCGCGGGAGCGGTGCCAGGCGCGAATCACCAGCAGCCCGGCGTATTCCCCCTGGGAACCGGCATTGGGCTGCAACGACACGGCGGCAAAACCGGTCAGGGCAGCCAGCCATTGCTCCAGATCGTCGGCCAGACGGCGATAGCCCTGGGCCTGATCGGCTGGGGCAAAGGGATGGAAGGCCGCAAACGCAGGCCAGCTCACCGGCTGCAGCTCAGCGGCGGCGTTGAGCTTCATGGTGCAACTGCCCAACGGAATCATCCCGTGCACCAGCGAGAGATCACGGCTCACCAACCGCTGGATGTAGCGCAACAGCTCTGATTCGCTGCGGTACTGATGAAAAACCGGCTGGCTCAGCCAGGGCTGGCTGCGCTGCGGCAGCGAAAGCAACGGGGGCTGCTCAGCCTCGAGCTGCGGGGTGGCCTGACCGCAGGCCTCCGCCAGCAGGGCGAGCAGAGCTTGCAGCTCCTGTTGATCCGAGAGCTCATCGAGGCTGATGCCGAATCCGGTGGCGTCTGCGGGTGCTGCACCATCGGGAAGCACCCGCAGATTGAACCCAGCAACGGCGGCAGCGCGGTGCACAGCCGGTGCTGACGCACAGTGAACGGTGACGGTGTCGAAACGGTCGACCAGCTCCAGCGGATAACCAAGGGCCCGCAGGCCCTGCTCCAGCTGGCTGCGCAGGCCAGCAATGCGTTGGGCGATGGCCTGCAGACCATCAGGGCCATGGTGCACCGCATAAAAAGAGGCCATCACAGCGAGCAGCACCTGAGCCGTGCAGATGTTGCTGGTGGCCTTGTCGCGACGGATGTGCTGCTCACGGGTTTGCAGCGCCAAGCGCAGGGCCGAACGGCCTTCCGCATCCTTGGACTGCCCCACCAGACGGCCCGGGATCTGGCGCTTGTAGGCCTCAACCGTGGCGAAGAAAGCCGCATGAGGACCACCAAATCCCATCGGCACCCCCAGGCGTTGGGCGCTGCCCACAGCAATGTCGGCTCCGAGGGATCCCACGGGCGCCATCAGGGTTTGCGCCAGGGGATCGATGGCCACGGTGACCAAGGCACCGGCGGCGTGGGCCGCTTCGATCACGGCGGATGGATCCCAGAGGCATCCATCGGCACCGGGCAACTGCAGCAGAACACCAAACACCGACGCATCGATCGGCGCCGTGGCCGGGTCGATCCGCTCGAGGCTGATACCAAGGGGTTCGGCGCGGGTCTGCAGCACCGCCCAGGTCTGGGGCAGAACATTGGCGTCCACCAGGAACCGTGTCGCTTCAGGGCGACGGCACACCCCGAAGCTGAGGCTCATCGCCTCGGCGGCGGCGGTGGCTTCATCAAGCAGCGACGCGTTGGCGATCGGCAAGCCCGTGAGCTCACTGATCAGGGTTTGAAAGTTGAGCAGGGCCTCCAGACGACCCTGGGCGATTTCCGCCTGGTAGGGGGTGTAGGCGGTGTACCAGGCCGGATTCTCAAAAACGTGGCGCTGGATCAGGGCCGGGGTTGCCGTGCCGTAGTAACCCAGCCCGATCAGGGAGCGACGCAGCGTGTTGGTTTCACTCAACTGCTTCAGCTGCTGGAGGGCCTCCGCCTCACCGCAACCCTCGGGCAAGGCCTCAACCGGCGGCTTGGGATCAAGGATGTCGGCGGGCACGACATCAGCGATGAACTCCTGCAGATCGCTGTAGCCCAGGGCATTGAGCATGCGGAGTTGTTCCGCCTCACTCGGGCCGATGTGCCGCTGCGCAAAAGGAGAAGTCAACGTCGAATGCACAGCCCGCCGGTCGATCGTAAGAGCGAAGCCCCGGCGCTGATGAGAGCCAGCGTTGATGTCAGCCGGCGTTGACCTTGGCGCCGTAGGCCTCGGCGGTCATCAGGCTGTCGAGCTCGGAGGGGTCCGACGGACGCAGCACCAGCAGCCAGCCCTCACCGTGGGGGTCGTTCTGCAGTTCCTCCGGACTGGCCAGCACCGCTTCATTGCGTTGCACCACCTCACCGGCAATCGGTGCATACATATCTTCCACGGCCTTCACCGACTCCACCGAGCCAAAGCTGGTGCCCTTCGCCAGGCTGGCGCCCACATCCGGCAGATCCACAAACACGATGTCGCCCAGCTGATCAACGGCGAAGGCACTGATGCCCACCCGCACCAGCTCACCATCGGCATTGGCGTACTCGTGGCTGTCGGCGAAGCGAAAAGAGTCGGGGAACGCGAACGCCATCGAGGCAGTTTCAGGTGGTCCCAGTCTGCGGGAGATTGATCAGTCCTGCCGCATTGAGGTCACACAACGCACGGGAGAGGGCCAGGCGGATGTGGGCGCGATGGGTGCCGCCCTGCACATAAAGGTTGAACGGTTCCCGCAGCGGCGCATCGGCCGAAAATTCACTGGTGGAGCCGTCGATGAAGGTTCCACCAGCCATCACCAGATCCGAGGCATAGCCAGGCATCGAGGCCGGCACTGGATCGAGGTAGGCCCCGATCGGCGACATCGCCTGGAAGGCACGGCACACCACCTTGAGGGCATCAGGACTGCCCAGCCGCACCGCCTGAATCAAATCGCTGCGCACGGCCCCGGGCGCTGGATTCACGGGGAAGCCCAGCCGCTCAAACACCCCCGCTACCAGATCGGCACCAATCAAGGCCTCAGACACCATCTGCGGTGCCAGGAACAGACCCTGCAGCACCAGCCGCTGCAGGTCAAATCCCGTGCCCCCCTCACTGCCGATGCCCGGCGCCGTGAGCCGGCAGCAGGCCTGCTCCACCAGATCGGCCCGTCCAGCGATGTAGCCGCCGGTGGGGGCGATGGTGCCGCCGAGGTTCTTGATCAAGGATCCAGCGATCAGATCCGCCCCAACCGCCGTCGGTTCCTGCTCCTGCACCAACTCGCCGTAACAGTTGTCGACAAAGACAACGCAGTCGGGCTGGCGGGCGTGGATGCGCTCACACAGCCCGGCGATCTGCTCAACCGTGACCGACGGACGCCAGCTGTAGCCGCAGCTGCGCTGGATCAGCACCATTCGGCAGGGCTGCTCCAGGGCCTGGTTTAAGGCCGCCTGATCCACCGCCCCATCCGGCTGCAGATCGATTTCGTCGTAGGTAACCCCGAATTCCGCCAGAGAACCCTGGCCCTTGCCGCGCAGACCGATCACCTCCTCAAGGGTGTCGTAAGGACGACCCGTAATCGAAAGCAGACGATCCCCGGGCCGCAGCACGCCGAACAGTGCAGCGGCGATGGCGTGGGTGCCGCTGACGAATTGCAGGCGCACCGCGGCGGCTTCGGCCCCAAGCACCCGGGCAAAAACCCGATCCACCACCTCGCGCCCCTGATCCCCGTGGCCGTAACCGGTGAGCGACGCAAAGTGCTGGGTGCCAACGCGCTCCGCCGCCAGGGCATCCAACACGCGCTGCAGGCGTTGCTCCACCGCCGCCGTCCTCGCTGCAGCCAGGTCGGCCTGCTCCCGCGCCACCGTGTTGATCAGGTCCTCTGCAAACGCACTGATCACCACTTGCCTGACGGATGTCATGCCTTCCTAAACCCTGGCCAACGCCAGAATTCACAACGCGGGGAGCCGCTGCGATGCGGCAACTCCTTTAGATTTCTGTCACTAACGGCACCATCCGCTCCCTGGTTTTCCTGTCTGAGCGGCTTTGTCAATCCAAGGAGAATCCGCTTGGTTTCCTCGCAAACAGCTGACACCCGCGAGCTTCGGCAGCGGGCCGCGGTGATGGCACCGCGTGACCGACTGCCCGCGCGTCAGCGCAAATTCAAGATGGGAACCACCAGCTTCATGCTGGTGATGCACGTGCTCGCCACCGTGGCGCTGCTGCCGCGCTTCTGGAGCTGGCAGGGCGTTGTGGCCTTTGGCGTTCTCTACTGGATGACGGTGCTGGGCGTCACCCTGGGCCTGCACCGTCTGGTGGCGCACCGCAGCCTGGTGGTGCCGGTGTGGGTTGAGCGCATCCTGGTGCTGATGGGCACCCTGGCCTGCCAGAGCGGCCCGATCGAATGGGTGGGTCTGCACCGCCATCACCACCGTTTTTCGGATCAGCCCACGGATCACCACGACGCTGGCCGTGGCCTGTGGTGGGCCCACAGCGAATGGATGCTGCACGACATCCCGGCCCTGAAGGAACTCGACCGCTACGCCGGCGACCTGCAGTGCGACCCCTTCTACCGCTGGCTCGACCGCTGGTTCCTGCTGCTGCAGATCCCCCTGGGCCTTGGGCTCTACTGGTTCGGTGAAGCCGCCCAGGTTCACGGCGGTGGCCTTGGCCTGGTTCTGTGGGCCATTCCTCTGCGCCTCGTGGTCGTGTACCACGTGACTTGGCTGGTGAACTCCGCCACCCACGCCTTCGGGTACCGCAATTTCGATTGCCCTGACCTCTCCCGCAACTGCTGGTGGGTGGCACTGCTCTCCTTCGGTGAGGGTTGGCACAACAACCACCACGCCCATCCGGCGAGTGCACGCCACGGTTTGCGCTGGTTCGAGTTCGATCTCACCTGGCAGCACGTGCGCCTGCTCAAGCGCCTCGGACTGGCCAGCCGGATCCGCACAGCCCGCTACGTCCCCGGAGCCTCCTGAGGCTCAAAGCAACCTTCAAAAACCGGCCACGTCGTAACGTGGTCGATCGCACCCGTCTCCATCCTTCATACCGGTCCCATGCCTAAGCGTGTACAAGTCGTTCTGAATGAGGACGTCCTCAGCCTCGGCAAGGACGGAGACCTGGTGGAAGTGGCTCCGGGTTATGCCCGCAACTTCCTGCTGCCCTTCGGCAAAGCTGTGCCCCTTACCCCTGCGGTGATGAAGCAGGTGGAGCACCGCCGGGCCAAGGAAGCTGAGCGTCAGGCCGCTCTGAAGCAAGAAGCCATCGACTTCAAGACCGCCCTCTCCACCATTGGTCGCTTCACCGTGAAGAAGCAGACCGGTGAAGACAACGTGCTGTTCGGCACCGTCACCAACGGTGACGTGGCAGAAGCCATCGAAACCGCCACCAAGAAGGAGATCGACCGCCGCGACATCGTGGTGCCTGAGATCCACCGCACCGGCAAGTACACCGTGACGGTGAAGCTGCACAGCGAAGTCACCGCTGAGATCAACCTGGAAGTGGTCGGCTACTGATCGCTGTCAATTGACACTCAAACGGCTCATTCGAGCCAGAGTGTGATCCCTTCGCTTCACGCCCTGCCGCCATGGTGAGCGTCCCCCTGCCAGAGAACAACGATGGGGGACGCCGTGGTTTTGGCAAAGGCCGCGACGATGAGCCCAATTTCGAGGCTCTGCCCGATTCGCTTCCGCCCCAGAACCTGGAGGCGGAGGAAGCGGTGCTGGGCGGCATCCTGCTGGATCCCGATGCAATCGGGCGTGTGGCCGATGTGCTGCAGCCGGAAGCGTTTTATCTGAACGCCCACCGGGAGATCTTCCGCACCGCCCTGATGCTGCACGGCCAGGGCAAGCCGACGGATCTCACCGCCATGAGCGCCTGGCTGGCCGACACCGGTGCCCTGGAGAAGGTGGGCGGCAACAACCGACTCGTGGAGCTGGTGGAGCGGGTGCCGTCCACCGCCTCGATCGAGCAGGTGGCCCGGCTGGTGATGGACAAGTTCCTGCGCCGCCAGCTGATCCGCTCCGGCAACGAAGTGATCCAGCTGGGCTTTGATCAGAGCCTGCCGATGGAGCAGGTGCTGGACCAGGCAGAACAAAAGATCTTTGCCATCAGCCAGGAGAAACCCTCCAAGGGGCTCACCCCCACCGCCGAAATCCTCACCCAGACCTTTGAGGAAATCGAAAGCCGCTCGCTGGGCACCTCAGTGGCCGGCATCCCGGTGAATTTCTACGACCTGGATGCGATGACCCAGGGCCTGCAGCGCAGCGACCTGATCATCGTGGCGGGCCGGCCGGCCATGGGCAAAACCTCGATCGTGCTGAACCTGGCCAAGAACGTGGCCCAGCTGCACGACCTACCGGTGTGCCTGTTCTCCCTGGAGATGAGCAAGGAGCAGCTCACCTACCGCCTGCTCTCGATGGAGGTGGGCATCGAGGCGGGCCGGCTGCGCACCGGCCGCCTGCAGCAGGAGGAATGGCCTCTGCTGGGCCAGGGCATCAACAGCCTGGGGCAACTGCCGATCTTCATCGATGACAAACCCAACTCCGGCGTGCTGGAGATGCGCTCGCTCTGCCGGCGGCTGATGGCCGAACAGGGCAAGGAGCTGGGGCTAGTGATGATCGACTACCTGCAGCTGATGGAAGGCTCAGGGTCCGACAACCGGGTGCAGGAGCTGTCGCGCATCACCCGGGGCCTGAAGCAGATGGCTCGGGAACTGAATGTGCCGGTGATTGCCCTCTCCCAGCTGAGCCGGGGTGTGGAGGCACGCACCAACAAGCGACCGATGCTGAGCGACCTGCGGGAATCGGGCTCGATTGAGCAGGACGCCGACCTGGTGCTGATGATCTACCGCGACGAGTACTACAACCCGGAAACACCGGACCGCGGCATCACCGAAGTAATCGTGACCAAGCACCGCAACGGTCCGGTGGGCACGGTGAAGCTGCTGTTCGAGCCGCAGTTCACCCGCTTCCGCAACCTGGCGGCCTGAGCCAACTCAGATAATGGAGGCATGAGCTTCAGCGCCTCCCCCACCGAATCCTTCGACGTGATCGTGGTCGGCGGCGGCCATGCAGGCTGTGAAGCGGCGATCACCGCTGCCCGGCTGGGCCTGAACACCGCTCTGTTCAGCCTCAATCTCGATCGCATCGCTTGGCAGCCCTGCAACCCGGCCGTTGGCGGCCCCGCCAAAAGCCAGCTCGTCCATGAAGTAGATGCCCTGGGTGGGGTGATCGGGCGCCTGGCCGATGCCACCGCGATCCAGAAGCGCATCCTCAACGCCAGCCGCGGCCCAGCGGTATGGGCCTTGCGCGCCCAAACCGACAAACGCCTCTATTCCCGCCAGATGCTGCAACTGCTGCAGCACACCCCCAACCTCGCCCTGCGCGAAGCGATGGTGACCGGCCTGGAAACCAGCGGTGAAGGGGACCAGCAACGCATCAGTGGCATCCGCACCTATTTCGGCAGCGTCTACGGCGCTAAAGCGGTGATCCTCACCGCCGGCACCTTCCTCGGCGGCCGCATCTGGGTGGGGCATCAATCGATGGCCGCCGGCCGCGCAGGGGAGCAAGCCGCTGAAGGGCTCACCGAAGCACTGCAGCAACTGGGCTTCCAGACCGACCGGCTCAAAACCGGCACCCCCGCCCGGGTGGACCGGCGAAGCATCGCCCTCGATCAACTGGAGGAGCAGCCCAGTGATGCGGCCGATCGCTTCTTCTCCTTTGACCCGGCCGCCTGGGTGAGCGGTGAGCAGATGAGCTGCCACATCACCCGCACCACCGCCGAAACCCATCAGCTGATCCGCGACAACCTGCACCTCACCGCCATCTACGGCGGCGTGATCGACAGCAAAGGTCCGCGCTATTGCCCCTCAATCGAAGACAAGATCGTTCGCTTTGCGGACAAGGACAGCCACCAGATCTTCCTCGAGCCGGAGGGGCGCGACACCCCGGAGATCTATGTGCAGGGCTTCTCCACCGGCCTGCCCGAACCGATCCAGCTGCAACTGCTGCGCAGCCTGCCGGGCCTGGAGCACGCCGTGATGCTGCGGCCGGCCTACTCGGTGGATTACGACTACCTGCCCGCCACCCAGCTCAAGCCTTCCCTGGAAACCAAGCAGGTGCGCGGCCTGTTCAGCGCCGGCCAGCTCAATGGCACCACGGGCTATGAGGAAGCCGCCGCCCAGGGCCTGGTGGCTGGCATCAACGCCGCCCGACTGATCGGCGGCCAGGAGCCGGTGCACTTCCCCCGGGAGGGCAGCTACATCGGCACGATGATCGACGATCTGGTGAGCAAGGACCTGCGCGAGCCCTACCGGGTGCTCACCAGCCGCAGCGAATACCGGTTGATCCTGCGGGGCGACAACGCCGACCGCCGCCTCACACCATTAGGCCGTGAGCTTGGCCTGATCGACGACCGGCGCTGGCAGCTGTTCGAAGACAAACTCCAGGCGATGGAGGGCGAAAAGCAGCGGCTAGAAACCGTGCGGCTCAAGGTGAGCGATCCGGTGGCCCCGGCGGTGGAACAGGAAACCGGTGCAGCGATCAAAGGCTCGATCACCCTGGCCGACCTGCTGCGCCGGCCCGGCATGCACGCCGCCGATCTGGTGCGCCATGGCCTGGCTGATGCCGATCTGCCCCTGCCCGTGCGCGAGGGGGCGGAGATCGACATCAAATACAGCGGCTACCTGCAGCGGCAGCAGCAGCAGATCGATCAGGTGAAACGCCAGAGCCAGCGCAAGCTGCCGGCCGACCTCAACTACGCCGGCATCGGCACTCTTTCCAATGAAGCCCGCGAAAAGCTCACGGCGATTCAACCCAGCACCCTGGGGCAGGCCAGCCGCATCCCCGGCGTCAGCAAAGCCGACATCACCGCCCTGCTGATGTGGCTGGAACTGCAGCAAAGGGAACGCCAACCCCTCGCCCCCACCGCAGAAGCTCGATAGCGTTGGACTCCTGAAACCTCTGCAGTGCCAGCCCGGGTTCCCACCTCACGTGCCTATTGGAACCTGCGGGCTGAGCAGGTGATGGACAACGTGTTCGACCGCGAGACGGTCACCGCCCCAAGCCAGCCGCACCTGGTGCCGGTGGATGTGGATGTGCACGAACCAACAACCAAACCAAGCGAACCCAGCGAACGCCGCTCCCCCTCCACCTGGCTGCTGCCACTGATCAGTGGCATCGCCGTTGCCGGAGTGATCTGCAGCGCCTGGCTGGTGAGCAGCCTGCAACGCTCCCGCCTGGAGCTGGAACGGAAGCAAAACGCCGCCCTGATCGAGCAGCTGCGCGAGCAAGTGGCGGCCCGAGAAAGCCGGGCAGAAGAGACAGCAACGCCCGAGGAGGCCTCCCTTGCCATCCAAAGCCTCGAACCGCTGACCGTGCCGATCCAACAACCCTTGACGGTTGAGCCGCTAGGCAGCGTTCAGGCATTGGCACCGATGGGACCGATCCCGCAACTCACCGGTGTGGTGCAGGGCCCCGGTGGTTCCAGTTCCGCCATTTTTCAACTGGGGCAGGGATCGGTGTCCGCCGGCATCGGTGAAGCGATCGGCAGCAGCGGCTGGGTGCTCAGCGAGGTCACCGACAGCGGTGCCGTGATCAGCCGCAACGGCCAACGCCAAACCCTCTCGGTGGGAGGACTGTTCTGAACCCCACCCCCCGTCTTCATCCATCACCGCACCAGCTCTGGCAAGCCCCCACCGATGCGGTGCTCTCAGCGGAGGGGCCGCGTCAACTGCCCGGCCCCTGGCGGCTGATGCTGCTGGGCGATGGCAGCCCCACCCGCCACCTGCGCCTGCTCACCGGTTCGCCCGTTGCCGTGGATCTGATCGCCATGGAGGCCGACCAGACCGACCACCCCGGGGCACCGGAGGAGGTGAAGGAATTGATGGCACCGCTGCTGCGCCGCCAGGTGTGGCTCACCTGCGGCGGCACCCCGCTGGCCTGGGCCGAAAGCTGGTGGAACCAGGCCGAAGCGGATTGGCACCTGCGGGACCGCAACCAGCCGATCTGGAAAAGCCTCACCGAAGGGCGTTCCGAGCTGTTCCGTGAGGTGGATGGCTTGGCACTGGTGGAGGGGGACTGGCTCGACCAGACCTTTGGCCATCGCGGCCCCTACTGGAGCCGCCATTACCGCTTCTTCCGCCAGGGCAAGGCCCTCACCGTGATTCGCGAAGTGTTCAGCCCGCAACTCGAAACCTGGCTCGGACCCACGCTGCGCCAGGAATTTCAACAAAATTCATGAACAAACCTGCGGGTTTGTTGGGATTTGCTCTTGACAACTTGCCATTAGTTGTGCTCACAGGAAGATGTGGCCAATTCGGTGCACCGTGTCATGGCTGCCACCACCTCCTGGCTCAGCCTCACCGACCTCGGTCGGATCTACGGCATTTCGGCGATTCACTGCGGCAAGACCCTCGAACATCAAGGCTGGCGTGACAGGCGGGGCCGCCCCACCCAAAGCGCCCTCGACGCCAATGCCGCCATGCAGACCGGCCCCCATGGCCAGGGACGCACGGTGCTCTGGAACCGCACGGTCTGCAGCGAGCTGCTGGAACAGAAGGGCTATGAGCCGATGAGCCGCAGCCTGCAAGTGGAGCAGTGGACCCAACTGCTGGAAGCGCTGCAGGTGGGATCCCCATCTATCACCGCCACAGCGGACCAGATGGCCGAAGAGATGCCCGGAGAGCTGCTCGAGGATGTGAACCACCAGCTCGCTGCACGGGGCTGCCGCTACCGGGTCAGCCCACGCTCATTGCACGCGAGGCATTAGTCGATCCGGCGGCGGCTGGAGCGGGGCAAGGTCCGGCGGGAGCCCGCTGGATTGGATGCGGCTTCGGGCTCTGGACGGGCTGCCGGCTGGGCAGAGCGCGACCAGCGCTGCACCCGGAAGCTGTCGTCCTCCGGCCAGTCGCCCTGATCTGCCGCGCTGAACTCCTGAGCCACAGGTGGCGTTGATGGGGGCGCTGGAGCCTGCGCTGCTGCTCCGCGGCGACTCCGGCGGGAGATCGCCTCAAGGGGGCGACGGGAAGAACGCATCGAACGTGCGGGCTCTGGCCGGCCACGGCCAGCCTCTTGCCAGGGCTCCTGCCAGTCGTCGTCCTCTTCCAGCAGCCACTCGACCTTTTCGCCGACCCAGCGGCCCACCGAATCGAGATCCAAACCGGAGCGCCGCCCTCCAGGCCGTTGTCCTGGTCGCCGACCGGACACCCCATCCACGAGCTGACGGCCGGTTTCCAAGAACTGGTCGAGACGGCGATCCCGCTGATCACGGAACCGGTCCAACCGATCGAAACGCTCCTCCATCCCCTGACGTTACCGACGGCGGCGGCGCAACCACTGTTCCCGCCGCAATCCCAGCAACACAATCACCACACCGCCGCACTCCAGGGTGAGCCAGAACACCTCCATCTAACCCTCCGCCTCCACGTAGCTGAGCACGCAGCTGGCATCCCAGCGGCCATGGAAATGCTCGACACAACAGGCCCGACAAGCGGCATTGCGCGTGCGCCTTCGGCAGGGGGTGCGGCGGCCGCAACGGGGACAGACCGCCAGCCAGCGGGGCGGTCGGGGCGGCACCGGATAGCTGTGGCGGATGCTCACCTGAAACCGGCTCTGGGCCGCATTGATGGCGGCCATCCGGGCCCGGAACAGCGGTCCGTGGCTTTCGCGGCGACGCTGCACCAGATCAACCCAGGCGTGGATCATTTCGTGGCAGAGCGTGCTTTCCGTGGCGATCTGCGGCAAGGGCTCAAGCACCGGCCGCGACAGCACGATCTCGCTGCCGCGGCCCTCACCCACACCGGGGCCACGGCGGTAGAACCCCGCCGTGCGGCTCATCCGGCCATCGCTCCAGCGCACCGCCGTCAGCGGCTGGCCCCCATCCACCAAAGCACCGCCGAAATGCTCCCGGTTAAGACGGTGAAACATCGGCAGCAGGGGCTGCAAAGGCACAGAACGGGGGGGGAGGAGATCCGAATCAGCGCCATCCTGCCGTGGTCAGTCAGACTCGGCCCTGCTTTGACAGCTGGTGATGGAACTGGGACTGGTGCGGGAGATCGGCAGCAAAGCTCTGCTGGCCGGGGGTCTCACCCTGCTGGGGTACTGGATCTACAACGCCGTGAAGCTGGTGCTAGACGCCCGCGGCATCAATCCCCTGATCAAGCAGTTCTTCACCCAGGTGGCTGCCGGCCGCATCGATGCCGCCTACCTGCTCACCACCAAGGCCTACCGCCAGCACGTGAGCCGTCAGCAGTTCATCCGCTTCCTAGCGGGCCTGAAGCTGAACAAGTTCCGCAATCTCAAGTCCGGCCGCCCCCGCGTGCAGGAAGGCAACTTGATCCTCACCGTGAAGCTGAAGTCCGAAGGCGACGAAGAGCTCCCCCTCGACTTCACCTTCACCAAGGTGGACGACAACTGGCGCATTGCCCGCATCAACCAGGTCAATGGCTGATCCGCACGAGCGGGCTGCGGAACTGCGGCAGCTGCTCAACCGTGCCGGCCACGCCTATTACGTTCTCGATGCTCCGGTGATGGAGGACGCGGTCTACGACCGCCTCTATCGCGAGCTGCTCGAGCTGGAACAGAAGCATCCAGACCTGCAACGGTCCGACAGCCCAACCCAGAGAGTGGGTGGAGCTCCGGCGGAGGGGTTCACCAGCGTTGAGCACCGCGTGGGCATGCTCAGCCTCGACAACGCTTTCAACCGCGACGACCTGCAGGCCTGGCACGAGCGGCTGCTCAAGGTGCTGGACCGTCCCAGCGACACCCGCCTGCCCCTGGTGGGAGAACTCAAAATTGACGGCAACGCCCTGGCCCTGAGCTACCGCAATGGGGTGCTGGAGCGGGCCGCCACCCGGGGCGATGGCAGCCGCGGTGAAGAGATCACCGCCAACGTGCGCACGATCAGCTCGATTCCGCTGCGGCTGCAGATCGAGAACCCACCGGAATGGGTGGAAGTGCGAGGAGAAGCCTTCATCCCTGATGCCACCTTCGCGGCGATCAATGCCGAACGGGAGCAACGGGGTGAAGCGCTATTCGCCAATCCGCGCAACGCCTGCGCCGGAACCCTGCGCCAACTGGATCCGAAGGTGGTGGCCGCCCGTCGGCTCGACTTCTTCGCCTACACCCTGCACCTGCCGGGTGACGCCCAACCCCCAGGCCAATGGGCAGCTCTGGAGTGGCTGAACTCGGCCGGTTTCCGCGTGAACCCGAACCGGGAACGCTGCGAAGACCTGGCCGCCATCCAGCGCTTCTGCGACCACTGGGAGCAGGGACGTCATGACCTCCCCTATGCCACCGACGGCGTGGTGGTGAAGCTGGACGACCTGCAGCTGCAGGACGAAGCCGGCTTCACCCAGAAGGCCCCGCGCTGGGCTATCGCCCTCAAATACCCGGCCGAAGAAGCCCCCACCCGATTACTCCGCGTTGGTGCTCAGGTAGGCCGCACCGGTGCCATCACCCCCGTGGCTGAATTCGAAGCAGTCGCCCTGGCCGGCACGAGCGTCAGCCGCGCCACCCTCCACAACGCCGATCGGATCGCAGAACTGGATCTGCACCTGGGCGACACCATCGTGGTGCGCAAAGCCGGGGAGATCATTCCCGAAGTGGTGCGGGTGCTGCCTGAGCTCAGGCCCAGCGACGCCACACCGGTGCAACTGCCGCAGCACTGCCCCGAATGTGGCTCCAACATGGTGCGGGAGGGAGATGAAGCCGCCACCCGCTGCGTGAACAGCAGCTGCCCAGCGATCCTGCGGGGTGGCCTGCGGCACTGGGTGAGCAAGGGTGCCCTGGATGTGGATGGGCTCGGCAGCAAGTTGATCGAACAGCTGGTGGACCGCGGCCTGGTGGGCTCGCTGGCGGATCTCTACCGCTTGGATGCGGCCCTGCTTGCCAGCCTGGATCGGATGGGCGATAAGTCGGCCACCAATCTGGTGGAGGCTCTGGAGGCCTCCAAACAACAGCCCTGGCACCGCCAGCTTTATGGCCTGGGCATCCGCCACATCGGCGAGGTCAACGCCAAAGCGCTCTCGGCCGCTTTCTTCAGCATCGACAGCCTCGCGGCAGCAGCGCTGGAGGCCCCGGAGCAGATCGCCGAACTGCATGGCATCGGCCCGGAAATCAGCGCCAGCCTTGGCCAGTGGCTGCGCAACCCCGCCAACCAACAGCTGCTGCAGGACTTGCACAGCGTTGGGCTCTCCCTGGAGGCGAATGCCTTCGAGCAGGAGTCCGCCAGCCAAGCCGGAGCTGACGCCGACGGCGTGCTGCAGGGCAAGACCCTGGTGCTCACGGGCACACTCCCCAACCTCAGCCGCAGCGAGGCCAAAGCGCTGATCGAAGCGGCCGGCGGCAAGGTGAGCGGCAGCGTCAGCAAGAAGACTGACTACCTGGTGGCCGGCGAAGCCGCCGGCAGCAAACTGACCAAAGCCGAGAGCCTCGGGGTGACGGTGCTCAGCGAAGCCGACCTCACCGCCCTGCTGCAGCCATGAGCCCAGCCACCCCTGCCCTGCACCGCTGGATCAAGACCGACTGCGGACGGGCCAAGTTGGCTGAGCTGCAGCAGCACACCGGCCCGATTGCCCGCGTGCGCCTGGCGTGGTTCATCCTGATCGCTGCCCTGCGGGACTGGCGTCTGCCCAATCCCGATCAGAACGACGTCTCGACATCCTGAAGCGCCCGCCGGGCCGCCCGGCTCACCAGCCAGACCACGGCCAGCGTGGCGAGCAGCCCCACCACCCGCAGCGCCCAGGTGCCGGCATCGGCCTCACCCCCCAGCACCTCACCGAACCGGGCCACATCGCCGGCCAAGGCACCCAAACCGCAGAACAGCACCGTGCCGGGGAGGATGCCGATCAAGCCGATGCTGTAGTCCCGCAAGCTCACCTCACTGAGGCCGTAGGCCAGGTTGAGCAGCGAGAAAGGAAAGGCGGGCGAGAGGCGCGTCAACAACACCAACTTCAGGCCCTCCTTGCTCACGGCCCGCTCCACCGCCTGCAGTTTGGGGAGCTGCTCCAACCGGCGCCGGGCCCAGTCGCGCAGCACCGAACGGCCCAGCAGAAACACCACCACCGCCCCGAGGCAGGCCCCAACAAACACCAGGCCACTGCCAAGCCAGGTGCCATAGAGCACCCCGGCCAGCATCGACGCCCAAACCCCCGGCAGCAGCAGCGTCACCCAGAGGGCATAGAGCGGCATGAACAACAGAGCCCCAGCGGGGGAGCGCAGCAGCTCCAACACATCCGGCAGCCAGTGTTGAACCAAGGAGATCAAGCGGAATCACCCACGCATGGTCTGGAGCATTGCACTAACTCGATGCTGAGGTGTAAAAGCGCAGGGCAAAGAGCCAGAAGGCCCGCGCCGCCGCAAAGAACAGCACCGCCAGAACCAAGCCCGCCAGCAGCATCGGTGCGGCGGCCTCACCCAGCAGCACCTGGGCCGGAACCGTGGTGAGAAAGGCCACCGGCAGCACCAGGGTGAACAACAGGCGCAGGGCAGGCGGATAGGCGTTGAGGGGATAACGGCCGGAGGCCAGTAGGGCCCGCAACACCTCAGTGGCATTCCAGGTTTTGACGAACCAGATGCTGGTGGCGGCGATCAGAAACCAGAGCGAATAGAGAATCAAGCCACCAGCCAGCAGCATCACCAGCACGGTGAAGAGAGAAGACAGGCTGAACACCACATCAGCCTGATGGCTGCCCCAGGCCAGGAGCCCAAGCCCCAGGCCGATCTCCGGCAGGCCCGCCGGCGAAAGCGTGCGCAGCGACAACCAGAACTGGCTGTCGATCGGTTTGAGCAGCACGAAATCCAGGGTGCCCTCACGCACATGGGTGACGATCGCGCCGAGGTTGGGGCGCAACCAGGTGGTGGCCATGCCATCGAACACCGTGTAAAGCCCCTGCACCATCAGGGCCTGGGCCCAGCTCCAGCCCCCCAACGTTTGATCAGGGCCATAGAACAGCGAGAGCAGGAACAGGCTGCCGCTAAGGCTCATCGCTACCGCCAACAGCTCGATCAGCACGTTGGCCTGATACTCCAGCTGCACGGCCACGGCCGTACCCCAGAAGCGACGCAGGGTTCGCCAGTAGCGCCCCATCAGGCCCCCATGGCGCTGTAGCGCCGCACGCCGGCACGCCAGAGCAGCAGCACCAGCGGCAACAGCAGAGCGATCCAGGCCAGTTGCGCCCCGAAGCCCGCCAACAGATCCACCGGTTGGCCCGCCAGCACCCGGGCCGGAAAGTCGATTAGATAAGGGAAGGGCGTCCACTGGGCCAGGGCCCGCACCGCCGGCGGAAAGGCCGTGAGCGGTGCCAGCAGACCGGACAGGAAGAGGAAGGGAATGAACTGGAGCCGCTCCAGGGCACTGGCCTTCTCACTCCAGAAGCAGAGGGCCGCAATCAGGCTCTGAAACAGAAAGGCGATGGCGAAGGCCATCCACGTGGCCAGCCAGGCCAACAGGAAGCCCCCCAACGACGGCAACCAGAAGGCCTGGGGCCGCACTACAAAAAACACGACGGCGATCAGGGCTGCAAAGGGCAGACGGGTGAGCTGCTCACCGAGGTGGGCCGCCACATAGCGCCAGAGCGGATGCAGCGGCTGCAGCAGATAGGGCGAGAGCCGGCCCAGCAGAGCGTCTTCCTCGAAGGCATAGACCACCCACACCACCGAGAACTGGCGCACCAGAAAAGCGCTGAGGAAATAGCGATCCAGGGCCACACCATCCAGCCCCAGCCCCGTGCGCGCGTCGCTGCCGCTCCAGACGCTGAGCATGATGAACGGCAACACCCCAGACAGAGCCCAGAGGGCGATTTCGGCGCGGTACTCGAGCATGTGGGCGTACTGGGAACCCAGCAGCACACGGATGATCCGGCGGTTCAGCCCGAAGATCCGCATCAGACCCGCCCCTGCCGGAACAACCCACCGATCAACTCCTCGATCGGTGGATCGGTCACATCGAGATCACGCACAGGGAAGCGATCCAGCAGCTGCGCCACCACGGCGGTGAGCTGGTCGCGGGGCACCAGCAGCCGCACGTCACAGCCCTTCAACTGCTCCAGACGCCCCAACCCCGCCAAGGCATCGGCTGAAACGGGCGACTCCAACTCGAGCCTCACCTCCCGCTCCGGTGCTAACTGATCAGCCAGCGCTTCCAGTGGGCCGTCGTGGAACAAGCGACCCTGGTGGATCAACAGCACCCGGGGGCAGAGGGCCGTGATGTCAGCCATGTAGTGGCTGGTGAGCAGCACCGTTGCCCCCGTGCGGCGGTTGTACTCAGCCAGGAACTGCCGCACCCGGGCCTGGGCATTCACATCCAGCCCCAGGGTCGGTTCATCGAGAAACAACACCTCCGGCTCATGCAGCAGCGCCGCCAACAGTTCGGCCTTCATCCGCTGGCCCAGGGAAAGCTTGCGCACCGGCCGGGTGAGTTCATCCCCCAGCTCCAGCAGATCGGCCAGCTCATTGATCCGTCGCCGGGCCACAGCATCAGGGATGCCGTAGACCGCCGCATTCACCCGCAGTGAATCCATCGGCGGCAGGTCCCAGAGCAGTTGCTGCTTCTGCCCCATCACCAGGGTGATCCGGCGCAGAAACTCCGCCTGACGGCGCTGGGGCCGGTGCCCCGCCACCTGCACCTCGCCGGCGCTGGGGTGGATCAAGCCGCAGAGCATCTTCAAGGTGGTGGTTTTGCCGGCGCCGTTGGCACCGAGAAAGCCCACCATCTCCCCAGGTTCAATCCCGAAGGAAACGTCCTGCACCGCGGTGACGTCCCGGGTGCGGCGGCGGATGAAATGACGCAGGGTGCCAGCCAAGCCGGGCTGCTTCTCAGCAACCCGGTAAATCTTGCTCAGCCCCTCAACCTGAATCACCGACTCAGCTCAGATCCGCCAGGCGCTTGCGGGCCAGATTGGCCTGGGCCTGCTTCTCATCGAGGTTGGCCTGGCATTCCGCCACCACCTCCGGCGGGGCCTTGTCGGCGAAGTTGGGGTTGCCCAGCCGGCCCGCCAGGCCCTTGATCTCCTTCTCCGCCTTGGCGATGTCTTTCTCCAGGCGCCCTTTCAGCGCATCGAGATCCACAAGGCCTTCGATCGGCAGCAGCACCTGCAACTCTCCGCTCACCCCCGCCAGGGCCTTGGCCACCGGAGCCGCATCGGCCTCCGCCGGCGCCATCACCACCACCGACTCCGCCCGGGTCAGCGCCGTGATGTCGGCCGTGCCCTTGGTGAGCACATCCGCCAGCTCGCCGCGACCTGTGACGAAGCGCACCGGCACCGATTGCGAGGGCTTAAGACCCGCCACCGCACGCAGGTTGCGCACCACACGGATGGCGCCGATCAGCTCAGCGAAGGAGGCTTCCAATGCATCATCCAGAGCACTTTCATCCAGGACCGGCCAGGGCTGCAGAGCCAGGAAGGTGGTCTCCGGCTCGCCGGTAACGCTGTGCCAGAGCTCCTCGGTGAGGTGGGGCATCAACGGGTGCAGCATCAGATGCATCTGGCTGATCACCTTGGCCAGCACCTGCTTGGCCACCCGCTGATCAGCCAGGGCCTCGGCTGAGGGGTTCTCACCGGGGTTGAGCCGGCGCTTGCTCAGCTCCAGATACCAGTCGCAAACGTCGTTCCAGGCGAACTCGTAAAGCCCCTTGGCCGCTTCACCCAGGCCGTAGCTGCTGTAGCGCTCGGCCGTCTCCCGGTTCACCCGGGCCAGGCGAGAGAGGATCCAGCGATCGGCCAGCTGCAGGGCCGCAGGGTCGGGATCCCCGAGTTGGGCCGGCGTTTCACCGCCCAGGTTCATCAGGGCGAAGCGAGTGGCGTTCCAGAGCTTGTTGGCGAAGTTGCGCGAGGCCTCAACCGTGGCGGAGGTGTCCTTCTTGCGGTCATAGTCCAGGCGGATGTCCTGACCGGCACCGGCCACCTCCCGCACCAGGGCGAAGCGCAGGGCATCGGTGCCGTAGCGGTCGATCAGCAGCAGCGGATCGATGCCGTTGCCGGCGCTCTTGCTCATCTTGCGGTTCTGCTCATCCCGCACCAGGCCGTGGATGTAGACGTCCTGGAAGGGCATCTCACCGGTGAAGGCGCCGGCCATCATCGTCATCCGGGCCACCCAGAAAAAGATGATGTCGAAACCCGTCACCAGGGTGCTAGTGGGGTACCAGCGCTGCAGGTCGGCGCTGTCAGCATCGGGCCAGCCCAGGGTGGAGAAGGGCCAGAGGCCGCTGGAGAACCAGGTGTCGAGCACGTCTTCGTCCTGCTCGATCTCTACCGCCGCGCCGTACTCCGCCTTGGCCTTCTCCAGGGCTTCAGCTTCGTTGCGGGCCACCACGTAGGGGGTGGTGTCGGTGTACTTGCCGCCGGTCTCGCTGATCACGAACCAGGCGGGAATGCGATGGCCCCACCAGAGCTGGCGGCTGATGCACCAGTCGCGGATGTCGGTGAGCCAGTCGCGATACACCTTCTCCCAGCGCTCGGGGATGAAGCGGGGGTCCTGCTTCTCGAGGGCCTCACGGCAACGAGCCGCCAAAGGCTCGGTTTTGACAAACCACTGGGTGGAAAGCAGCGGCTCCACCGGCACCTTGCCGCGATCGGAATAGGGAACGCTGTGGCGGTAGTCCTCCACCTTCACCAGCAGCCCCAGCCCCTCCAGGCCAGCCACCACAGCCTTGCGGGCCTCGAAGCGATCCAGCCCCTCGAACTGGCCGGCCTCCTTGTTCATCGTGCCGTTCTTGCGCATCACCGTGATCTGGGGCAGACCGTGGCGCTGGCCGATGGCGAAATCGTTGGGGTCGTGGGCCGGCGTCACCTTGACGCAGCCGGTGCCGAACTCCTTCTCCACGTGGTCGTCGGCCACGATCGGAATCTCCCGGCCCACGAACGGCAGGGTGAGGGTCTGGCCCACCAGGTGGGCGTAGCGCTCGTCGGTGGGGTTCACCGCCACCGCCGTGTCGCCCAGCATTGTTTCGGGCCGGGTTGTGGCCACCTCCAGGTGGCCGTCGCCGCTGCTCAGCGGATAGCGGAAATGCCAGAGGTGGCCGTCCACCTCCTTCATCTCCACCTCCAGATCACTCACCGCCGAACCAGAGGCGGGGCACCAGTTCACTAGATACTCACCGCGGTAAATCAGCCCCTGCTCGTGCAGCCGCACGAAGGCCTCCTTCACCGCCTCACTCAGGCCCTCATCCAGGGTGAAGCGCTGGCGCTTCCAATCAACGGAATACCCCAACCGCCGCAGCTGGCCCACGATGCGGCCACCGCTTTCGGCCTTCCATTCCCAAGCCCGCTCCAGGAAGGCATCGCGGCCGAGATCGTGGCGAGTCTTGCCCTCCTCCTTCAGCTGCTTCTCGAGGATCGTCTGCACCGCGATCGAGGCGTGGTCGGTACCGGGCAGGCAGAGCACGTTTTTCCCCGCCAAGCGCTGGTAGCGCACGATCGTGTCGATCAGGGCCGTGTTGAAGGCATGGCCCATGTGCAGGCTGCCGGTCACGTTCGGCGGCGGGATCACCACAGAGAACGGTTCACCGGGGGCCTTCGGGTTGGGATGGAACGCCCCCTGGTCCTCCCAGGCCTGCTGCCAGCGGGCCTCCGTGCCAGCCGGGTCGTAGGTCTTGGCCAGTTCGGGCACGGAAAGCTCAGCGGTTCAGCCGGCCATGCTCGCAAAGCCCTGTCCGCTACGGCCAATCTCCCTAGCATCGGCCTATCGAAGCGATGGCATGGTCGCGATCCGGATCCAGCATCTGGCCCTAGGCATCGCACTCGCCGTGACCAGCGCAGGCTGCAGCTCCTGGAGGCCACCGGTGGTGGTGAAGGTGGCGCGCACGATCAACAACGCAGAAACCATTTCCAGCAAGGACTACGAACGGCTGAGGGAGGTGACCGAAGAAGCCATCGATCACATCAAGGGCGTGAATCCCCACATCCGCCCGCAACTGACCCTGTCCAGCCAGAAAAACTTCGTTGACGAAATCGCCGATCAGACCCGCAGCGGCTTTGGCCCAGATCTGCTGATCACCGATAGCGACACAGCCCTTGAGCTGTACAGGCGCAAATTGGTGGATCCGATTGAACTTTCACCCGAAGATCGCGCCGACACACCGAGCTATCTGTTCGACCTCGTCACCGCTCATGACGGACAACTGGTGGGCCGCCCGGTGAACCAGTTCGTGCAGCTGGCCTGCTTCAACAAGGAGCGCTTGAGCTCCCCTCCTCAGACTCTGGAGGGGATGGAACAAGAAAGCGAAGGCAGCACCTTCGGCATGGCGCTTCAGCTGAAAGATCTGTTCTGGAGCGCTGAATCCTTCGACGCCGGCGAGGCCATGGAAGCCGCTCTAGCCCAACTCCCGCCGAACGCTGAACGGCAAGCCAACGTGACCAGCTGGTTGCACTGGTTGAAAAACTCCAGCTATCAGCAGAACATTCGCTTCCTCAATGATCAGCGCAGCCTGCGCGATGCCTTGGTAGCTGGAGATCTGGATTGGATCACCTGCTGGAGCAGCAGCCTGCGGGAGTTGAGAGAAAAAATGGACGGGAAGCTTGCCCTCGCCCCGCTCCCGAAAGGTCCGTCCACCAAGCTCAAAGCCGCCACCAAACTTCAGGTGTGGTCCCTGGGGCGCAACTCCAGCCCCGAGCAGCGGGACAAGGCTCTGGTGATGATCGATTTCATCACCAAACCCTGGGCGCAAAAGACCTATGCCCTGGCCGGACGCAATTCACTTCCGGTGAATCGGAAAGCCGCAAAAATTGTGGCGGCAAAAATCCCAGGAGGGACTGAAGCCCTGGTGACATACGCAAAGCAGTCGCTGAAGGAAAACGCCGCCAAGGGGCAATCGAAAGCTCGGGTGTACCGGGATCCGGAGCGTTACGAAGCCATCTCGAACGCTCTGCTCGACACCATTTACGACGTCAGTTCTCCTGAGAAAGCCAGCCAAACCATCCTCAAGAGTTTGCGGGAGAGCGGCTCATGATCACGCAGATCACGTCTGAGGCCACCACTTGGCTGGGTTATCTGCAACGCGGTTCTGTGCTCATCCAGGTGGGTTTTTTCGTTGCTGCCATCAGCAGCGAATCCAGGGTCAAGCGCAAACTCAACAGCCCCCTGATCGCCAGCCTGACCCATCTGATCGTGCCGGCGGCGCTGTTCATTAGCGCCAGCGTGTTGACCCTGGCCGGCATCACAGCGGGCTTTCTGCAGTACCTGGCGCTGCTCTGGGTGCTGTGGCGCTGCGTTGAACCCACCAAGCAGCTGATCCACCAACGCTTCCCCAAAGTGCCTGTGGAAGAAATCGATAAATCGTTCTTCCGGCCTGTGCTGCTGGTGATGTCGATCCTCACCTTTGTCCAGATGCTGGGCAGCCGGGAATCGTTGTCGCTGATTTCCCTGGGTGACGTGTTCGGGGTGACACTCACCATCGGCAAATTGTTCACCGCCCTGGTGATCGTTTATATGGTGATCGCCCTGGCCAGCCGGCCTGCGGCCTTCGCCGCCTGGCTGGGGGGAAGCTTCTTCGGCATCAGGCCACAGGGCCGCAAGGCACTGGAAGTGATTCTTCGCTATTCGGTGATCGGCGTCGGCGTGATGGGGGTGGCGTATTACATCGGCATCAATGGCACCGCCCTGGTGGCCGTGGCCGGGGGCCTCTCGGTGGGCATCGGCTTCGGCATCAAGGAGATCATCTCCAACTTCATCAGCAGCCTCTGGCTGTTGTTCGAAGGATCGGTGCGCCCCGGCGAAATCCTGATGATCAACGGCGACCCCTGCACCGTGCGCAAGCTGGGCCTGCGGGCCACCCAGTTGCGGCGCGGCCGCGATGGAGCGGAATTGCTGATTCCGAACCAGAACTTCTTCACCCAGGAGGCGGAGTCGTACACCGCTGAGGAAACCTCACGCCGCGACGCGGTGGTGGTGGGGGCGGCTTATCACCATGAACCCAGTCAGGTGATCGCGGTCCTTGAGGAGGTGGCCCGTCAGCACGAGAAGGTGCTGGAATACCCACCACCACAGGCGTTCACGGTGGATTTCGCCGATTCATCGATCAACTACAAGCTGCTCTTCTGGGTGCGCAATCCCCTGGAAGCCTTCGCTGTTGGCAGTGATTTGCGTCAAGCGATCTGGACGGCGTTCGACAAGAACGGATCGGCATTCCCTTCCCGCAGCGACAGGTGTATCCAATGGAATGGCCCCCCTCCAAGGAACAAACCCACCGGATTGGCAGCCCCACCAAGCAGCTCCAGGCAGAAACAGACAGCGATCCAACCAACGATTCAACTGGCGAGACGTCGTAGGTAGTCCTCCTGTCGTCCGGCGTTGATCCAACCGGTGGCGATCAACTTGCTGGCGCTCTCGTTCACCCGGCCACGATGAATGTGGGACGGACCAGCCGGAAAGATCACCAACTTGCCCCGCTCCGCCGGTTCGTGATGGTCCTGCCAGTGGAACTCGGTGCCGGCCTCATCCACGTCGTTGCAATAAAGAATCCAGGCCAGCACCCGGTGCACCGGTTCGGTGGCCTCATCGCTGATGGTCCAATCGCAGTGCCAACGCTTGAACCCTTCCCCCGGGGCGTAGTGCTGGAGGTTGAAGATCGGATTCACAAACAGGCTCTGCTGCGGGCAGCACTGCCGGAACAGCGGTCGCTCCTGCAGATAGCGCTCCAAGCCGGCCGTCACCCCACGCAGGATCAGTTGCGAGAGAGCAAAGGATTCAGGTTCCGAGCGATCAATCGCCACCAGGCTGATGTCGGTGCTCTGTTTCGCCGGCTCCCCCTCCCCCTCGGGCCCGAAAGCCACGCCAGGCCGCTGTAAGTCCACCCGGCGCTCGAAGAATTCACGCACCGCATCCGCCACCGAGGCGTAACCGGGATTGCTGTAGCGCCCGATCAGGTTCATGCCGCAGCCTCCAAGCGGGGAATCGCCACCACAGCATCGAGCTGCTGCCAACGCGCCCGGTCAGCCACCACATGGTCCTGCAACTGCACCTGTTCAATCACCGTGCCAGCGCGCTCAAGATCAAGGGGAACACCCGGGCCCATCGGCAGCACCAGCACCTGCTGCTCAGCCGGATCGGCCATCACCTGAAGATCGAGGGCCTCCAGCTCCCGCTCAAAGAACACCCGCCGCATCCGGGTGGTGAAGCTTGGCCCAAGCGCCTCGACGAACCGGGCCATGCCGGCTTCATCCCCGGAGCTGCCGCAATTGAGCGATAACCAGATCAGCAGCTTCACCCAACTTTCTGCCGTCCACAGGGGTTGGAAGCTCTCCCGGTGCTGCCGCACCAGCTCAGCGATTGAAAAATCAAACAGCGTGGCCTGCAGGCCAGTGGCATCAGCGGAATCCATGCTGTTCATCCTCTCCTGCGAAAGGTCAGACTGGGGCGACTGGCTATTCGCACCATGGCCCTGGACCTGAACGATCCCGAACTCGAGTTCTCCGATCTGGTCTACGCCTACCAGAGCTGGGTGATGGCGGTGATCAACGACGAAAAGCTGGACAGCGACGACAAGCTGCTCACCGATGACATCGCCGAGGACGCCCTTAACTCAATGCGCTTCCTGCCCGGCGAAGTGACCAGCGCCATCGAAACCAGCCTGGCCCGCGTCTACGACGTGGACGCCGACGAACTGGCCGAGCTGCTCTTCCCGGAGGACTGAGCCCAGGCTCAGGTGACGCGATGGGTTGGTCCGCGGCTGACATCCCGAACCAGCAGGGGCGCATTGCCCTGATCACTGGAGCCAACAGCGGTCTGGGTCTGGAAACCGCACGGGCCTTGAAACGCTGCGGGGCCACGGTGGTGTTGGCGTGCCGCAGCCCCCGCAAAGCCGAGCTGGCCAAGCAGGAGTTGCTGCCGGAGCGCGATGGGGGAGCGGTGGATCTGGTGGACCTGGATCTGGCGGACCTGACCAGCGTGCAAAAGGCGGCGGCCACCGTCGGGGAGCGCTACGGCTGCCTTGATCTGCTGATCAACAACGCTGGCGTGATGGCACCGCCGCGCCGCACCACCGCCCAGGGGCATGAATTGCAGTTCGGTGTGAATCACCTGGGGCACATGGCCCTGACTCAGGCCCTGCTGCCGCTGCTGCAGAACCGGCCCGATCCCCGCGTAGTGACGGTGACTTCCGGAGCGCAGTACTTCAGCAAGATCCGCTGGGACGACCCCAGTTGGAGCAAGGGCTACGACCGCTATGCGGCCTATGGCCAAAGCAAACTCGCCAACGTGATGTTTGCCCTTGAGCTGGATGCACGCCTGCGCGAGCAGAGCAGCCCGATCCGCTCCCTGGCCGCCCATCCCGGCATCGCGCGCACGGAATTGCAGCCCACCGCAATCGCCAGCGTCGGCAACCGCTTCGAGGCTCTGGCCTACCGGCTGATGGATCCCCTGTTCCAAAGCGCCGGCATGGGTGCCCTCCCACAACTGCATGCCGCCACCGCCGCGACGGCACAGGGTGGCGAGCACTACGGCCCTGAACAGTTCGGTGGCTTACGGGGTGCACCGGCGCTCTGCCGTGTGGCGCCCGCAGCGAATGAACCCACCGAACGGCAGCGGCTCTGGAGCTTGAGCGAGCAGCTGATCGGTGGCTGAATCCCACGCTGTGATGTTGAGTGGCCGCTGGTTGGTCGCCCTTTGAAACCATGGCCACTCGCCGCCCTGCCACCCAGATCAATGCCCGCCAGAAGGTCTTGCTGGCGAACCTGCAGGCCTGTGGTGATGAGATGAGCGGTCAGCAGCTGCACCGCAGCCTGGAGCCCGAACAGGCCATGGGCCTGGCCACGGTGTACCGGAATCTGCGCCAGCTGCAGCAACGGGGCCTGGTGCGCTGCCGCCACCTGCCCAATGGCGAGGCGCTCTATGCGCCGCTGGAGCGAGATCGCCACCACCTCACCTGCGTCGATTGCGGCAAGACCCAGGCGCTCGACCACTGCCCGATTCACGACCTGGAGGTGCCCGAAGACGGTCGCAAAGGCTTCGATCTCCTGTTTCACACGCTTGAATTCTTTGGTCTCTGCAGCGACTGCCGCGAGCGGCAGCAAAGCCCGTCATGACCCTGGCCGCCACGTACTACGGAGCCAATGGCTGGTTGCTCGAATTCGATGATCTCCGCGTTCTGGTGGATCCCTGGTTGCGCGGCAGCCTGAGCTTCCCCCCTGGGGAGTGGCTGCTCAAAGGGGAACTGCCCTGCGAGCGCAAGGTGCCCGAGAAGCTGAACCTGCTGTTGCTCACCCAGGGGCTTGCAGACCACGCCCATCCGGACACCTTGGCGCTTCTCCCCAAGGACCTGCCCGTCATTGGATCGGCGGCGGCTGCACGGGTGGCGGAACGCCTGGGCTTCACCAGCGTGAAAGCCCTCTCCCCCGGAGAGAGCACCAACCACCAGGGCCTGCGGGTGCGCGCCAGCGCCGGTGCACCGGTGCCGATGGTGGAAAACGGTTATCTGCTCGAGCATCCGGCCGGGTCGCTCTATCTCGAACCCCACGGTTTTCTCGATCCAGCCCTGGAGCCACAGCCCCTGGATGCCGTGATCACGCCGATGGTGGATCTGGGGCTGCCGGCGCTTGGAGCGTTTGTTAAAGGCTGCTCCGTGGTGCCGCAACTGGTGGAACGCTTCCAACCCACCACAGTGCTCGCCAGCACCTCCGGCGGCGACGTGCGCTTTAGCGGCGCCTTGAGTCGGGCCCTGCAAATGAAAGGATCCGTGGCCAGCACTGGAGCCCAGCTGCCGGCCAGCAGCTCCTGGACCGATCCAACACCGGGGGAACGACTGCTGCTGAAAAACTGATTGCTTGGATTAAGCTTTGTAACAACAGCTTGAGTTCGATGAAATCCACGCAAGCCAGCGATTCCTGGTTCCAAGGCGTCGCTGCCCGCGACATCCACATGGAGCAGCTCAAAAAGGCCGAACGCTTCAACGGCCGTGCCGCCATGGTCGGCATCGTGATCGGAATCATCACCGAGGGGCTCACCGGTGCCGGCATCGTTCACCAGATCGGACTGGGTCCCCTGGTGGATGGCTATGCCGCCTGCCGCACCCAATTCCTGCCCTTCTGCTTCTGATTCGGAAGGGGGACCACCCCCCCGATGATGAGAATGGTGCGATTCACGTTCGAATCGAATGGCTGCTGACAAGGAACTGCTGAAGGAAGTGGCCCTGGAGCTGTGGAACACCACCAAAAAGCTTCGTCCCGGCCTGCCCAAAGCGCCTCGCGCCCAGCTGGTCTTAAAAGCCCTGCTCACCATCGGTGACATGAGCGATCAGCTGGAGGCCGCCATGGTGCTTGGGGTGATTGAGGCGCAGGAACCCGACGATGAGCCCGGGCAGGGAGAAGCGGCCGGCGAAGACAAGACGGTGTCTGAAACCGATGCCAAGACCGAGCGGGAGACCCCCAGGGTTGTGCGCAAGCGCTCCAGCAGCCGCTGATCAAGACTTCCAAATCACAAGCCACCCATCCCGCTCCCTACCTGGGGATGGGTCAAGCTTTTGAAAGCGCTGCGGCGAGACGGCTTAACGCTGCAGAGCAACCACAGCCGCAGCAGCAGCAAGGGCAACGATTCCAGCCATCCAGATGCTGCCTTGGCGTTCCAACAACCAAGCAGCGTTGCGAGAGATCGACAACCTGCCAGTTGCCAACAGCGCAGTGAACCCCACTAGCAGAACCACGGGAACCACAAGCGCCAAGACCAACTGCATCACAAAGTGCCTTTGAGGCCTACCTTCCAATGATGATGTGGTGGCAAATCGAGCTACGTCTCTACGTCCGCACCACAGCCTGAATCTTGACTCTGTTGATCGTCACGGCCGGTTTCATTGGTCTGCTTTGGCTCACGCAAAGCCTGATCAGACGTGGCATGGACGACGGCAGCAACAGCTGAGGCGTCTTCATTCCGCTGAAGGGACGAACCTCGTCAGCGATGTCTGGGCTCCCCTGGGGCCTGCTCGGCTTCCGCCTTCAGGAAACGGCGATGCTGAGATGAGGCATAGCCGCTGAGGTCAATTCTGCTGGCATTGCTGCCAGCCTTTCGCCACTCCCTCGGGGGGGTGCTGGATCTTCTGTTCATGGAATCGAGTTATCGGTTCTCGCGCAGTGGGCCTTCAATCAGGCTCTTTGGCGTCGCCCCACCTTTGCACACCCAACCGTCCGACGCACCGAGCGGATGAGTAATTGCAGCTACGGCAAGCCATTCGAATCGGACCGATACTCCGCCCAACGGCAAGCGCCTTGTGACTCCTGAAGAGCAGTACGTGCAATGCATGGATGCTGCCTACGCCGCTGCTGACAGGGAGACCTGCCTGAAAATGATGCGAAGGGCAGAAGGCGTCCTGCGCGGTGAATTCAGCGCCCAGCCAACAAGCGATGGTCCTGGAGAGCGAACGCTGGCGAACTGAAGCAAAACCTCAGGAAACGCAGTGCAGCACTGCGTTTTTAAATGGGCGATACTGGGATCGAACCAGTGACAATCTCCTTGTAAGGGAGGTGCTCTACCGCTGAGCTAATCGCCCCACCGGGCAGATTCTGCCCTAACGCGTCAGCTTGGGGGCGCACGACAGCCCCGAAGACTTGGCAACGGGTCGCCGCCACGATCAGAGCATCTGGGTCATGAGTCTCCCGCTCGGCATCGCTGTGGGCTTGGTGCTGGGATGGGCTGCAGCCTTGATCGCAGCCGCCAGCTGCCTGGCTGGCGGTTTATGGCTGTCCCCAGACCTCGATACCCGCTCCAATGCGCTGCGGCGCTGGGGAGCCCTCGGCTTTCTCTGGTGGCCCTACCGCCTGCTGATTCCCCATCGCTCGCTTTGGTCCCATGGTCCGCTGCTGGGAACAACCGCGCGCCTGGCGGTGCTGCTCACCTGGTGCCTGATCGTGAGCATGGCGGTTCCAGCACTCTCACCAGCGGTGCTGCTGACGACGCTCCAGCAACTGATGCATCAGCACCCACGGGAGTTCATCGCTCTGCTTGTGGGTTTGGAGGGCAGTGCCTGGATCCACCTGATCCTCGATGGCGACCCCTGGCCCCAGGAATGGTCGAAGAAACGACAGCGATGAGAAGGTGGGCGTTGCCCCAGTTGTTGCCCCGGCATGGCCAACGCTCCTTCTGACGCCATCCAGCGACTGATCGATGTTGTGGCCCAACTCAGGGATCCAACAACAGGCTGTCCCTGGGATCTGGAGCAGACCCATGCCTCGCTGGTGCCCTACGTGCTGGAGGAGGCCCATGAAGTGGCCGATGCGATCCGCCAGGGCAGCGATGCCGAGATGAAGCAAGAGCTGGGGGATCTGCTGCTGCAGGTGGTGCTGCATGCCCAGATCGCTCGGGAGCAGCAGCGCTTTGATTTGGATGCGATTGCCGACGGCATCAGCGACAAACTGATCCGCCGTCACCCCCATGTGTTCGGCGATGCCGTCGCCAGCACCAGTGACGAGGTGCGACGCAGCTGGGAGGCCATCAAGCTCCAGGAGCAGGCCGAGGCCCTGGCGGGCTCCTCCAGCCCCCTCAGCGACCGGCTCAGAACCAAGGTGCGGGGCCTGCCGGCCCTGGCTGGAGCCATGACCATCTCCAAGAAAGCGGCCAAAGCCGGCTTCGAGTGGGATGACATGGCCGGCGTCTGGGAGAAGGTCCATGAGGAGCTGGACGAACTCAAGGAGGCTGTGGCCAACGGCGACAAAGGTCATGCCCAGGAGGAACTGGGCGATCTGCTGTTCACCCTGGTGAATGTGGCCCGTTGGTGCAGCATCGAACCCGAGGAGGGTCTCGCCGGCACGAATCAACGTTTCCTCGACCGCTTCTCCCGCGTTGAAGCTGCCCTGGAAGGGGATCTGCAGGGCCGCAGCATCAACGAATTGGAAGCCCTCTGGAAACAGGCCAAAGCGGCGATCCGAGCAGAACACTCGCCCACCTCTGGATCCGATTAGTCGTCCAGGGAGGGACGACTGCGCCGTTGACGCTTGAGGTCACCACGCTTTTTCTTCGTGTCCAAGCGCCGCTTCACGGCACCACGACCCGGCCGGGTGGCCTTTCGGGCACGCGGTGCTGGCTGCAAGCCCTCCCGCAGCAGCTCCCCCATGCGATGCAGAGCCTTCTGTCGGTTCTGCCATTGGGAGCGTTCTTCTGCGACCACAACCCGTAGGCAGCCCTCCACCAAACGGGTCTGGAAGTGCTCCAGCAATCGGGCGCGGCGAAATGGACCCAGACAGGAACAGTTCGCTAGATCCAGAAGCAATTCCACACGGGAATCGGTGGTGTTGACCCCCTGCCCGCCGGGGCCGGATGAGCGACTGAACCGCCAGCGCAGCTCCCTGGACGGAATGGTCAACCGATCGTTCACCACCAGGTCTTGCACCAGCCATCTCCTGGCTCAAGAACAACAGGATGCTCCCACCAGGTTGATGCTTCGAAGAGGGAGCACCTGCACCAACCCTGAACCCTACCGATAAGACAAAAGCCTTGATCTGACGAAAAAGGCTTTGGAGCTGCCCTCTTCCACAGCAGCTCCCCAACGAAGCACATCCAACCTCCACATCTTGAGTTCGTCAATACCAAGAGCACCACATCTGGTGCTTGGGAACAGCCCCACCGGGTCCTTAGCTGGAGAGATGCCGACCGCAGCCCATGAGCAGCTGGATTGACGAAGAACACCGCGGCGTCCGCTATGGATTGAAGGGAGAGGTGCTGGTCGAGGAGACCAGTCCGTTCCAGCGGATCAGCGTGATTCGCAGTGAGCGCTACGGGCGGGGGCTACTCCTGGATGGCTGTTGGATGACAGCGGAACAGCAGGAACGCCACTACCACGAGGCCTTGGTGCACCCAGCCCTATGCAGCGCCAGCTCGATCGAGCAAATTCTGGTGATCGGAGGCGGGGACGGCGGCACCGCGCGGGAATGCCTGCGCCACCCAGGCGTCCAGCGGCTGGACATGGTGGAGATTGACGGGCGTGTGGTGGAACTCAGCCGGGAACACCTTCCCGACATCGGCGGATCCGCCTGGTCTGATCCGCGGTTCCAGCTCACGGTGGGCGATGGCATCGCCTGGGCCGCTGAGGCTGAGGACCAGAGCTATGACGTTGTCTTGGTGGATGGCTCTGATCCCGCCGGACCCGCCGAAGGCCTGTTCAACCGCGCCTTTTTCGAGAACTGCAAACGCTTGCTCAAGCCCGGGGGCGTGTTCGGCACGCAGAGCGAATCTCCGGAAGCCTTCCGCGATGTCCACATCGCCATGGTGCAGCTGTTGCGCGAGGTGTTTGACCACGCCGACCCTCTTTATGGCTGGGTGCCGATGTATCCGAGCGGCTGGTGGAGCTGGACCTTCGCCGCCATGGAAACACCCCGCTACCGCACTCCCAATCCCGAACGCAGCAAGGCCATTGCCGCAGGCTGCGAGATCTGGTCGCCGCGTTGGCAGCGAGGCGCCATAGACGCCGTGCCCGCCTTCATCGAACGGGAGTTGCAGTCATGACGGCACATCTGCCGAGTGGGCTGTTTGACAGCAACGGAACCATTTTCATGGGCTCCCGGCGCAACCCTGCCGGCTGCCGCGTTGGTCTTTTTGGTGTCCCCTACGACGGCACCACCTCCTTTCGCCCTGGCACCCGCTTTGGCCCCGCCGCCATCCGGGAGGTAAGCGCTGGCCTGGAGACCTATTGCCCGCAACTCGACCTGGATCTGGAGGATCTCGACTTTGCCGATCTCGGCGCCGTTGAGATTCCCTTCGGCAACCCTGAGCCCGTTCTCACCAAGGTGAAGCAGGCGACCGAAGCCGTGCTCGCCCTGGGCCTCAGGCCCCTGATGCTGGGCGGCGAGCATTCGATCAGCTCCGGTGCGGTGGAGGCTGTGGCACAACGCCACCCCGACCTGGTGCTGGTGCAGCTGGATGCCCATGCCGACCTCAGGGACAGCTGGCTGGGGGCCCGCCACAGCCATGCCTGCGCCATGCGCCGCTGTCTGGAGGTTCTTCCCAGCCAGACGCTGTTTCAACTCGCGATCCGGAGTGGCACGCGGGAGGAATTCAGCGAACTGCACGAGAGCGGCCGGCTGATGCCCAGCGTCGACGCCCTTCAACAGGCCCTCGCTCCCTTGCAGGAGAAACCCATCTATCTCACCGTCGATCTGGACTGGTTTGACCCCGCCGTTCTGCCTGGAACCGGCACACCGGAACCCGGTGGTTACAACTGGTCTGACTTCGCCAGCCTGATCGGGGTGCTTCGAGAGCATCACCTGGTGGCGGCCGATGTGGTGGAACTGGCCCCACAACTCGACACCAGTGGCATCAGCTCCGTGCTGGCCGCAAAGGTGACCCGCAGCCTGCTGCTGCTCCTGGGTGGCGATCAATAGAAGTGACGGGCATCAGCCCGCTGCTGCCGCAAACGGCTGTGCTGCTTGCTGAGCAATTGCAGCACCAGCGTTGGGTGCCGATGGATGAGCGCCAGAAAATTGGAGCGGCTCAGGCGGAACAACGAAACAGGCGTCACCGCTGTGGCATCACGGCTGTGACACTCGGCGCCATCCACCAGATCCTCATAGAAAAACAATTCACCGGAACCAAAGCGAATGCGGTTCAACGGACCACTGCTCAGTTCCATCCATCCCCGTTCAATCACATGGATGAACTGCACAGGCTCACCGGCACTGAAAACAGTTGCGCCGGTGGGAAGGGTCAGGAGATCCACCACAGGCTGTTCCTGGATCAGTTCCAGAGGAGTCAGCGGAGCTGAGGCGGACAAGGCAATAACGGGGGTTGGCTGCAGTATCCCGCGTTCATCCGGTGGAGGCCATCAGAATGGCGGAGACGTGGATGGATCCAGACTCACGTCAAGCTGCGATCCAGCTCCAGCTGACGCTCTCCAACACCGCTGCTCTGCAGAGCCGGAAGCTTGGGGGAACGGGGGATCCAGTGGTGACAGACCATCAGATCTGCAATCTCGGCATGCACCTCCAACCGGCGCAGACGGCACCACCCCTTCGCACCTGCCGGCAGGGTGCAGTACTGACAACTACGACAGCAGGAGCTGGCGGCCAAACAAGTGCTCCGGAAACGCGCTCAAGCTAGTGACGGTCTGCGAAACGGACCATGGACAGGGGCAAATTTCCGGGTTCCCTTCCGGATCGTGAAGCCCTCCATAAGAATGCGCTTCTCATCGGCCGCCCCAATGTCCCTGCAGCGCACTCCCCTGTTCGAGTCCTGCCGCAGCGCCGGGGGCCGCATGGTGCCGTTTGCAGGCTGGGAGATGCCGGTTCAGTTCAGCGGCCTGATCCAGGAGCACAAGGCGGTTCGCGAACGGGTCGGCATGTTCGATATTTCCCACATGGGAGTGCTGCACCTCGAAGGTGCCAATCCGAAGGATGCGCTGCAAAAGCTGATCCCCAGCGACCTGCACCGCATCGGTCCCGGCGAAGCCTGCTACTCGGTTCTGCTGAACGAGCGCGGCGGCATTCGCGACGACCTCATCGTTTACGACTGCGGTGCCATTGATGCAGAACGGGGTGCGCTGGTGCTGGTGATCAATGCCGCCTGCGCCGACAGCGACACCGCCTGGATCCGTGAACAGATGGAGCCCGCTGGCCTGACGGTGACCGACATCAAAAAGGACGGAGTGCTGCTCGCTCTGCAGGGCCCTGAGGCCATGGGTTTGCTGCAGGAGCTGAGCGGCGAAGACCTCAGCGGCTTGCCCCGCTTCGGCCACCGGATGCTCAACCTCGAGGGCCTGAGCCAACCGGTGTTCAGTGCTCGCACGGGCTACACCGGCGAAGACGGTGCCGAGCTGCTGCTCAACGCCGACGACGGGCAGAAGCTCTGGCAGCTTTTGCTCGATCGCGGTGTCACTCCCTGCGGCCTGGGGGCACGGGACACCTTGCGGCTGGAGGCCGCCATGCACCTTTACGGCCAGGACATGAACGACAAAACCAATCCCTTCGAGGCCGGGTTGGGTTGGCTCGTGCACCTGGAAATGCCCGTGGATTTTGTGGGCCGACAGGCGCTGGAGCAGGCGGCGGAATCCGGCCCGGCCAAACGCCTGGTGGGGCTCAAGCTGCAGGGTCGTTCCATCGCCCGCCACGACTACCCCGTAATGCACAACGGAGAGACGGTGGGCATCGTCACCAGCGGCACCTGGTCACCCACCTTGGAAGAAGCGATCGCCCTGGCCTATGTGCCGCCGTCCCTCGCCAAGCTCGGCACCGAACTGAGCGTTGAGATCCGCGGCAAGGCCCAGCCGGCAACGGTCGTTCGCAAGCCCTTCTACAAACGCGCCTGAAGCTCACCGCTGCTGTGGGAAACTCGCTCTTCTCCAGTTGAGACATCCCATGCGCAGCAACGGTTGCGGCGACCTGCGCGAACAGAACATTGATCAGCAGGTGCAACTGTGCGGCTGGGTGGATCGACGCCGTGATCACGGCGGGGTGATTTTCATCGACCTGCGGGACCGCAGCGGCACGGTGCAGATCACGGTGGACCCGGATCTGGGCGCCGACGCCTTCGCCGTCGCCGAGCATCTGCGCAGCGAAACCGTGCTGCAGGTTGAAGGGAAAGTCCGGGCCCGGCCCGGCGACTCCCTGAACGACAAGCTGGCGACGGGGGCCGTGGAAGTGCTCGCCAGCGGCATCACCGTGCTGAACAGCGTGAAAGGCAACCTGCCCTTCCCCGTGTCGGTGCACGACGAGGAGAACACCCGCGAAGAACTGCGGCTGCGCCACCGCTATCTGGATCTGCGCCGCAAGCGCATGAACGACAACCTGCGGCTGCGGGCCCAGACCATCCAGGCCGCCCGTCGCTTCCTGGAAGACGCCGGTTTCATCGAGGTGGAGACCCCGGTGCTAACCCGCTCCACGCCGGAAGGCGCCCGCGATTACGTGCTGCCCAGCCGGGTCTGCGGCGGCGAATGGTTCGCTTTGCCCCAGTCCCCCCAGTTGTTCAAGCAGCTGCTGATGGTGGGCGGCATCGAGCGGTACTACCAGGTGGCCCGCTGTTTCCGCGACGAAGACCTGCGGGCCGACCGCCAGCCGGAATTCACCCAGCTGGACATCGAGATGAGCTTCATGGATCAGGAGCAGATCCTGGAGCTGAACGAATCACTGATCTGCGCCATCTGGAAGGCCGTGAAGGGCATCGAACTGCCGCGGCCCTTCCCACGCATGACCTGGCATGACGCCATGGAGCGCTATGGCACCGACCGACCCGACACCCGCTACGGCATGGAGCTCACCAACGTGAGCGACATCGTGAAGGACATGGGCTTCAAGGTGTTCAGTGGCGCCGTGAAGTCCGGCGGCGCTGTGAAGTGCATCGCGGTGCCCGGCGGCAACGATGCGGTGAGCAACGTGCGGATCAAGCCCGGCGGCGATGTGTTCAGCGAGGCACAGAAAGCTGGTGCCGGTGGCCTGGCCTTCATCCGGGTGCGCGACGGCGGTGAGATCGACACGATCGGCGCCATCAAGGACAACCTCAGCGATGAGCAGAAGCAGGAGCTGCTCAGCCGCACCGGCGCGGAACCCGGCACCCTGCTGCTGTTCGGTGCCGGCGACACCGCCACGGTGAACAAGGCCCTCGACAGGGTGCGCCAGTACCTGGCCAAGGAGCTGGGCATGGTGAAGGCTGACCGGGACAACGACCAGTGGAACTTCCTCTGGGTGGTGGACTTCCCGATGTTCGAGTTCAACAGCGACGAGAACCGTTACGAGGCCCTGCACCACCCCTTCTGCGCACCCAATGCGGAGGATCTCGGCAGCGATGCATCAAAGTGGGCCGAAACCCTGCCCGGAGCCCGGGCCCAGGCTTACGACCTTGTGCTCAATGGCCTTGAGCTCGGCGGCGGCTCCCTGCGCATCCATAACTCCGCCCTGCAGCGCCAGGTGTTGCAGACGGTTGGATTGCCCCTCGAGGAGGCCCAGGAGCAGTTCGGCTTCCTGATGGACGCTCTTGATGTGGGCGCACCGCCCCACGGCGGCCTGGCCTTCGGTGTGGACCGGATGGTGATGCTGCTGGCCGGAGAGGATTCGATCCGCGACACCATTGCCTTCCCCAAGACCCAGCAGGCCCGCTGCCTGATGACCAGTGCCCCAGGGGGCGTTGCCGACAAGCAGCTGGAGGAACTGCACGTGGCCAGCACTTGGGTTGAGCCCGACCAGGAAGAGTGAAGGCGGCTATTGGGCTGAGCAGATCCCGAAGGGAATCAGCGCATTTGTCGCACCGCGGCCAACGGCGAGGAACCCTGAAGTTGGACTTCACAAGGCCAGCTTTTGCCCAGCAAACCCCGACGGACCGGGGGGACCCGTGAGCGCCGCAGCAGCGGCACAACGGATCTGCTGCGGCTTTATCTCCAGGACATCGGCCGGGTCGACCTGCTCACCAATGAGGAGGAGGTCACCCTGGCCCGTCTGGTACAGCGCCGTGAAGCACTGCTGCTCCAGCAACGGGAGCTGGCTGAGAGCGATGCCGCCATCGGTGAACTGCACCGTCTCGAAGAACTGCAACGCCGGGAAGCCAACCAGCACAGCCACTGGCCAACCAAGCAGGAATGGGCCCGGGCGGCAGGACTGCCCTTGCCCGAGTTGCAGCAGCGGATTGACCTGGGCTATCAGGCCTGGGCCGAGCAGGCCCAGCTGGAGGCTAAGGATCTGAAGCTGGCCCTCCGCAACGGGCGGCGAGCCAAAGACCACATGATTCAGGCCAACCTGCGCCTGGTGGTGGCGGTGGCCAAGAAGTACCAGCAGCGGGGCATGGAAATCCTGGACCTGGTCCAGGAGGGAACGCTCGGGCTGGAGCGGGCCGTGGAAAAGTTCGATCCCACTCGTGGTTTCCGCTTCAGCACCTACGCCTACTGGTGGATCCGCCAGGGCATCACCCGGGCCATCGCCACCCAGAGCCGCACGATCCGTTTGCCCGTTCACGTCACCGAAAAACTGAACCGGATCAAACGGGTCCAGCAGGAGATTGCAAGCAACGAAGGACGCATTGCCTCGATCGCGGATCTGGCGCGCGAATTGGGCATCAGTGAAGACACCGTGCGCCAGACCCTGGCCCGGGTGCCCCGCTCAGTGTCTTTGGACACCCGTGTCGGCCGCGAACAGGACACCCAGCTTGGGGATCTGATCGAGGACGGCCATGCAACCCCGGAGCAGACCCTCACCCACGACGAACTCCACAACGATCTGGAGGATCTCCTGGATGAACTCACCAATCGGGAGGCCGCTGTCCTGCGCCGGCGCTTCGGATTGGAGGACGACACGCCCCAGACCCTGGCCCAGATCGGGGAGGAGCTGAAACTCTCAAGGGAGCGCGTTCGTCAGATCGAAACCCGCGCCCTGCTCAAACTGCGGCAACCCCAACGACGCAGCAAAGTCCGGGATTACATCCAGGGCCTGGATTCCTAAAACACCGGTTCCCCCTGGAGCCCATGACCGACGCCAGCTAATTTGAAGAGTCACCCTGCAGGTCATGGCCAAATTCGTCTTCATCACCGGTGGTGTGGTGTCCAGCATTGGCAAGGGAATCGTGGCGGCGAGCCTTGGCCGGTTGCTGAAGTCGCGGGGCTACAACGTTTCGATTCTCAAGCTGGATCCCTACCTGAATGTGGATCCCGGGACGATGAGCCCGTTCCAGCATGGTGAGGTCTTCGTCACCGAAGACGGCGCCGAAACCGATCTCGACCTGGGCCATTACGAGCGCTTCACCGACACGGCGATGTCACGCCTGAACAGCGTGACCACCGGCTCGATCTACCAATCGGTGATCAACAAGGAGCGCCGCGGCGACTACAACGGCGGCACCGTTCAGGTGATTCCCCACATCACCGGCGAGATCCGCGAACGCATCCACCGGGTTGCCTCCAACAGCAATGCCGATGTGGTGATCACGGAAATCGGCGGCACTGTGGGTGATATCGAATCACTGCCCTTCCTCGAAGCCATCCGTGAGTTCCGGGAGGACGTGGGTCGCAACGACCTGGCCTACATCCACGTCACCCTGCTGCCCTTCATCGGCACCTCCGGCGAACTCAAAACCAAGCCCACACAACACTCGGTCAAGGAACTGCGTTCGATCGGCATCCAGCCGGATGTGCTCGTTTGCCGCAGTGATCGCGACATCAGCGACGATCTCAAGCGGAAAATCGGCGGCTTCTGCGGGGTGCCCACCCGCGCCGTGATTCCCTCCCTGGATGCCGACAGCATCTATGCCGTGCCGCTGATCCTTGAGCAGGAGGGTCTGTGCCGTGAAGTGCTGGACGTGCTGAACCTGACCGACCATGACAGCGACATGGCGGCATGGGAACAACTGGTCAACAAGCTGCGCAATCCCGGCCCATCGGTGAAGGTTGCCCTGGTGGGCAAGTACGTGCAGCTGAACGACGCCTATCTCTCCGTCGTTGAAGCGCTGCAGCATGCCTGCATTGCCCAGGATGCCTCCCTCGACCTGCACTGGGTCTGCGCCGAACAGATTGAAGCTGACGGCGCCGATGCACTCCTGCGCGGAATGGACGCCGTCGTCGTGCCCGGTGGCTTCGGCAACCGTGGCGTCGATGGAAAGATTGCAGCGATTCGCTGGGCCCGGGAACAACGGGTGCCCTTCCTTGGGCTCTGTCTTGGAATGCAAACCGCAGTGATCGAGTGGGCTCGCAACCAGGCCGGCCTCACCGAGGCCACCAGTGCTGAATTAAACGAAAACACGCCCCATCCCGTAATTCACCTGCTGCCGGAACAGCAGGACGTGGTCGACCTGGGCGGCACGATGCGCCTGGGGGTCTACCCCTGCAGGATTGCGCCGGGAACCCTCGCCCAGAGGCTCTACGGAGACGAGGTGGTCTATGAACGCCACCGCCACCGCTACGAATTCAACAACTCCTATCGCAATCTTTTCCTGGAATCCGGATATGTGGTGAGCGGCACGTCCCCGGATGGACGCCTGGTGGAGTTGATCGAACTGAAAGGGCATCCGTTCTTCACCGCCTGCCAGTACCACCCCGAATTCCTCTCCCGGCCTGGACAACCCCATCCGTTGTTCCGGGGATTGATCGAAGCGGCCCAACAACGCCTTCCGGATTCACCGGCTCAGGCCCTGCGTCAACAGGGGGACATTGCGATCCCATGAACCGCGTCGATGGCTGACTCCCAGCGTCTCCCGGTGGTGGAAACATTCCATTCCCTGCAGGGAGAGGGCCACCATGCCGGACGCAGTGCATTTTTCATTCGGCTCGCGGGCTGCACCGTGGGCTGTCCCTGGTGCGACACCAAGCACTCATGGCCGGCCCAAGGGCACCCTGAGCAGCCCATCGATGCCTTGGCTGATGCCGCCCAGATGGCTGCTGAAGCTGGAGCCAGCTTCGTTGTGATCACCGGTGGAGAACCGTTGCATCACGATCTACAGCCCCTCACCCAGAGCCTCGATGCGCGATGCGGTCTCCCCCTGCATCTGGAAACCAGCGGGGTGGATCCGCTGAGCGGACGCTTCGACTGGATCACCCTCTCGCCAAAACGCCACCGCCCCCCACGGCAAGAGCTTTTGCAGGCCTGCCATGAGCTGAAAGTTGTGGTGCATGGCCCGGAAGACATCAGCTTCGCTGCAGCCATGGCGTCCAATTGCGAGGACGACACAGAGCGGCTGCTGCAGCCGGGCTGGGAGAGCAGCATCGGAGAAGAGCTGGCTGTAGAGCATGTGCGTCAACACGCCCAATGGCGCCTCAGCCTGCAAAGCCACAAATGGCTTGGAATCCGCTGAACGAGGCCGTTGAGGGCAGGGTCTGCTCCACTACGTTGAGGTTGAACAGAATTTGATCAGCTGAGCTCATGACCTCAGTGGCCGTTCTGGGCACAGGCCTCCTCGGAACGGCGATCGCAACGCGATTGCTGGAGCAGGGTCTCAACGTCCACGTCTGGAACCGCGATCCCTCCCGCATCGTCTCCCTCGTGAAGAAAGGTGCAACAGCGATCGACGATCTGGGGCAAGCCGCCGAAAATAACAGCGTCGTGATCTCCGTTTTGCGTGACGGAGCAGCAACGGCATCCGTGATCGGCGCGATTGGGGATCTGCAGAGCTCAACGGTGGTCCCGATGGGAACCATGGGAGTGGAGGAAAGCCGCAAGCTCGCCACACAGGTTGCGAACCAGGGAGGGCTGTACCTGGAAGCCCCGGTGCTCGGCAGCAAACCACAAGCGCTGAACGGATCCCTACTGGTGATGGCCGGCGGCGAAGAGCAGGTCTTCGAAGAGCAACGGCCACTCCTCTCCCACCTCTGCCAAGAGCCGCAGCTCGTGGGCCCTGTTGGCAGCGGCGCTGCCACCAAGCTGGCCCTCAATCAGTTGATCGCCAGCCTCACCCACAGCTTCTCCCTCTCCCTGCAACTGATTCAGCGGGCCGGCGTGCCTGTGGAAACGTTCATGGCCATCCTGCGGCCGTCAGCGCTTTACGCCCCCACCTTCGACAAGAAGCTGCAACGGATGCTGGATCACAGCTACGCCAATCCCAACTTCAGCACCGCCCTGCTGCGCAAAGACCTGCACCTGTTCCTGGAAGAAGCGACAACGGCTGGGCTCCAGGATCAGGGGTTGAGCGGTTTGCTGACACTGCTTGAACAAGCCAAGGGCACCGAGCTGGATGAGCAGGACTACTGCGCCCTGCACGAACTCACGGTTCTGAGATGAGTCAACGCACTGCCATCGCGCTTCTCTCCGGAGGTTTGGATTCCGCCACCGCTGCGGCCCTTGCCCTTGAGCAAGGCGACCGCGTCATCGGCCTGTCTTTTGACTACGGCCAGCGCCATCGCCGCGAATTGGACGCCGCCGCTGCAGTTGCTGAACAGCTTGGCTTGGCAGAGCATCACTGCATCAGCGTGAATCTGGCCAGCTGGGGGGGCTCAGCCCTCACCGACGCCAGCATTTCGATCCCCACCGAGGGCGTGGAGGAAGGCCGCATCCCACCCACCTATGTTCCCGGGCGCAACACCGTGTTCATCTCCGTGGGCCTCAGCCTGGCGGAGGCTCGCAGAGCCGAAAGGTTGGTGCTGGGGGTGAATGCTGTCGATTACTCGGGGTATCCCGACTGCCGGCCCGACTACCTCAACGCTTTTCAGACCCTGGCCGCCCTGGCCAGCAAAGCCGGTCGGGAGGGCCATGGCGCCCAACTCTGGGCACCGCTTGTGCAGTGGAGCAAGGTGCGCATCGTTGAGGAAGCCCTTCGCCTGGGTGTTCCGATCGAAACAACCTGGAGTTGCTACAGCGGCGGCACGCACCCCTGCGGCGTCTGCGATAGCTGCCGCATCCGTGATGCAGCGCTCCGCGAGGCAGGCCGGCCTGACCTCTGCAGTTCAACAGCGGCATGATCCGCCCCCAACGGCTTGAACTGCCCTGGCAGGAGCCCAAAGCGCTCGCGAACCAACTGGCCCATGCCTACGGCGAAGAAGGCCTGGTCTGGCTGGATGGCGACGGCAGCAAGCTGGGCCGATGGGCCACCCTGGCGGTGGCACCTCAGGAGATCATCTGCTGCCGTGGCCTCCCTGGAGAGCCAGGAGCCGGCAATCCCTTCGAAGCACTGCGGGGGCTTGCCCCAGGGCATTGGTGCGGCTGGCTGAGCTATGAAGCCGCCGCCTGGGTGGAACCGGGAAACCCCTGGGCCAGCGATGGCATGGCCACGCTTTGGATCGCCCGCCACGATCCGGTGCTTCGCTTTGATCTGCAAAAGCGCAGGCTGTGGATCGAAGCCAGCAGCACAGCTGCTTTGGAACGCCTCACCCAACAGCTGGGCTCCAGCCCTGAGCAGCCCAAAGACGAGCCCCCATCGATCCCCCTGACGGCCTGGAGTCACCACACCACACCCGAGCAGTACGCCGCAGGGGTGCAGCGCATCCGTGATCTGATCGCTGCAGGTGATCTCTTCCAAGCCAATCTCACGGCCTGTTGCAGCACAGCTTGGCCCCAGGGAGGCAGTGCCCTCGAGCTGTTTCTCACCCTGAGGCAGGCCTGTCCTGCCCCCTTTGCAGGGCTGATCATCAGCGACCAGAACGAGGCGTTGCTGTCATCGTCCCCGGAGCGTTTTCTGCAGGTGAGTGCTGATGGAGCCGTACAAACCCGGCCGATCAAAGGCACCAGGCCGCGCCATGGCGACCCCGAACAGGATGCAAATCTCGCCGCGGAACTCGTGTGCAGCGACAAGGACCGGGCCGAGAACGTGATGATCGTCGACCTGCTGCGTAACGACCTCGGTCGTGCCTGCCAGCCGGGTTCGATTCAGGTTCCCCAACTGGTGGGTCTCGAAAGTTATGCCTCCGTGCATCACCTCACCTCAGTGGTAGAGGGACAACTTCAGGCCGGATTGAGCTGGGTCGATCTTCTGGAAGCCAGTTGGCCTGGGGGGTCGATCAGCGGGGCGCCGAAACTGCGGGCCTGCCAACGTCTGCATGAGCTCGAGCCCACCAGCCGAGGGCCTTACTGCGGATCACTGCTGCGGGTCGACTGGGACGGCAGCTTCGACAGCAACATCTTGATCCGATCCTTACTGCGCCAAGGCGACACCCTCAGGGCCCATGCCGGCTGCGGAATCGTCGCCGACTCGGATCCCCTTGGCGAAGCAGAGGAGTTGATGTGGAAGCTGCAGCCCTTGCTGGAGGCGCTGGCATGACCACCGCTGGCATGAGCACCGCTATCGCCTGGATCGAGGGTCAGTGGGGGACAGCTGCAAGCCTGCAGCTACCCCTCGACGACCGCGCCCTGCTCCTGGCCGATGGCCTTTTTGAAACCGTGCTGATCCGTAACGGTGCGCCGCAACTCCTGCAGGAGCACCTGCAGCGATGGAGCGAGAGTGCAGCCCTTCTGGGCATGGACCCGCCACCGCAGCGAAACGCGCTGGAGCCTCTCATTGAAGACGCGATTCAGCGAAGCCAACTGAGCGAAGCCGATGGCGTCCTGCGCCTGAATTGGAGCAGGGGCAGCTCGCCTCAGCGCGGAATCGGACTGCCGGGCCCAGGGCACCACCGCTTCTGGCTGACGCTCCAGGCCTGCACACCAACATTTTCAGCCGTCACCACCATCACCAGTCGCCATGAGCGCCGCAATGCCTCCAGCCGCTTGAGCCGATGCAAGACCTTCGCCTACGGGCAATCGATCCAGGCCCGCAGGGAAGCCCAGGACCAAGGGGCCGACGACGCTCTGCTCTTGAACACAGCGGGAGCCCTGTGCTGTGGAACGGCGGCCAATCTGCTGGTCCGGCGACGCGGACAGTGGCTTACACCGCCCCTCAGCAGCGGCTGTCTCCCGGGCGTGATGCGGGGCCGTGCACTCACCCGAGGCATCGCGGTGGAAACCGAGCTGGCGGCCGCGTTCGATGCCGACGATCAGGCTGTTCTGATCAACAGCCTCAGCTGTCGACCGATCGCATCCCACGACGGCAAGCCCATGGCGGCAACGACGACTGCAGTGGATCTATGGCAATCCCTACTCCATTGAGCCCAGAGCAAGAGATGGCCTAGATGCGAAGAATCCGGCGCACAGCCTCATCCCAACCGTTGGCATGGGGGGCTGCCGCCACCTGGAAACGCCCAGCATCGATCCCGGAACGCAACGCGGGATGGGGGCCATCGGCCCCGGGCACCACGACGGCGATGTCAGCCACCTCGAGCAACGGCAGATCGTTGGGGGAATCCCCCAAGGCCAAGACCTGCACCTGCTCAGCACCCAGATGTCGCTTCAGGGTGGCCAACGCCTTGCCTTTGCTGATGTCTGGGCCCAGCAGGTGACCCATGCGGTTGCCCTGCACCACCGTCAGGCCCATCCGCTGAACCAGGGCCTCAAGCCGGCGACGCCCCTCTGCCGAGGGCGGCACAAAAGGCACGCTGCAGCAGCGCCGCTGCGCCTGGCGCAAGGCTTCACCGCCAAGCCCCAACAACCGCTGCCCTTCCGCCTCACTGAGTTCATCCAACGGACGCAGGGGCTCACCCAACTCGGCCTGAAGTCGCTGCAACTGAGGTTTCAGCGCCGTCCAATCCGGACCCAACGGCAGCTCCCAGGGTTCCCCTTCCGGAGTTTCCCCATGCACGGCGCCACCGTTTTCAACGATGTAAGGGTCATGCAGCCCCGCCTCGGAGCGAAAGCCGCGCACTTCCTCGGCCGTTTTGCTGGTGCAGGGAATCACCGGAATCCGGTGCTGTTGCAGCTGACGGATCAGATCCTTGGCCGGCGACCAGTCGTAGCTGTGATCCAGCAACGTGCCGTCGAGATCGGTCACCACCCACCACGCCGGCTCGACACTCGCGGTCATGTCTGAACCAACCAATGCACCGCATAAGGCTCTAGCGAATGCGACTGACGTGGTTCGAACACATGACCGCTCAGGCAATCGGCCCAGGGCTGGTTCAGATCACCACCTAGGCCACTGAGGCGAAAGCTGAGGCGCGCTGCCGTGATGTTGTGAACAGCCACCAGCGTTTCCCCCCCACGGGAGCGCCGCAGGATGACGCAATCACTCCGGCCCTCGCTCAGCACCGTCATCGGGGCATCCGGGTGGAAGGCCGGATGAACAGCCCGTTCGGCCAGAGCCCGCCGCAGCGCCGGCAACAGCGCAGAGACATCTGAATCGGGATCCGCCAGGCGGCGCTCCAGGGCCTGGACCGTGAACTGGGGCCGATTCAGATCCCGGCGATGGCCCGTGCGACGAAAGCGGGTCAGATCATTGGGAGCCGCCAACAACGCCGGCAGATAGAAAGCGGGGACCCCTGGCAAGGCCAGGATCAACAGTTGGGTGAGCAGGAAGCGCTCCCGTTGGAGATACGTGGGATCAATCCCCCCATCCGCCATGGCACTCCACCAACTGATGTTGATCTCGTAGGGAACCTCCTCACCGGAACTAAGCATCCTGTGGCTGACCAGTCCACCACGTTGCTCACAGCCGATCAACAGCTGCAGCAAGCGCTTCTGGGGCATCAGGCCCTCCAACGGCCGTAAACCGATGCCGTCATGACAGGCGGTGAAATTGAGCAACCCCGTTTGCGGCGGCAAGGCGGGCCAATGACTCAGCCAGGCATTGAGCAAATCGGCCCGACCACTGACACTGGCCTCAAGCAGCAGAGGCGGCAGGGGAAAGTTGTAGGCGAGATGCGCTTCATCACCGCTCCTCAAATAAGAGAGGTTTTCTTGCTCCGGAACGTTGGTCTCGGTGACCACAACGCCATCGGGCCCCACCTGATCGAGCAGCAGACGCAGCACCCGAACCAGTTGATGGGCCTGCGGCAGATGGATGCATGAGGTGTGGGGTTCCTTCCAGACAAAACCCACGGCATCCAGACGGATCCAGCGCACCCCATGCCGGGCCATGCGTTGCATCAGCCGGGCAAAGCCCAGTAGCACCTCCGCACTGCGCCAGTTGAGATCCACCTGATCGGGGCCAAAGGTGGTCCAGACCTGACGCGCACCAACGGGGCCCCTCAATTGCGTGAACAGATTGGAACTGCGCGGACGAACCACATCCGCCCAGCAGTGATCCGGGGCTGCCTCGAGCACGCAGGAGCGGCCGGGCTGCTCATCGCGCATGAACTGCTGCACCCAGGGGTGGGAGGCCGACACGTGATTGAGAACGAGATCCGCCATCAGCCGTCGGCCCTGGGCCAGGGCGGCGAGGTCGCTCCAATCGCCGAAACGCGGCTCAAGCTTCGTGTGGCTGGCCACCGCAAAACCACCATCACTGGTGGATTGCAGAAACGGCAGCACATGAATCACCGCTGCGAAGGGCTGCAGATGGAGATTCACAAACGATTTGAGCGCTTGAAGTCCAGGAGCACCCTCCTCACCAATGGTGTCGGCGTAGGTGATCAAGACCACATCACCACCGTCCCAGCGATCGATGTGTTCTGCCATATCGCCATCTCCTGACGATTGGCTCAAGATCTGCAGCAATTGCGACGACAACTCCTTGCCATACCCGGAAGAATCATTCGGGTACAGATCGCCAAGCAGGGTCCGCAGCGTCTCGTCGCGCGGGGGCTGCATCACCTTCCTCCTCCAGACCTTTCAGGTATGGGGCAGGACTCTGACCTCTGTTGTTGCATCGAACACCACATGGATTTTCAGCAGGGCCTGATCAGCACCGTCCATGACTACAGCTTGGGCAATCTCGATGCGGTTGCCTTCAACCAGGAGCTGAGTCAGCGACCCACAACCCTGCTGATCCCCTGCCTAATGGAGGAATTCAGCCGCCCGGCCCTCGGCCTGATTCGCGACACACTTTCGGGCCTGAAGGGACTCAACGAACTAGTGGTGGCATTGGCGGCCACGAGCGCCGAAGACGTCAAAGCGGCGGAAAAATTTTTTGAAGGGATGCCCTTCCCCGTGCGGGTGCACTGGACCAACGGCCCCGCCGTCCGGGAGTTGCTCGAATCCGTCGGTGAACTGGGGCTCGACGTGACCGGACCACCGGGCAAGGGCTGGGCCGTATGGCAGGGACTAGGGGTGGCGTGCCAGAACGCTGAAGTGGTTGGCCTGTTCGATGCCGACATCAGAACCTTTGGATCGGCCTATCCAGAGCGCATGCTCCGCCCCCTGCTGGATCGGTCCCACGGTATTGCCTACGTGAAGGCGTTCTATAGCCGCCTTTCTCTCGAGACCCAAGCGCTTCAGGGCCGAGCCACTCGTTTGTTTGTTGGCCCACTGCTGGCCAGCCTGGAGCAGATTTTCGGGCCTCTGCCCTACCTGTCGTACCTGCAGTCCTTCCGCTATCCCCTGGCTGGTGAATTCGCCTTCACCACCGATTTGGCGATGAATCTGCGCATCCCATCGGACTGGGGACTGGAGGTGGGCCTGCTGTCTGAGGTGTATCGCCATGTGGCCTCCAGCCGAATTGCTCAAGTGGATCTGGGGTTGTTCGACCACAAACACAAGGAGCTGGGTCAGCAACCCAGCGAGGGCCTGCAACGCATGGCGGGCGAAATTTTCGGCACGGTGTTGCGCGGCCTGATGGAACACGAAGGTTGCGTGATGTCGATGGATCAACTGCCGACCCTTGAAGTGCTGTACCGGCGGGTGGGCGAGGATCGCGTGCGGCAGTTCGGCCTTGATTCAGCCATCAATCGGTTGCCTTACGACCGCCATGGGGAAGAACTGGCGGTTCAAAACTTCGCTGGCCTGCTGCGCCCCGGCCTGGCCAAACTGATGCAAGCGCCGATTGCCCATCAGCTGCCGAGCTGGTCGCGACTGCGCAGTTGCAATTCAGCCCTTCAAGCTGATCTGGCCGCAGCAGGACAGGCAGATCGCACATCCCTGAAACGGCCGAATCACAACCCGCAAAGGATCACCTCAAAGCTGGCTGCTTGAAGCCAACGCATGGGCCTCAGCCCAGCTGCTCCCGCTGCCGCATCACCCAAACTGTTGCAGCGCGCTGGGAATGCCAGGCCTGAAGCAATTGCTTGGCCAACATCTTCAGCTGCTGTGGATCGATTGATGATTCGATCGCACGATTCATCCGCTCAACATCGAACTGTTGAGTGACACTCAAACCGATCGCTTCTTCCATCTTGCAATCCCCAAGATCGACTAGACAATTATGCAAAAAGCAGCGAAAAAGAATTGTTTCAACTGAAACGAAAGAAGCACAATACACGGTTCTCAAAACGCTAAAGGGCGCCCACCCCTCTCGAGATCCAGAGGAAAATCGTGACCGTCGATACACAATCAACCAACTCTGTATCAACTCATCTGTATCAAATCTAAAGGTGTGCTGATTCGGTGACCAATCAAACACTCCTCTTGTCTTAAGACCACGAGATTGGCATCATTCCAGATGCTCAAGATGATTGAGTGCGTTTACCAGAACGACACCAGCCGAATGGTGATCGTGAAATGCATTGGTGCCGACCACTTCTACCGAGAGAAGGTGGTGATGCCCACGGAGGTCTTTTGGTTCGAAGCACCCGAGGATGCGCGACTGGAAATCTGGAAGATGTCGATGACAGGGCAGATGCTGCACGTCCATGCCGACGTGAGCGACTACGCCATGAATGAAGAGCCTGCAACGGAATCGATCTGGGCCAGCTGAACTGGCCCAGAAGAAGCCGTTAATAGCGAAGCTCTAAACGCTCAGGAACTGATCAACAACCGCCTGGCTGAGTTCACTGGTTGAGCCACTGGCAACAATGCCGCCCCGTTGCATGGCGTAGTAACGATCAGCCTGGCGAACGAAGTGGAGATGTTGCTCCACCAGCAACACCCCGATCCCGGTGTCGGCGATGATCCGACGAACAGCCGCTTCAATGTCCTGAACAATGTTGGGCTGAATGCCCTCGGTGGGCTCATCCAACAGCAGCAACTTTGGCTTGCCAAGCAACGCACGGGCGATGGCCAGTTGTTGTTGCTGCCCGCCACTCAAATCACCTCCCTTACGCGGTAGAAATTCCTGAAGGATCGGAAACAGCTCATACACGAATGGATCAATGTGGCGATGCCGGGCCAATCCACCCGGCAACGCCTCCATCCCCAAAAGCAAGTTTTCTTCCACCGTGAGCTGGGGGATGATCTCGCGACCTTGCGGCACATAACCAATCCCGGCCCGAGCCCGCTGATGCGGAGCCTGACGATGCAATGGAGCACCGTCGAACGCCATGGTTCCGGAGCGGGGGCGCAACAGACCGATCAGCGATTTCAACAGGGTGGTTTTGCCCACACCATTGCGGCCGATCAGACAAACCATCTCTCCGGACTTCACGCTGAGATCAACATCCCGAAGAATGTGACTTTCACCGTAAAGGGTGTTGAGGCCTTGAATCTCCAGCAGGTTCGTCATTGGTTCTCCTCCTCAGTGGTGCCGAGATAAACCTCAATCACCCGGGGATCGGCCTGCACCTGATCCATCGTGCCCTCACAGAGGACATGGCCCTGGTGCAGCACCGTCACCGGACTTTCAAGCCGTCGAATGAATTCCATGTCGTGCTCAATCACCAACACGGTGTGATCCCCGGCCAACGACTTGAGCAGATCCGCCGTCAGATCGGTCTCCTCATCCGTGAGCCCAGCCACCGGCTCATCCACCAGCAACAGGTCGGGATCCTGACCCACAAGCATGGCGATCTCAAGCCACTGCTTCTGGCCATGGGACAACGACCCAGCAGCCCAATCGGCACGGTTCTGCAGATTAACGATGCTCATCAGGTGATGAACACGATCGCGCTGCTCCCCATTCAGGCCCCCCACCAGCAATGACCAGGGCTGCTTCGGCTGACTAACCGCCAGAGCCAAGTTCTCCTGAACGCTGAGCTTCTGAAAAACACGAGGGCTCTGAAACTTGCGGCCAATGCCAAAGCGCGCAATGCGGTGCTCGCGCGTTCCCACTAAGGAGCGTCCTTTGAAGACCACATCCCCTTCCGTGGGAGCGGTCTTGCCGGTGATCACATCCAGGAACGTGGTCTTGCCGGCACCATTCGGGCCGATCACGGCGCGCAGCTCCCCAGGCTTAAGGCTGAGGTTGAGATCGCGCAGCGCCAAAAAGCCATCAAAACTGACGGTGATTTGGCGCAACTCCAATAAAGCCGTACTCATGACTGAACCTCTTCCTGACCTTCAAGATCGAGACGTGGATAGGTCTCACTCCGACGGACAATGCCGAATCGGTTGAGCCAGTTGCGAGGGCCATCGCCTCGGAACCAGCCAATGACGCCCTCCGGCAAGGCCGTCACCACGAGGATGAACAGGCCCCCTTGGATGAACAGCCAACTTTGGGGGAGAGCTTCGCTCACCAAACTCTTGGCATAGTTGATGGCCACAGCGCCAAGGATCGCTCCCACGAGCGTGCCTCGACCGCCCACCGCAACCCAGATCACCATCTCAATCGAGAAGGGAACGGTCATGTACTGCGGCGAAACAATGCCCGACTGAACGGTGTAAAGCGCACCACCGATGCCTGCCAAACCACCGGCGATGGCGAAGACGATCGTCTTGAACAGGGTTGGGTTGTAACCGGCAAAGCGCAGCCGAGGTTCGTCATCGCGAATGGCGATCAACACGTCTCCAAACCGGCCCCGCACCACCCAGCGCAGAAACAGCCAGGCCAGGATCACCACCACAGAGGTCAACCAGAAGAATCCCCGCTGCATCTCCGGGGAACCCACCATCTGACCGAACAGCTGGGTCACATCGGTTTTAAGGCCGTTGGTGCCGTTAATCAGCTTCTGCTGGCCGTTGAAGAAATTGAAGAAAACAAGCAGGGCCGCCTGGGTGAGGATCGAGAAATAGACCCCCTTGATCCGGTTACGAAACACCAGGTTGCCGAGCACGGCAGCCAGCACGGCTGGAACCAGCCAGATCGCCACCATGGTGAAAAGCGGGGAATGGAACGGCTCCCAGAAGGCAGGCAACCGATCCACGCCGTAGAGGCTGAAGAACTCGGGAATGCCATTGGGCAGATCACCGGAGCTGTTCAGCTGCAGGTACATCGCCGCGCCGTAACCGCCGAGGGCAAAAAAGATGCCCTGGCCAAGGCTGAGCAAACCGGTGAAGCCCCAGATCAAGTCGATGCCCAGGGCAACGATCGCCAATGAAAGGAAGCGACCCAACAGATTCAGCCGAAACACCGGCAGAACAGCGGGCGCGGCAACCATGGCCGCAACGATCACAACCCAAAGGATGATCAAGGGCCAACGGCGTTGTTGAAAGGCTTGGAACATCAGATCAGGCCTCCACCATGCGTCCTTTTTGCGGGAACAGACCCGCGGGACGGAATTGAAGGAACACCACGATCAGAGCGAACACCATCACCTGGGCCATGCTCGTGGTGGCGAAGAAATCAACAGCACCGGCCAGGGGGGCCGGCATGTCAGGCCAGATCGTCAGGAGACGTCCAGCACCGATCAGGTCGGTGAGAAGGCCAATGGCAAAGGACGCGAGCACGGTGCCCAACAGGTTTCCAACGCCACCGAGCACCACCACCATGAAGCAGCCCACGATGTAAGACCCGCCCACGTTGGGGCCCACCGAACCCAGCAGGGAAACAGCAACCCCCGCCACGCCAGCCAAACCGGAGCCAATGCCAAAGGTGAGCACATCAACGGTGTCGGTGGGGATGCCAAGGCAATCACTCATTGAACGGTTCTGGGTCACGGCACGAATGCGCATTCCCCACACGCTTTTGTTGAGGAACCACGTCACCCCAACCACCGCAACGATGGTGATCACGATGATCACCAGGCGCGGCACGGGAAAGGTGATATCCATGAATTCGATCCCGCCACGCATCCATTTGGGTGCCGTCACATCCACATTGCGGGAGGTGGCCCTGGCAATGCGGCTGATTTGTGAGGCCAGGCCACCGGCCAGCAGCACACCGCCCAGGGCTGAAACAGCCCAACTCCCCGCACGCACCAAATGAGCTCGAGGCCCCGAAAGAAGCGAAGAGGGAAGCAGCAGCGGCAGGCCAAAGCCCAGCACCAGCGCCAGGATCAGGCCGGCGGCGTGAGCCAGGGCAACACTCCGCACAAACTGCTGAAGAATCAAGCTGACGCCCCAGGTGGCCAGCAAAGTCTCCAGCGGGTTGCCGTAGAGCCTGCGAATCACGGTGCGTTCCAGCAGGATGCCGACCACACCGCTGACGATGAAGGCCAGAGGAAGCGCCACCAGCACGTAGGCGTTGTAAACCGGCTGCAGCGCAGGCAGCTTGAAGATCAGCTGCACCACGTAGGTGGTGTAGGCCCCAAGCATGATCAGCTCACCATGGGCGAGGTTGATCACGCCCATGAGGCCGAAGACAATGGCCAGTCCGAGGGCGGCCATCAGCAGCACCGAGCCGATGGCAACACCGTTGAACAGGCTTTCGAGAAGCAGTTGCACGGAGGTGTGAAACGAAGCGTTCAATGAAACGACAAAAGGAGGAGCCCGTCGCCGGGCTCCTCCCTGAAGAGCAATCAGGCTGTGATCAGAAGATCAGAGCTTGTACTTTTCGCCCTTGGCGGCGTCGGTCCAGTCGCAAGCGAAGCCTTTGGAGCTGGGCTCGAACTGGTTCCAGGCCTGAGGAGCCACAGGACCATCGGTGGATTCGAGGATCTCGAACTGACCGTCGGCAGTGATCTGGCCGATGCGCACGGTCTGGGAGAGGTGGTGGTTGGGCATCACCTTCACAGGTCCCTGAGGCGCGTCGAACTCGATGCCAATCAGGGCTTCACGCACCTTGTCGTCGTCGAAGCTGTTGGCCTTCTCGACAGCCTTCTTCCACAGGTAGACCATGTTGTAGGCCGACTCCTGAGGGTCAGCGACCTGGCGGTCGGCGCCGTACTTGGCCTTGAAGTCAGCAGCGAACTTCTTGGATGCCGGGGTGTCGATCGACATCATGTAGTTCCAAGCGCCGTAGTGGCCCTCAAGGAACTCAGAACCAATGGTGCTGATCTCCTCTTCCGCAATGGAGTAGCTCATCACGTAGTAGCCGTTATCGGGGGTGATGCCGGCGTCCTGGATCTGCTTGAAGAAGGCGACGTTCTGGTCACCATTCAGGGTGTTGATGATCACACCGCCGTCAGGCAGGGCCTTCTTGATCTTGGCGATGATCGGAGCAACCTCGGTGTTGCCCAGGGGCAGGTAGTCCTCACCGACCACTTCGCCACCCAGGGACTTGAGCTGTTCCTTGGTGATGGTGTTGGAGGTGCGGGGGAAGACGTAGTCCGAACCCACGAGGAAGAAGGGCTTGCCAGCGGCAGGCGACTTCTCATACATGAACTTGGTGGCAGGCTCCGACTGCTGATTCGGAGTGGCACCGGTGTAGAAGATGTTGTTGGAACACTCCTGACCCTCGTACTGAATCGGGTAGTAGAGGAAAGCGTTCTTCGACTCGTACACAGGCAGCATGGCCTTGCGGCTGGCGGAGGTCCAGCCACCGAAGACCACGGGCACCTGGTCCTGGTCGATCAGCTTCTTGGACTTCTCAGCGAAGGTGGGCCAATCGGAGGCACCGTCCTCGACGATGTACTCGATCTTGTACTTCTTGCCATCAACTTCAACACCACCGGCGGCATTGATCTCATCGATCGCCATTTTCTCGGTGTCCACCAGGGTGGACTCGGAGATGGCCATGGTGCCGGTCAGCGAGTGCAGGATGCCAACGGTGACGCTGTCGTCGTACTCGACGTTTGCAGCCTTATCGCCACCACCACAGGCGGTCACGGCAAGGCCCAGCGAGGCCGCGGCCATGCCAGCAAAAAGGCGCTTAGAGAGAGGGGTGCTCATGGAATGAGAGGGCACTTAAAAGCTTGGACGCGCGAAACGCCCTGAAATCTGACCATCGCCACAGGCGGAGATTTGAAACGTAACAACGGGAACACTTTTGCCCCTAAAGGCTTGTGTTTTCATGATTTTGGTAGCTGTTGCAACAGGAACCCCACCACCTGCTCCAGGCCTTCGCCGCTGTGGAGATTGGTGAAACACCAAGGCCGGTCTCCCCGCATCCGCCGGGTGTCCTGTTCCATCACTGAAAGATCGGCACCAACCTGGGGAGCCAGATCAATCTTGTTGATCACCAGCAGATCAGAGCGGGTGATGCCAGGCCCTCCTTTACGGGGGATCTTGTCGCCGGCCGCCACATCAATCACGTAGATGCAGAGATCCACCAGTTCCGGACTGAAGCTCGCCGCCAGGTTGTCGCCGCCGCTCTCAACCAGAACAAGATCGAGATTGGGAAACTGCGTCTCCAGCTCCGCCACGGCAACTCGGTTGATCGAGCAGTCTTCACGGATCGCTGTGTGAGGGCAACCACCGGTCTCCACGCCACGGATCCGCTCTGGATCCAGGGCACCCGCACGGGTGAGGAACTGGGCATCCTCCTGGGTGTAGATGTCGTTGGTGACCACCGCGAGCTGGAGCTCGTCGCGCAAGCGGCGACAGAGGGCCTCCACCAGCGCGGTCTTGCCGGATCCCACAGGGCCCGCCACCCCCAGGCGCAGTTTGCTGCTCATCAGCTTCGAAACAGGCGTGAATACAGCTCAGCATGGGCAAGCTGCGCCATGCCCGCACCCACACCGCTGCTCCAGAGCTGCTGGGGATCGGCCGCCTGGAGCTGCTGCGCTTGGGAGGCAATCAGCGGCAGCAGCCGCTGTTGCAGCACCTGCGCTCGGGAGGGCCCCAATGGCAGCAGCCGCACCGAGGCACTGAGCTGATTGGCAACCCAGCCGTAGAGGTACCCCTCCACCATGTCTCCCCCTGAAACCGACAAGCGCACAGCGGCCCAGGCCCAGGCCGCTGGCCAACTCAGGGCCACCGGTTCAGGCAGGTCGTGCCCCATATCCGACATCAACTGCAGCAGCGACATCCCCATCTGACGCTGCTGCGCTCGCAACTCCGCGGCCTCGCGGGTGGCCAACAGCCAACCATCCAGATCGATCAGGCGCGCCTTGGCCGCAGCATCGGCCTGAGCGGACCACCCCACCAAAGCCTCCGCCAGAGGCCTTAATGCCGCAGCTTCCAGCCGCACCGCGCCCCGTTGCAGTTCAGCCTCCAACCAAGCCTGGATGACCTGCTCATCGGCGATGGAACCCGCCTGAATCAACACCTCCAGCCCCTCTGAATAGCTGAAGGCGCCTACGGGCAAGGCCGGGCTGACCAATTGCAGCAACGCCAGGGACGTCATCCGTGCTGATGGCCTCCGTAGGCGCCGCCTTCAGGGGCAAACGGCTGCAGACAGCGGCTGACCGTCAAGCCACGGCCTTCCAGCATCGTGGCGAGAACGGAATCCTCCGGCAGCAACAGCTCCTGCTCATGCAGCTCCAGGGCGACATGGCGATTGCCCAGGTGATATGCCGCCTGCAACAGCTCAAGAGGATGCGAACCCTGCACCCGCATCAATGCTTCCGGAGCTGCCGTCACCTCCACAACGGTCGAACCGGACTGATCCCCCAACAAGTCACCGGGCTGGAGAGAACCCTCACGGGGCAACTGCAGAAGCACCGGACGACCGCAGGAGGTGGTGCGACGGCCCCGCAGCACCGTGCGCTCTTCGGCCGTTAACGGCAACTGCAGGGTGGCCGTGGCACTGCTGTTCTGCAGGCGCTGCTCCAGCATGACCACCGCATCCGTCACCAGCAGCTCCTCTCCAGTTCCATAACGAAAGCGTGCCGATCAATCAGCAGCGCTTTGGTGTGCATTGCTACAGAGTTGAAGCCGGTGGCGGCGGAGCGTGAGGCCATGCAACGTCTTGATCCCTGGCACGGCCGCTGCGACCTGCAGTTTCATGCCACCAACGGCAGCACCAAACACCAGGGGGGCTGCACGGCTCCGTTCAAGCTGCTTCGCAGTGAACGCGGCGATGACGGACGCTGCGAGCTGCCGGTGCTGCACACCGCCGGAGGACTGGTGGGCGGCGATCAACTCAGCCTGGACTTCAAGCTTGAGGCCAACAGCCGCGGCCTGATCACCAGCGTGGCGGCGCAGAAGGTTTACGGATCGATCGGCCGCAGCCGCCTGCAACCCGAGGGCTGCTTTGCCCATCAACAGGTGCGCTGCTCGCTGGCCAGCGGCAGTGACTTCGAATGGCTGCCGCAGGAACTGGTGCTGTACGCCGATGCCCTGTTCGAGCAGCAGCTGACGGTGACCCTGCCCGAGGATGCCTCCTTTCTAAGTGCAGAGATCGTGCGCTTGGGCCGAACCGCCGCCGGCGAAACCCTGCAGCAGGGACGGTGGCGCTCGAGCCTCGCCATTCAGCGCCTTGCAGGCAACAGCTCAACCTGGGAACTGGCGGATCGGGTGGACCTTGGAGGCGCCAGCCTGGATTGCCCGCATGGACTGGGAGGCGCGCCGGTGTTCGGAACACTGGTTTGGGCCGCACCGATGGCCATGAGTGCCGAAACAACAGCAACACTGCTGGAGGGAGCACGGGGTGACCGCGAGGGCCTAACGGGCACGATGCGCTGCGGCGCCCTGAATCAGGGACTGATCGCCCGCTATTCCGGCGAGTCGAGCCGTGATGCCCGCTTCTGGTTCAGCCGGATCTGGGAGCGAACACGAACGATCCGGGGGCTGACACGGCCTCGCATCCCCAGGGTCTGGCCCCTGCAGGAACAGCCTCTGCGCCGACAAACGTCCACTGTGAACGCTTTCGAGGCTGCAGCGGAGACACACTGAAGAAGACCGAGCTTCGCCATGCATCTCAGTCCCCAGGAAAAGGACAAGCTCCTGATCGTGACCGCGGCACTGCTTGCTGAGCGGCGCTTGAACCGTGGCCTGAAGCTCAACCACCCCGAAGCGGTGGCCTGGCTCAGTTTTCTGGTGCTTGAAGGTGCCCGTGACGGGAAGAGCGTGGCGGAGCTGATGCAGGAAGGCACCACCTGGCTGCGTCAGGACCAGGTGATGGAAGGCGTGCCCGAACTCGTCCATGAGGTGCAGATCGAGGCCGTCTTCCCCGATGGCACCAAGCTCGTCACCCTGCACGACCCGATTCGCTGAGGCAGAACCAATGGCACCTCTCATTCCAGGCGAACTGCTCCCAGAACCGGGTGAACTGGAGCTGAATGCAGGCCGGCCCGTCACCACGCTGAGCGTCTCCAACAGCGGCGACCGGCCGGTGCAGGTGGGCTCCCATTTCCATTTCGCCGAAGCCAACGCCGCCCTGCGGTTCGACCGGGCCGCGGCCCGCGGTCAACGGCTCGACATCCCCGCCGGCACCGCCATCCGCTTCGAACCCGGCGACAGCCGCGACGTGAACCTGATTCCCTTCGCCGGTGCGCGACGCGTCATCGGCTTCAACGGCCAGATCAACGGACCCCTCGACGCCTGACCCATGCCCTACCGCATCTCCCGCCAGGCCTACGCCGAGACCTACGGACCCACCACCGGCGACAGGGTTCGCCTGGCCGACACCGATCTGATCCTGGAAGTCGAGAAGGACTTCACCGTCTACGGCGATGAGGTGAAGTTCGGCGGCGGCAAGGTGATCCGCGACGGCATGGGCCAGTCCCAGACCCCGCGAGCCGAGGGCGCCGTCGACACCGTGATCACCAATGCCCTGATCCTCGACTGGTGGGGCATCGTCAAAGCCGATGTCGGCCTCAAGGACGGCCGCATCGTCGGCATTGGCAAAGCCGGCAACCCCGACACCCAGGAAGGGGTGACGATCTTGGTGGGCCCAGGCACGGAAGCCATCGCCGGGGAGGGCCACATCCTCACGGCCGGTGGCATCGACACCCACATCCACTTCATCTGCCCCCAGCAGATCGAAACGGCCCTGGCCAGCGGCGTGACCACCCTGATGGGCGGCGGGACTGGACCGGCCACCGGCACCAATGCCACCACCTGCACCCCCGGCGCCTTCCACATCGGGCGGATGCTCCAGGCCGCCGAAGGCCTGCCGGTGAACCTGGGCTTCTTCGGCAAAGGCAACGCCAGCACCCCGGAAGCGCTGGAAGAACAGGTGCGCGCCGGCGCCTGCGGCCTGAAGCTGCACGAAGACTGGGGCACCACGCCCGCCACCATCGATGCCTGCCTTTCGGTGGCCGATCGGATGGATGTGCAGGTGTGCATCCACACCGACACCTTGAACGAAGCCGGCTTCGTGGAAGACACGATCGCCGCCATCAAGGGACGCACCATCCACACCTTCCACACCGAAGGCGCCGGCGGCGGCCATGCCCCGGACATCATCAAGATCTGCGGCGAGGCCAACGTGCTGCCGAGCAGCACCAATCCCACCCGGCCCTACACCCGCAACACGCTCGAGGAGCACCTCGACATGCTGATGGTGTGCCACCACCTCGATCCAAAAATCCCCGAGGACGTGGCCTTCGCCGAATCGCGGATCCGGCGCGAAACGATCGCCGCCGAAGACATCCTTCACGACCTGGGCGCCTTCTCGATCATCGCCAGCGACTCCCAGGCCATGGGCCGCGTGGGCGAGGTGATCACCCGCACCTTCCAGACCGCCCACAAGATGAAGGTGCAGCGCGGTGCCCTGCCGGAAGACTCCACTCGCAACGACAACCACCGGCTCAAGCGCTACATCGCCAAAGTGACGATCAACCCGGCGTTGGCCCACGGCATCAGCAGCGAAGTGGGGTCGATCGAAACCGGCAAGCTCGCCGATTTGGTGCTGTGGAAGCCAGGCTTCTTCGGCATTCGCCCGGAACTGGTGGTGAAGGGCGGTTCGATCGTCTGGGCCCAGATGGGCGATGCCAACGCCTCGATTCCCACCCCAGGCCCGGTGCATGGCCGGCCGATGTTCGGCGCCTTCGGCAAAGCCCTCGCGCCCAGTTGTCTCACCTTCGTGAGCGAAGCGGCAATGGATGCGGACATCCAACGCCAGCTGGGGCTGGAGCGCACCTGCATGGCGGTGAAGGAGACCCGCAGCGTGGGCAAGAGCGCCCTCAAGCTGAATTCAGCGCTGCCCAAGGTGAGCGTGGACCCACAGACCTATGAGGTGTTCGCCGACGGTGAACTGCTCACCTGCGAGCCCGCCGAGGTGCTGCCCCTGGCCCAGCGCTACCTGCTGCTTTGAGCCCCACGCTGCTGGTAGTCCAACACGTGGACCATGAAGACGCCGCACTGGTGGGAGAGCTGGCGCGGCAGCGGGGCCTGACACTCGAGATCCTGAGGCCCGACCGGGGCGACCCACTGCCGGACCCCAGGGCGTATGCCAACAGCATCGCCCTTGTGCTCGGTGGTCCGATGAGCGTCAACGATCACGACCAACCAGGCATGGACTGGTTGCGGCAGGAACTGGACTGGTTAAGGGCCTGGCACCAGCAACGCCGACCGGTGCTGGGCATCTGCCTCGGGGCGCAGCTCCTGGCTGTGGCTGCAGGGGGCAGCGTGCAACCGCTGCAGGTGGGAGCACCACCGCAGCAACTGAAGGAACTGGGGCTCGGCGCGATCCACTGGGTCGCGGATCCCAGTGATGAGGCCCTGCTCAAAGGGCAACCAAGCAGCACTCTGGTGCTGCATTGGCATGGTGATCGCGTCCACCTCCCGGCTGATGCAACCCTGCTGGGTTCTTCACTGCACTGCGCCGAACAGGTGTTTCGGATCGGAGCCCACGCCATTGGCCTGCAATGCCACCTCGAGATCGACGGCGATGCGCTGGAACGCTGGATCGCCAACGACCACGACTACGTGGTGAACGCCCTTGGAGCTGAAGGGCCCGATCGCCTGACCCAGGACTGGCGCAGGCTGGGCACAACGCTCCAAGAACAAGGCCGAAACTTCTTCAATGCTGTGCTCAATCAACTGATTGAGATCAGCCAGACCCACTAATTCCTACGGACAAAAATAAACAAAACCAAAAACTTTTCTGAAGAGGTATCAACCTGAACACCACTTCGGCATTTGCAAGAGCTTCAATGTTTCTGTAGCAACAGCTACCGATCGTTCACTTCGCATCGCGCGAAGCGCAGTTCGCCTCAGGCCATGGAACGGGGACCTGAGCTTGCTTCGAGGACCATCCAATGACCACCCTTCTCTATCGCGGGCATCAGTACCAGCAAAACAACGCCACTCAGGGCAAGCCCGGAGTGCAGCTGGTTTACCGCCGCAACGTGTACCAAGCCCGCCAGATCAACAACCACCGCACTCCGGTGCAGCTCACGTACCGCGGCGTGGGCTACACGCGCTAGGCCAACTTCTCAATCCGTAGCAACTCGAACATTCCAGTTCCGAGGATTGAGGCGTAATAGATCCAGCTTCAGCCAAGACGTTGGATCTCATCACCTCTCGCCTCGACAAAGGCCTCGTGCAAGTGAGTCCCTCCAGCGTGCATGGCGTGTTCTGGCTGCAGACCCACTTTCCGTCTCAGGAATGGGATGCCCTGCTGTCTGGACAAGCCGCCTTTGGCATGGATTGCATCGATGACCTGATCACCGACGCCCGTCAGGCCGGCCTGAACGTGGAGTGGGAAGCATCCGTTCCTAGCTGAACACGCCTGAATTGAATCCCTATAAAAGCCCTGCGCACGACTGTGTTTCAAGGCTTTTTTTAATGGCGTGACCGACGCAGCAGGCTCAAGCAACCAAGCGGTTGAGCATCGGCAATTCCGACAGTTCATCCCTCCACTCCTGGGCCCAGAGAGCCTGACTGCGCTCATACACCTCCATCAACTGCTCCACGGCGCGCTCGTGGAAATCAACGCGCAGATCCAACAGCGGAAAAGCCGCTTCACCGCTCACCTGCACCGCCGCTGACGTGGAGAAGGGAGAACGACGGTCACCACCAGCCGCTTCCCCGGCCTGGAGAGCCATCATCAAGCGGCGGCCCAGTTTCAAGCTGGGGTCGCTGGTGAGAAAGGCCTGCTCCATGGCTACCAACACGCCCTCATCCACCAAGCAATTGCCGGCAACAGACAGATCACGCTGATGGCGATGCCCTGCCCAAGGGCCGCAATCGTGCCCCGTCCAACAGGCCGTACGACCGTCCAGATCGATCAAGTGAAACTGACGCCGGTCACGGTGTTGATCATCCGCAAGAAGGCTGGCCAAAACGCTCTCGGCATCCGAGCTCTGCTCCAGGCGCTCAAGGCCACAAATACCCAGATACGGATTGGTGTGGGCCTGGGTGGCGACAGCACCAACCCCGGCGCGGATGTGAGGCACGGTGGATCCAACGGCCAAATGACAGGTGGCAACGGCCACGCCAAAGCGACCGTTGCTGGGGTCCCGGGCCAGGATCGAAAAGGTCACGGCAACTGACGGTCGAGCCGCAGCAACGTTTCCAGCAGCACCGCTGTGCCCGCCCAGCACTGCTCGTCACTGGTGAACTCTGCAGCGGAATGACTCAGGCCGGCCCGGCTGGGCACAAAAATCATGCCCATCGGCCAACGTCGGCCAACCTCCTGGGCATCGTGGCTGGCGCGGCTGGGGAGATGGCTGTGGGACAAGCCGAGATCAGCCGCGGCCTCAGCGATCGTGGCCATCACCGCAGCGTCAGCAGGGGTGGGATCAACGCTGAACTGGGGGTCAACCGCAATCGGGCAGCCGGTTTCAACACCGATGCGTTCCACCTGCTGCATCAACTCCTCAACCAACTGATCGAGAACGGTGGGATCCACATCCCTGAGGTCAACGGTCAGGGCGACGGCGCCAGGGACAACATTGGCGGCATTGGGCCAAACCTCCAGTCGACCCACCGTCGCCACCGGATCTCCGGGATGACGGGAGGCCATGGCCTCGACGGCAAGAACAAGACGCGAGGCCGCCACGAGGGCGTCCTGTCGCAACCCCATCGGTGTGGTGCCGGCGTGATTGGCCTGGCCCCTCACATTGATGCTGAAGCGACGCTGACCAACAACGCCCTCCACAACACCGATGGCATCGCCGCGTTGCTCAAGAACGCCACCCTGCTCAACGTGCAACTCCAGGAAAGCGGCATAGGCCTCATCGGAGCGGCGAGCCGAGGCCAGGGAAGGCCAATGGCCGCCGATGCGCGCCAGGTTGTCCTGAATCGGCTGACCATTGCTGGTGGCAAAACTCTCCGGGTCATCGGAGGCCGTGCCCGCCAAGCCCTTGCAGCCCACCATGGTCGACTCCTCGTCGGCAAAGGCGATCAACTCGATGCCGTGCCGCAGGCGCAGGCCCTGGTCTTGAAGAGCGCGGCAGGCTTCCAGACCGGCCAACACCCCCAGGGCCCCGTCAAAACGTCCACCGGTGGGAACCGTGTCGAGGTGCGACCCGGTCACCAGGGCAGGGCGGTGGGGATCGAGGCCTTCCAGACGTCCGATCAAGTTGCCAGCGGCATCAACACGCACCTGCATGCCGAGCTGCTTCATCCAGTGGGCCAGCAACTCACGGCCTTGCACATCCTCCGGCGAGAACCCGCGTCGACACACGCTTCCGTCCGGCTTAGCGCCAATGTTGGCCAGCTGCTCAATCGTTCCGATCAGCCGGTCACGGTTCGGACGTGTGACAACTTTGCTTCGCTCAATCCCGGTTGCAGGGGTGGTCGGTGAAGCCGAGATGAGCGCTGGCAATGCCGTGACCTTCAGTTCAAATTAAAAAACACCTTCTCCCGAACTGGCTGATCAGCCTGTAGCTAGCGCAACGATTTAATCCTGACCAAAGAATTCAAACGGGCATGAGCACCCGCCAGCCCAGACGGTCCGCCTCCCGGCGGGCCAGGGCTGGCACGTCTTCCGCCACAAACATGCGGTGCAGCATCTGCACACCCAGCAGGTGATTGATCACCGCATCCATCTGCACACGCTCCGCGTCGGTGGTGGCCGGGTCCTCGTGACGGGCAAACAAGGCGCGCACACCGGCTTTGCTCAACAAACCAGCGGAATCGATCGCCTCATCGCTGAGGTAGTCGTCGGCGAGCTGCTTCATCTGCTCCCACTTCTCAGGCTCCGTGTGAGCTGGCGGAGCCATGAAGGCGAATTTCTCACGCCGGTACAACACCTTCGGCAACAGGCCTGCCATGGCTTCCCTCAGCACGTATTTCTCGGTTTTCCCCTTGATCCGCAATTCGGGCGGCACCTGCACCGCCACCGCAGCCAGATGGTGATCCAAGAAGGCGGGTCGTGCCTCCATCGAATTGGCCATGTCGACCCGATCGCCACCCCAGGTGAGGATCTGGCCCTCCAGCATGGTCTTGATCCAGACGTACTGGGCCTTGTCCAGGGCATGGCGCCCGTCCAGTTGATCCGCATCCAGTTGCGCGGCAATCGCCTTGCCCGGCGAGTAACCCTCCAGGGCTTCGGCATGGGACTGCGCCAGAAGCTCCGGCACCAAGGGCGCGCAGGCCAGCCACGGCTGCAGGCAACTGGGGGTGAAGCCGACCACCGCATCAAGATCGGGGTCATCCACCTGGTTTTCAGCCAGCATCGCCCCCTGCACCAGGGCATTGGACTGCTGCAACAGGCTTTCCCAGCTGGCGCGCTCCTCCTGCGACAGGTCATCCAAACCGTGGAGGAACATGTCGCGGCGAAAGGCGGGGTAACCACCGAACAGCTCATCGGAGCCTTCGCCGGTCATCACAACCTTGTAATCCACGTCGTTGACGTGGCGGCTCATCAAGAACTTCGCCACTGCCAAGGTGTTGTAGATCGTTCGCTCCGCATGCCAGATGGTGCGCTCCATGTGGCCGTAGAGCTCCTGACCCGAGAGACGCATCAAATCCTGCTCAGCGCCGGTGGCTTCGGCCATCTCCCGGGCAATCGGCGACTCGTCGTAACGGGCGTCGTCAAAGCCGATCGTGAACGCCTTCACCGGTGCCTGGCTCACGGCTGAGGCCAAGCCAAGGATCGAACAGCTGTCGATGCCGCCGGAGAGGTAACAACCCACCGGCACGTCAGCCACCATGCGCAGCTCAACGGCCTCCAGCAATGCCGCACGAACGGCAGCGATGTGGTCGACTTCGGTTCGCTTGGGGTCCCGCTCGTCCTTGCGCGGAAAGTCGACGTCCCAGTAGGTGGACTCCGACACCTCCAGATGGCCATTCACCCGTTGCACCTTGAGCACATGGCCGGGCTTCACCTGATGCACCCCGGCGAAGGCTGTGGTGCCGGGAACCATGGTCTGCATCAACTGGTGGAACAGACCCTCCGAGGTGAAGCGCCGCTCCACCGCCGGATGGGCAAACAGCACCTTCAATTCAGAACCGAACACCAGACCCTCAGGCGTCATCGCCCAGTACTGCGGTTTGATGCCGAAGCGATCCCGCACCAGGTAGAGGCAGTCTTCGGAGCGATCAAACAAGGCGAAGGCAAACTCACCGCGCAAGAGGGGCAGGGTCGCCTCCAAGCCCTGGCGTTGGTACAGCCGCAGCAGGATCTCGGAATCGCTCTTGCTGCTGAAGCGCACCCCCTGGGCGGTGAGGTCAGCCCTGATCCGCTGGAAGTCGTAGAACTCACCGTTGTGGGCCATCAGCACCTCACCGTCATCGGTGAGGAAGGGCTGCCGCGCCCGTGACTCATTCAGGTCAATGATCGAAAGGCGGGCATGGCAGAAGCCGACGCCGGCCTGATCGAGCACCTCAACGCCGAAACCATCGGGCCCGCGATGGGCCTGAATCGCCGCCATGTTGACCAGCAACTGGCGATCCACCGTCTGTTGACGGTCGGCATTGAAAACACCTCCGATTCCACACATCAGCTCACCTCAGATCACATCCATCACGCGTTCGGCCCGATCCACCATGCAGGTGAGCAGGGCCATCCGCAGGAACACGGCTCCCCTGGCCTGGCTGAAATACCAGTTGTGGGGCGTGTCATCCAGGCAGGTGCTGAGTTCCGCTCCCCGCGCCAAGGGATGGAGCACGATCGCTTCCGGTTTGAACGGCATGTCGCGGGTGAGGCGGAATCCTCCGCCATGTACCTCATAGGAGTCGCCGACCCAGGCAATGGCATTGATGTAAACGACATCCAAGTCGGGCACTTCAGCCTGAAGATCCGTGCTGGAGCGCACCTTCATCCCACAAGCTTCAAGCTCCTCCAACTGTCCTGGGTCGAACAGCGGCTGATCCGGCTCCAACTCGGGGGCATGAATCACCACCACCTCGTCCACGGTCTGCGGGAATTTGGCCAGGATCCTCAACAGGGAGCGAACCGTTCGCATCCGCGAAGGGATTCCGACGATCCCAATGCGAATCCGATCAGCGGGTGCCACTTCAGCTTCAGCGAGCTTGGGGCGCCACTTGAAGATCGTGTACAGATCGGCCATCGCCTGGGTGGGATGCTCATCGATCCCATTTCCAGCGTTGATGATCGGGATCCGAAGGGTTGACGTCATCGCATAAACGGCACCGGGATCGCTGTCCCGAAGCACCACACAATCGCCGTAGTTGTTGAACATATGGGCGACATCTTCGAGAGACTCGCCCTTGGCGATCCCTGTGGTGGCCCTGTCGGTGATGTTGATGGAAGTACCGCCGAGTCGGTGCCAGGCACTGTCAAAGGACAACCGGGTGCGCGTGCTTGGTTCGTAAAACGCGTTGATCAGAATCTTGCCGGTAAGCGGCGTGTTGTGACGGCAATAGCGATCTGGATTGCTCTCAAACTTCGCCGCCAGGCGAAACACCTGCAACAAAACCTCTGGGCGAAACGGTTGGATCGACACCACGTGCTGATCCACCAAATCCTTCAAAGGTTCAACATCTTCAGCAATCGCGGCCAGCAGCTCCTGGGGTTGGTTCTGCCCGTAGACATCGGGCCCCATCGGCTCAAACCGAATCTGAACCGAAGACGCGTCCACAACTGCTGTTTTGGCCTGTGCCATAGCGGGATCTGATCAACACTCTGTTTGCCAAACCGAGTGCTAAAGCCAGGAACTACATCTTTTACCGGTAACAACAACCACACTGCTGCGTCCACGAAGAAGCAGCTTCTTAAGCAAAGATCCGGAAAAGAATGTTCTGTGAAGCCTGGCTTAGGGAGACGTCACCAGACGCGTCCGTTCCTCCACTCCACCCACCAGATCAGCAGCAGCACGAGCACCGACAGCACCAGGGCGAGCTGACTGGTCACCAGCAGAAACTGAAAGCCAGAAAGACCAACGAGGCCGGCCATCAAGGGAAGCGTTTGGATCATCCCTCCTCCTGCAACAAGGTGAAGTCGAAGCGTTCCGGCCAGAACCGACTGCCAATCAGCATCACAACCGCCGACACGGCCGCCGAAAACACAGCAGCGCAATAGGGCGCGATCAGCACATAGGCGAGCAGACCCACAACGCTGCCGGAGAGCATGGCCGCAATGGCAGCGGTGCGGTTGGCCGTGCGCCAGTAGAGGCCACACGCCACAGGCCAGACCGTGGAGGCCACCAGGGCACCAGTGAAGAACAGAACAGACGCAAGCGAATCCAGCCGCGGCCAAGACAGCGCCAAAGTGATGACGGCCAATCCCACCACCATCAACCGCGCCGCCTGCTTGAGCTGCAGGTCGCTGGCCTGGGGGCGCAACAGGCGGAAGTACACATCCTCCGCCAACAGATCAGCGGTGGATGCCAGCAGCGAATCGAGTGTGGAGGTGAGTGAGGCAAACACCACCACAAACACCAGAGCTGCGCCACCGGCCCCGAGCAGATCGGCTGCCATCACAGGGAACACCATGTTCACCTGCTCGAGGGGCAACTCACGGGCCAGGGCCACCAGTCCGATGGAGCCCGTCACCATCGGCACGCTCATCCAGGCGATGCCCCCCAACACGAAGGAGGTCATCACCACCGAACGCCGACTGGCGAAAACCCGGGACCACCAGATGTTGTTGTGAAACACCTCGCCCATCGAAAAGAGGGCGGAATTCCAGGCGATCAACAAGCCCGCCGGCAGAAGCAGATCAAGCCGATCGGGATGCCGGGCCAATAAGGAGGCATGCACCTCGGGCATCGGGAATTGGCGGAAGGCAAGCACCGCCACCACCGCCAGCAGCACCATGATCAACAGCGACTGGATGAAATCGGTGCCGATCACGGCCCGCATTCCACCGAACAGGGTGTAGACGGTGGCAACACCAATCACCACCACCATTCCCACGTGGTAATCAAAGCCTGAAAGGGCCTGCAGCAGCAGGCCAGCACCCATCGCCTGGGTCATCAGAAAGCCCAGGGTGTAGATGGCGGTGATCAGCATGAACACCCACCAGGACAGGCGTCCGTAGCGCAATCGGATGAAGTCGCCACTGGTGCGACCGTTGGGCATCAACTGCTTGATCCGGGAGGCCAGGGGGGCGAACAGAATCAGGCCAAGCCCGGCCAGCGCATAGCTGAACATGCCCCAGAGGCCAGTTTTGTAGCCGAATTCAGGAGCGAGCAGGGTGGTGTTGCCGGTGACCCAGGAGGCCATCAACGTGGCCGTGCTCAAGGCCAGCCCGATGTTGCGCCCCGCCAGCATGTAGTCGTCGGCATTGCCTTGACCACGCCGGCCCCAGGCAATCCCCAGCGCCACCCAGAGAACAGAGAACAGCACCACCAACGCCCAGGCGATCCCGGGCTGAAGGAAGGGAACCGAGTCAGCGGACATCCATCGACCCCCTGCGGTTCCAATACATGTGTCCGCGCAGAATCATCACCACCGTCGCCGCAGTCACAACGGCACCAAGGGCAAAGATCAGTCGCGCCCAGAGCAATTCATCCAAGTCGAAGAGCGTTTGAACTCCAGAAACAGATAAGCAAAGGAGGCACCCTGCCCTGGCCCTGTGCCCTCGATTCAGGTGCCTACGGATACCCAAACAACAGGCGATCAGCGTCCTCTTGCCTGAAATTGCGGAATGTGTAGCAACCACCACCCGAAGTGGAGTGGGGCGACGCCTTGGATAAACCTCGATTGTGCGATCAGGATGTTCACCGACTACAAACCGACAGTCGGCTTCGACGAATATTTCTGCGGTGAAACGGCCACACCACGCGCCGATCTGGCCCCACTACTCGCATCACTGGGGCAGATGGGATTGCCCGAGCTCAACCGCAGCCATGCCTCAGCCAGCCAGCTGCTGCGTCGCCTCGGCGCCACCTTCCGCCTTAACGATTCCGGGCTCAAAGGCAGCGAACGAATTCTCCCCTTCGATCCCTTGCCTCGGCTGATCGGCCGCAGCGACTGGATCACCCTGGAGAAGGGACTGCTGCAACGCCTGGAAGCCATCGACTGCTTCCTCGCCGACATCTATGGCCCCCAGCAGATCCTCAACGACGGTGTGATCCCACGGGAAGACGTTGAAAGTTCCTCCGGTTGGCGACCTCAGATGCATGGCATCAGCCTGCCCCTCAACCGCTGGTGCCACATCTCCGGGCTCGACCTGATCCGCGACGGCAAGGGCACATGGCGGGTGCTGGAGGACAACCTGCGCTGTCCGTCAGGGGTGGCCTACTTCCTCGAGAACCGTCGGGTGATGAAACGGTTGTTCTCTGGCCTGTTCGAAGGCCGTGCCGTTCAACCGATCGACGACTATCCCTCCCATCTGCTGCGCACCCTTCAAGACCTGGCGCCCTGGAGTGACACCCCCCGCGTGGCGATCCTGACGCCCGGGGTGTTCAACAGCGCCTATTTCGAACATAGCTACCTGGCTCAAGAAATGGGCATTCACCTGGTGGAGGGGCGCGATCTGGTGTGCGAAGGCGGCCGGGTGTGGATGCGCAGCACCAATGGCCTGGAACCCGTGGATGTGATCTACCGCCGCATCGACGATGATTTTCTTGATCCCACCGTGTTCCGCAAGGACTCGATGCTGGGGGTGCCGGGCCTGATCGACGTGCTGCGGCAAGGACGGGTCGCCATCGCCAACGCCCCTGGCACCGGCATCGCCGACGACAAGCTGATCTACGCCCACGTGCCGACGATGATCCGCTACTACCTCGATGAGGAGCCGATCATCGAGAACGTTCCCACCTACCTCTGTGCCCGGCCAGACGATCAGCGCTATGTGCTCGAAAACCTCGAGCAACTGGTGGTGAAATCAGTGGCGGAAGCCGGAGGCTACGGAATGCTGATCGGCCCCCAGGCCAGCCGAACGGAGCTGGCGGACTTCGACACGAAGATCCGTGCGAATCCCCGCAACTTCATCGCGCAGCCCACGCTGCAACTCTCCACCGTGCCATCCCTCAGTGACGGTGAGCTTTACCCCTGCCACGTGGATCTGCGCCCCTACGTGCTGCGCGGCACAAGCAGCTGGGTGAGTCCAGGCGGACTGACCCGCGTGGCCCTCAAGCGGGGCTCCCTGGTGGTGAATTCGTCCCAGGGCGGCGGCTGCAAGGACACCTGGATCGTCGACGACCAACGGATGGCGGCACCGCAAGCCCAGGAGACTGTGCCGTGCTGAGCCGCGTTGCCGATTCGCTCTACTGGATCAACCGCTACCTGGAACGGGCCGAAAACATCTCGCGCTTTCTGGAAGTGAGTGAAGCGATGGCATTGGACTGTCCTCCGGGCAGCGCCGAACCGTGGCTGCCGCTGGTGGAGGTGACGGGAGATCGCCACCGCTTCGATACGGCCTACCCCGGTGCCACGCCCAAACAGGTGGTGCGCTTCCTGCTGCTGGACCGCAGCAATCCCAACAGCATCGTGAGTTGCATTGCGATGGCCCGGGAAAACGCACGGCAGATCAGGGATGTGATCACCACGGAGATGTGGGAGCAGATCAATGATCTGCACTGGAGCCTGCAGGACGACGAAGACATCTGGCGGGAACCGGTGCAGGAGCAACTGCGGATCATCCGCCGCGGCTGCCAGCTCGTGTACGGAATCACCGACACCACTTTGAGCCGTGATCTGAGTTGGCTGTTTAGTCAGCTGGGACGTCTGATCGAACGGGCCGATAAAACCTCCCGCATCCTCGACGTCAAATATTTCCTGCTCCTGCCCACCCCTGAGGAGGTGGGCGGCGTGCTGGATGAACTGCAATGGATCACCCTGCTGCGCACAGCGGGGGCTTATCAGATGTACCGGCAGAGCATGCAGCACGCGATCAGCCCTGCCTCCGTGGCCCGCTTTTTGCTGCTGGACCCCATCTTTCCTCGCTCGGTGCGGTACTGCCTGCAGGGCATCAGCGACACGTTGCAACAGATTCAGCAGCAGCCAAACCAAGACACCCCGGATGACCTCGACTGTTTACGCGGACAACTCCTGGCCCGCTGGAGCTATGTGCGGATCGACAACCTGATCGAAGCCGGTCTGCATGAAGCCATTGACCAGCTTCAGCAGGACCTCAACCAACTCCACAACCTGATCCAGACCCGCTACTTCACTAGCGCCGACCTCCGTTCCATCCCCACCGATCCTGCATGCGTGCTCTCATCGTTCACCGCCTGACGTATCGGTATGAGGCCCCCGTTTTCCTCGGGGAACATCGCCTGTGTTTGAGGCCTCGGGGGCAGGGGTTTCAGACCCTGCTGGAGCATCAACTCAGCGTGCTGCCGGAACCAGAGCAACGTCGGGAACTGGTGGCCGCCAGCGGCGACGAAATCCAACGGCTGCGTTTTCTCGGCAGCACTGATGAATTGGTCTTTGAGGCCCGCAGCCTGGTGGAGACCCGGCCAGCACCCCTGCTGGAAAGCTGCTTCAACGGACTGGAACCACCCCTGCCCTACCCGCAAGGCCAACTCAACAGCGACCTTCAGGGGGCCCTGGAGGGCTGGTTGCCCAACGGCCAGCACGAACCCGCGGCCATCGACCTCACCCAGGAAGCCCTGATGGGCAGCAACCAGCAAACCCTGGCTTTTCTGAAGCAACTGATTGAACTGATTCAAGAGCGGGTGAAATACACCCAACGCCATGTGGGCCCCGCCTGGCCGGCGGGCCGAACCCTGCGCGAGCGGATCGGCTCCTGCCGTGATCTGGCCATGCTGATGGTGGCCTGCTGCCGCGTGGTGGGTCTCCCCGCCCGCTTCGTGAGTGGCTATCAACTGCAGCAGCCTGCCCCGAAGGAGTACGACCTGCATGCCTGGGCGGAGGTTTACCTGCCGGGAGCGGGCTGGCGGGGCTTTGACCCCAGTGCCGGGATGGAAGTGAATGGGCGCTATGTGGTGCTGGCCACCTCCTCCAAGCCGGAACTCACCGCAGCCGTGAGCGGCAGCTTCAGCGGCCCCCCAGGAACAAACAGTGAACTGACCTGGCAAATTCAGATCACCGAAGAAGCCTCCACAACGGAAACCTCCTCACGCAACCTGGTTCAAGCCGCCTGAAGCAACGGTTCCACCCCGTGCAACTGGGGCTTCGGCGCCGAGCTGTGGGTGGCTGCCATCAAGGCCGGAATCTCGGCGCTGTTGTAGACGCGGAATTCACGCACCAGAGAAGCGCCCTCCTCACGAACCGCCTGGTTCAGAACAACGGAACCATCGGGATCGGAAATCGAACGGTGGAAAGTGCCAGGAGGGATGCGAAGGATGTCACCACCGCTCTCGAGCCGAACGATGTGGAACGGCTGTTCCCAGGCCAGGTTCACCAAGAAGAAGGTTCTGCCGCCACTGGCCGCGAGCAGATTGTCTTCTTGATGAGGATGCAGATAGAACTGCCAGGCTCCGCTCTCCGGGTCGTTGGGGGGCGACACCGCCGGGCCGCTGTGAATCACCAGGTCGCGCGCATTCGAGGTGTCCACAGTGACGTCGAAAAAACGAACCGACGGGGTGTCGCGGAAGCGCTCGTAGGCCAGCAGTTCAAACATGTCGATGGATCCGTCGGGATCCTTCAGCTGCCCCGTTGTACCGAGGGCATCACGCAAAAACGGTGACGATCACGACGGTTCAGCCCCCCAGATACGCCATTTCCGCATGGGTTGACGCAACGGCAGCTGGATCACGCTCCTCGCTGTAGCGGTCTTGACGCCGCTGCCAGAGCTGGCGCATGGCCCGCTCAAGCTGAAGCTCCGAGGCGAGCGCGGGCTTCAGATCGGTGCCTTCAGCGGAGAACAGGCAAGTGAACGCCTGCCCATCGGCGGTAACACGCAAGCGATTGCAATCCCCGCAGAACGGCTCACTGATGGAGGCGATCACACCGATGGATGAGGCGCCATCGCCATAGCGCCAACGCCGGGCCGTGCCACCCCGCGGTCGACCCAGCGGTTCAAGGGGCCAACGGGCATGAATGCGCTCCACCATCTGCGCCGCCGGCAGCACCTGGTCGAGCGTCCACTGGTTGCGGTTGCCCACATCCATGTATTCGATCAAACGCAGCTCCATCCCTTGCTTCCGGGCCAAAGCGGCCAAGGGCAACAGCTGATCGTCATTGATCCCCCGTTGGATCACGGCATTGAGCTTGAGCTCACCGCGTGAGGGGTCAAAGCCAGCGGCGCAGGCCGCCGCAATGCCGTCCTGCACCTGGCGCACCAGGCGGTCCCCGGCCACTGCGCCACCCTGGAGCCCAGCCATGCGCGCCGCTGCCTCCCCTTCCGCCGCATCCAGGCTGATGGTGATGCGATCCAGCCCTGCGGCGCGCAACGCCCGCGCCATCGGCTCCGACAACAGCACCCCGTTGCTGGTGAGCGCCACGGCCTGCAAACCGGCCATTGGATCCGAGCGATCCCGCCGGGCCTGCGTCACCGCCTCCAGCAAAGGCAACAAGCGACGGCTCAACAACGGCTCTCCACCGGTGAGCCGCAACGTTTGTGCCCCCAGGCGCGCGGCCACACGAATTACGCGCATCTGCTGCTCAAGGGTGAGCAGGCCAGAGGGTTCCTCCACATCCGGACAGCAGTACGGACAGGCGAGATTGCAACGGGCCGTGAGCGACAACCGCAACACCCCGATGGGCCGGTTGAGGCGATCTGCGAGCGGCAGCGACGTGCTCATCCCTCCAACGCTGCCAGATCTGCAGGGCAGTTGGCATTCACCAACGCCTCTTGAGGCAAGCGCACCGCCTGATGGGGAACGCAGGTCAACCAGTCCATCCAGCGCAACTCTCCGCGTTGCAGTTGCTGATCAAGGCAGGAGCGGAAGGGAGAACCGGAGGGGATCACCGCCAGCAGCGGCTGCAGCCGTTGCCCGTCATGGGCGACCGCTGCCTGCTCCGGTGCACGCTTCCAGGCTGCGATGAGTTGCCGGACAACGGCGGTGTTCAAACGGGGCATGTCCACCGGCAGCACCAGCAGGGCCTCCCCAGGCTGAGACGGCAACAGCCTGGCCAGCGCCTGCAGGGGGCCATTCCAGGGAGGGGATTCCAGCACCACGGAACATCCGGGCCGGTGGGCCAGCAGCTCTGCGTGCACGGGATGACGACTCAACACCTGCACCGGATGACCGAGCGGCAACAGCTGGTCGACCAGGGCCGTGAGCCAGACACCACCGGAGGGGTGCGGCAAGAGGGCCTTATCACGCCCCATGCGACGGCTGCTTCCGCCACTGAGCACACAAACCCGCAAGCCTTGATTCACATCGTCGACCAACAATCTGCACCAGCGAAGTCCAACAACCCACAAAAGTTGCAACCGCTACCAAACCGCTGCGGCACAAGATCACCTAATCCAATCAATCAGCCCCATTGATGTTTGCCTGGAAACACAAAAACACAAATCGGTAACCAATCTGACCAAACAAGGGGTAGGCGAATTGATTAACTGCGCGGGTCAAACGGATTCTCTTTTCGACCGTTTTGCCATCCCCGGGCACCTTTCCTTTTGAAGCCCGAGGTTCCTTCTCTTCTCCTCAATGCTTGGCGACCTTTGGTCGTTCCAGGGCAGGTACCGAACCCTTCACCTGACCTGGATCGCCTTCTTCCTGACCTTCGTGGTCTGGTTCAACCTGGCCCCTCTGGCCACCACCGTGAAAGCGGAGCTGGGTCTGACCGTTGGTCAGATCCGCACCGTGGCCATCTGCAACGTGGCCCTCACCATTCCGGCGCGCGTGCTGATCGGCATGCTGCTGGACAAATTCGGACCCCGGATCACCTACTCCTCGATCCTGGTGTTCTCGGCGATTCCCTGCCTGCTGTTTGCGTCCGCTCAGGACTTCAACCAACTGGTGGTGGCCCGTCTGCTGCTCTCCATCGTTGGCGCCGGCTTCGTGATCGGCATCCGCATGGTGGCTGAGTGGTTCCCGCCCAAGGAAATCGGCCTGGCAGAAGGCATCTATGGCGGCTGGGGCAACTTCGGCTCCGCCTTCTCCGCCCTCACCATGGTGGCCCTCGCTGGCTTCCTCTCCTTCTCCGGCGGTTTCGAACTGCCCACCGGCGCAGTTCTGAACTGGCGCGGTGCGATCGCTTTGACCGGCATCGTCTCGGCCGTCTACGGCTGCTTCTACTTCTTCAACGTCACCGACACCCCCCCCGGCAAGACGTATCAGCGCCCTGCGAAAACCGCAGGCCTAGAAGTCACCTCCATGCGCGACTTCTGGGGTCTGCTGGGCATGAACGTGCCCTTCGCAGCCATCCTCTGTGTGCTCTGCTGGCGCCTCTCCAAGGTGGGCTTCCTCACCGCAAGCACCTACCCCCTGGCCCTCGGTGCCGTTGCCGTCTGGTTTGCCTTCCAGACCTGGGGAATCATCCGCACCAACCGCGACCTGATCCTCGGCAACAAGGTTTATCCCAAGGAAGATCGCTACGAGTTCCGCCAGGTGGCGATCCTCGAGCTCACCTACATCGTGAACTTCGGCTCCGAACTGGCCGTGGTTTCGATGCTGCCCACCTTCTTTGAAACCACCTTCGATCTGCCGAAGGCCACCGCCGGAATCCTGGCCTCCTGCTTCGCTTTCGTGAACCTGGTCGCCCGTCCTGCTGGCGGTCTGATCTCCGACCGCGTCGGCAGCCGCAAGAACACCATGGGCTTCCTCACCGCCGGTCTCGGCGTGGGCTACTTGGTGATGAGCATGATCAAGCCCGGCACCTTCACCGGCACCGCCGGCATCGCTGTTGCCGTGGTGATCACCATGCTCGCCTCCTTCTTCGTGCAGTCCGGTGAAGGCGCCACCTTCGCGCTGGTGCCCCTGGTAAAGCGTCGCGTCACCGGTCAGGTGGCCGGCCTGGTGGGTGCCTACGGCAACGTTGGTGCTGTGACCTACCTGACCATCTTCAGCCTCCTGCCGATGTGGATGGGCGGCGGCGGCGAACCCACCCCCGAGGTGATCGCGGCTTCCAACAGCGCCTTCTTCCAGATCCTGGGTGTGGCCGGTCTGATCGTGGCCTTCTTCTGCTTCTTCTTCCTGAAGGAGCCCAAGGGGTCCTTCGCAGACCTGCACGAAGGCGAAACCGCCTGATCCATCTCCCTCCGCAGCACCCTGTTGCTGCACATCGACCCGGAGCTTCGGCTCCGGGTTTTGTTCTTTTTTTGGTTCCTGCATGACCAACTCACCCCGCAGCGTGCGCAGCCAGTGCCCCTACTGCGGCGTGGGTTGTGGCCTGGAGCTTTTGCCTCCTGCCGTGAAGGGTGAGGCCGTGAAACGGGATGCCGAGGGCAACCCGATGTGGACCGCCCGCGGCGACCGCGAACATCCCTCCAGCCTTGGCCAGGTCTGCATCAAGGGCGCCACCGTCGGCGAAACCCTGGCCCCAGGCCGCCTGCGCCAACCGCTGTTCCGCCAGACCCTGGAGGACGACTTCGCGCCGATCAGCTGGGACGACGCCCTCAACAAAATCACCGGCCAGATCCAGGCGAGCGTGGCCCGGCGCGGCAACGCCGATGGCATCGCCATGTACGGCTCCGGTCAGTTCCACACCGAGGATTACTACCTCGCCCAGAAGCTGCTCAAAGGCGCCCTGGGCACCAACAATTTCGACGCCAATTCGCGGCTGTGCATGAGCTCAGCGGTGGCGGGCTACACCCGCAGCCTTGGCTCCGATGGTCCCCCCTGCAGCTATGAGGACCTCGACCACTGCACAGTGGCGTTTCTGATCGGCACCAACACGGCCGAATGCCACCCGGTTCTGTTCCAGCGGCTGCTGAAGCGAAAACGCAAAAACCCCGGCAGCGTCAAGATCGTGGTTGTGGATCCACGCCGCACCGACACCGCCAAGGCCGCCGACATCCACTTGCCGATTGCACCGGGCAGCGACCTGGCCCTGCTGAACGGCATTGCCCACCTGGTGCTGCGCGAAAACGGCCAGGATCCGGCCTTCATCGACGACCACACCGAGAATTACGACGCCTTTTTTGACGTCGCCGCCCGCTGGACCCCCAGACGGGTGGCCCTGTTCTGCAACATCCCCGAAAAACGCCTGCGAGAAGTGGCGGCTCTGTTCCACCGGCGCGAGAAGGTGCTCAGCCTCTGGTCGATGGGGGTGAACCAACGCCGTGAAGGAACGGCCGTGGTGCAGGGGTTGATCAATCTGCATCTGCTCACCGGCCAGATCGGCAAGCAAGGAGCGGGCCCGTTTTCCCTCACCGGCCAACCCAACGCCATGGGCGGACGCGAAGCCGGAGGCCTGGCCCACCTGCTGCCGGGCTACCGCCTGGTGGCCAACGCCGAACACCGCGCCGAAGTGGAGCAGGCCTGGCAGCTGCCGGCAGGACGAATCAACGCCAAGCCCGGATTGGCGGCCTGGCAGCAGATCGAAGCCATGGAACAGGAGGCGCTGGATCTGTGGTGGGTGGCCGCCACCAACCCCCTGGTGAGCCTCCCGGATCTCGACCGGGTGAAGTCAGCCATGCAGAAGTGCCCGCTGGTGGTGGTGAGCGAGGCCTACGCCGACTCGGAAACATCCCACTACGCCCATCTGCTGTTGCCCGCAGCCCAGTGGAGCGAGAAGGCCGGCGCCATGACCAATTCCGAACGGCGGGTCACCTACTGCCCGGCCTACCGGCGTCGTTTCGGCGAGAGCCGTCCCGACTGGGAGGTGTTTGCCGAGGTAGGCCGGCGCCTGGGTTACAGCGAGCAGTTCAACTTCGAATCAGCAGCTGAGGTGTACGCCGAATTCACGGCTCTCACCCAGGGCAGGCTTTGCGATGTGAGCGGCCTCAGCCATGAACTGCTGGAAGACGCAGGACCGCAGCAATGGCCCTATCCCAGCGGCAGCACCCCCACCACAGAAGCCAAACGCCTCTACGAAAACCATCAATTCGCCACCCCCAACAAACGCGCCCGCTTCAGCACCGATCAACCGCTGGGACTGGCGGAACCCCCCTGCGACACCTATCCGCTGGTGCTGACGGTGGGCCGCTACCTGGGCCAGTGGCACACGATGACCCGCACCGGCAAAGTGGAACGGCTGATGAAACAGCATCCCGAGCCGCTGCTGGAGATTCACCCCGGTGACGCGCAGGAGTTGAAACTGCGCAACGGTGAACTGGCGGCGATCAGCTCACGCCGCGGCCACCTGACCGCCACCGTGAAGGTCACCGATCGCATCCGGCGTGGATCGGTCTTCCTGCCGATGCACTGGGGATTCACCCAGGAGAAGGCCTGCGAAGCCAACACCCTCATGCACGACGAGGCCTGTCCTGTGTCAAAGCAGCCTGAACTCAAGGCCTGCGCGGTGATCGTGGCTCCCGCCGTCTCGGTGGTGAAGCCCGTTGAACAGCAGAAAGGACGATTGGAAGCCCTGCGCCGGCTGCTCACACCAGCACTTCGCTGAAGGCTGCCTCAAGGTTGTGGTGGTCATGCCCAGGCCGAACCAACTTGCACAAGGCAAAACGGTCCAACTCACTGAGTTGGGTCCACTGCTCCAGGGTCAGCGCCACACCCCGCACTGTGGCCGCGTCCTGCACCACGGCGGGCAGCTCCGCCTGCTGTTGCCAGGGGGCACCGCTCACCGGTGGCAGATCCTTAGCCATGCCATCGGCCATGGAGCGCGTGCAATCGCGCAGGTGCTGGCGAAGCTGCTCGAGAGCATCAGCCTCATCCGGCCAATCCACCAGGGCTTGACGTTGCTCCTGGGAAAGTTCAAGCCAGTGGTTGAGCTTCAACTTCACCCCACACAGATCCAATTTGCGTCGCACACACAGAGGAATACAGCGCCAGTTGCCGATGAAATCCTGTTCAAAGGCAAAGCAATGGCTGGCGGAATTACGACAGCTGGACATCAACCAAAGCCTTGATCGGTGTCAATGATGACAACGGAAACCCCCGGAAACAGAGATGTTTACCCCGATACAAATGTTGGCCTGTGCGCTTCGCCCTCTCCCTCGGAATGCTGCTGGGAATGTCCCATGGATGGGTCACGGCGGAAGCACTCCAACAGCAGCCCATGCAGGGCTTTGATTCCATAGAAACTGTTAATTCCGCTACACAATTCAACCCATTTAGTAGTCGTTCACACCAATTTTTTCCATACTGAAGCTCTGTTCAAAGAGTTTCTGCCGTGACCAGCAGCATCTCGTCCGCTTCCGGCCGCAGCCCCATCACACTGGCCGCCGGTTTCCTGGGTGCCTTCATCGTGGGTTCTCTCGCCGTGCAACTGGTGCGCAGCCAGACGGCTTCCGTTCAGGCCGGTGCAGCTGGCGTGGAGCCGGTGATCGCCGGTCCTGCCGCTCTCTGGGCTCCTTTGGCCGAGCGCGACATCGCCAGTGCCACCGCAGGCGCAACAGCCCAACCCACTGCTGCCATCCAGCCCGCCGTTGAGCCTGTTGTGGGTTCAGAAGCCACCCTCTGGGCTCCCTTCGGCGAGCGCTGATCGCACGGCCCAGACAGCACAGCCCACCAGCCGGCCCGCATAAGGTGCCGGCATGGGGATTCAGCGCCGTCACTTCCTCCAGCAAACGGGCGGTCTGGCCTTGGCCGCCCTGATCCAAGCGCGCCCCGTCGAGGCAGCAGAGGAGGGGTTCTGTACCCCGGATGATCCGCTCGAGGCCCTGATGGCGGGGAACCGCCGATTTGCCGAGGCCTGGCGCCAGGCCAATCAAAACAACGGAACGACGCACCGAACCGCGGATCCCGACCCGCGCTGCTTCAACTCCCCCAGGACTTTGGCCAGCAGCCAACATCCCTGGGCCACCGTGCTCACCTGCTCTGATTCACGGGTTTCGCCGAGCTGGGTGTTCGACACCACCCCTGGCGAACTGTTCGTGATCCGCAACGCCGGCAACACCGCATTCACCGAAGCCATTGCCTCCGTTGAATACAGCGTCAGCGTTCTCAAGACGCCGCTGCTGATGGTGATGGGACACAGTGGCTGCGGAGCCGTGACGGCGGCGATGGACACCAACCCGCTGACCCCCTCCCTGGACCGGCTGATCCAACCCATCCGGGAGAACATCAACGGCAGCAGCGATCTCGAGGACGCCGTGAAGCGCAACGCCCGCGCCAGCGCCTCCACCTTGATTCAACGCAGCACCGTTCTGGCCAATGCGAAAGCCAGCGGTGCGCTGAAACTGGTGGTGGGTTGTTTCCAACTCAACAGCGGTGTTGTCAGCTTGATCGAATGACGCAAAACCTGAGTCATCTGAACCAGCAAGGCGAGGTTCACATGGTGGACGTGGGGGACCGTCCGGCCACCCACCGCGAAGCCCATGCCCGTGGGGCCATTCGCATGGACGCCACAACCCTCGGCCTGATCCAGCGGGGCGAGACACCAAAAGGAGATCTGCTGGCGGTCGCCCGAGTGGCAGCGATCCAGGCGGCCAAACGCACCTGGGAGCTGATTCCCCTGTGCCATCCGCTGCCACTCAGTGGCATGGATGTGTCGATCGACGCCGACGCCTCCCTTCCTGGCCTGGTGCTCCACTGCCGTTGCCGCACCACAGGCCAGACCGGGGTGGAAATGGAAGCGATGACGGCCGTGTCCGTGGGGCTGCTGACCCTCTACGACATGCTCAAGGCGGTTGATCCAGCCATGACAATCGAGGCGATCCAGCTGGAGTTCAAAGAAGGAGGGCGGAACGGTGTCTGGAAACGCTGAGCCCTACGGACGCGAAGGGCTACCACTCGAAGAGGCACGTCGACGGGTTCTTGCGGCGCTTCAGCCGATCACAGCCAGCAACACAGTGCCGCTGCAGCAGGCCCTCTGCCGGGTGAGCGCTGCGGATGTACTGGCCAGCGCGGCCGTACCGGGGTTTCGGGCCTCGATCATGGACGGCTACGCCTTGGGTCAGAGCCACCAGCCCGAACCTGGGGACACCTGGCAGCTGAAGGGACGCTCCGCTGCCGGCCAGCCCTTCAACGGAACCCTGGCCACCGGCGATGCGATCCGCATCCTCACCGGCGCTCCAATGCCGGACGGTGCCAGCTGGGTGCTGCCCCAGGAGCTAATCAGCGTGGACGGCACCAGCCTCCAGCTGGTGAAAGAGGCGTCGGATCGTCCCTGGATTCGCCCCGAGGATGAGGAATGCCGACCGGGAGACCTGCTGCTGGCCGCTGGAGAGCGCCTTGGTGCGGCCGATCTCGCACGCCTCGCCGGCTGCGGCATCGCCGCCCTAACCGTTGCTCAGCAACCCCGCATCGGGCTGCTGATCAGCGGGGACGAGCTGGTGCCACCCGGAACAGCGCGGCAACCCGGTGCCATCTGGGAGAGCAACGGCACGCTTCTGGAGACGATGCTCCGGGCTCTCGGGCAATCGGTGACCCAGCGACGGGTGGTGGCCGATCAACCCGACGCCCTGCGCCAGGCCCTGCTGGATCTGGCCCATGACTGCGACGTGGTGGTGAGCACCGGCGGCGTCTCCGCTGGCGACACCGATTGGATCCGACCACTGGTGGCGGAGCTGGGTGCCGTGGACTTCTGGAAACTGTTCCTACGCCCGGGGCGCCCCTTCGCCTTCGGCAGCATCGGCGAAGGCGTGCCATTTTTCGGTCTGCCGGGCAATCCCGTGGCGGCGGCGGTCACCGCACTGCAACTGCTCTGGCCCGCCCTGCAGGTTCTGGAGGGCCAGAGCGAACCGGAACTGTTCCCCCGGATGATGGTGGAACTGGCCGACCCGTTGTCCCGCCGACCGGGACGGCCGGAATTGGCTCGGGCTCGCCTCGACACCAACGCCGCAGGAACGCTGCTGGCACGGGTGGATGGCTCGCAGGCCTCGTCCCGGATCGGTTCCCTGCAACAGGCCGATCTGCTGCTGGAACTGCCAGCAGAAGCCGGCCCGCTCGAAAGCGGCACCCGTCTCTGGGCCCAGCTGATTCGTCAGCGGATTTTCTAAGCCGTATCAGGCTGAAACCAGCGGCGCTCCCAGGTCATGAGCTGGCCCGATGAATCGAAATGGATGCTGATCTGCTGAAACAGGGCAGCGCCGAGACGGCCACCGATCTCGAGGCTGAAGGGCGCACTGGGGAGCTCACTGGGCACCGAGAACACCAGGCCGTCGGGCATCACCGCTGAGCAGTCGTTGTGCAACAGCTGGTTTGGATCGAACACCAGCGAAGCGGCGTCCTCCGCCTGGCCGTTCACCCCCGCCTGCGGCTTGAGCATCTGCCGCTCGCCACTCCATCCCTGCACCGGCGCCAGCAGGGCCTCGGGTGTCCCGCATGCGGGACGGTCGGGTTCGGGATCGGTGCTGTTCAAGCAACGGAAACCAACCGCCCCAACACGCTGCAAATGCCAGCCGCCGTCAAGCGGTTCCCAGAGCATCACCAGCATCGAGCGGGAACGACCGCAGAACAGGTTGATCTCATGGCCGAAGCGGGGACGCTCGGCATCCAACCCCCGGCTGGACTGACCGCCCGCCCCGGGGAACTGCCAACAGCCTCCGCCGGCGTTGTAGGTGGCCCGGCTGATGGGATAGGTGGCCTTACCCCCGGGGGCAAAGGCCAGACCCGATCCATCCCACACCCCGTGGTCGTCATCGGAAAAGGAAATCGCGTAGGTGGTGGGGTCGATCCGACGGGTCGGATGCTGCAGATCCAGCCGACCGCTGCCGTCCCGCTCAAACCAATGGCCACAGCCCTGCCAATGGCCCGCGAAATTGCGGCGGTTGAGGGTCCATTGATCAGTCATGTCCGTGACGGCATGGAACGGTCGATCTCCTTAGGGTCGCGCCAACAGCCATCCCCGCCATGGACCTAACGATCGTTGGCTGCGGCTACGTGGGACTCGCTCTGGCGGAGCGGCTGCAACCAAGACGCCCCCAGCTGAAGCTGACGCTGACCACCACCACCAGCGAACGGCTGGAGCAACTCAGCCCCCTGGCCGATCGGGTGGAGCTGTGCGACGCCACAGACCCCGTGCAATTGCGGAACGCCCTGCGGCAGAGCAGCAGCGCCGTGTTCTGCCTCGGGCCTAAGGGAGATCGCCAGGTGGATGCCAACGGCTACCGCCGCACCTTCGTCGACAGCTTCCATTGCCTGACGTCGCTGTTACCACAACTGCCGAAACTGCAGCAGATCGTCTACACGGGCAGTTGCTCGGTGTACGGCGATGCCGCGGGGGACTGGGTGGATGAGCAAACGCCTCCCGCGCCAGGCCGCGGCCATGGCGATGTTCTGCTGGAAAGCGAACAACTGCTCAGCGGCATCAGCGGCCGGCGGGTGTGCATCCTGCGCCTCGGGGCGCTCTATGGCCCTGGCCGCGATCTCGACCGACGCCTGCGCGGGCTCGCCGGACTGGAACGCCCTGGCAGCGGCGCTGCCTACAGCAACTGGCTGCATGTGGCGGATGCCGCCGGTGCCCTGGAAGCCGCTCTCGATGCTGAATGGGCCGGCCTGGTGAATGTGGTCAACGACGAGCCGATTCGGCTGCGGGACCTGGTGAGGCGCAGCCTGCAGCGCCAGGGCCTGGCGCCCGTGCGCTGGCTTGGGCAGGACGAACCGGGTTCAGGGGGCCGGCGGATCCGCAACACCCGGCTCAAACAGCTGGGCTACCAGCTGCAGCACCCGCGCCTTGATCAAAGTGGCGTGTTGGCCTCCAGCCAGGTGCCCTGACCAGCGCACCACTCCCGCTTCCAGAACGGTGCCTGATGCTTGAGTTGCTCCAACAAGGCGGCCGAGCAGCGCTGCGCCGCCCCACGACGATCGGCCTGCACCGCCACCAGCACGATCGGCTCACCGGGGGCGAGCTTCCCCACCCGATGCAGCACCAAAATCGACCCCGTCCGGTGCTCCTGCTGCAGGCGCTGCGCCATGGCCGTGATCTGACGTTCGCAAAGGCCGGGGAAGTGCTCCAGCTCAAGTGCCTCCAGAGGCCGGCCATCCATGGTGGTGGGACGCACCCGACCCATGAAGATCGCCGCGGCCGCGGCATCCCCGCTCCAAAGCGCCAGTTGCTGCCAAGGATCAAAGGGATCCGGGCACACCTCCACACGGCAATCGGTCACGCTTCACCCCCCCGTGAACGGTGGAAGAAAGGCCAGCTCATCACCGGCCTGCAACGGCTGATCGGCACCGACCAACTCCTGGTTCACCGCAATGCTGATGCCCTCCAGCGGACCAAGATCCAGCTGGTTCCAGACCTCACGGGCCGTCGAGACGCCTGGTGTGAAGGGAAGGGAACGCTCGGCCCAACCGGCGCGTTCTCGCAGGGAAGCGAACAGCAGCACCTTCAGCACCACGTCCATGGCAGCTGGAGTGGTTCTAGCGTCCGAGGGCTCCGCCGCTGTGCCATGGGCCTCTCCATCGCCCTGCTCACCATCTCCGACACACGCACCCTGGCGGACGACAGCAGCGGAGATCAGCTGCAGGGCAGCCTTGAAGACGCGGGGCATCGCCTTCAGGAGCGACAACTCTGCCTGGATGATCGCTATCAAATCCGCCGTGAACTGAGCCGCTGGATCGCCGATCCTGGGGTTGATGTGGTGATCACCAGCGGCGGAACCGGGCTCACCGGCCGCGATGGCACCCCCGAAGCGGTGGCACCGCTGCTGGACAAAACCATCGAAGGATTCGGTGAACTGTTCCGTGTGCTCTCCTTCGAGAGCATCGGCACCAGCACCCTGCAAAGCCGCTGCCTTGCCGGGGTGGCCAACGGCACATTCGTGTTTGTGCTGCCGGGATCTCTGGATGCGGTGACCACCGCTTGGAACCTGCTCATCCGGGCTCAACTCGATGCCGACACCCGACCGTGCAACCTGGCCCAGCTCCGAGCTCGCTTGAAGGAATAGAGCGGAATCGAGCGGAGCTGTTCAGAACGGAATCGGCATCGTGACCGCTGCCGGTGTGGGCATGCAGGCTTCAACCTGCTGATCAATCACCTCACCCACCACAACGATCGAGGGTGACTTGAAGGCTTCGGCTCGGCATTGATCGGCAACGTCGACCAAGGTGGCTTTGAGGCAGCGTTGCCCCGCCACCGTGCCCTGCTGGATCACCGCCACGGGGGTTGTCGCAGCCAAACCACCCGCCATCAGCTCCTCTGCGATCCGGGGCAGGTTGTGCAGCCCCATGTAGATCACCAATCCGTCACTGGCCGCAGCCAGAGCGCGCCAATCCACGGAAGGACGGCGCTTGTCGATTTCCTCATGACCGGTGACGAAGGTCACCGATGACCCCGCCCGCCGGTGGGTGACGGGAATTCCGGCGTAGGCAGGGGCAGCAATGCCAGCGGTGACACCAGGCACCACCTGAACAGGAATGTTTCGCTCCGCCAGGTAAGCGGCTTCTTCCCCTCCACGACCAAACAGGAAGGGATCACCCCCCTTCAAGCGCACCACGGTGCTGTGCTTCTGGGCCATTTCCACGAGCACTGCATTGGTGCTGGGTTGGGGCACCGAATGATGTCCGCGACGCTTGCCGACAAAACGGCGTTCGCAGGTTGCCGGCACAAGATCCAGCACTTCCTCGGGCACCAGCGAGTCGTACACCAGGGCATCGCACTGGCTCAGCAGCCGATGCGCCTTCAGCGTGAGCAACTCGGGATCACCGGGACCGGCTCCCACCAGATAAACGGTTCCGGTTTGTTCAGCGGTGGTCACGGCAGAGAAACAAGCAGATCGATCAGGGCCTGACGGGTGGGGAGATGCTCCAACAGAGGAGGCAATCCACCAGCTTCGCTCAACGCATCCGTCATGCGGTTTGGCGCGAGGGTTAATGGAAGTGGCCAAGCCCTGGGGTGGCGCTGCTGGAACGCGTGCCAGGCATCAAAGGGAACCAACGGCAAAGCCAGGCGAGACGCCAGCATCGCGAGGAAGCGATCCGCCACCCCCGGGCGCAAGGGGTGGTGCACCAGCACGGCATCAGCACGATCAGACGACGGCAGTGCTGAGAGCACAGCGTTCCACCAAGTGGTCCAAGAGCCGAGAAAGGGCAGCAGACGCACACTGGCTCCGGCACCACGAAGCCTGTTGCGAATCGCCGGCACATCCGTGCGGGCGTGCGCCCCAGGCAGCAGCAGCAACGGAACGATCCAAGAGGATTGGGGAAGCGCCGATACGGGTTGTTCAGCCGTCAGCACCTCCAACTGCACGGGCGCTGAGCGCCGCTGAGCCAGAAGGTCCGGCAGAGAGGCCAAACACTCAGGAACAACACCTCCACTGCGGCCATGCACCACCAGATGCAACCCTTGCCGCCCCCCATCGGAAGCGTCATTCCGTAGCAATGGCCACGGATCGATGACCATGCCGGCTGATGTCATCGGGTTGTTGTGAACGTTGGATGAGTCATGGCGCCCCGCCGTCGTTTTGATCGTGCCCCATTGGACAGCCGCTCCTACCGGGAGCCGCTGGACGGACGGATTGAGCGGCACGACTTCCGGGACGACCGGTTCGACGTCCGAGACGAGAGGTACAGCCGGGGATATGAGCCCAGGGAGGCTCGGTACGACCGGTACGACCGGTACGACCGAAGCTTCGACCGCCCCGCCGGACCCTCCGAACTCGACCAAGACTTCGCTGCGATGAAGCGGGTTTGGCAGATGCTCCGGGCCGGAGCGATGCGAATGGTTGGCGAAATTGGACGCCAATACTGAAGCCAAAGCAGGCTGCCTTTTACGGCCTCACGGGAACCACCAGATGTAGCCGGCATTACAAATCAGGCAGAACAAAGCCCTGGGACCAACCAACACCAAAAGTGTTCTCTTTGTTACGGACCAGGGTTGCCGTCGCAGTGTTTATTCAGTCAACCCAACGCTCCCCTTCGTTTTGAAGCGTTGCCGGTCTTCGGGCCATCTCGATTGATTCGCACCTCGTCTCTGAGCAATCAATCCGCCCAATCGTTATTCGACTTATGACCATTAGCTCTCCCTCCAGGCCTTACCTGGATGGCAAGAAGCTCAACAAGATCGAGCAGAACAAGGCGGCCAAAGATGGCCTGTTGGTCGGCAGCGAGATTGAAAAATTCGCCGAGCTCGGTTGGGAGCAGGTGGATGAAACCGACCTTCAGTTGCGTTTGAAGTGGTACGGCATGTTCTGGCGTCCGAAAACGCCAGGCAAATTCATGCTGCGCTTGCGGGTGCCCAATGGTGTGCTGACGGCCGATCAGCTGCGGGTGGTTGGCTCCATCGTTGAGCGCTATGGCGAAAACGGCAGCTGCGACATCACCACCCGTCAGAACCTGCAATTACGCGGTGTGCTGCTGGGCGACCTGCCGGAAATTCTCAAGCGGCTGAAGGAAGCCGGCCTCAGCACGATCCAATCCGGCTTCGACAACCCCCGCAACGTCACCGGCAACCCCATCGCCGGTATTGATCCCAATGAGATCGTCGACACGCGGCCTTACACCACCGAGCTGCAGAACTTCCTCACCAACAACTGTCAGGGCAACCCGGAGTATTCCAACCTGCCCCGCAAGTGGAACACCGCCGTTGCCGGTGCAAAGGACAATTTCCTGCTCCACAACGACATCGTTTTCCACCCCGTGGAACGGGATGGGGTGATGGGATTTGGCGTCTGGATCGGCGGTGTTCTGTCATCGCAGATGAACGCCTATGCCGTTCCCCTGAACGCCTGGGTGAAGCCAGAGGAAATCTGCAAGATGACCGATGCCGTGATCCGGCTCTGGCGTGACAACGGTGAGCGCGACAAGCGCCCCAAAGGCCGCTTCCGGCTCTACCTGGATCAAGTGGGCCACGACGTGTTCCGCAGCCAGGTGGAAGAACTCTTCGGTCCGTTGACCCCAGACCCGGGCTCTGTGTTCAACACCACGCCCCGCTCCCACTACGGCTTCCATCCTCAGAAACAGGAAGGGCTTTCCTATGCCGGACTGCACGTTCCGGTGGGTCGCCTGACCGCCCAGGATCTGCAGGATCTGGCAACCGCAAGCCTCAACTACGGCAGTGGTGAGGTGCGTCTCACCGAAGATCAGAACGTCATCCTCGTTGGCCTTCCCAACGACAAGCTCGACGCCCTGAAGGCAGACGCCCTGGTGCAACGCTTCCCGCTGGAGCCCGGTCACATCTCCGCAGGAACGGTGTCCTGCACCGGCAACACCTACTGCGGCTTCGCGCTCACCAACACCAAAGACCAAGCCCTGGAAGCAGCCAAGGAACTCGACCAAGAGCTCAATCTTCCTGAAGAGCTGAAGATCCACTGGACCGGCTGCCCCAACACCTGCGGCCAGGCCTACATGGGTGCCATCGGCCTCACCGGCACCAAGGCCAAAAACAGCGAAGGCGTGATGGGAGAGGGCTACACGATGACCATCGGTGGTTCCCAGGGTGCCAATCCGACGGTCGGCGAAATCCACCGCAAGGCGATCCCGGCCGATGAGATCAAGACCGCTCTCAAAGAGGTGTTGATCGAGAAGTTCGGGGCCACCCCGAAGGCCTGATCGCTGTAGTGGCCGTGACGCTTCCTTTTGAAGTCACGGCTCCCCGCATCGACCACTCCCCCTCACCGTCATGGCCAACCGCAACGACGTGTTCTCTCGTTTCGTCAACTGGCTCAGCGCCAGTGGTCGCGATGGAGCCGCCATCAACCGTCAGGGCGGAAGCCCTGATCTGTTCTCCCGCCTGATGAACCGCATCAGCGGCTGACATCAAAACCTTCGTCCAACTCTCAATCTCATCTGATGGACTACGTCCTACCCAATGAGCTTGTCGACGGCATGATTGCCGCCGGCGGCAAAAAATCAACGGTCAGCGTGAAAAACCTGCTGATTCGTGGCTTTTACTCCGGAGCCATCCTTGGCCTGGCAGTGATCCTGGCCCTCACCGTGGGCATCACCGTCAAAGCCCCCTTCGTGGGCTCGCTGCTGTTCCCCTTCGGCTTCGCCAGCATCGTGCTGTTCGGCATGGAGCTGGTGACCGGCAACTTCGCCCTGCTGCCGATGGCCACCTGGGCCGGCAAGAGCACCTGGGGTGCCACGTTCCGCAACTGGGTGTGGGTGTGGATCGGCAACTGGATCGGCACCGCCGTTGTGGCCGTGATCATGGCCATCAGCCTCACCAGCGGCACCATGGATGGCGCTGCTGACAACGTCGGACCGCCGATCTGGGATGCCGTGGCCCAGAAGATCATGGCTCTCAATCAAATCAACGTTGAGAAGAAGTACGAGGCCCTGGGAAGCATGGGCTTCTTCCTCGCTTTCCTGCGCGGACTTGTGGCCAACTGGTTGGTTTGCCTGGGCGTGACCATGGCTCTGGTGAGCAAGAGCGTTCCCGGCAAGATCCTGGCCTGCTGGCTTCCGATCACCGCCTTCCAATCGATGGGCATGGAGCACATCGTGGTGAACCAGTTCCTGCACACCGCTGGCCCGATCCTCGGTTCAGGCGTCCCCTTCACCAAGGTGATCTTCTGGAACTTCCTCCCTGTCACCCTCGGCAACATCGTGGGCGGCATGGTGTTCATCGGCATGCTCTTCTACAGCACCCATCGCACTCCGATGGAGAACGTGCTGCCCACCGAGCACGATGAAAAGCTGGAGCGTGAGCTCGCTGCTGAACTGGGTGCCCGCTGATCCATCCATGAACGACGAAGCCGTTCTCTGGGAACGGCTCGCCCGATCTCGACGCGCTCCTTTGGAGCCCGCTTGGCTGGGGGAGGTCTACTCCCCCAGCCTTTCTGTTGATCTGCGGCGAGCCCTCTGCGAAAAACTGGGCATGCAGGCCGAACGCGGCTGGCCCGTGATCCAAGACCTCCTCGCCAACCACGGGGTTCTTCCCGATTTGGTGATGGCGGCAGGGCTGTGCCACCAGAGCGAAGCCCGCGATTGGTTGTTGGCTCAACTAGAGCAAACCTCAGACGATGAAGCCGCCAACCTGATGGTGGTGCAGGCTCTCGCCTGCTGGGGGGCCGAAGTTCCCGAATCGGTGGTTGTGAATTGCCTGCATCACCCGGGCCAACTGCACCGACTTGCCGGTCTTCAACTGCTCAGCTTCCGGTCCCACTGCCTCGACGACGGTGAACTGCTGCAGTTCTGCCAAGAGGTGTTGAATGATTTTCGCGATCCAGTCGTTGTGGCCGCCATTCGGGTTCTGCAACGCCGCGATGGCGTGTTGATCAGCGAAAAGCTGGCAGAGCTTTGTGGCAACGGTTCTCTGCCTGTTGCCGAGGCAGCCTTCCGCGCGCTCGGTTGCATCGCCACACCTGCAAGTCAGCGCTGCCTGCTGGAGTTGAGCCAGGAGCTGAATGACGACGTTCGGCGGAAAATGGCCAGCACCCAACTGAGCCAACAATTCCGCCAATAAAAAAGCCCCGCGGTTGCGGGGCTTGATGTCTTCAATCAAGACAGTTGAATGTTCACCACTTTTTGTAAGGCAGGAACTTGCCGCACATGGTGATTTTGACGCGATCACCTTTGGGATCCTGCACTTTATCGACATCAAGCGTGAAGTCGATCGCGCTCATGATGCCATCTCCAAAATGTTCCTGAATAACATCTTTCAGAGGCATTCCATAGACCTGCATGATCTCGTAGAAGCGATAGACCAAGGGATCAGTGGGGATCACCGGATCGAGGCTTCCTTTGGTGGGGAACTCCTGCAAAGCGGCGGTGATGGCCGGATCCAGGGAGAGCAGCTCAGCCAGCTTTTCAGCCTCTTCCTTGGATGCAGTGGCCTGTCCATAGAACAAGGAAGCAATCCAGACCTCATCAAGGCCCAGAGCCGACTCCAAATCGGCAAAGCTCATGCCCTTTGCTTTCTTGGCAGCCATCAAGGTGGCGGTGACGGTCTCCTGTGAAGGAGCTGACAACGACGGGGTCGAAGGAACAGCTGAAACAGTCATGATTGAACGAAAAGTTGTTATGGCCGCTTCAAAAACAGCGTTCCAAGTTGGAACGTCTCAGCAGCAGAGAAACTGTTGCGCAAACGCTGACCTAACAATGAAGCATCAACTACAAAATAACAGCCCATTTTGAAGCAACAAGCACAGCCAACAGGCCCATGATGCGAGTGAAATTATCTCTAATGAAGGAATTTGAAATGAGCCAATTTTTCCAATCCATGGCGACCCTGCTTCAGGCGCAATTTCTGCCATCAACCACCGCTCCGCACCTGATGCTGGAGCGGCTTTATTACGCCGAAGGACGCCACCACCCGCAGCATCCACGCCATGGCAGCTTCGAGGGGCTATCCCGGCTGAGCAGCCCCTGAACTTTCGTAGCAATTGCTACCCCTGACGGGTCAGTCGCTCCTGAAGACTGATCACAGCTTGAGCCGGACCCTTGACGAGCGCAGTTCTCTCCGGCCGCGACCGCTTCAAGCAGCACCTGCGCAAGGTGGGAAGCGGTGAACACACCAGCAAAGGCATGAGTCGCGAGGAAGCGGCTGATGCCATGGAGCTGATGCTGCAGGGCGAAGCAACGCCCGCACAGATCGGCGCCTTCCTGATTGCCCATCGCATCCGACGACCCGAACCTCAGGAACTCACGGGCATGCTCGACACCTACCGAGCCCATGGCCCGGTGCTGCAATCCACCGCTGGCAGTCGAGCACCGTTGTGTTTCGGAATGCCCTACGACGGGCGCACGCGTACTGCGCCGATTTACCCGCTCACCGCGCTGGTGCTGCTGGCCTGTGGTCAGCCGGTGGTTCTGCAGGGCGGTGACCGGATGCCGATCAAATACGGCGTCACCGCTGTTGATCTGTTCCGCCTTCTTGATCTCGACCTCACAGGTCTGCCAATCAGCGACGTTGCAGACGGGTTCCAGCAGAACGGTTTTGCCCTGATTCACCAACCGGATCACTTCCCCATCGCGGAAACCCTGATCGGCTACCGCGAAGAACTGGGCAAGCGTCCCCCGATTGCCAGCCTGGAACTGCTCTGGACACCCCACCAAGGCGACCACCTCCTTGTGAGTGGCTTTGTCCACCCACCCACGGAAGCCCGCGCCTGGGAAGCCCTCAAGCAAGCCGGCGAAACCGATGTTCTCACCGTGAAGGGGTTGGAAGGAGGCACCGACCTGCCCATCGGTCGAGCCTGCATCACGGCCCGGGTGCGGAACGGCAAAGCGGAGCGATTGATCCTGCACCCCCGTGACCATGGCTGTCACGACGCCGACGTGGAATGGGCTGACGACACCACCTGGGCTGAGCAGGCACGAAACGCCCTTCAGAACAAAGGCCCTCTCTGCGACGCCCTGCGCTGGAACGCCGGCGCCTATCTGTGGTTCGCCGGCTGCAGTGATTCCCTGGAACAGGGCATTCAGCGGGCAGCGTCCGTTCTGGAGACGCGCCAAGCCCAAGCCCAGCTCGATCAACTCTGCGCTTGGCGAAGCAGCTTGGCCATCCGATAGCGCTCGAACGGAACGCCTCCAATCAGGATCGTCTCCGGCGCTTCCACACACCAGCCCCGTCGCTCCAGCAACGGTCGGCTGAACTGGCTGGCCTCCGTTCGTAATTGTTGAACGCCAGATGCCAGCGCATCCGCCTCAATCCGGTTCAGGAGGGCACTGCCATGCCCCCGCCTCGAGGCACAACCACGGCAGTAAAGCAACGAGAGACGATCTTCCGGATGGCGGATCGCAAAGGCCGAACCATCGGTGGTGAGCCATCCCGAGCCCTCCCGAAAACTCGCATCAAGCACGCCGGGCAACCAAGCCAAGGCCGCCCAAGCCCTGACTTGTTCCTGTGAATAAAGGAGGGGAGCCTGCGATTCGATCGCATCGGCATAGATCTCCCGCAACAGCGGTTGATCCTCCGGAGCGATCGGACGCAAAGCCATGGAGCCGCCTGTGGGAATGTGAGTCTCTCCTGCGTGGCGGCAAGCTTGCAGCGTCCTCGGATTCCCACACTGCTCAGCGCGTTTCTCACGCTGCTCAACGACCGGCTCAGCGAAAGCATTGTTTTTCCGCTGTTGCCCTTTCTGCTGGCCCAGTTCGCCCCAGACGGACGAACCCTGGGACTGTTGGCGGGAAGCTATGCCCTGGCGCAGTTCCTGGTCACGCCCTTGATCGGAGCGCTCAGTGATCGCTACGGCCGCCGCCCCGTGATCAGCATCTGCGTCGCAGGATCCGTCGTGGGGCTCGGCCTGTTTGCCGTGACGGTTTCACTGCCTTGGCCAAGCCAAAGCCTGCTGCCCCTGCTGTTGCTGTTCGCAGCACGGATCATTGACGGCATCAGTGGCGGTACGGCAGCAACAGCCAGCGCCGTACTCGCCGACATCACTCCTCCGGAGAAGCGAGCCCGTGCCTTCGGCTTGATCGGCGTGGCCTTCGGCTTGGGGTTCATCCTTGGCCCCTTCGTTGGCGGGCAACTGGCCCGGGTGGCCGTGTCCCTTCCCGTTTGGGTGGCCACAGGCTTCGCTGCACTCAACCTCTTGGTGGTGCTCAATCTGTTGCCGGAAACCCATCCCCAGGAGTCCCGCAAAAACCTGCCCAGAAAACGCGACCTCAATCCGTTTGCACGGCTGAGCCAGGTGCTGATGAACCCCAGCGTGGGGCGACTGTGCGGAGCTTTTTTCCTCTTCTTCCTGGCCTTCAACGGCTTCACCGCCATCCTGGTGCTCTATTTCAAGCAGCGCTTCGGCTGGGGCCCTGAGCTCGCCACCACTGCCTTCCTGGTGGTGGGAGTGGTCGCCACCGTGGTGCAAGGGGGGCTGATCGGGCCGCTGGTGAAACGGTTCGGCGAATGGCGTCTGACCTTGCTGGGCCTGGGCCTTGTCATCATTGGATGCCTGCTGATCCCCAGCGTCGGCGCATCCGATCGGGCCGGTGCCATCTTCACCGCCGTCGGCATCCTGGCCCTGGGCACCGGCTTGGTGACACCAAGCCTGCGCAGCCTGGTGTCACGGCGCCTGGGTCGGGAAGGGCAAGGCAGCGCCCTCGGCAGCCTTCAAGCCCTGCAGAGTTTGGGCAGTTTCCTCGGCCCCCCCCCTAGCGGGATTGAGCTACGACCTGCTGGGTCCAGTGAGCCCGTTTGCGGCTGCGGCAACCGTGCTGGTGATCGTGATCGGCCTGGTGGCCGGCAGCCCTCTGCCGGACATCTCCGACACACAACCAAGCCAGTCCTGATTGCTACGTTTCGGCTAACGACACCAGCGCCGAGCCGTTCAGCCCATGTGCGCAGCAGCCTTAGCCCCTGAGCACTACATCAACCGGGAGCTGAGCTGGATCGCCTTCAACGAAAGGGTGCTGGCCCAGGCCCTGGATCCGCGCACACCTCTGCTCGATCAAGCCAAGTTCAGCGCCATCTTCAGCAACAACCTCGACGAATTCTTCATGGTTCGCGTGGCGTCACTGAAGTCTCAGGTGGAGGCGGGCGTCAGCAAGCCAAGTGAGGATGGCAAATCGCCCTTGGAGCAGCTTCTGGCGATCCGGGAACGGCTAATTCCCCTGCTGCGAGAGCAACAGGTGCATTACCGCCAGCACCTGAGGCCGAAGCTGCTGGAACACAAGGTTGAGCTGCTCGATTACAGACAGCTGAACGACGACCAACGCCAGTGGGTTGACGACACCTTCCAGACCTCGGTGTTTCCGGTGCTCACACCGCTGGCTGTGGACCCCGCCCATCCGTTCCCCTTCGTCAGCAACCTGAGCCTCAACGTTGCGGCCGTGGTTGTTGATCCGGAAACAGGGCAACGGCAATTTGCCCGGGTGAAAGTTCCCCAGAAAAATCTGCCTCGCTTCATCGCCATCCCCTCGAATCTGAGCGGCCAGGAGCACAAACCCGTTCACACCGCCATCGCCCTCGAGCAGGTGATCGCCTTCAACCTGAAGGAGCTGTTCCCTGGCATGACGATCGAGGGGCACTACTTCTTCCGCGTGACGCGGGATGCGGATCTGGAACTGAGGGATCTGGAAGCCGATGACCTGATGCTGGCCCTGGAACAGGGACTGCGAAAGCGACGCATGGGCGGTGAGGTGGTGCGCCTCGAGGTGCCCAACGAAATGCCTCAGGACGTGGTGGAGATGCTGATGACAGGACTCAGCGTTGAAGAGGAAGACCTCTATGTGATTGATGGCCCCCTGGGCCTGGACGACCTGCTCAGCCTGACCGCACTACCGCTGCCGAAACTCAAGAGCCAAAGCCACGGAGGCCAGACACCAACGGTGCTAGCCCGCAGTCAGCAGCACCTGCTGGACGAGGGAGCAATCAAGCCGGATGAGTTCAGATCGATGTTCTCGGTGATTCGCCGTCAGGACATCCTTCTGCACCATCCCTATGACCTCTTCTCGACAACCGTCGAAGAGTTCATCAACCAAGCAGCGGACGATCCCCAGGTGATGGGCATCAAGATGACGCTCTACCGCACCTCCAAAGACTCACCGATCATCGCTGCACTGATCCGTGCCGCCGAAAACGGCAAGCAGGTGATGGCACTGGTGGAATTGAAAGCACGATTTGACGAAGACAACAACATCCAATGGGCCCGGCACCTGGAGCAGTCCGGAGTGCATGTGGTCTACGGGGTGCTGGGGCTGAAAACCCACACCAAGATTGTTCTGGTGGTGCGCAAGGAGAAGGACAAGCTGCAGAGCTATGTGCACATCGGCACGGGCAACTACAACTCCAAAACCTCCAAGCTCTACACCGACCTGGGCCTGCTCACCGCCAACCAGGAACTGGGTCAAGACCTGGTGGAACTGTTCAATTACCTCACCGGTTTTTCCAAGCAGCAAAGTTTTCGTCGCCTGCTCGTTGCCCCCGTCACCCTGCGAAAAGGCATGGAGCTGTTGATCCGCCGCGAAATTGAACATGCTCAGCAAGGCCGACAGGCCGTGATCCGAGCCAAGATGAATTCCCTGGTGGACCCAACGATCATTGCGCTTCTTTATGAAGCCTCCCAAGCCGGAGTAACGATCGAATTGATCATTCGCGGGATGTGCAGCCTCTATCCCGGTTGTGAAGGACTGAGTGAAAACATTCGGGTGATCAGCATCATCGGCCCGTTCCTGGAACACTCGAGAATCTTTTCGTTCGCCAACGGCAGCTCACCGGAGGTGTACATCGGCAGTGCCGACTGGATGAGCCGCAACCTCGACCGCCGCATTGAAGCAGTCACACCGATCGAAGACCCCGAGCATCGCCAGAAACTGGAACGCCTGCTGCAGCTCTACTTCAATGACAACCAGGCAGCCTGGGACATGCAGAGCGACGGCACATTTGTGCAGCGCAAACCTGAGCACGACGCCTCGGAATGCAATTCCCAGATTCAATTGGTCAAGGAATGGAGCAACGGCATCCAATCCTTGTGATTCTTTTTGTTTTCAAAGGGATTGCGTCTGTGACATCCGATACAACATTCCTTCAAAAACAAACTTGAAGTCGCCAAGATCACAGCCAAATCAGTTGTTTTGAAAGCCCAAAGATTCAGCTCCTGAAATTCTTTCGATTCGAAACAGTCAACACTGTTGCCTAGTGCTAAGTTCAGCCCAAATTCATTCAGGAGACCAGGGTGATGGGGATCCCTCTGGAATCTTCCGGCACGACAAAACAGTCGTCTCGGAAGGAACCTGCGTTGCCGTCCACCGGACGTCGACCATCAACTCGACAAGGAGGGCGGCTGACCACCGACTCCATTGGTTTTTATCTGAGCAGCATCGGACGCATTCCCTTGCTGACGGCAGCTGAAGAGATCGAACTTGCACACCATGTGCAAGCGATGAAGCAACTTCAGGAGCTACCGGAAGAGGAGCTGACCTCCCGGCATCGCCACAAGATCCGCATGGGCAAACGGGCCCGCGACAGGATGATGGCCGCCAACCTCCGCCTCGTGGTGAGCGTGGCGAAGAAATACCAGAACCAGGGCCTGGAGCTGCTCGATCTGGTTCAAGAAGGTGCCATCGGCCTGGAGCGAGCGGTCGACAAGTTCGACCCCGCCATGGGCTACAAATTTTCCACCTATGCCTACTGGTGGATTCGCCAAGGCATGACGCGGGCCATCGACAACAGCGCCCGCACCATTCGCCTGCCAATCCACATCAGTGAAAAGCTCTCCAAGATGCGTCGCATCTCCCGGGAGCTGTCCCACCGCTTCGGTCGTCAACCGAATCGGCTGGAGTTGGCGAGTGCCATGGGCATCGAGCCCCGGGAACTGGAGGATTTGATCTCCCAGAGCGCACCTTGTGCATCCCTCGATGCCCATGCCCGTGGCGAGGAAGATCGCAGCACCCTGGGTGAACTGATCCCGGATCCCAACGGTGAAGAACCGATGGAGGGGATGGATCGCAGCATCCAGAAGGAACATCTGGGGGGCTGGCTCTCGCAGTTGAACGAACGCGAGCAGAAGATTCTGAAGTTGCGGTTCGGTCTTGGTGGTGAAGAGCCTCTGACCCTTGCCGAGATCGGTCGTCAGATCAATGTGTCCCGTGAGCGCGTCCGACAGCTGGAGGCCAAAGCGATTCTCAAGCTGCGCGCCATGACCAACCACCAACAAGCCGCCTAAGCCACTTGCTTTCCATCACCGGACCCATCGCCATCCTGACCTGGATGGCGATGGTGATAGCAGGCGCCGTGTTGTGCCGTCGGCTTCGGCCGAACCAACGGGAACTGAGCCGAAAAATTGTGCACATCGGAACCGGAGCCGTGGTTCCTTTGGCCTGGTTCTTTGAAATTCCCTTCGTCGTTGCCCTGCCTGTTGCGGCGGTGATCACCGTTGTAACGACGATCAATCACCAATGGCGCTTCATCCCCGCCGTTGAGGATGTTGATCGCAACAGCTACGGCACCATCGCCTACGGCATCGCAATCACAACGCTGCTTCTGCTGTTCTGGCCAACCCGAGCCGATGCGGTATCCGCCGGGGTTCTCGTGATGGCCCTGGGGGATGGGCTTGCAGGGTTGATCGGCCGCAACGTCGAGTCCCCGAAGTGGGTTCTGTTTGGTCAGACCAAATCAAGCGTCGGCACGATGACCATGGCCGTTGTCTCAGGCCTGGTGCTGATCGGCCTAGCGCGATGGTCGGGGGCGGACCTGTCCCTGCCAGCAGCCCTTGGCATGGTGGCCATGGCAACCGGTTTGGAGCAGCTCAGCTGGAGCGGTCTCGACAACCTCAGCGTTCCCCTCAGCGTGGGGGTGCTGTGGAGTCAGCTGGTGGTTTGAACCAAGGCGTTGATGCTCAGGCGGTCACCGTCTGTTTGCGACTGGCCACGGCCGCGGCCAGATCCTCCAACAGGGTTTCGGTGGTCTCGAGGCTGATGCAGGCATCCGTGACGCTCTGGCCATAGGTCAGCTGCGTCAGGTCGGCGTTGAGCTTCTGGTTGCCCTCCACCAGATGGCTCTCGATCATCACGCCCATCACGTGATTGGAGCCCCCCCGCAACTGCTCGGCAACGCTGGCCAGCACCTCCGCCTGTCGGCGGAAGTCTTTGTTGCTGTTGGCATGGCTGCAATCGACCATCAGACGATCCTGCAGACCGGCTTTGCTCAACTCGGCTGCGGACTCCTGCACAGCTTCCAAGTGGTAATTGCTGCCCTGGCTGCCGCCGCGCAGCACGAGGTGGCCGTAGGGATTGCCCGTGGTGCTGACGATCGAGGCATGGCCATCGCGATTGATGCCGAGGAAGTGATGCGGCTTGGCTGCCGCCTGCATGGCATTGATCGCGATGGTGGCGCTGCCGTTGGTGCTGTTCTTGTAGCCGATCGGCATCGACAGCCCTGAGGCCATTTCACGGTGGGTCTGACTTTCCGTCGTCCTGGCGCCGATGGCGGTCCAGCTGATCAAATCAGCGATGTACTGCGGAACCACCGGATCGAGCAGTTCCGTTGCAGCAGGCATCCCCTCCCGGGCGAGATCCAACAGCAGGCCCCGGGCCCGCCGCAGACCAGTGTTGATGTCATAGGAGTCGTCGAGATGGGGGTCGTTAATCAGTCCCTTCCAACCAACTGTGGTGCGCGGCTTCTCGAAATACACCCGCATCACCACCTCGAGCTGATCCTTCAAGCGCTCGCGGATCGGAGCCAGGCGCTGGGCATACTCCCGGGCAGCCTTGACGTCATGAACAGAGCAGGGGCCCACAACCACCAGCAGGCGCTGATCACGGCCACTGAGGATCTCTTGAATGCGCCGGCGGGCAGACGCCACGGTCTCGAGCGCCGCCGCGTCCATGGGCAGCTCCTGATGCAACACAGCAGGGGCCACCAAGGGACGTGTCTCCACCACATGCAAATCGGAGGTGGTGGCCATGACTGGACGCGAGACTCCGACCAAGGCTACGCACCCCGCTCACTAGCAACAGACACGGTCCGGAAGAATGGTGGTCATCCCTGAACAGAGATCTCCATGCTGAGCGCTTACCGCGAGCTGGCCGCCGCCCGGGAAGCCCAGGGCGTTCCCGCTCTTCCGCTCAACGCCGAGCAGACCCAGGGACTGACCGAGCTGCTGCAGAACCCTCCCGCCGGCGAGGAGGAGTTCCTGCTGCACCTGCTCAGCGAGCGGATCCCCCCGGGTGTGGATGAAGCGGCTTACATGAAGGCCACCTGGCTCAGTGCCGTGGCTCAGGGAGACGCCAAGAGCCCCCTGGTGTCGCCACTGGAGGCCACCCGCCTGCTGGGAACGATGGTGGGGGGATACAACGTCGCCGCTCTGATCGAGCTGCTGAAGAATTCCGACGCTGCGCTGGCTGGCTGTGCTGCTGAGGGACTCAGCCGAACGCTGCTCGTCTACGACGCCTTCAACGAAGTGATGGATCTGGCGGCGGACAACCGCTTCGCCAAGCAAGTTGTGGACAGCTGGGCCGCAGCCGAGTGGTTCACCGCCAAGCCCGAACTGGCCGACAGCATCACCGTGACGGTGTTCAAGGTTGAAGGCGAAACCAACACGGACGATCTCTCACCGGCCACCCACGCCACCACCCGGCCGGACATCCCCGTCCATGCCCTGGCGATGCTCGAGACCCGCGATCCGGAGGGCCTGAAGATCATCGCGAGCCTGAAAGAGAAAGGCCATCCCGTGGCCTACGTCGGTGATGTGGTGGGAACCGGCAGCTCCCGCAAGAGCGCCATCAATTCGGTGCTCTGGCACACCGGTAATGACATTCCCCATGTGCCCAACAAACGGGCAGGCGGCGTGATCCTTGGCGGCAAGATCGCCCCGATCTTTTTCAACACCGCTGAAGACTCCGGTGCCCTGCCGATCGAATGCGATGTCACCGACCTGAACACTGGTGATGTGATCACCATTCGCCCCCACGCCGGCACGATCGAACGGGACGGCAAGGTGGTGAGTCGGTTCGAGCTGAAGCCCACCACGATCAGCGACGAGGTGCGGGCTGGCGGTCGCATCCCCCTGATGATCGGTCGCGCCCTCACCGACAAGGTGCGCGCCAAGCTTGGCCTCACCCCTTCGGATCTGTTCATCCGCCCCTCTGCCCCGGCAGACACCGGCAAGGGCTTCACCCTTGCGCAGAAGATGGTGGGCAAGGCCTGCGGTCTTGCAGGCGTCCGACCCGGCACCAGCTGCGAACCGCTGATGACCACCGTCGGCTCCCAGGACACCACCGGCCCGATGACGCGGGACGAAATGAAGGAACTGGCCTGCCTGGGCTTCTCCTCCGACCTGGTGATGCAGAGCTTCTGCCACACCGCCGCCTATCCGAAGCCTGTGGATCTGCAGACCCAGAACGAACTGCCCGACTTCTTCGCCCAGCGCGGTGGCGTGGCCCTTCGACCCGGTGACGGCATCATCCACAGCTGGCTGAACCGGATGCTTCTGCCCGACACCGTCGGCACCGGCGGCGACAGCCACACCCGCTTCCCCCTCGGCATTTCCTTCCCGGGCGGCTCTGGGGTGGTGGCCTTTGCAGCCGCCATCGGCGCCATGCCACTGGACATGCCTGAATCGGTGCTGGTGCGCTTCAGCGGATCCCTGCAACCGGGCGTCACACTGCGGGACGTGGTGAACGCCATTCCCTGGGTGGCCATTCAGCGGGGACTGCTCACCGTTGAAAAGGCCAACAAGAAGAATCTGTTCAACGGCCGGATCATGGAGATCGAAGGTCTGCCCGACCTGAAGCTGGAACAGGCCTTCGAACTCACCGATGCCAGCGCCGAACGCTCCTGCGCCGGCTGCACGATCAAGCTCTCCGAAGACACGGTGAGCGAATACCTGCGCAGCAACGTGGCGCTGCTGAAAAACATGATCGCCCGCGGCTACAGCGACGCCCGCACCCTGGCCCGCCGGATCAAGGAGATGGAGGCCTGGCTGGCGAATCCCCAGCTGATGAGTGCTGACGCAGACGCGGAGTACGCGGAAGTGCTGGAGATCAACCTCGACGAGCTCACCGAACCGGTGGTGGCCTGCCCCAACGATCCCGACAACGTGAAGTTGCTCAGCGAGGTGGCTGGTGACCCTGTGCAGGAGGTGTTCATTGGCTCCTGCATGACCAACATCGGCCACTACCGCGCCGCGGCCAAGGTGCTGGAAGGGGCCGGCCAGAACACGGCGCGCCTCTGGGTCTGTCCGCCAACGCGGATGGACGAAGAGACCCTCAAAGAAGAGGGCTACTACGCCACCTTCGAAGCCGCCGGGTCCCGCATGGAGATGCCGGGTTGCTCCCTCTGCATGGGCAACCAGGCCCGCGTGGAGGACAACACCACCGTGTTCTCCACCAGCACCCGCAACTTCAACAACCGCCTGGGCAAGGGTGCTCAGGTGTACCTGGGCAGCGCCGAACTGGCCGCCGTATGCGCCCAGCTGGGACGCATTCCCACCCCGGAGGAATACCGCAGCATTGCGGCCGAGAAGATCGATCCCCTCTCCGATGAGCTCTACCGCTACCTGAACTTTGATCAGATCAGCGGCTTTGAAGACCAGGGGCGCGTGGTCAGTGCTGACGACGAAGCAACCGTTCTGGCTCAGGCCTGATTCCGGATCACCTCATCTGTGCCATCCCTGAGCGAACCCAAACAACGACGCCACCTCCTGGGCTCCAGCCGGAGCATCAGGAGGTTGTTGGAACGCCGCTGGCTGGTGGTGGTTCTGGCTCTGGCGCTCACGGGCCTCGGGGCTGCCATCACCGGCCTGCTGTTCACCAGCGGCATCAACCTGCTGCGGGATTGGCGGCTCGACCTGCTCGATGAATTTCCAGCCTGGGTAGTGCTCCCCGCCCTCGGCGCCATCGGCGGCATGGTCTCGGCCTGGTTGATCACCAACCTGTCTCCGGCCGCTGGCGGAGCCGGGATCACCCACATCATGGGCTTCCTGCGCCACCGGTCAGTTCCCATGGGGCTTCGGGTGGGCCTGGTGAAACTGGTGGCCGGCATCATTGCCATCGGCTCGGGTTTCCCCCTGGGCCCGGAAGGCCCCGCCGTTCAGATGGGCGGCTCCGTGGCCTGGCAGATGTCCCGCTGGCTGCGGGCGCCGGTGGCCTTTCGCCGGGTGATTGTGGCCGCCGGTGGTGGTGCGGGTATTGCCGCCGTGTTCAGTGCTCCCATCGGTGGATTCATCTACGCGATCGAGGAGCTGCTCCACTCCGCCAGGCCCGTGGTGCTGCTGCTGGTGATCATCACCACCTTCTCGGCCGACACCCTTGCGGATGTGCTTGGGTTTCTCGGCCTCAACCCCGGGGGCGGCGGGCTCAACAGCACCATCGGGTTTCAACTGGAACGTGAGTACACCCCCCTGGTGCGCTTCCTTCCGGTGGATCTGCTGTATCTGGTGGCTCTCGGTGTGGTGATCGGTGTGCTGGCGGAGCTTTACACCCGCTACGTGCTCACCATGCAGCGGCAGGGCAACCGTTGGTTCGGGGACCGACTGATCCTGCGCATGACGGTGAGCGGGCTTGTGCTGGGCTGCGTCTATGCAGCCCTGCCGGATGCCTTCCATAACCCCAGCGAACTGAAGCACCTGATTGGAGCCGGCAAGGCCGATATCAGCCTGGCCCTCGCCAGCTTTGTGGTGCTCTTTTTCAGCACCGGACTGGCGGCGGGCTCAGGAGCGCCAGGGGGACTGTTCATGCCGATGCTGACGCTGGGAGGGGCCATTGGCTTGGCCGGTGGATTTGGCGTTGAGGCCCTCACCGGCCATGTACCCACCACCTATGTCTTCGCAGGCATGGGCGCCTTCGTGGCCGGCTGTTCCCGCACGCCGATCTCGGCGATGTTCCTGGCCTTTGCCCTCACCAAGGATCTGCTGATCCTCAAACCGATTCTGGTGGCCTGTCTCACCAGCTTCGTGATCGCCCGACTGTTCCATCCCCACTCGATCTACGAACGTCAGATGGGCATGGAACTCGACGCTGAAGATCGGATGGCCATGAAGCTCAACCGCTACAGACGTCCGTTCACACCGCCCACCCCGCCATCAGGCCCAACAGGAGGCCCCAGCTGAACCAGGAAACGCTGCTCTTCGATCCGGCCACGCCGGACCCCGATGCCCTGAAGGCCGTGCTGGCCTTTCCCAGCACCTATTCCGTGGGGATCACCAGCCTCGGCTATCAGATCGTCTGGGCGACGCTTGCGCAGCGATCGGATGTGGACGTGCGCCGGCTGTTCACGGATCAGGGTGATGCGATGCCACGCCACATCGATCTGTTCGGGCTCTCCCTGAGCTGGGAACTGGATGGACCGGTGCTGCCGGAGCTGCTGCAGAACCAGCGGATTCCGATCTGGGCCCTGGAGCGAGGAGATGAGGACCCGATCGTGTTCGGCGGAGGTCCAGTGCTCACGGCCAACCCCGAGCCGCTGGCTCCGTTTTTTGATGCCGTGCTGCTCGGGGACGGTGAACTGCTGCTGCCCGCCTTCATCGATGCGCTGCAGAACTGCCGACAGGCACCACGAGCGGAGCGGCTGCGACAGCTGGCTCAGGTGCCGGGGGTGTACGTGCCGTCGCTCTATGCCCCGCAGTACGACCCTGACGGGGAGCTGATGGGCGTGGAACCGATCGATCCAGCGGTTCCAGCCCAGGTGGAAAAACAGACCTGGCGCGGCAACACCCTGAGTCACTCAACGGTGGTCACCCCCGAGGCCGCCTGGCCCGACATCCACATGGTGGAGGTGGTGCGCAGTTGTCCTGAACTGTGCAGGTTTTGTCTGGCCAGCTACCTGACGCTGCCCTTCCGGACACCGTCGTTGGATGACGGCCTGATCCCGGCCGTGGAGAAAGGCCTTCAAGCCACCAAACGCCTTGGTCTACTGGGGGCCTCCGTCACCCAGCATCCCCAGTTCGCCGATCTCCTGCACTGGCTGGATCAAGACCGTTTCGATGGCACCCGCGTCAGCGTCAGCTCGGTGAGGGCAGCCACCGTGACCCCTGAGTTGGGTCGGATCCTGGCCAAACGGGGCAGCCGGTCCCTCACCATCGCCATCGAAAGCGGCAGTGAGCGAATGCGCGAGGTGGTGAACAAGAAACTCACCACGGAGGCCATCCATGAAGCGGCTCGCCATGCCAAACAGGGCGGCCTCACGGGTCTCAAGCTCTACGGAATGGTGGGCCTGCCAACGGAATCGGATGACGACGTCGAAGCAACGGCGGATCTGCTGCTGGCACTCAAGAAAGGAACCGCTGGACTTCGCTTCACCCTTGGGGTGAGCACCTTTGTGCCCAAAGCCCAGACCCCCTTCCAGTGGCAGGGCGTCCGACCGGAAGCCGAGAAGCGCCTCAAACGTTTGGCCAAACGGTTGAAACCGAAGGGAATCGAATTCCGCCCGGAGAGCTATGGCTGGAGCGTGATTCAAGCCCTGCTCTCCCGCAGCGACCGTCGCCTTGCGCCGGTGATCGCAGCCGTTGGGGAGGGCCGCGAAAGCATGGGCGGCTGGAAGAAGACCTACCGGGCTGCCCTCAACGGTGAACTCGAGCCGATGCCAGGCCCAGCCCTACCGCCACCGCCGCCCTGGAGCACGGTGATCCAGGAACCATGGGAGGCCTCAACAACCCTCCCCTGGACCCACCTCAGAGGGCCCCTGGCTCCGGCGACGCTGCGTGAACATCACGATCAGGCCTTGGCGATGGAGTCTGTTCCCGCTCCTGGTTGAAGGCAGCCAAACCGGCCAACAGCGTCCAGCCCAGAATGTTGAGGCGACTGTCGAACAACGGCAGGTCGGTGGCATGCATCGCCGCCAGCACCAACGTGGCGGTCCACCAGGCCCGTTCCATGGGTGCTTTCTGCAGGATTCCACGCCGCAGAGCCACCACCAGCAACAGCAGCACCGTTCCGACAACCAACAGCATCACCGGAAGGCCATGGCTGATCGCCAACTCCAGGGGGAGATTGTGGGAATGGCCATGCCAACGCTTGGCCGCATAGATCGGATACAGCACGCTGAAAGCAGCTGCCCCCCAGCCCAGCCAAGGACGGGCGGCAACCAACTCCAAGGCATACCCCCACTGCCCCAGACGGGTGTGTTTCCAGGCGGTGGGCCCTCCTCGTTCCAGGAGTCGATCAAGGATCGGCTCGGGCACCAAGGCCATCGCCAATTGGCGCCATCCGGACGGGACACCCGGCAGCATCACCAACAACAACGGCGAGGCCAGGAGCAACAGCAGAGGGAACAACCAGAACCACTGCATCGGCCCCATCACAAAGGGAACCGACAAGGCCAGCGCTCCCATGGCATTGCGCGACTGGGTGAGCACAACCGCAACAACCGTTGAAAGCGTGAGCACCAGAGCAGCACCGCGGCGCCACCAACCATCCGGCCGCAGCACAGCCGCCAGCATCAACGGCCAGACCACCCCAAGCCAGGCACCGGCAATGTTGGCGTAATCAAACAGGGCCGAGAGTCGCCCCTGCGGCTGACCACCGGGCGCGACGAACCAGATGATGGCGCCGCCTCCGAGTTGCCAGGGTCCCTGCCAACCCAGAAACATTTGCCCAAGGCCGGTGAGCAGCACCGGCAAGGTGCCGGCCACCAGCATCCAAGCGGCCTGACGGCGCTGCTGTTCGCTGGCCAGATGGGGCTGAAAAGCCCAGAAGGCCCAAAACAACGGCAACCAATTGCCCAACCCAGCCCAGGCCAGCGCCCCTGTTTCCGACACCAGCGCCCCCACCAGCATCAACAGAGCAGCAACCAGAAACGGTTGGGTCCAGCGGGCATGCCAGATAGGCCGATCCCTGCCCCGACTGCCACTGACACAAGCCACAAAGAGGCAGATGCCCGAGAGCAGAGCACTGGAGGGGAGCAGAAACAGGCCAAGCCGGAAAGCCTGACCGCCACGATCAGAGGTCATGCAAAAACAGCCGTACGCCCGCGGTAGACCATCACCTGACGGCGCAGATGCAAGCGAAGGGCCCGCGCCAAGGCAAGGCGTTCCGTGTCACGGCCCTTGCGGATCAGATCCTCCACTTCGTCCCGATGGCTGACGGGAACGGTGGTTTGCTCAATGATCGGGCCGTCATCCAAATCTTCGGTGACGTAGTGGGCTGTAGCACCGATGAGCTTGACCCCACGGTCCCAGGCCCGGTGGTACGGCTGAGCGCCCTTGAACGCTGGCAGAAACGAATGGTGAATGTTGATCACCTGGGGGAAACGCTCGAGGAAATCACTGCTCAGCACCTGCATGTATTTGGCCAGCACCGCAAGTTCAACCTTGTTCTGTTCAAGCAGCTCCAAGATCTGCTGCTCAGCATCCGCTTTGGTGTCCCGACTGACGGGAACACAAACAAAAGGGACCTCAAATGATGCACACAGGGGTTCCAGATCCGGATGGTTGGCGATGACCAGGGGAACCTGCATCGGCAGCTCCCCGCTTTGAACCCGCCAGAGCAAATCCTGCAGGCAATGGCTCTGCTTGCTGGCAAAAATCGCCACACGGGGATGCTCGTCTGAGAAGTGGAGCTGCGCTTCGCCACCAAGCCGCTGTCCCAGAGCCTGAGCCGCTTCAGGAAGCACATCCCGGGGAATGCCGAATCCCTGGAGCTGCCACTCAATCCGGCTGAGAAACAACCCAGCTCCTGCATCCGTGTGGTGATCGGCATGGCGAATGCTGCCGCCATTGGCCGCCACCCAACCCGCCAGTTCGCTGACCAGGCCTGGCCGATCGGGGCAGATCATCTGAAGGATGACCGTGGCGTCACTCACAACAACGCTTTGAAAAACAAAATTCTCCCGCGCAGGAGGGGCTGGTTAAAGTCGCAAGGAAATTTTTGATCACCATGCTGAAGGCTCTGAGCCGCCTTGCCGCGTTCTGCCTCTGCGTCGCTTTGAGCCTGGGTCTGATGGCCCCGGCTGCTGCCAATGCTGCCGGCATCAGTCCTGACGACCTGGGCGTGATCCGCCGCCAGGCCGCAGCCTTTGAAGACGCAAAGTCCCGTCTGCCCGATCTGGCCCGGCTGGTGAGTGAAAAGGATTGGGTGTTCACCCGCAACCTCCTGCATGGCCCCATGCAGGAAGTGAGCCGGGAAATGCTCTACATCAATCAGCGCCTCGACAAGAGCGAGCGCAAGGAAGCCACCAAGGTGGCCCGCTCCTTGAAAGAAGCTCTGGCCGATCTCGATGAAGCGGCACGCCTGCAGGACTTCAGCCGTCTGCAGAAGTCCTACAGCGCCGTGGCTGCCGGATTTGATGCCTACAGCGATCTCATCCCCGCTGAGGCCTTCAACTGAACCGCTCCATTGGAGTGATTGGTGCCGGGGCCATCGGCCTTGGCACCGCCTGGCATCTGGCCCAGCAAGGGCACGATGTTTCTGTTTACGACCCTCGCCTGAGCCAGTCCGTTGATCGCGAGGGATCAGCAAACGATTTGAGTGGAACCTCTGCATCCCTCGGGGTGCTGATGGGCCACGTGTTTCGCCGCAGCAGCGGGCGGGGCTGGAGGCTGCGCCGCCGGAGCATGGAGCTCTGGCCGCAGTGGATCGAAACGCTGCAGGCTCACCAACCAGAGCTCAAACTCCATCCGGGCTTGCTGCAAATCGCCGAGGACGAACAAGCGGCTAAGCGGATGGAAGCGCTGGCCGCCCAGCGCGTTGACCTGGGCCTGCAGATGGTCACCAACACCGACCTGGCAGCGGTCTGGCCGACGGCCAGCCACGGTGGCCTGCACTCGCGCCACGACGGTCGTGTGGATCCACTGCTGCTGCAACTGGCCCTGCGACAGGCGCTGGCAGGGCAAAGCGTGGAGATGAATGCCACGGCGGTGGTCCATCTGGAGCGCAACGACAACCACTGGCATGTGCATCGCGCCGATGGAGACAGCTCCGTTCACAACCTTGTGGTGCTCTGCACAGCCCTGAGCTCGGACGTCTTGCTGGAACCGCTGGGCCAGGCCCGACCGATGACACCGGTGTTGGGCCAGGCCCTGTCACTGGAACTGACAACGGGTCCGCCGACGTGGAGCAACTGGCCCTCAGTGCTGGTGGATCAGGGCTTCAACCTGATTCCAACCGCACCCGGGCGATTGCTGCTCGGGGCCACCGTGGAACCGGGCGATCGCGCTTCTGAGGATCCTCTGACGCTGATGCGCAACCTGAATGAGCGGGCACCGGAGTGGCTGCGGTCAGCCACGGTGGTTGGCCATTGGAGTGGCCTGCGAGCTCGGCCCGTGGATCGCCCGGCCCCTCTGCTGGAGGAACTTGAACCTGGGTTGATCCTTGCCAGTGGGCACTATCGCAACGGCGTTCTGCTCACGCCCGGCACCGCCGAGTGGGTCGCCGCTGAACTCGAGCAGGCATAAAAAAAGGGCCCCGCAGGGCCCTAACGCGTTGGTGAATCAACCGATCACTTGGTCTCGGTGAACTCCGCGTCGATGACGTCGTCACTGGCATCGCCACCACCGGCGTTGGCACCGGCACCGGCGTCAGCACCAGGTGCACCAGCACCAGCTGCAGCCCCTTCCTGCTGATAGACGGACGCACCCACGGTGTACAGCTCCTGCTGCAGTTCCTCCAGCAGGGTCTTCATCGCGTCGTAGTCGTCCTTCTCGGTGGCTTCTTTGAGCTTGAGGCGCTTCTCCTCCAGCTTTGCCTTGGCATCGGCATCGACCTTGTCGCCCAGTTCTCCCATCTGCTTTTCAGCCTGGTAGACGAGGGTTTCGGCCTGGTTCTTGAGGTCGATCTTTTCGCGCTTCTCCTTGTCAGCGCTGGCGTTGGCCTCGGCGTCCTTGACCATCTTGTCGACCTCGGAATCCGAGAGGGTCGACGCACCGGTGATCGAGATGGACTGCTCCTTGCCGCTGCCCTTGTCCTTGGCGGTGACGCTGAGGATGCCGTTGGCGTCGATGTCGAAGGTCACTTCGATCTGAGGCACGCCACGGGGAGCCGGGGGGATGCCATCGAGACGGAAGGTTCCAAGCGACTTGTTATCGGACGCCATCTCGCGCTCACCCTGGAGCACATGGATTTCCACATTGGTCTGACCATCCACAGCCGTGGAGTAGGTCTCGGTCTTCTTGGTGGGAACCGTGGTGTTGCGGGTGATCATCTTGGTCATCACACCCCCGAGGGTCTCCACACCCAGGGAGAGGGGCGTGACGTCGAGCAGAAGGATGTCCTTCACCTCGCCGGCCAGCACACCGCCCTGAATGGCAGCACCGACAGCCACCACCTCATCGGGGTTCACCGTCTGGTTGGGATCTTTGCCGGTGATGCGCTTCACCAGTTCGAGCACGGCCGGGATGCGGGTGGAACCACCCACCATCACGATTTCGTCCAGCTCGCCAGAGGAGAGCTTGGCGTCCTTGAGCGCCTGCTCCACAGGCATGGCGCAGCGGTCGATCAGCTTGGAAGCCAGTTCCTCGAACTTGGCGCGGGTGAGGGTGAGATCCAGGTGCTTGGGACCCTCAGGCGTGGCCGTGATGAACGGCAGGTTGATCTCGCTCTGGGTGGCGTTGGACAGCTCAACCTTGGCTTTTTCAGCGGCTTCAGTGAGGCGTTGCAGGGCCTGCTTGTCTTGACGCAGATCGATGCCTTCGTTGGATTTGAAGGTCTCGGCCAGGTGATCAACGATCACCTTGTCGAAATCGTCACCACCGAGGTGCGTGTCACCAGCGGTGGACAACACCTCAAACACGCCGTCGCCAACTTCCAGAACGGACACGTCGAAGGTGCCGCCGCCCAGGTCGAAAACCAGGATGCGCTCGTTGCTCTTTTTGTCGAGGCCGTAGGCCAGAGCCGCAGCGGTGGGCTCGTTGATGATGCGCAGCACCTCAAGGCCAGCAATCTTGCCGGCGTCCTTGGTGGCCTGGCGCTGGGAGTCGTTGAAGTAGGCGGGAACGGTGATCACCGCTTGGCTGACGGTTTCACCGAGGTACTTACCGGCGTCCTCGGCCAGCTTGCGCAGCACCTGGGCGGAAACCTCTTCAGGCGCGAATTGCTTGTCGAGAACCGGGCACTTCACCTTCACGTTGGAGCCGGCCTTTTCGACGCCGTAGCTCACCTCTTTCGATTCCTCGTTCACCTCATCAACCCGACGGCCGATGAAACGCTTGACGGAATAGAAGGTGTTATCCGGGTTCATCACCGCCTGACGTTTGGCGATCTGACCCACCAGCTGATCCTGGTTCTTGGTGTAAGCAACCACGGAGGGCGTGGTGCGGAAGCCCTCGGCGTTCGCGATCACGGTGGGCTTGCCGCCCTCCATCACGGAAACACAGCTGTTCGTGGTGCCAAGGTCAATGCCGACAACCTTGCCCATCGGTGCCCACCTCCAGAAATGGTGATTTGAATGGGCTCATCCTCCACAGCAGACCCGGTGACAGGCGAGGTGTGGTTCCCGAACAGGCAGGCTGGTGGAGCGATCCGGCCCTGGCAATGATCAACGGCGACACCAGCCTTGTGGGCCTGCTTGGCAATCCAGTGCGCCACTCGCTTTCGCCGGTGATGCAGAACGCCGCCATCGAAAGCATGGGGCTCAACTGGCGCTACCTGGCCCTGCCCTGCACAAGCGAAAACCTTGATCAGGTGTTGAAGGGTCTCAGGGCCGTTGGCTGCCAGGGCCTCAACGTCACCATCCCCCACAAACAAGCCATCGCGGACCTCTGCGAGGAGCTGAGCCCACTGGCGAAACGGCTCGGTGCCGTCAACACCCTGATTCCGGGAACGAGCGGTGGCTGGTTCGGCACCAACACCGATGCGGAGGGCTTTCTGGCACCCCTCGGTGCCAACGACGCCTGGGCAGGACGCCATGCCGTGGTGATCGGCTGCGGCGGATCAGCTCGGGCCGTGGTCGCCGGTCTGCAGACCCTGGACCTCAGCAGCATCACCGTTGTGGGACGGCGAAGCGAGGCACTGCAAGCCTTCATCTCTGATTTGCAGCAGAGCCACGCCCCCCTGACGGCCTGTCTCGACAACGCTGTTCAACTCAACGAGAGCGTGGCTCAAGCGGCTCTCGTGGTGAACACCACCCCGGTGGGCATGGCCCAGCACGGTGACCCCGAGGCGATGCCACTGGGGGCCGAGCTCTGGACAAACCTGAATGGAGAGGCAGTGTTGTACGACCTGATCTACACACCAAGGCCCACCAGCTGGCTCGCCGCTGGGCAACAACGGGGCCACCGATGCATCGATGGTCTCGAGATGCTGGTGCAGCAGGGCGCTGCCTCGCTGCGGCTGTGGAGTGGACGCAACGACGTTCCTGTCGCGGCGATGCGCAGTGCCGCCACCACTGCTCTTGCGACCTAAGGTCCCAACAATCCCTAGCTCCACCGTGCAGATTCCCCTCTGGCAGCGGCTGCTTGCACCGCTGGTGTACCTGCTCCCCTGGAGTGACGCCATTCCCTTTGGATGGGGGGCTGACGGCGTGTTCAACCAGATCCCTCTGCTCAGGTTGTTGACCATTCCCGCGGTACCGCTGATCCAATTGGATCGGGGGGTTCCCTTCGGTGGCCTGCTGCTGTTCTTCGTGCTGTTTCTGGCGGTGGTGCGGAATCCGGCCGTTCCCTACTTCCTGCGCTTCAACACCCTGCAGGCCCTGCTCACCGACATCGTCATCGTTGTGCTGAGCTTCGCGTTTGGGATCCTTCTCCAACCCATTGCCGGAGGCAGCCTGCTGGTGAGCACCCTGTCCAGCACGATCGTGGTGGCGGTGCTGGCGATCCTTCTGTTCGCCCTGGTGGAGTGCTGGCGCGGGCGCGAACCGGATCTTCCCGGGATCAGCCAGGCCGTACGCATGCAGCTCTATTGAAGTTGGAGGGACACGCCAGGAGATAAGGTGTTGGATCCGTCGCTCACTCCGGTGAGCCTGATGCCCCATCGGTGCTGCCCATGACGCACGATCCGTATTACGAAACCATGTACATCCTTCGTCCGGACATTCCGGAGGAGGAAGTTGAAAGCCATCTCACCAAGTACCGCGACATGCTCGTGGAAGCTGGTGCCGACGTGCTTGACAACCAGATGCGTGGCAAGCGCCGTCTGGCCTATCCGATTGCAAAGCACAAGGAAGGCATTTACGTGCAACTGAGCCACAACGGCGATGGCCAGCACGTTGCTGTTCTCGAGAAGGCAATGCGCCTCAGTGAGGATGTGATCCGCTATCTGACCGTGAAGCAGGAAGGTCCCCTTCCCGCACCTCGGGTGATGCCGGGCAGCGAAGCTGCTCAACAGCAACAGGCCGAAGCCGCTGCATCAGCTGACTGATCAGCATTGTTGGATTCGTGGGTGGGCGATACCGTCCGCCCATGGATTCGAAACACGACCAACCTCAGCCAACCGAACCTGTTTGGAACGAGCGTCATGGCGACGCTGAAGTGATTCGGTTGCTGAAACAGAGAATTTCCGAGCTCGAGGGCGAGATCGAGGCATACATCGAGCTTCTGGCCGAACTGCCGGACGTCTTTGAACGACGTTTCCAACAGCGGCTTGAGCCGTTGATGGAGCGTTATCAACTGCTGGCTGAACAGGTTGATCAAGACCAGATCGAACGGCCTCAGCCAGCCCTGCCTGGAAGCTCAGAACCGGACAACGTTGTGCGTTTTCCGGGCCTGAGGCTTCTCAACTTCCTGCAGAAGAGGCAGCGCTCAGCTTGAACGGCGCTGGGATGCTGACCAGAGTCGGGTCGGCAGACCCCAGACGTAGATAAAGCCCTCTGCAGCGCGGTGATCGAACTGATCCTCACTGCCGTAGGACGCCATTTCGGGGACGTACAGGCTGCTGTCGGCTGAACCGCGGCCGGTGACCGTAGCCGTTCCTTTGTGCAGCCGGAGACGAACGACACCATTGACGGTGGTCTGGGTGCGGTCCATGAAGCCGTCCAGAGCATCCTTGAGAGGGCCAAACCAAAGGCCCTGGTAGACGAGATCGGCCCACTGCATTTCCAATTGCCGCTTGCTGCGCAGCACATCGGCGGCCAGGGTCAGGCTTTCCAGTTCCTGGTGGGCCTGGATCAACAGCAAAAGGCCAGGCGTTTCGTAGATCTCCCGGGATTTGATCCCCACCACACGGTTCTCGATCATGTCGAGACGGCCGATGCCATGGGTGCCCGCCAGGCGGTTGGCTTCACGGATCAAGGCCACCGGGTCCAGCTGCTGACCGTTGATCGCCACAGGATTGCCTGCTTCAAAGGCAATCTCGATCTCTTCAGAGGCATCCGGAGACGCCTCCACCGATCGCGTCATCGCAAACACCTCCTCCGGCGGAGCCACCATCGGGTCTTCAAGGGGTCCGGCTTCAATGCTGCGGCCCAGCAGATTGAGATCGATCGAGTAAGGCGACTTCTTGCTCACCGGTGCGGGCAGACCAAAGCGTTCGCCGTAGGCGATGGTCTCCTCACGGCTCATGCCCCACTCACGGGCTGGGGTGAGCACCTTGAGGTCCGGTGCCAATGCAGCGATGGCCACATCGAAACGCACCTGATCATTGCCCTTGCCTGTGCATCCATGGGCGACAGCATCGGCACCCACTTCCCGGGCCACCTCCACCAGGCGCTTCGCGATCAGAGGCCTCGCCAGGGCCGTAGAGAGGGGGTAACGGCCTTCGTAGAGGGCGTTGGCACGAATCGCCGGAAAAGCGAAATCCTTGATGAAGGGCTCAATCAGATCTCCCACCAGCGACTGACTGGCACCGGCATCCAGCGCTTTCTGACGAATCGGCTCCAGCTCATCGCCCTGGCCGAGATCAGCGGCAAAGGTGATCACATCCTCAACACCCCATTCCTGCTTGAGGTATGGGATGCAGACACTGGTATCCACTCCCCCGGAATAGGCGAGTACCACCTTCTTGGCGCGGCCCATCAATGGGTCTCCTGATCACAATCGTCTGATTCTCTCGTCTCGCCGGTCGCCACCTGTGGAGAAGCCGCAAGCAACCATGCAGCCAATGCTGCAGCCGGAACAAAGACCAGCAGCAGCGCCAGGGTCCAGGAGGTCTGCAACGGTTCAGGCCGCTGCAAACCCCACCAATGCAGACCAGAGCTGATGATCAGGGCCAGACCCCACAGAAGAACGAGCAGCGCAGATTTGTTCAGTGGGGGATCAAAAACAGCACATGGTCTATCTTGGTCGATTGGCCCGCGTCCCTCCCTGCATGAGCGCTCTGGTTGATTCAAACGCCCTGGACAGCGTCAACCCGTCCCTCACCCGCTACGGGCGCCGCGACCCTGCACCCGTGCTGCCCCTGCGTGAGGAGCCTGACCTTCTGTCTTGGCTGGAAACCAGCGGCCGTCTCGTTGCCGACGAAGAATCCGGTTCACCTGAAGTGAGCACCGTCGAAGAGGAGGAACTCTCCGCGCTCATGGGTGAGAAAGAGGATTACAACAAAGACGACGAGCAAAACGAGGAGCAGTGGGAGGACTGACGTTCCCCAAGCACTGACTGGTCGCCACTGAGCGACTCACCTAGGGTCCCAGCGATCAGTCCAGTGCAGCTTTGCAATCCACGGATTCGAACCGCCGTCCTTGGTGGGAGTACGGCTCATTGAGTGCCAGCTTGCTGATGCTGGTGGTCTTGATGACCAGCTTTGCAGCCGACAAGTGGATCACCAATGCGCAACTGAGCCTACCGCTCTTGATTTCAGCGGTCTGCGCAACAGCGACTGCAGCCTTGGGCATTCCCCTTCTGCGGCGCTTGAAGATGGGGCAATTCATCCGTGAGGAAGGCCCCAAAGCCCATCAGAGCAAGGCGGGAACTCCAACGATGGGGGGCCTTCTGGTGGTTCCCGTCGGGGTCATTCTCGGGAGCCTGATCACACGGGACGCCGTGGCGTCACAACAACTGCTCAGCCTGGCAGCCCTGACCCTGGCGTTCATGCTGATCGGCGGCATCGATGACTGGAGCAGCCTCACCAAACACACCAATGCTGGCCTGACGGCGCGAGGAAAATTGCTGCTGCAAGCCATGGCAGCCGCAACCTTTCTGGCCATCGCTGCCTGGCAGGGCTGGATCAGCAGCAGCATTGCCCTGCCTTTTGGCCTTGAACTGCCCCTAGGGCTTCTGATCTGGCCGCTGGGGCTGTTTGTCGTTCTGGCGGAGAGCAACGCCACCAACCTCACCGATGGCCTGGATGGCTTAGCCAGCGGCTGCGGAGCACTGGTGTTTACCGGTCTGGCACTTCAACTGATGCTCCGGGGAGACAACGGAGATCCCGCCTTGGCTGGCTTCTGCATGACCATGGCCGGGGCATGGCTTGGGTTTCTGGTGCACAACCGAAACCCGGCTCGGGCCTTCATGGGAGACACGGGATCCCTGGCGATGGGAGCCGCCCTTAGCGGTGTGGCTCTGTTGTCCAACAGCCTCTGGCCCCTGCTGGTGATGGGAGGCGTCTTCGTCGCCGAATCCCTCTCCGTGATCATCCAGGTTTGGGTGTTCAAGGCCACGAAAGGCCCTGATGGACAGGGGCGACGCGTGTTCCGCATGGCGCCGCTGCATCACCACTTTGAGCTGGGCAGCACCGATGAACGAAGCGTAGTGCCCGCGTTCTGGCTGGTCACAGCAGGGCTTGTCCTCCTCGGACTGGTGCTGCGTCCCTAAGCATCGATCATTTGATCCAATCCTGAGGAACCTCATGTCGAAGCGATCTCGAGGGTGCAGCGATTCAGATCACCCACCAATGAGATTGAACTTTGGTCACTCCTCACAAAGTCAATCCTTCTCATAAAGATTGACGCTGATTCACAAAAATGACCGACGTTTTAAGAATTTAGAGTGACCACAACACAGTGCCCTTAATAAAAAGAGGCCTAAACGACATAGCCGGTACTCAGTGGATTTTGGATATCCAGAACGAAAGCTCCATGCCGCTCACATCCCTTAAACTCATGCTTTGAGGCGGCAAGGCAGGATGACCTACTTCACCTGGCGTGAAACCGGTCTCACCGCTGACTGCTCAAGCCTCGAGGCGATGGCTGCCCGCTTTGAGGAGTCGGCCAGTTTGATGCGACGCATGTCGAGTGAAGGGTTCCAACTGGAGCGCCACGGAACGGAACAGCGCATCACGCATCCCGATCCCACCGTGTTTGAAGCCTGGGGTTTCGTCAGCGAAGAATCACCGGTCCGCCAACTCACGCTGATCCCCGATCTTGAGAACTGATGGACAACCTGCTTGCCAAAACCGCTGAGCTGCTCGCCAACGCCGCTGCGGATCCTGACCGGGTTCTGAAATGGGTTCTGATCTATTTCGGTGTGTCGTCGCTTGGATTCATGGGCGTGTGGCTGATCGGCGAAGTGCGCCGTCAGAGCAGCACCGATTCGAACTGAGCCCTCAGCGGCTCGCTTCCACCGAGCGCTCACGCCATTGAGGCGATTGCTCCATCGATTTCAGCTGCTCTGCGCTGGGGCTCTCAAGCACGTCCAGGAGATGCAGGGGTTCTGCTTCGAAGTGGAGATGAGGACCGGTCGACCACCGGCCCGTGTTGCCGCAAAGACCAATGATCTGGCCGCGGTCATAGGAGCCTGCTGGGGCACCAGTGTTGAGATGGCTGTAACGCGTCTTGACGCCTGCCCCAGCCAGATGAAACGTCCATCCGTGGGTGGCTGTCCAGCGACTCCGACCGACCCCGTCATGGGCGGCACGCACAGGGCGACCCACACGACAGGAGATGTCCAGAGCTGGATGGTCCTGTTCGACGCCTTGGGTCACCACACCCGACATCGGCACAAGCAACGCGGCAAACAGACCCAGCAAGCAATCAAAACGAGAATTGGAAGAGAACCTTAAGACACAGTCCCTTCCGCTAGAGAAAAGACAGGATTCCCTTTTTTCGTTAACGCTCTCTTAAAAGGAAAAAAACACTGTGGTTCCGGGCCACTGCCCCGATGGTCTGGCGACGGTTCGAAGGCAAATCAACTGCAGCTCATGCGCAGAGCACTTCTGTTCACCGGTGCCGGCCTGATGGTCGCCGCCGCTGGCCTCCCCAGCTTCGCCGCCCCCAAACAAACCGCCCGCACCGTCACCAACGGTTTCGTTCGCTCCAACGTGCTGTTGCCCATCGGTGGCAAAAAGGCCGTCTCCAATCCCGTGCCTCAGGATCTGAGCGATCTCTCCGGTTGGACCCGCGAAGAACTCGAGGTGGGTCTGGAGAAGCAGTACGACGTTGACGTTGCTGACGTCACTCGCTTCCTCTACTCCACCGAAGGCGAGGCTTTCCTCAAGGAGAGCATCAACGGCAACTATCACCCGTACTACAGCCAGCAGAACGATCTGCAGGCCGTTCGCAGCTCCATCATTCTTGATGCTGAAGATGGCAAGCTCTCCAGCTACGGAATGATGGCCAAGCTGCCGACCGACCAGCGCCTGCAAGGTGCCATGAAGGTCTGCAATGCCGAGGTGCAAGGTGATTTCCACAAGGACACCTCGCTGCTCAGCTGGTACATGAACACCCCAGCCTGCATCCAGGCCTACACCGCCAAGGCCGAAGAGCCCGCCCCTGCTGCTCCCGTTCAGGGACTCTGGTGATCTAACGGCAGAACGACAAAACACGTCCACCAAGCCCTGGGTCCACCCAGGGCTTTTTTCATGCCCTCCTTTTTTGTGCCTCGGTCTATCACGACACAACCATCACCATCAGGGCAGGACCACCACAGGAGTCCCCACATCCACAAGGTCAAACACCCTGCGGATGTGTTCGTCATACAGGCGAACGCATCCATGCGACACGGCCCGTCCGACAGTCCAACGGTGGGGCGTGCCATGCAGGCCGACGTGGGAGCAGCCGCGGACCTGCACCACCTTCTCGCCATCCCAACCACCAGGATTGGAGCAGTCCTGATAAAAAGCAATCCAGCGCGATCCCAGGGGGTTGCGGCCTCCAGGGGGTACAAGAGCACCGGTACCGGGATGCCGCCAGACGGGATCCACCGCTTTGAACAGCACCCGATGCTCGCCGAGAGGCGTTTCCCAGCCTTGGGTGCCGACAGCAGCAGGCACGCGCAAACGAAGCTGCCCCTGCTCCAGCAGAATCAGCTGACGACTGGAACGATGCAGCACCAGCTGTTTGTTGGAACGGCTACGAACAGCAGGGGGCAGCAAGGCCAGTGCTTCCGCATCACTGAGCCACGGGGCAACCGGTGGAATCGGATCCGCAGGCCTGGCCTGAACAGGCTCAAGCTGGAGACAGGCTCCAGCAAGAACCGCCAACAACGTCGCCCGAAACACTGGACTCAATCAAGAACGCATCCTTGACCTAGCGGGAGAACGGGCTGTGCACACCAGGCTGCGGAAAGTCTCAGGACTTGCGTTGATTGATGATGCAGGCATGCCATTCAAGGATCACCATGCCGTCGTTTCCACGCACCGTGATGCTGCTGGGCAGCGGGGAGCTGGGCAAGGAGGTGGCCATTGCTGCCCAACGGCTTGGCTGCCGGGTGATCGCCTGTGATCGCTATGCCGCTGCCCCGGCCATGCAGGTGGCTGACGTGGCCGAAGTGCTGCCGATGACCGATGCCGATGCCTTACTGGAGGTGGTCAGGCGCCACCGACCCGACGTGGTGATCCCGGAGATCGAGGCACTCGCCGTGCATGCCCTGGCGGAACTCGAACAAGAGGGGATCACCGTGATTCCCACGGCCCGCGCGACGGCCGTCACGATGAACCGAGACCGCATCCGCGACCTGGCGGCCGGCGAACTCGGTCTCCGCACCGCCCGGTTCGCCTATGCCTCCAGTGCTGCAGAACTAACAGCAGTGGCGGAACCACTGGGCTGGCCCGTCGTGGTGAAACCGGTGATGAGTTCCTCCGGCAAAGGCCAGAGCGTAGTGACCTGTGCAGACGATCTGCCCAAGGCCTGGGAGGCCGCCATGGCCGGTGCACGGGGTACCTCAACCCAGGTGATCGTGGAGGAATTTCTCCATTTCGATCTGGAGATCACCCTGCTCACCATCCGTCAGCGCAATGGCGAAACCCTGTTCTGTGCGCCGATCGGCCACGAACAGGAGGGAGGGGACTATCAATGCAGCTGGCAGCCCGCTCAACTCACCGACCAACAACTGCGTCAGGCCCAGGCCATGGCCAAAACCGTCACCGACAACCTGGGCGGTGCCGGTCTCTTCGGGGTGGAATTTTTCCTCTGTGGCGATGAGGTGATTTTTTCTGAACTGTCGCCCCGGCCGCACGACACAGGCCTGGTGACCCTGATCAGCCAGAACCTGAGCGAGTTCGAACTGCATCTGCGTGCTGTTCTCGGTCTGCCGATCCCCACCATCACGGCAGCTGATGCCGCCGCCAGCCGCGTGATCCTGGCCCAAACGAACATGGACTCCGTGGCTTTTGAAGGGGTCGAACAAGCGCTCACGGAAGCTGACACCCAAGTGCTGCTGTTCGGCAAGCCCACAGCCCGCCCCGGTCGACGCATGGGTGTGGCCCTGGCAAGGGGAGGAGATCGGAAGGAAGCACAGGCCAAGGCCGACAGGGCAGCCGCCTGTGTGAGTGTGATCCCAGGATCAACGGCTGCCTGAAAACCGGTAGTGGCTTAAGCCATCCAGCACGGCTCCAACACTGGGGCGTTTCGACACATACACCCGCTGCTGGGTCCGTTGGCCCAGCAGACAGGGATCGTGATCCGCAGGAACCACCGTGGCGGGCAAACCATCCAGCAACTCTCCATCCCCCTGCTGACTGGCCACCACCAGAACCTGCTGCAGGGGGAGCTGCCAAGACTGGGCCAGAAAACGGATGGCCTCGCTGCGAGACGCGCGCTGAGGCAGAACATCCAAGAACCAATGGCAACGGAGCTGGGGTTCCGCTTGCAGACCATGGCGGCGCAGGCACTGACGGGCCAAACCAATCAGGCCGCGGTTGGAAGCACGCAACAGGTAGCTGACCTTGAAGGGACTCTGATGATCCGGGTCCTGAAGCTGAAGGTGTTCCTGGAGTTGACCCATCGCTGCGAGCACAGCCTCGCGATCCCAGGCTTGGCTGATGCGCTTCGCCCACACGGGATCTTCCACGCGATCCGAGCTGTGGTGAATCTCGGTTCCAGCCCGGCAGATCCAGACCTTGGGGTCGGGAAGATGCAACTCCTGGTAGCGCTGACGCGCCTGATCCAGCGACCGCCCCGTGAGAATCACCAAGCCTGTCGACGCAGCGAAGGGTTCGGCCTGAAGCCGATCGCGCAGATGCGCCAGGGAGCGTTCCTCCGGCAGCTCCAAGCAGCTATCGAGATCCAGCGCCAACAGCCTGGAGACGGGGCTGGGCCGCCGCACCACCGACATCCCACGCACAGGTGACACGCGAACTTTCTGCTGCATCAGGGCGAGGTACTGACACACATGGGCATCCCAGCTGAAGTGCCGACTGATGGCCTCAACCCCGTTGTCACTCCAACGGTGCCAACGGGAGCGATCACTGCCGGCCAATTCCAGGGCCTCCTGAAGTGCCCCGGGATCGGTGACGTCCGCCAGAAGACCGTTGTCGCAACGGTGTTGAATGTCCCGTGGACCGCCATCGTCGGTGGCCACCATCGGCAAACCACAGGCCGCGGCCTCCAGAAGGGTGAGTCCGAAGGGTTCGGTCAACGCCGGGTTCGCAAACAGCCCCCCACGACGCGCCGCCCAGCGATAAAGGGCAGGAATCTGGGCACGACTGTGTTGTTTGGGATAAGCCACCTGGCCATAGAGATCAAAGCGATCCACCAGATCGAACACCTGCTGGAGCACATCGCGCTGCTGCTTCTCGAGCTCACGCGGGTCATCCCGACAGCCCAGCACAAGCACCAGGTTGTGACGCTGCCGCAGCACCGGCGACTGACCAAAGGCTTCCACCAGAGCGGGAATGTTCTTGCGCCGCACCGCACGGGAAATCGCCAGCAGAGGCGGACGATCCGGCTCCCTGAGGAAAGGCTGCAACAGACTTTGCAACGCGGAGCATTCCTGCGATGAACCGTGGGGATGGAACCGAGAAGCATCAACGCCAGGGGGCACCACCGCCGCCTGATCCGCCTGAAAGTGGCCGTAGCGGCAGTACTGCTGATCCGCCTCTTGACGGGTGCTGGTGATCACCAGATCCGCCTGGGCCAAGGCCCGCTCTTCGGCGTCAATGCGCCGGCTAATGGCATAGGTCTGCTCAAGTTGAGAGCGATCCAAGCCACCGGCCAGAAGACGACGCTGTTTCTCCCGGCCAAGGGAATGACCCGTAAAAACAAGCGGAATGCCCAACCGCTGACTGACGAGAGCACCCACCAGACCGGCATCGGCGTAATGGGCATGAATCCAATCGACCCTCTGACCGGGCTGGCTCAGATGTTCCACCAGCTGATCAGCCAGCTCCTCAAGATGGGGCCAAAGCAACTCCTTGCGTAGATACCGCTTGGGACCGAAGGGAAAGCGCAGGATGCGGGCCCCTGGAGCAATGGCTTCAACCCTTTGGCTGTAATCAAGATCGACCCGACGATCCTGAATCAGCCGGGTGACCACATCAACCTGCTCAACCTCCGCCCGCTGCGCCAGGCTGCGCACGAGCTCCAGCACATACAACGTCTGACCACCGGTATCAGCATCCCGCCCCAGTTCGAGCTCATGGGAACGGAACAGACCGTGAAGGTGCAGATGCAACAACCGGATCCCCATTCGCTCCTCTCACAAACAACAACGGGACGCAGATTCGGTGCCGTTGTTTTTTCTTTAGAGGCGGAAGAAGGAGTAAAAAATGAAAAAAACCTTAGAAGACCAACCAATCAAACCGAATACAAAAGCCGAGTCACCCTGTCTTGCAAAGGATCTGGGCCCAAGTGATAACAGTCATGCCCTCGGCTTGATGTAACAAGCCAGCAACGTCAGAGGCGGTCGCTTACGTCGATAAGGCTGCCCTGCTCGTCACCCCAACCACCGCCAGAGAAGGTAACGGCGCCATCCACCTCGAGCTGCTCGTTGATCCAACCAAGGATGACCGGCCCAACCTGTGCCGGGGACGGCTCATCGCGAAAACTGCGAAGGCTGAAGTGGTCTGCCCCCTGCACCAACACCAAGCGGTGACCCAAGCGCGCGGCCTTGCTCTCACGCATCGGAGCGATCGCTTCCGGGCCCGAAGGCACCACCCAATCGCGGGTACCGCTGATCAACAACAACTTGGCTGGAAGGCTCTCCAGGCGACTGCCATCGAACAACAGACGCAAGGGAGGGCTGACGGCCACAACAGCCTTGACCCTTCGGTCAGCAACAGCGGCTTGGTTCACCCCCGAGAGCCAACTGCATTGGAGCACCCAGCTGATGTTGCGCTCCGGATCCTTGAGGTCGTTGCAACGGGATTTGAGTTGTCGATCAGTGGGGAGACCACCGGCCAACTGAAGCGTGGTGGTGGCACCCCAAGAGTGACCCACCACCGCAACGGCATCGGTGTTCAACCTGGCCCCAGACAGAAGACGCCCTGCACTGATGGCATCCAACACAGCGGACACATCCAGGGGCCGAAGCCGCAACTCTTCAGGCCCAGGCGGCGGCGCATCACCGGCGAGCATCGCCTTCTGCTGATTGAAATCACTGCCGGGGTGGTCTGGCAGCAGCACGGTGTAGCCATGGGCAGCCAGCACCTCAGCCCAACCTTCAAAGGATTCCGGATCGTCCCAGAGCCCGTGGGAGATCACGACCAAACGTCCGTTGGCTGGCGCTGCAGGCTGAAGCATCAGAACCCGCAAGGGTTTGGGCCGATGGGGCACGGACACCTGAACAACCTCACGGGACCAACTGGAGCGCAGTGGCTCCCGTAGAGCGGACGTCACAGATGCGACCTCAACGGAACGGGCCAAGGCAACCCCCTCCTCAAGATTGGTTTTAAGCCGGTTGGCCACCTCAGCGAGGCGGGATAAATCGATCGACGCCTGCTCTCCCGGCAACTCCCTCAAAAAGCCAAGAATGTTGGGTTGCCCCCGGCGTTCAGCGCGAATCAGGGCTTCGGTCAGCACCCGCCCGCTGTCGTCCAGCTCAACCCCCTCGAGATCCACCACCTGCGTTGCCGCATGGAGGGCCTGCTCCAGCAGCGGCTGACCGGTCGATCCCGCAAGCAATGCCTTGGTCTCCAGGGGCAGCGGCGTAAGGAACACCTGGCGCAGCAGCGGCAACAACTTGCCACCACTGGCCTGTTCCAGATCCTGCAGATCCGGACTGGCCTGAATCAATTGTTCAACCGACTCACCGTCGGCGAAGTTGATCGCAATCTCCGTCTCCAGAAACGGCAGACGCAACACGAACCGCTCCAAAGCTGAAGCGGGAGTCCCACCGAGGGCCAGTGACATGCCAAACGCCAGAGCCGCCAGGTGGGTGCGAAGTCGGGCCATCAGGCCGCGAGGGAAACGGGAAGTTCTGGTGGATGCTGCTCCAAAACTCGAGCCAGGTAGCGGCCGGTGTGACTGGTGGGGTGCTGGGCAACCTCTTCTGGAGTGCCGGTGACCAGGATCTCGCCACCCTTGTCACCACCCTCAGGGCCGAGATCAATAATCCAGTCACTGCAACGGATCACATCAAGATTGTGCTCGATGCAGATGATCGAGTTGCCCTTGTCCACCAACCGCTGCATCACATCCATCAGCTTGTGCACGTCGTAGAAGCTGAGGCCGGTGGTGGGCTCATCAATCAGATAAAGGGTCTTGCCAGTAGCCCGCCGTGACAGCTCCGTCGCCAGCTTCACCCGCTGGGCCTCACCCCCCGAAAGGGTTGGCGCCGGCTGGCCGAGCTTCACGTAGCCCAGGCCCACATCCACCAAAGTGCGCAAGCGATCAGCCGCCTGAGGGATGGCATCAAACACCTCAGCGGCCTGCTCCACCGTCATCTGCAGCACATCCGCGATGGTGTAGCCCTTGTATTTCACCTGCAGGGTTTCGCGGTTGAAGCGGGCGCCTTTGCAGACGTCGCACTGGACGTACACATCCGGCAGGAAGTTCATCTCAATCACGTTCACGCCCTGGCCACGGCAAGCCTCACAGCGGCCACCCTTCACGTTGAAGCTGAATTGCCCCACCTGGTAACCGCGGGCCTTGGCCTCAACCGTGGCGGCAAACACCTGACGGATCGGATCAAAGGCACCCGTGTAGGTGGCTGGATTGGAGCGGGGCGTGCGTCCAATCGGGCTCTGGTCGATCACGATCACCTTGTCGATCGACTTCAACCCCCGCAACTCCCCCAGACCCTGCGGAAAGGGCACCTTCAGACCCAAGCCGTTCTCCAGAGCGGGATGCAGAAGCTCATTCACCAGGGTGCTCTTGCCGCTGCCGCTCACACCGGTCACGGACACCAACCGGCCCAAGGGGAACTCAACCGAAACGTTCTTGAGGTTGTTGCGGTTGCAATCGATCAACTTGAGTGAGCGCGAACCGCTCTCGCGGCGTTCGGCGGGCGTTGGAATCGAGCGACGGCCACTCAGGTAAGCGCCGGTGAGGGATTCGCTGCTGGCCACCAGGTCATCGAAACTTCCCTCCGCAACGATGTGGCCCCCATGGACGCCAGCACCAGGGCCGATGTCCACCACGTGATCGGCAGCACGGATGGTGTCTTCATCGTGTTCCACCACCACCAGAGTGTTTCCGAGATCCCGGAGCCGCACCAAGGTGTTCAGGAGACGGTCGTTGTCCCGCTGATGCAAACCAATGCTCGGCTCATCCAGCACGTACAGCACCCCGGTGAGACCAGCACCGATCTGGGTCGCCAGGCGGATGCGCTGAGCTTCACCACCGGAGAGCGTCATCGCCGGTCGGTCCAGGCTCAGATAGTCGAGACCAACATCAAGCAGGAATTTCAAACGAAGGCGGATTTCCCTGAGCACCAGATCACCGATCTGGATCTGACGGGCATTCAGCAAAGGCTCTGAACCCTCATGAGCCCCCACACCCATCAGTTTTTCGATCCGTTCCAGGGTCTGACCGACGCTGACGGCCGTGAGTTCTGGAATCCGATACGGCCCCACCTTCACCGCCAGGGCCTCGGGACGAAGCCGCTGACCGGCACAGCTGGCACAGGGCACCAACTCCAGATATTTCTCCAGCTTCTGGCGCTGGGACTCGCCACTGGCATCACGGAGCTGCCGCTCGAGGATCGGAAGAATGCCTTCGAAGGGTCGGGTGTATCCGCCTTTGCCTTTGCGGTAACGGCTGTCGGCCTGGATCAGAATCGGTTCGCGGCTCCCATTAAGCAGCACATCCCGCTGCTCATCCGTGAGCTCATTCCATGGGGTCTTGATCTCGAAGCCGAAGGCCTCACCCACCGAATACAGCAACGAGAAGTAGTAGCTGTTGTCCTTCTCGGCCCAGGGAGCGACTGCGGAATACACCGGCTGCGTTGGGTCCGGAATCACCCGGTCCACGGTGAATTTGCGCAGATGGCCAATGCCATGGCAGGCCTCACAGGCGCCGTAAGGGCTGTTGAACGAAAACAGCCGCGGCGACAGCTCCTCCATCACAGCGCCATGAACAGGGCAGGCGAAGTTCTCGGAGTAGAGACGCTCCCGTTCAACGCCGTCGGGAAGCTCCTCCCCTTTCTTGGGAACCACCTCCACCAACGCCAGACCATCGCCGCGTTTGAGGGCCGTGCGCAATGAATCGGTCAGCCGTTCCTGGATCCCCTCACGGGCCACAAGACGATCGACCACCACCTCAATGTTGTGGGTGTGGTTCTTATCGAGCTCGATGTTGTCGGCCAGCTCGCGCACCTCACCGTTGATGCGCACCCGGGCGAAACCTTCGGCCGCCAAACCACTGATCAACTTGGTGTGGGTGCCCTTTTTGCCGCGCACCACCGGCGCCAACAGCTGATAGCGGGTCCCCTCCGGTAGCAGAAGGATCTGATCGACCATTTCGTCGATGCTCTGCGGCTTGATCGAACGGCCACACTTGGGGCAGTGGGGCTCTCCGGCGCGGCCGAACAGCAGACGGAGATAGTCCTGAATCTCCGTGACCGTGCCCACCGTGGAGCGCGGGTTGTGACTGGTGGATTTCTGATCAATCGAAATCGCCGGAGACAGGCCCTCGATGGCATCGACATCGGGCTTGTCCACCTGCCCCAGAAACTGGCGGGCATAGGCCGACAGACTTTCGACGTAGCGGCGCTGTCCCTCGGCAAAGATCGTGTCGAAGGCAAGTGAACTCTTGCCGCTGCCACTCACTCCGGTGAAGACCACCAGCTTGTTGCGGGGGATGGTGACGTCGACGTTCTTGAGGTTGTGCTGCCGCGCACCCCTCACTCGAATCACATCGTCCTGAGTCGCCAGCGGGCCAGCTGAGTCAGCGATCTTGGCAGCAGCTCGCGCCATCAGGACCCGTTGGAAAGCTCAAGAGCTTAGGAAGAACTCAAGCCTTCAAGCTGTTCGCTGGTCCAGCAGGCTCGCTGCATATGCATCGGCTTGATCGCCACCAGCGAGGTCTGCCAGCTCCTGGCGGCGTTCCTGAGTGTCCCGCAGTCGGGACACTCGCGAATGGGTAATGCCGTCTTCCACATGCTTGCTCACTCGGAAATGGTGATCGGCCACTGCCGCCACGAGCGGTTGGTGGGTGACGCAGAACACCTGACGCTGACGGGCCAAAGTCTGAAGCAAATCGGCCATAGCTCCACTGACGCGTCCACTGACGCCAGCATCGATTTCATCGAACAGCAGCGTGCTGGAGCCATCCACCGCGACAAGGGTGGTCTTGAGCGCGAGCAGAAAACGGGACATCTCACCGCCGGACGCCACCTCCGTTAGCGGTGCCATCGGTTGGCCGGGATTGGCGGAGAACAGGAATTGAACAGCGTCCGCCCCATGCTCAGCCGGATCACAGGGGGTGAGATCCACCTTGAAACGTACGTTAGCCAGACCCATAGGTGGCAACAGCTTCAGCAACGAGGCCTCTAAGGCCTCCGCCGCCTTAAACCGCTCGCGACGCAGGGCCGCATTGGCCTGATCACGCGTCTGGCGACGGACGGTTTCGGCCTGTTGCAGGCGGGCGAGATCCGCCGCGAAGCCTTCCGATCCCAAACGATGAAGCAGCTCGTCGCGCCGCTGAATCAAACCGGCCAGATCAAGGCCGTAACGGCGTTGCAAGCGTTTTAAAACCGACAGACGGTCCTGAATCCGCTCCAGCTGGTCTGGATCGCTCTCCAGCGCCAGACCGTATTGATCGAGGGAGCGCAACAAACCGTCCACACCAGCCTCGAGATCCAGCGCCTGATCCCGCAGGAACTCAAGCGAACCATCCAGCTGCGCCATGGCCTGCAACTCCTGGATGCACGCCGCGAAATGATCCTGCAGGGAAGGCGCCTGATCCACACCGTCGCGGAGACGTCCAAACAGCAAGGCCAAACCCTCCAGCAGCCTCACGCCATGAACGAGGCGGTCTTGATCCTGTTCCAGCCGCTGCTGCTCGTCGGGGTCGTCGAGATCGGCAGCTTGCAGCTGCTCCAACTGCTCTTCCTGTTCAGCCTGCTCCTGTTCGGAGCGCTGCTGCTCCTGCTCAAGTGCCGTCAGGGCATCTGCAGCCTGGCGCCATTTGGTCCAGGCATCAGCCACCTGAACTTTGAGCTCAGCCAATGCAGATCCACCGAGACGATCAAGCCAGAGCCGTTGCTGCCCCGCCCGCGACAACAACTGGGTCTGTCCCTGAACCGTGAGATCAATCAATAACGGCCTGAGCTCAAGCAACTGCTGACGGTTCACCGTGCTGCCATTCAGCCGACAGCGACTGGAGTAACGATCACCCTCCTGCCGTTTCCATTCGCGGCTGATCAAAAGCTCCTCTTCGGGATCAAAATCCGCCGCGATCAACCACTGCTCGAGGGCTGGGTTGAGTTGAAACGCAGCCTCGATCCTGGAGCGATCCGAACCCGTCCTCAGCAGACGAACGCCGCTGGAACCCTGCGCTCCACCCAGTACCGCATCGAGGGCATCAAGAAGGATCGATTTACCGGCACCGGTCTCACCGGTGAGCACCGTGAAACCCGAGCTGAACTCCAGTTCAAGACTCTCAATCAGAGCGATGTTCTGCAGCAGCAGACCGGTGAGCACGTCCAGCCCTGTGATGATGCCGACCGTAGCGGCAGCTTGGTTCGTTTAGAAGGGGTGTCGGACATCCCGATGAATTGATGGCGCAGGAGCTCGGGGATTTCATCGAAGCCGCGGGGTTGCTCGAGTACGACCCCGCCGCCATCACACGTATCTATGCCGGCCATCCCCAACGGCTGATCCGCCGGCTCTGGCAAACCCTCGTACCCATCGGCCTGTTGCTGCTGGGCGTCGCCTTCGACTGGATCTTCCAGTTGCTGAAGGATGAGGAACGGGCCCGGGCTCGAGCTCGCGAATGCGCTGAGCTTCTCGTGGATCTTGGTCCCGCCTTCATCAAGGCCGGCCAGGCCCTCTCCACCCGACCGGACATCGTCCCCCCGCTGCTGCTGGAGGAACTGGCCCAGCTCCAGGACCAACTGCCCGGCTTCGACAGCGGCCTGGCCATGGCCTGCATCGAAGAGGACCTGGGCGCACCGGTGGATAACATTTTCGAGCAGCTGGACCGGGAACCGATCTCAGCCGCCTCCTTGGGTCAAGTGCACAAGGGAACCCTCAAGGGTGGCGCAAGGGTGGCGGTGAAGGTGCAGCGCCCGGGGCTACGCGAACAGATCACCCTGGATCTGTACATCGTGCGCAACATCGCCGCCTGGTTGAACAGCAACATCGGATTGATCCGCAGCGACCTCGTCGCCCTGATCGATGAACTGGGGCGACGGGTGTTCGAGGAGATGGATTACCTCAACGAGGCCTCGAACGCTGAGACCTTCGCTGAGCTGCATCAACACAACCCTCGCATCGCTGTTCCGACGATCTATCGCAACGCCACCAGCCGCCGGGTGCTGACGATGGAGTGGATCGACGGCGTCAAGCTCACCAACCTTGATGCGGTTCGCGATCTCGGTGTGGACCCGGACGACATGGTGGAAGTGGGCGTGAACTGCAGCCTTCAACAGTTGCTGGAGCATGGCTTCTTCCATGCCGACCCCCACCCCGGCAATCTCCTGGCTCTGGAGGACGGTCGCCTCTGTTATCTCGACTTCGGGATGATGAGCGAAGTCAGCCGCGAGTCACGCACCGGCTTGATTCAGGCGGTGGTTCATCTGGTGAACCGAAACTTCGGGAAGCTCTCCAAAGATTTCGTCACCCTGGGATTCCTAGCGGAAGACGTGAACCTGGAACCTATTGTTCCCGCCTTTGAGAAGGTCTTCAGCCAGGCCCTGGAGGCCGGCGTCAACCGCATGGATTTCAAAGCGGTCACCGACGACATGTCCGGTGTGATGTACAAATTCCCCTTCCGGGTGCCGCCTTACTACGCCCTGATCATTCGGTCGCTGGTCACCCTGGAGGGCATCGCCCTGAGTGTGGATCCGAACTTCAAGATCCTTGGTGCTGCCTACCCCTACTTCGCCAGGCGGCTGATGGAGGATCCCGATCCCCAGCTGCGTCAAAGCCTCAAGGAGATGCTGTTCGACGGAGACGCCTTCCGTTGGACCCGTCTGGAAAATCTGGTCTCCAGCGCTGCAAGCCAGGCCCAGCTGGATCTGGAGGCCTTGCTCGATCAACTGCTCGACTTCCTGTTCTCACCCAAGGCAGGATTGCTTCGAGATCAACTGGTGACCGCCACAGTTGATCGGCTGGATGCTCTGGGTTGGTCAACGATGCAACGCCTGGGTCGACGCCTCCCCAAACGACTGCAACCATCCGCCCTTGGCCAGACACCTCCTGGGCTCTCCGATCCACTGATGCAATTGGAGCCGGTGCGGGAATTAATCCAGGTGTTGCAATCATTGCCGGGATTCACACCCGACCTTCTCCTGCGTCGCATGCCGAGGGTGCTCAATGAACCAGACACCCGGCGCATGGGGTTCAAGGTGGCTCAGGGGCTGGCCGAACGGGGAGTTGTCCGCCTGGTGCGGGTCGCCGCTGGAGTTCCGGCCTAACTTCCGGCCAACACCTTCAGCGTGATGCTCCCCAAGCCCCTCACCCGTTCCTCTCTGCTGGGCATGGCAGCGGGAGTTGGAATCGCTTGGAGCAGTGCCATGCAACCCCTGCAGGCCGCGACGGACGTAGCACTGGTGAGTGGTGCCTTTCGCCGCTCTATTCCCGTCAAAGAAATTGAACACCTGGCCGAAACCGGTGAAGCCATCGGCTTGCTGGGTGATCTGCTTGAACTGTCCAAGCAGGACCCTCAGAAGGTTTCGCAGATGCTCAATCAGAGCCTCGAGCTTCCCCTGGTGCTCACAAGCCGCCTGATCAACACACGGATCGGTGAGGCCATCCTGCGTCGTGTCGCACGCATCATTTATCCGATCTACACACCGGAAGTTGAGGTGAGTGTTCCAGCGATCCGTGCCGGAGTGATCAGTGGATTACAGAGCGAAGATGGCCTGACGGCAGTGAGCTTTTTGAAGGGCTACCCCAATGCCGTCATGGCGGTGAATCTTCCCGCTCTGTTCGGGGTGATCGAAAAAGCGGAATCCATCGCCGGTCTTGTGCAGTTTTTCTCCGACTCTCCCTTGGACGGATTGAAGGAAGCGCAACCCTGACCAAGCCCTGATCGGACGCCGCCTAGATTCCGGAAATCCCCCCATCCCAGCCGGTGTCCCTGTTTCAGAACCTCCGTCGGCGTTTCACTGCCACCCCTGTGATGCAGGACTGGCCTGGACTGATCGAGGCCTATCGCAGCTGGCTTCCGGTCAGCGATGCGACCCCGGTGATCAGCCTGCGTGAGGGCGCCACCCCTCTAATCCCCGTTCCGTCAGTTGCAGAACAGATCGGCAAGGGCGTGAAGGTGTTCGTGAAGTACGACGGCCTGAACCCCACAGGGTCCTTCAAGGACCGGGGCATGACCATGGCCATCAGCAAAGCCAAGGAAGCCGGTTGTGAAGCGGTGATTTGTGCCAGCACGGGCAACACCAGTGCTGCGGCTGCGGCCTATGCCAGGCGGGGTGGGATGCGTGCCTTCGTCTTGATCCCGGATGGATATGTCGCCCAGGGAAAACTGGCTCAGGCGTTGGTGTACGGCGCTGAGGTGTTGGCGATCCGCGGCAACTTCGACCGCGCCCTCGACATCGTTCGCGAAGCGGCAGAGAAGTATCCCGTCACCCTCGTGAACTCGGTGAATCCCTACCGGCTGCAGGGCCAGAAAACGGCGGCCTTCGAAATCGTGGATGCCCTCGGTGATGCACCCGACTGGCTGTGCATTCCCATGGGCAACGCCGGAAACATCACCGCCTATTGGATGGGTTTCCAGGAATATCAACAGGCCGGCAGGAGCCGCAGCCTGCCCCGAATGATGGGATTCCAGGCCAGCGGATCCGCCCCACTGGTGAACAACACCACGGTGACGGACCCCGAAACCATCGCCACCGCCATTCGCATTGGCAACCCGGTCAACCGAGCCAAGGCCCTGGCAGCTCGCGAAGCCAGCAATGGCGCGTTCCTGGATGTGACCGACGCGGAGATCCTTGCGGCCTACAAACTGCTTGGCGGCCAGGAGGGAATCTTCTGTGAACCCGCCAGCGCTGCCTCTGTGGCAGGCCTGCTCAAGCGTAAAGATGAAGTGCCAGCCGGCGCCACAGTGGTCTGCGTTCTGACCGGCAACGGCCTCAAGGATCCCGACTGCGCCATCAGCAATAACGACGCCGCCTTCCACACCGACCTCAATCCTGATCTGGGCACCGTCGCCAGCGTGATGGGCTTCTGACACCCCGTCTTGCATCAACGCACTTCTGCCCCCGTCAGGGGGCTTTTTTGTGGCCGTAAGACCAAACCAACCGACAAAGCGGCTGCGGAAGACGCCCGAAAACCATCCCAACACGCTGTGGAAAACAGCCAAGAACTATCCACCGGTTTGTCGCGCGAGTTTTCCACCCGCTGTGAAGAGGTGGAAAACGAAGCCTTGCTCCCCATCCTGTGAAAAATTCTCCTCAGCCCTGGCTCATCGAAAGCTGTGATGAGTACTGGGTTCTGAGCGTCTTTCCCTCTTTTCCCCAGGTCCTACGACGGCTGTTTTGTTTTTTATTTTTTAAATCCATAAGAACCAAACAGCCGAACAGAGGCTCCCGAAGCGTTGGCCATTGCACTTCCCCTCAGCCTGTGAAACCGTGGGACACCTCAGCGCGCTCAGGTCTTCAGGACGATGAAGGTGGTCTGTTCACAGTCCGAACTGAATAGCGCTCTGCAATTGGTGAGCCGTGCAGTTGCCACACGCCCCACGCACCCGGTTTTGGCCAATGTCTTGCTCACCGCCGATGTCGGCAGCAACCGCCTCAGCTTGACCGGTTTTGACCTGAGCCTGGGAATTCAGACGTCCCTCGCCGCCAGTGTGGAAACCAGCGGGGCCATCACACTGCCGGCCCGGCTTCTGGGAGAGATTGTGTCCCGGTTGTCCAGCGATTCTCCGGTCACCCTCGCCGTTGACGACTCCGGTGAGCAGGTTCAGCTCACCAGCCTCAGCGGCAGCTATCAGATGCGCGGCATGAGCGCTGACGACTATCCCGATCTTCCGATGGTGGAGAGCGGCATGACGCTCAAGCTGCAACCTGATCGGTTGGTGCAGGCGCTCAAAGGCACCCTGTTTGCCAGCAGTGCTGATGAAGCGAAGCAACTGCTCACCGGCGTGCATCTCAAGTTCAACCAGCGGGCTCTGGAAGCGGCTGCCACTGATGGTCACCGCCTTGCCGTACTCAATGTTGAGGATGCCCTGCAGGATGCGGCCGTGACCGATGCGGTGGACGACGAGGGGTTCGCCGTGACTCTTCCATCTCGCTCACTTCGGGAGGTGGAGCGGCTGATGGCGTCCTGGCGGTCCGATGAACCGGTCAGTTTGTTCTGTGATCGCGGCCAGGTGGTGTTTCTTGCGGCCGACCAAATGGTCACCAGCCGCACCTTGGAAGGCACCTATCCCAACTATGGCCAGCTGATCCCCGATGGTTTCACCCGCACCTTTGGAATGGACCGTCGCGCCCTGATCGCTGCTTTGGAGCGGATTGCTGTGCTCGCTGATCAACACAACAACGTTGTGAAATTCAGCAGTCAGCCCGAGGACGGTGTTGTTCAGATCAGTGCCGATGCGCAGGATGTGGGCAGTGGCTCTGAATCGCTTCCCTCCAACTTGGAGGGTGACGCCATGCAGATTGCCTTCAATGTTCGCTATCTGCTGGATGGCCTGAAAGCCATGGGCTCTGATCGGATTGTTCTGCACTGCAACGCGCCCACCACGCCGGCTGTGCTCCGTTCCGAGGAAGCGTCCGAAGCCTTCACCTATCTGGTGATGCCTGTTCAGATTCGTTCCTGATGTGTCGCTACCGGATCAGCTGCTCCTCAGTGATCTTCTGAGTCATACGGTTCGTTGTGATCTGGGTCTGGATCACGGGCCTGGGGTCATGGCCTGGATGCATCCGCCGGTGCATCGTCTTCTGGGTTGGGTCAGCCGTCCATCGGCCCTGCGCATGTCACGGGATGTCTGGCGTTTGAACCAGTGTTGTGGTTTGAGCGATCAACAGGTGTTTGTCCGTGGCGAGCCGGCGGTCACCGATCAGGTGACTCTGGAGCGCTTGCCCACGCTGATGGATGCAGCCTTGCTGGATCGTGACGGTGAGCGGATCGGCAGCGTTGTGGACCTTGATTTTCGACCTGCCGATGGCGCGATTCTTCACTACCTGATCGCCCGCAGCGACCCGCGGTTGCCGGGGAGTTCCCGATGGCGTTTGGCTCCCGATCGCATCCTTGATCAACAACCGGGTCAGATCCAAACCGGCCTGATGGGATTGGACGATCTGCCTATGGCCCGCGCCAGCGTTCGGCACGATCTGCTCCAACGCACCCAACACTGGCGGGACCAGTTGCGTTCCATGGGTGATCGGGCCAGTGATCGCCTCGAGGGTTGGTTGGACGACTCGCCAATCGATGAGCTGCGATCGGAAAGCGTGCGCTTCACATCCGACGACGAGGACGAACCAAGAGAGGTGTCTGGACCTGAAGTCTGGGACGACGAAAGCTGGGATGAGCCCCCCTCTCGCCGCCGCCGCGAGGACGAAGATCCCTGGGTCTGACGGGCGGTCGGCAACACTGGGGGGAGGTGCTCCGCGATTCGTGGTTTCCTCCCCTGCGTACGACATAGCTGCAGCCCTGAAGCAGGAAGGGCTCAAGCCCACTGACTGGGATGAGATCTGTCGGCGTCTCGGCCGCGAGCCGAATCGAGCCGAACTGGGCATGTTCGGGGTGATGTGGTCCGAACACTGCTGTTATCGCAATTCCCGGCCTCTGCTGAGTGGTTTCCCCACGGAGGGACCACGCATCCTTGTGGGACCCGGCGAAAACGCTGGTGTGGTGGATCTCGGTGGGGGCCATCGGTTGGCCTTCAAGATCGAAAGCCATAACCACCCCTCCGCCGTCGAACCCTTTCAGGGGGCGGCCACAGGGGTGGGCGGCATCCTGCGTGACATCTTCACGATGGGGGCCCGTCCGATCGCGCTGCTAAACGCTCTGCGCTTCGGCCCACTTGAGGATCCCGCCAACGTTGGCCTGATGGAAGGCGTTGTGGCCGGCATTGCCCATTACGGCAACTGCGTTGGTGTCCCGACGGTGGGTGGCGAGGTGGCTTTTGATCCCTCCTATTCCGGCAATCCGTTGGTGAATGCCATGGCCCTTGGCCTGATGGAGACCGAGGAGATCGTCAAATCCGGTGCGATCGGCGTTGGCAATCCTGTGGTGTACGTGGGCAGCACCACCGGTCGGGATGGCATGGGGGGAGCCAGCTTTGCCAGTGCTGAGCTCAGTGCCGATTCCCTCGATGATCGCCCCGCCGTGCAAGTGGGCGATCCGTTTTTGGAGAAAGGGCTGATCGAAGCCTGCCTTGAGGCCTTCGCCAGTGGTGATGTGGTGGCTGCTCAGGACATGGGCGCCGCTGGTCTCACCTGCAGCTGTTCGGAAATGGCTGCCAAAGGGGGCCTGGGGGTGGAACTGGATCTGGACCGTGTTCCGGCCCGTGAAACCGGGATGACGGCTTACGAGTTCCTGTTGTCGGAATCCCAGGAACGGATGTTGTTCGTGGTGAAGGCCGGCCGGGAGGACGCCTTGATGCAGCGCTTCCGTCGCTGGGGCCTGCAGGCGGCGGTTGTGGGCAAGGTGCTCCAGGAACCGATTGTGCGGGTGTTGCATCACGGTGCCGTCGCCGCTGAGGTGCCGGCCACGGCTCTTGCCGATGACACTCCAATCGAAAAACATGCCCTGTTGCAGGAGCCCCCGGCAGATCTTCAGGCGCTCTGGAGCTGGACCGAGCAGGAGCTTCCGGAGCTGAGTGATGCAGCGGCAGCCCTGCTTCAGCTTCTGGATGACCCCACCATTGCGAGCAAGCAGTGGGTTCACCGTCAGTACGACCAGCAGGTGCTGGCCAACACGGTGGTCTCGTCTGGAGCCGCTGATGCCGCCGTGGTGCGGTTGAGACCTCAGCAAGGCGATGGATCCATGGCCGCATCCAATCGTGGTGTTGCTGTCACGGTGGACTGCCCCAACCGTTGGGTTGCCCTGGATCCCGAACGCGGCGCTCAGGCGGCCGTTGCCGAAGCGGCACGCAACCTGAGTTGTGTGGGGGCGGAGCCCCTGGCGGTAACCGACAACCTCAATTTCCCGTCACCGGAAACACCCAAGGGCTTCTGGCAGCTGGCCATGGCCTGCCGCGGGATCTCCGATGCCTGCCGTGCCCTCAACACTCCCGTCACTGGAGGCAATGTCTCGCTCTACAACGAGACCAAACAGGACGACGGCATGATGCAACCGATCCACCCCACGCCGGTGATCGGGATGGTTGGTGGTGTGGATGACATCAGCCGTGTGACTGGCTTGGCCTGGCAACAGCCCGGCGATGCGATCTTCCTTATCGGTGTTCCGCCGGAGGATGGTGCCGATCCCAGCCTTGGTTTGGCCGGCAGTGCCTATCAGCAGCAGACCCTTGGCTCCTTGGCCGGACGACCGCCCAAGCCCGATCTTGCCCTCGAAGCAGCGGTGGGGCATTTGGTGCGTGAGGCCATTGTTCAAGGTTTGTTGGCCTCGGCCCACGATTGCAGTGATGGCGGCTTGGCCGTGGCGTTGGCCGAATCCTGCATCGCTTCTGGTCTGGGCATCAGCGTGACCTTGTCCACAGGCTCAGCGCGCCTGGAGCGGGTTCTGTTCGCCGAAGGTGGCAGCCGGGTGATTGTGTCGGTGAATGCAGCGTCCCTCCCTGCATGGGAGCAGTTGATCGGATCCAAGCCAGCGCTTTGCATCACCCAGCTGGGCAGCGTGACTGCGGAGCCTCGATTGGTGATCCGATCCGAGTCAGCCGTTCAGCTTGATCTTGAGGTGCAACGCTGTGCTGCTGTTTTCCGTGATGCGTTGCCCCGACGGATGCATTCGGAGTGATTGAGTCAGGCGTTGCCTGACGGTCGTTTCTCTTCCTTATCTCTCTGACTTCGGATTCATCATGTGCGGCATTATCGGAATGTTCTGTGTTGACTCGGTCAACCAACAGATCTACGACAATCTGCTTCTGCTTCAGCACCGCGGTCAGGACTCGGCAGGGATTGTCACGATGGACAATCACACCTTTCACGTGCACAAACAAAGGGGACGTGTGCGTGAAGCCTTTCGCACAAGAGACATGCGAAAGCTGCTGGGCAATGCCGGGATCGGTCACGTTCGTTATGCCACCCGTGGAGCTGCTGCGTCAGAAGAGGAAGTTCAGCCGTTCTATGTGAATGCCCCCTATGGCATCACGTTTGTTCACAACGGCAATCTCACCAACACCCTTCAGCTTGAGCAGGATCTGTTCAAGATTGATCGTCGTCACACCAATTCCACCAGCGATACGGAGATGCTGGTCAATGTGTTGGCCACGGAGATTCAATCTCAACTGACAGGACGTGATTTAACACCGGATCAGTTGTTTGATGCGGTGGCGTCACTCCATCACCGCGTTCAGGGCTCCTACGCGGCGATCGCTTTGATTGCGGGCCACGGAATGCTGGCCTTCCGGGATCCCTACGGAATTCGGCCTTTGATTCTCGGCAGGCGGTTGTCTGACCAGGGTCATGAGGAGTGGATTGTCGCCAGTGAATCCCTGGTGATTGAAAACAGTGGCTACGAGATCGTTCGCGATATTGATCCCGGTGAGGCGGTGTTCATCGACGCTGATTCGAGCTTGCACCAGCGTCAGTGTTCTGAGTCTCCTCGTTTGATTCCCTGTGCTTTTGAGTACGTGTATTTGGCGCGGCCGGATTCCGTTATGAACGGCATATCGGTGTACGAGTCGCGTTTACGGATGGGTGATCGTCTGGCTCAAACCATTGCTGAAACATTGCCGGCTGGTGATATCGATGTTGTGATGCCGATTCCTGATTCAGCCAGACCCTCGGCGATGCAGGTGGCCAAGCAATTGGGTCTTGAGTATCGAGAAGGGTTTTACAAAAACCGCTATGTCGGCCGCACTTTCATCATGCCGGGTCAAGCTGAAAGGAAGAAGTCAGTGCGGCAGAAGCTCAATGCTCTCGGAACTGAATTCGCCGGGAAGAATGTTCTGATTGTCGACGATTCGATTGTTCGTGGAACAACATCCCGCGAGATTGTTCAGATGGCACGCAGCGCTGGTGCCAACAAGGTGACGTTCACGTCGGCTGCTCCACCGGTTCGCTATCCCAATGTTTATGGGATCAACATGCCAACCCGGGCTGAGCTCCTTGCCCACGGCCGAACCAGTGATCAGATTTCAGATATTCTCGGGGCTGATCATGTTGTTTATCAGACCGTAGAGAACCTGCTGGAAAGCATTGTGGAGAACACTGAGATCAAAGATCTCGAGATGTCTTGTTTTGATGGCCATTATGTGACCGGTGGAATCGACGAAGATTATTTCCAGTGGTTGGAGCAAAATTGCCGCTCCTGATCGGGGCTCAGGGATTCGGTTGAATGGCGTTGATCACTTCAATGATGGTCTCTCCCTTCTGAAGAGACGCCTGCTCCGAGGCTTTGTCCCCGGGTTTTGAGATGTTGATGTTGTCCGGATCCAAGCGCCCGTGACGATCCTTACTGGTGCGCACACCAACAAGATCGGGTCCAGTGCTGATGCCCACCAGGCGATCAGATTCCGCATCAATCTGCACCGCCATGCTGCCCAGATCGCCCCGTTGGTTGTAGCGCAGGCCTGAACAGTCGATCCGCACGATCACTCCCTGCCTGGTGATCAGCATCAGTGGCGTCTGTTCCGTGCAGACGGCTCCAACGATCTGTTCCCCGGGGAGCAATCGCATGGTCATGGGTCCTTGCGCCAATCGACCCATCAAGGGAAGTGAATCCTCAGTGACTCGCAGCCGCAGCAGGCGACCGATGTCGCTGATCAGCATCAGTGTTCCCTGATCGCGGCAGATCACTGCACTATTGAGCTCGACTCCCTCTTTCAATTTGAGAACGCTGGTGGCCCGACCGGAAAGGTCCATCACTTCGCTGAGGGGGAGCCGCTTAAAGCGTCCATCGCTGCTGAGCAAGCCCAGACTCAGGTCGTCGATGTTCTGGCTGGGCAGCGACAGCAGCGAAACGATGGGGTCCCCGTCGAGGCCCGTAGGCAGGAATCGGTCAATCGGGCCGGGTTGCTGTCCAGCAAATTCCCAGCGCACCTGGGCGATTCGTCCCCCCGCACTCACCGCCAACAGTCGTGGTGGTGGCTCGATCGGCAGGATCACCCGTGCCGGAGATGGTGCATCACCAATGGGGCAGGAATCATTGAGGTGCAGTCGGCCCAGCACCTGGGGGGTGACGATCTTCACTTGGCCATCGGCCTGGATCAGCACCCGACCGTCTCCCGGGAGTGCAGTCAGGGCCTGCTGACGCAGCAGTTCTGTGTTCGGCCGTTGGCTGGCTGCCCGCTCGGCCATCAGGGCATCACCGCCCTCCACCAGGCGGGTTCGCCGCGGAGTGCTGAAGCGTTTTTTCAACGCCTTGAGCTCTGTCACCATCGCGTCCAGCAGCTGATCCCGGTTGTCCAGGAGCAACTTCAGGCGTTGACGTTCCGCTCGAAGCTCATCCAGCTCCTGGCGCAGGCTTTCCTGTTCGAGTCCGGTCAGACGCCTCAGGGGCATGGCCAACACCGCATCCGCCTGCCGCTCGCTGAGGTCGAGACGCACCATCAGGCTGGCGCGGGCTGAGGCGGCGTCATTCGCCTCCTGAATCATGGCGATCACAGCCTGAAGACTGTTCAGGGCTGTGATCAGTCCTTCCACCACCTCAAGCCGGTCTTCGGTCTTGCGCAGGGCATGGCTGGTGCGTCGGATCAGGGTCAGTTCCCTGAAATCGAGGAAGGTCTGCAGCAGTTGGCGCAGCGACAGTTGCTGGGGTTGTCCATCCACCAGGGCGAGAAGGATGGCTCCGAAGTTGCTCTGCAGTGCTGTTCGCCGTTGCAGATCCTTCAGCACCTTCTCGGGATCTGCATCGCGACGCAGCTCCACCACCACACGCATGCCTTCGCGATCGCTTTCATCGCGGATGTCGGCAATTCCGCCAATTTTTCCGTCGTTGACGGACTCCGCCAGTTTTTCGATCCAGCCGGCCTTGCTGAGCTGGTACGGCAGTTCGGTGACGACCACGGCATTGCGTTTGTGGCGCCCTTTGCCCGGTTGCACCTCTTCGGTGTGGGCCACGCCGCGCATCGGGATGCTCCCGCGTCCATGCAGGTAGGTGTCCCGCAGGCCTGAGCTGATCAGCACTTCACCGCCTGTGGGGAAGTCGGGTCCTGGAATCAGCTCCAGCAGTTTTTCGTCACTCAGCTCCGGTTTCCGGATCAGGGCGATCAGGCCATCCACCACTTCTCCCAGGTTGTGCGGGGGAATGCTGGTGGCCATGCCAACGGCGATGCCGGAGCATCCATTCAGCAGTAGGAAGGGAAGCTGGGCCGGAAGAACGGTGGGTTCCTGTTGGGACCCATCAAAGTTCGGTGCGAAATCAACCGTGTCCTCACCGATCTCCTCCAGCATCGCCTGGTGAGAGATCGGCGCCAGGCGGGTTTCGGTGTACCGCATGGCCGCCGGTGGGTCGTCATCCACCGAGCCGAAATTGCCATGGCCGTCGAGCAGTGGGTGACGGCTCGAGAAGCTCTGAACAAGCCGCACCAAGGCGTCGTAAACGGCCTGATCACCGTGGGGGTGGTATTTGCCTAGGACGTCACCGACAACCCTCGCGCATTTCCGATAAGGGCGGTCTGGGGTGAGCCCCAGTTCCTGCATCGCGTACAGAATCCGCCGTTGGACGGGTTTGAGACCATCGCGGGCATCGGGCAACGCCCGACCCACGATCACGCTCATCGCGTATTCGAGGTAGGAGCGCTGCATCTCCTGATGCAGGGCGATCGGTTGAACGCGCTCCTCAGCCATTCGGTCTGTCGCTCTCCGACCGGAAGGCGCTCAGCCTACAGATGATCACTGGCTTTTCTTCCACGTTGCGTTGGCTTGGGCTCGTTCCACGCTGTTGGTGAGCTGCGGCTCGCTCAGCAATTTTGCCGTCGCTTCACGGATGCGCACACCCCAAAGCTGTTCGGCTTGATGCAGGGGCAGAACGTAGTTGGGGTTCTTGGCCAATGCTGTGGAAGCCAGCTGGATCGCCTCGCTCTGCTCACCCTGTTGGTGCAGCGCTGCGGCCAGGGCCAGCATCGGTTCTGCGTTGGTCTCCAGCTTCAACACCCGGCGCCAACGCCGCACCGCTTCCTGCCGCTGGCCCATCTCAAAAAGCACCAGGGCCTGGTTGTTCAGGGCTTCCCAGAACTCCGGCTTCAGGGCCGTGGCTTGTTCGAACGACTTCAGGGCCAGAGGGAGTTCGCCCTGCATGATCCTGGCGTTGCCGAGGTCGAAATAGGCCGAAGCGTTGTTCGGATCCAATTGGAGTCCGCGGGTAATCAAGGGAACGGCATCGTCCGGTCGCTCTGCCCGCAGGGCGATCGCTGCTTCGGCGAACCACAGGCCGGCTTTTTCAGGATTCAGCTGCTTGGCCCGGGCCAGAGATCGGCTTGCGTCCTTGAGGTCGTTGTTGCGGAGTTGAGCCTCCGCCAGGATCGACCAGAACCGTTCGTCATTGGGGTTGAGCCGCACCGCCAGGGCAGCGAGTCGTGCTGCGTCCTTGGCCTGCCCCAGCTGAAGCAGCTGTGCAGCGGTCCGACCGATGCCGATCGATGAGCCCTTGAGTTCCTCTTCAGTGGGCAGATAGACGTAGGGGATCAGGGCGTTGGCTGCTGGGGCGCCGAACCAACCCCCCAGAACGACCAGTGCAGCCGCCAGCGTTCGACGCAAGCCAATTCGACGCAGCACTGGAGCGAGGGTGGAGTCGTTAAAGCGTAGGTGTGGGATCCGGTTGTGCTGCAGCGGCGTTGCGGCGCCACATCCAGGGTTTGATCCGTCGCAACGCCGATCCCCGCAGGTTTTGGTCCCAGACGCTGTCATCCCAGCTCTGGATCTGCTCCTTCTGCAGATTCAGCAGCCATGGGCGTGGCTGCACCTCGGGATCACTGCTCTGGGGCAAGCTTCGGTGGTTCCAGGGGCAGACGTCCTGGCAGATGTCACACCCCGCCACCCACGGTCCAAGGGCGGCACGAATGTTCTCTGGTAGGTCGTCCTCACGGTTTTCGATCGTGTGAAAGGCCAGGCACCGTCTTGCATCCACCACAAAAGGTTCGCGGATCGCATGCGTGGGGCAGGCATCGATGCAGGCAGTGCAGCGTCCACAGAGGCTGCGCGCTGGTGGGTCGGCGTTCAAGGGCTCCGTTGTCAGCAGATGGCCGATCACCATCCACGAGCCCTGTTCGGGGTGAATCAGGTTGCTGTGCTTGCCGATCCAGCCCAGGCCGGCTTCCTCAGCCCAGGCCTTGTCCAGCAGCGGTGTGGCGTCAACACAGGCGCGCCAACCGCAGTCGGGCCGTTGTTCCGAAAGCCAACGACCGATCCGTCGCAGCCGTTGATCCACAACCCGGTGATAGTCACGCCCCCAGCCGTAGCGGGCGACTTTGAGGGAGCCGGGGGAGGGTTCAGCGTCGACGTAATAGTTGAGGCCAACGGCGAGAAGGCTGTTGGCTCCGTCCAACAGCAGCCTGGGGTCTCGCCGACGGGGGGCGGCCATCCAGGCCATGTTGGCTTGATGACCATGGTCCAACCAGCGCTGCAGAGCTTTGGTGCGCAGCTGCAGCCGAGGACTTCCCGGGATTCTGGCAATGCCAACGGGATTGAACCCTTCCTCAGCGGCGCGGCGCTTCAGAGCCTCGCTTAAACGAGTTTGTTGATCGGTGACATGCCCTTGCATCGACCTTAAGGTTGGGCGCTTATCAGCATCTTCTCTGTGACCGGCACTGAGACAGGACGGCTTGCTCCCTTGCTGCGCTGGCTTGGTTTGACCCTCGTGGTGATCCTCGTCCTGCAGATGCTCGCTGTTCTTGTCGGTGTCGACTGGGGTGCGGATGCTCCACGCCCGCAGGTCACCGGACCGCTGGTGGCCCTTGCTCCTCTGGGATTTGCCGGTTTGTTGATCTGCCTGATCGGATCACGGCTGGATCACCCCCATCAGCAGCGCACTCCTTTGCGTCTGCTGATCGCCGTCCTTTCAGCGCTGTTGGCCCTCGGCATGGTGATTGCCGTGCCCATGTCCCTGGATGGGGGTGCGGGTGACGTGGCCCGTCAGCGCAATCTGGATCAGGGCCGCGAAGCGCTGAAGGATGCTCGAGCCTTCCGAGCTGATGCAGCGCAAGTCACCTCCCTTGGTGAGCAGCTGGCCCAGGCCGGTCAACTCGCTGCCGATGCCACCGAGGACGACAAGCTGCGGGCTGCACAAAAGATGGTGGACGATCAGATCGCCCAGATGGAGGCCCAGCTCAAGACCGTTGAGGCTGGCCAGGCCCGTGAATCCCAGCAGCGGTTCATCGGTGGAACCATCACGGCTGTGGTTCTTGCGATTGCCTTTGCGCTCCTTGCGTTCACGGCAGTGCTCTGACCGCTGGTTAGGTTGGTCAGACTTCACTCAAAGCTGGGCGCAGTAGCTCCTTGGTCCAGTCCAATCCCAGACCTGATCTGCCGCTGTCCGCAAGGCTTCGGCAGGATCTGAAAAACGACCTGATTGCAGGGTTGCTGGTGGTCATCCCACTGGCGACAACGATTTGGCTGTCAACGATCGTCAGTCGCTTTGTTCTGGCGTTCCTGACCTCGATACCAAAGCAGTTCAATCCGTTCATCACCCTGAACCCACTGCTTCAGGATCTGATCAATCTGGCTCTCGGTCTCACGGTGCCTCTGATGGGCATCCTTCTGATCGGCCTGATGGCCCGAAACATCGTGGGTCGCTGGCTGTTGGAGTTCGGTGAAGGCACCTTGAGCCGGATTCCCCTGGCTGGATCGGTTTACAAGACGCTGAAGCAGCTGCTTGAGACCTTTTTCCGCGACAACTCCTCCCGCTTCCGTCGTGTTGTTCTCGTTGAGTACCCACGGGAGGGATTGTTCAGCGTTGGTTTTGTCACCGGGGAGGTGGGGCCTTCCCTTCAATCCGATCTGAAGGAGCCCCTGTTGAGTGTGTTCATTCCCACCGCTCCGAATCCCACCACCGGTTGGTACACCCTTGTTCCAGCTGGATCCGTCCGAGAGCTTGAGATCAGCGTTGAAGAAGCTTTCCGAACGATTATTTCGGCCGGCATCGTCAACCCCGATGATCGTGAAGCTCCTGTGAATCGAAGTTTCTCCAGCCTCATGGCCCAGTTACGGGCTTCTGCATCTCCTTCCAGCTGAGTCATGGCCACACGATCCCTTACACGCGAGCTGGCCTTGCTGGTGCTTGGTCAGGTGCCGGAACAGAAGTCAGCCTCAGTCGCTGACCTGGCCCTTGATTCGATCCTGGACCAGGCCCTCGACACCCTCACCCAGCACTGGCGTGAGTCGCTTGATGCCAGTGCTGCCGAGCTCGATCAAGCACAGCAGTCCCTGCTGGACAGCGAGCTACAGCAGGGCGAACAAGGAACCCATGACACCGTCCGCACCCATCTGCGCGCCTCTTTGAGTTCCGCTGAACAGGTGCTGAATGGTTTGTCAGCCAGCCTTGAGTTGCCTCGGCTGTTGCTGCTTGGCGACCAGGAGCAGATTCGCCGCGGCGCCATGGAGCGGGTTCAGAAGGTGCTCACCCAGCGCGAGGGCATCGACAAACGATTGGATCAGGTGATGGAGGGCTGGAGACTGACCCGGCTTCCGCGGATCGATCGGGACATCCTCCGGTTGGCTGTCGTTGACCTGGAAAGCCTGCGTACTCCCGCTCCGGTCGCGTTTAACGAGGCGGTTGAGCTGGCCAACCGTTACAGCGATGAGCAGGGTCGCCGGATGATCAATGGTGTGTTGCGTCGCTTCCATGACGCTCAATCGAAAGCATCGGCCTGATGGTGTTCAACTGGTTCGAACGACAGGCTGAGGAGTCACCGACGCCGGAGCCGACGCCCACCCCCGCGCCGACGCTGGAACCGATGGCTGGTGGGACTGATGCCCCCGTTTCAGCGGCGCCGGAGCCGACTCCAGCTCCTGCAGCCAGTGAGGAAGAGGATGAGGCTCTGGTTTGGGCCCGTGAGGCCTATGCCCGGCTGAAGGCTCAACAACAGGCCGCGGCCTCTGTCGCCGAAGCGGCCCCCGAGCCCACCCCTGCGCCCAGTCCAGAACCAGCGCCTACACCTTCACCAACCCCAACTCCAGGACCGGCACCGTTACCAACGCCGTCCCCGCTCCCGAGTCAGCCACTAAATCCCACGCCGACTCCAGCACCAGCCCCCGGACTGTCGCTGCTGGAGCAGGCCGCGGCTCAACGCCAGCAGCGTCAGCAGGATCTGGATGAACGGGCTCTCGAGGCTCCCCCTGCTCCCACGCCGGCTCCCACCCCTGCGCCAGCTGTCGACTCAGAAGAGCCGCAGTTGGGTGACTTTGATCAGGATTTCACCTGGTCTGCCGAAGTGCTTGCGGCCCAGGGCCGTCGCGTCGATCAGGTTTCCCTTGAGGAAATCGATTGGTTGGGTCGGCTGCGCCGCGGCCTTGAAAAGACCCGTCAGGGTTTTGTCACCAGCCTTCTGGAGAATCTCGGTGACGATCCGCTGACGCCGGAGGTTCTCGACGATCTCGAAACCCTGTTGCTCCGGGCTGATGCCGGCGTCCAGGCCACCGATCAGGTGCTGGATGCCCTGCGTCAGCGGATGAATGAGGAGGTGGTGGATCCTGCCGAGGGAATTCGCTTCCTCAAGGAACAGCTGCGTGGCCTGTTGGATGCCCCGATTCAGGCCAGTGGTGTTCCTCTTCTGGCGCCTGAACGGGATCGCCTCAACATCTGGCTGATGGTTGGGGTGAATGGAGTTGGTAAGACCACCACGCTTGGAAAACTTGCCAACCTTGCTGTTCGCAGCGGCTACTCAGCTTTGATCGCGGCCGCCGACACCTTCCGGGCTGCAGCTGTCCAGCAGGTTGAGGTCTGGGGAGAGCGCAGTGATGTTCCAGTGGTGTCCAACCCCAGCAGCAACGCCGACCCCGCTGCCGTTGTCTTCGACGCGATTGGTGCCGCTCGCTCGCGCAAGTCTGATTTGTTGTTGGTGGACACCGCCGGACGCTTGCAGACCAAGCACAATCTGATGGAGGAACTCCAAAAAGTCAGAAAGATCATCGACCGTTTGGCGCCGGAGGCGAAGGTTGAATCCCTGCTGGTTCTTGATGCCAGTCAGGGTCAGAACGGGCTTCGCCAGGCCATGGCCTTTGCCCAGGCGGCAGGTCTTACCGGCGTTGTGATCACCAAACTTGATGGCACGGCCCGTGGCGGCGTGGCGCTGGCGGTGTCGTCTGAGGCTGGATTGCCGATTCGTTTTATCGGCGCTGGGGAAGGGATTCGCGATTTGCGCCCCTTCAACAGTTTTGAATTCGTTGAGGCTCTGCTGGCTGGACGCTGAAGCGTTGCTACCTTGCGGACCCTGGGGGTGCGAGGTTGAGCAGCAAGCCGCCCGGACGTCATCCCAGCTCTGCGCAGCGGACCTGGAACCCCTCGCCCGAGGCGATGGCCTCGTTGCGTCAGCTGTTTGACAGCCTCAGCAGCGAACAGCGCCGCAATCAGGATCTGTTGGTCTCCCTGGGGTTTGCTCTCCGCAGCTTCACCAACCTCCAGCGCTTTCTTGAGCTTGTGCCTGTGGTGGCCTCACGTCTGGTGGGTGTTGAGGGGGCCTTGCTTGTTCCGTTTCAGTCGGATGGTCGCCTCTGGCGTGATCAGCTGCAGGGGATTCCAGCTGAGCCGTCCCAGGATCTGCTGCGGCGTTTGGCAGCCTTTGAAACCGGCTCTGCCGTGGGCTTCGGCAGCGACGATCAGCAGCTGCTGGCGCTCGACCGGCTGGTGCAACGCTGCCTTCCCAAAGCGGCTTTGTTTGCCACGTCTCTGACGGCTCGTGGTCGGACGCGGGGCCGCCTTTACGTGTACGCCCGTAACGGCTCGATGGTCTGGACCGAGGTGCACCGTCGGCACGTTCAGTTGGTGGCGGATCTTGCTGGCGTTGCGATCGAAAACGATCAGATGCTGCAGGACGCCCGCCGGCATGAGCGGGTGGATCGACAACTCAGCATCGGTGCAGAGATTCAGGCCCAGTTGTTGCCGGACCGTTGCCCCGTGATCGAGGGTGTTGATCTGGCCGCGCGCTGTCGGCCTGCGTTTCAGGTGGGCGGTGACTACTACGACTTCATCCCCACCCGTCCGGAACTCATCGGTCGACGCCGTGAGCGGGGTCGCTGGGCCCTGGTGATGGGTGATGTCATGGGCAAGGGCGTGCCCGCTGGTTTGCTGATGACGATGTTGCGCGGGATGCTGCGCGCGGAGGTTCTCAGCGGTCTGCCACCGGATCGGATTCTTCACGACCTCAACCAGCTGGCGCAGGAAGACCTGGCGCAGTCGCATCGGTTCGTGACGCTGTTTTATTCCGACCTGGATCCGCGCACGCTGCGGCTGCGTTATGCCAATGCGGCCCACAACCCGCCCCTGCTTTGGCGTGCCGAGCGACGGGTGATCATGCGGCTCGATGCGGCTGGGCTGCTGATCGGTCTCCAACCCGAAGCTGAGTTCGCCCTTGGCGAGATTCGCCTTGAACCGGGAGACGTGTTGCTCTACTACACCGATGGCGTCACCGAAGCACCGGGGATCACGGGCGATCGTTTCGATGAGGCGCGGCTGATTCGTGCCCTTGAAACGGCCTGTCGCAGTGGTCAGGGAGCGCAGGGAATTCTTGAAAGCCTGTTTGAACGCTTGGACCGTTTTGTTGGTCCGGATCGTCAGCTGGAGGACGACGCGTCGCTTGTGGTGCTGAAAGTTCCGGAGGCGGTCACGTTGCCGAGTGTGCAGGGACGGTCAATCGCCTGACAAGCTGAGGAAATCGACGGATGAATTGATGGCTGGTGGGGTGACCGGTGGTGCAGCAGGCACCTGGAGCGATCGTTTTGAGCAGGGTCTGCATCCCTTCATCGAGGCGTTCAACGCCTCCATCGGTTTTGACCTGACCCTTCTTCAGGAGGATCTCGATGGGTCGATCGCCCATGCCCGGATGCTCGCCAGCGTGGGAGTGATCACGGAAGCGGAGGCTGAGCAGCTGGTGGAGGGTCTGGAGACCGTTCGTGCTGAGGCGGCATCCGGCAGTTTCCAGCCCGGCCTGGCAGATGAGGACGTTCATTTCGCCGTGGAACGCCGGCTGATTGCCTTGCTCGGTCCCGTGGGCAAGAAGTTGCACACCGGACGCAGCCGCAACGATCAAGTTGGGACTGACCTCCGCCTCTGGCTGCGGCGACGGCTGGATGGCCTGGATCAGGATCTGCAGCGGTTGCAGGGGGCACTGCTGACCCAGGCGGATCGCCATCGCCGCACCATGATTCCTGGGTACACCCACCTGCAGCGGGCCCAGCCGCTCTGCCTCGCCCATCACCTGCTCGCCTATGTCGAGATGCTGGAGCGCGACCGTGAGCGACTTCAGGATGTGCGGAAACGCGTGAACATCTGCCCGCTTGGCGCTGCCGCCCTGGCGGGTACGCCGGTTCCGATTGATCGCCAGCGCACCGCGAAGGAGCTCGGTTTTTCAGAGGTTTATGCCAACAGCCTCGATGCGGTCAGTGACCGCGATTTCTGCGTTGAGTTCTCCGCTGCCGCCTCCTTGGTGATGGTGCATCTCAGCCGTCTGGCGGAAGAGGTGATCGCCTGGGCGTCCGAGGAATTCGGCTTCGTGCGGCTCAGCGACCGCTGTGCCACGGGCAGCAGCCTGATGCCCCAGAAGAAGAATCCCGATGTGCCTGAGTTGGTTCGGGGCAAAACCGGACGGGTCTTCGGACATCTCCAGGGATTGCTGACCATGATCAAGGGTCTTCCGCTGGCATACAACAAGGATTTTCAGGAAGACAAGGAGGCGCTGTTTGATGCCTTCCGCACAACCCGTGATTGTGTTGAGGCGATGGCGATTTTGTTTGAGGAAGGCCTTGATTTCAGGGTCGAGCGCCTCAATGAAGCGGTGGAGAAGGATTTCTCCAATGCAACGGATGTTGCCGACTATCTGGTGTCTCGCGGTGTTCCATTTCGCGAGGCTTATCAATTGGTCGGTGCTGTCGTCCGGCGCTGTCTGGAGCAGGGATCTCTGTTGCGGGACCTTGATCTGAGTGCCTGGAAGGAACTCCACCCGGCCTTTGAGGCGGATCTGCACGACGCCTTGGCTCCCCGTGCTGTTGTGGCCGCCCGTCGCAGTGAAGGGGGGACAGGATTTGAGCGTGTTGATGAACAGCTTCAGCGCTGGCTACAGCGTTTCAACGGAACTCAGCCGGTGGGATGACTCTCACCCATAACCGGGTCTACGCTTAATCAGCCAGAGGTATGTCACTTCGTTCCGGAGTCATGGCCCGATGGCAATGTTCAAGGCCTCATCGGTCCACTGTTTCGTACCCGGTCCACGCAAAACGTGAGCATTTTTGTCGGCAACCTTCCCTTCCGCGCTGAGCAGGAAGATGTGATCGAGCTGTTTGCCCAGTTCGGTGAAGTGACCAACTGCGCGCTGCCCCTCGAGCGGGATACAGGCCGCAAGCGTGGTTTTGCCTTCATTGAGATGGCCGATGAGTCCACCGAAGAGGCAGCGATTGAGGGGCTGCAGGGTGCCGAACTGATGGGCCGTCCTCTGCGGATCAACAAAGCGGAGCCCCGCGGCAGCGCCCCCCGTCGTGGTGGCGGCGGTGGCTACGGCGGTGGCGGTGGCGGTGGCGGTTATCGCGGTGGCGGTGGCGGTGGCGGTGGCGGTGGTGGCTACGGCGGCGGTGGTGGCGGTTATCGCGGTGGCGGTGGCGGTGGCGGTGGTGGCTACGGCGGCGGCTATGGCGGTGGCGGTGATCGTCCTTCCGGTGCACGGGGCTGGGAAGACCGCAGCTATGGCGCCCGCGATAACGCTGGGGAGGGCAATGCTTACGACGAAGGGCGCAGCCGTCGTCGCCGTGGATCGTCCAGTGGCGGTGGCGATGACTATTCCGGTTACGGCGGAGCTGAGGGCTGACCTCAGCCGTTGATCAGAGCCCTGCGTCCTTGAGTTGCTGCCCGGCATTGAGCAGCACCTCCAGATCGGCCCCGGGGCGCTGGGCTTTCTCCCCCAGCTCCCGGCGCCAGTGCCGTGCACCCCGGACGCCTTCCACGAGTTGCACCAGGTGACGGCAGAGGTCCCAGATTCGTCCTCCTCGCTCCAGATGAGCGGCCGCATGGGGAAGCAGTCCGTTCACAACGTCTGACGCCAGGATCTGGCGTGATTCCTCTCCAAAAATGAGGGCATCGACGCTGGTCCAGCGCAGGGGATGGCTGTAGGCCGCTCGGCCCACCATGGCGCCATCGCACCCTTCCAGTGCCTGAAGGCAGTCTTCAGGGGATTCCAGCCCCCCGTTGAGTTCAATCACCAGGTCGGGGCGGCGTTGTTTCAGCGCCACCACGCGCTCATGCTGCAGCGGAGGAATCGTCCGGTTCTGCTTGGGATCAAGGCCCTCCAGCCAGGCCTTACGGGCATGAACAGCGAAGCGGCTGGCTCCTGCCAGCGCCACCCGATCCACGAAGTTCGTCAGCAGCGCATCGCTGTCGAGATCGTCAATGCCGATCCGATGCTTCACGGTCACGGGGAGTCCCCCTGCGTCCACCATGGCTTCCACGCAGCGGGCAACCAGATCCGGTTCCGCCATCAGGCAGGCTCCGAAATTTCCGGCCTGCACCTTCTGGCTGGGGCAACCCACATTGAGGTTGATCTCGTCGTAGCCCCAGTCCTGCGCCAGTCGTGCCGCTTCGGCCAGCAGGGCTGGGTCGTCCCCCCCCACCTGCAGGGCGATCGGATGCTCCACAGGATCGAAGTCCAGCAGCTTGTTGCGTCGCTTGCTGTGGTGCAGCGCCTGGGCCACCACCATTTCGCTGTAGAGCAGGGCCCTGCGGCTGATCTGCCGCATCAGCACCCGGAAGTGGCGGTCGGTGCAATCCAGCATCGGGGCCACACTGAAGCGGTAGGCAGCGGTGGATCCGGAGGCAGTCATCAATCCATTAGAACCGCCCGAGATTCCCGCTTCAGCACCGATGAGCTTGAGTGCCGCTGTTCTGTCCCGTCGATCGTTGCTGTTGGCGGCAATGGCAGGGGTGTTTGGCAGTCTCTGGAGACCTCAGCCTGTGCTGGCGGCGTCCAAAGCTGGCGATCCCTCGTGGGATCTCAATGCCGACCAGTGGCGTGATCGGTTGTCTCCCCAGGCCTACGACGTGTTGCGCAATGAGGGAACGGAACGCCCCTTCACCAGTCCGCTCAATGGGGAGAAGCGTTCCGGCACCTATCACTGCGCTGGTTGTGATGCAGCCTTGTTTTCGTCGGAGGCCAAATTCGATAGCGGCACCGGCTGGCCCAGCTTCTGGCAGCCCCTGGATGGAGCCATCGCCACGAAAGTAGATTTCAAATTGATCCTGCCGCGCACGGAATACCACTGCAGCCGTTGTGGTGGGCACCAGGGCCACGTGTTCAATGACGGACCGCGACCCACCGGCAAGCGCTACTGCAACAACGGTGTCGCCCTCCGCTTCCAGCCCGCTTGATCTGATTGTTGTTGGCGGTGGTCCTGCCGGCTACATGGCGGCGATCACTGCCGCTGAGCAGGGGGTTCGGCGGGTGCTGGTGCTGGAAGGCACCCCTGAGCCTCTCCAGAAGGTGCGCATCAGCGGTGGCGGTCGCTGCAATGTGACCCATGCCTGCTGGGACCCCCGTGAACTGGCGACCCATTACCCCCGTGGCAGTCGACCCCTGCGGGGCCCCTTCAGTCGCTTCGCCTGCGGCGACGCGATCGCCTGGTTTGACGAGCATGGGCTCACGCTGGTGGAGGAACCTGATGGACGGATGTTTCCGCAGCAGAACCGTTCTGAGGCCGTGATTCAGTGCCTGCAGAAGGCGGCAAGGGCGTCGGGTGTCCAGCTGCGCACGAAGGCGATGGTCCAGCAGGTGCGCGTTCACCCCGAGGGGGGGTTTGTGCTCGAGGGCCGCGGCCTCGAGCCTTTGCATGGGAGCTGCTTGATGCTGGCCACGGGTGGGCATCCCAGTGGCCGAAACCTGGCGGCAGCCCTTGGCCACCAGGTGGTGCCGCCGGTGCCATCGCTGTTCAGCCTTGCCCTACAGGCACCGGCCCTGTCGGCCTGCAGTGGCATTGCCATCGACGATGTGGGCCTTGATCTCAAGCTGGGCGATCAGCGCTTCCTCCAGTCCGGGCGGGTCCTGATCACCCACCGTGGTTTGAGTGGACCCGCCACGTTGCGCCTCTCAGCCTTTGCCGCCAGGGCCCTGCATCAGAACCGCTACAGGGGTGAGCTGAAGTTGGATTGGAGCGCAGGGTTGGGACGGTCGGGGCTGACCGAGCGGTTTCAGCAATGGCGACAGGAGCAGGCCCGGCGAACCCTTGCAGCCGCGAAGCCCTTCGAACATTTGCCGCGGCGGTTGTGGCAAGCCTTTTTGACCATGGCTGGGGTCGAGACAGAGCGCCGTTGGGCGGATCTGCCGATCAAGGCGGAGCGTCGATTGGTGGAACTGCTCTGTGCGCAGAGTGTGCCGATCCAGGGACGTGGACCCTTTGGGGAGGAGTTCGTCACCGCCGGCGGTGTCGCCTTGGGGGAGGTCAACCTGGCCACGATGGAGAGCCGCCGCTGTCCCGGTCTTTACCTGGCCGGTGAACTGCTGGATGTGGATGGGGTGACCGGCGGTTTCAACTTTCAGGCTTGCTGGAGCGGTGGTTGGCTGGCGGGCCAGGCCATCGCTGCAGTGCTCACTGGATCTGATCAAACACGGTGAACATTGGCAGGTACATCGCCAGCAGGATGGATCCCACGATTCCGCCCACCACCACAATCATCGCGGGCTCGAGCATCGAGGTGAGCGCCTTGACCATGGCGCCGACTTCGTCTTCGTAGAAGTCCGCCACCTTGCTGAGCATTTTGTCCATCTCACCGGTTTCCTCGCCGATGGCCAGCATGTTCAGGGCCATGTCGGGCAGCACCTTCTGACGGATCAGCGCATTGCTCAGGAGCACCCCCTCCTGAACCATGCCCCGCGAGGCAAGGATGGCATCGGAAATGATCGCGTTGCCGGCGGTTTCGCTCGAGATCTCCATCGACATCAGGATCGGCACACCGGCCCGCGTGAGCGAACTGAAGATGCGGCAGAACTGAGCTGTCGCTGTCATCAGGATCAGTTCGCCGAACAGTGGCAGCTTCAGCATCAGGCGGTCGATCGTTCGACGACCGTTGTGGGTGGCGTAGAACCGGTTCAACATCCAGATCGCCAGCAGGATCACTCCGGTCGCATAAAGCGAGGCCGAGGAACGCAGCAGGGCGCTCAGATCAACGAGCAGCCTGGTGAAGGCCGGCAGCTCGGCGCCCAGATCTTCGAAGATCCCCGCGAACGTCGGGATCAGAAAGATGGTCATCCCCAGGAACACCAGGATGGCGATCACCAGCACGGCGATGGGATAGCCCAAGGCTCCCTTGATCTGGTTCTGAAGTTTGGCGTTGTCTTCCAGCAACTTGGCCAGTCGCTTCAGGGCCTCATCCAGGACGCCGCCGGCTTCCCCGGCTTCCACCATGGCGATGCTGAGCTGATCGAACACCTTCGGCCACTGACGCAGGGCTGTTGCCAGGGCAATGCCCTCATTGACGTCGAGGCTCACTTTGGTGAGCGCACGTTTGAACATCGGCAGCTTCTGCTGCGTCGCCATCAGATCGAGGCTGCGCACGATCGGCACGCCGGCATCGACCAGGGCCGCCAACTTGCTGGCGAAGACAGACCTTTTCACCGAAGCGACTGGGCAGGGTGTTGACGCGGAAATCGATCACCCGGTCGCGGTACTTGCGACGAATGCGGCCGTCCTGGGCCTGGCGCCGTTCGGCAATATCGAGATCTGCCAGGATTTTGAAGCGGGATGTCACCGCTGGCACCAGGCGACTGGGCAGCGGCTCCACGTATTGCTGGAGCACACCGTCCTGGCGGAAACGCAGACGCAACCCCTTCTTCTGTGGCTCCACATGGATGTCACTGGCCCCCACTGACATGGCCTGCAGCAGGATCCTGTCCACCAGCGTCACCACGGGCGAGGCTTCCGCATCATTGAGGCTGGTCTCAAGGTCAATGGCATCCCGAGCCAGTTGGGCGTCGCTGTCTTCCTCGCTCTCCAGCACCTCATCGGGGCTGAAGTCGTGGAGAAACGACTCAGCATTCAGATCGAGAGTGCTGGCTGTCTTTGCCGGAGCAGGGTTGCTCGACTGTTCTGCGGTTGGCGGGTTTGGTTCCTTTGTTGGCTGGTCCCTTGCTGTGGCCAAGGCCCGCTGCAGATCCGCTTCGATGGCGGGGTGCAGGCGGATCGTGCGGTGTTGGTCCGGCAGCTGATCGATCAGGTGTTGCCATTCCTGGTCTCGCCACTGGCTGGGGATCGCGATGTCCAGGTGGTCAGCACCGATGGCGATCGGCATGGCCTGCAGTGCCCGCCATTGATTCGGGCTGACCTCTGGGAGGGCGTCGCTGAGCAGCTTGCGGCTTGCCAGCAGTTGCTCTGGGCCCGGAACCGGTTGCTGCAACAGCAATTCAAGGGCGAAACGCTGCCGTGCCGTGTCGCCGGCATCGGGGGTGGGCAGCGTCAAGGTCATGGATGGCGAACGAGGTGCGGGCTTCCGCAGCTTGTGGGAGGTCAGCGTTGCCCTTCAACATGTCTAGACAGCAATCCTTGAGCGGTCAGCATGAGCGGCGACGCCTCCACCCCAGAGCAGGACCAGACCGTTGAGTCCGGTGCTGTTCCAGCCACGCCGGAGTCCGCTCCTGATGCGCCCGAGGTGACGTCTGAACAGGCTCCTGCAGCGGTGGATCCGGCCGATCGGATGCAGCAGCTCGAGCAGGAGTTGAGCGGGTTGAAGCAGGAGCACGAGACGCTCAACAGCCAATACATGCGCATTGCGGCGGATTTCGACAACTTCCGCAAGCGCCAGAGCCGCGACCAGGACGACATGCGTCAGCAACTGGTCTGCTCGACCCTCACGGAGATTCTCCCCGTTGTCGACAACTTCGAGCGGGCTCGTCAGCAGCTGAATCCTGAAGGTGAGGAAGCCCAGGCGCTGCACCGCAGTTACCAGGGTCTGTACAAGCAACTGGTGGAGGTGCTGAAGCAGCAGGGGGTGGCCCGGATGGAAGTGGTTGGCCAGGAGTTCGACCCCAACCTGCATGAGGCCGTGCTGCGGGAGGAAAGCAGCGAGTTTGCGGAGGACGTGGTGTGTGAGGAGCTCCAGCGCGGCTACCACCGCGATGGGCGTGTGCTGCGCCACGCCATGGTGAAGGTGTCGATGGGTCCAGGACCATCCGATCCGGCGTCAGCGCCCGCTGAGGCCGCAGCGGCACCGGATCAGACGGCGGAGGAGGCCTGATGGCCGACTTCTACGACCTGCTCGGCGTCAGCCGGGATGTGGATCCCGACAGCCTCAAGCGGGCTTATAGGCGCATGGCGCGTCAGTACCACCCCGACATCAACAAGGATCCGGGAGCTGAAGACCGTTTCAAGGAAATCGGCCGCGCCTACGAGGTGCTCAGTGATCCCCAGACCAGGGCCCGTTATGACCAGTTCGGTGAAGCCGGACTTGGTGGTGCGGCCGGTGCTCCCGACATGGGGGACATGGGCGGATTTGCGGATCTGTTCGAGACGTTTTTCCAAGGCTTCGGTGGACCTGGGGGTGCTGGAGCTGGTCGGCCGCGGCGTCAGGGCCCTCAGCAGGGGGATGACCTGCGTTACGACCTGACGATTGATTTCGAGCAGGCGGTGTTCGGTCAGGAGCAGGAGATCAAGATCCCGCATCTGGAGACCTGCGACACCTGCGGCGGTAGCGGTGCCAAAGCGGGCAGTGGACCCACCACCTGCGGCACCTGTGGCGGCGCCGGGCAAGTGCGCCGTGCCACCCGAACTCCCTTCGGCAGTTTCACCCAGGTCGCCGAGTGCCCCAACTGTGGCGGTACGGGCCAGGTGATTTCGGATCCCTGCGGGTCCTGTGGTGGCCAGGGTGTCAAACAGGTGCGCAAGAAGCTGCGGATCAACATCCCTGCCGGGGTGGACACCGGAACACGGCTTCGTGTGACCGGTGAAGGCAACGCCGGACCCCGGGGAGGCCCGTCCGGTGACCTTTACGTGTTCCTCACCGTTCGCAATCACCCGCGCTTGCAGCGGGATGGCCTGAACATCTTCTCGGAGGTCAAGGTCAGCTACCTCCAGGCGATTCTTGGCGACACCATTGAGGTGGAAACCGTGGATGGCAGCAAGGAGCTGGACATCCCCGCCGGCACCCAGCCCGGCACGGTGCTCACCCTGCCGAACCTGGGCATTCCCAAGCTCGGGAATCCAGTGGCACGGGGCGATCAGCGCGTGACGGTCACCGTGGATCTGCCGAAGCGGATCAGTGATGTGGAGCGGGAGCTCCTCGAGCAGTTGGCGGGTCACCATTCCGCCCGCGGCAAGCAACACCACCACCACAACAGTGGTCTGTTCGCTCGCTTGTTCGGTCAGAAGGGATGAGCAGGCGTTCCCTGGATCTGCGGGGAACGCCCTGTCCGGTGAATTTCATTCGCTGCAAGCTCACCCTCGAGCAGATGAGCAGCGGTGACTGTCTGGAGGTCTGTCTCGATCGGGGGGAGCCTGAGGCCATGGTTCTTCCAGGTCTGAGGGATGCAGGCCATCGTGTGGAGTGCATTGATCAAACGCCGGATGCCATCACCATCGAGGTGATCTGCGGTGGCTGACACCGCCCGTTCGGTGGCATCCGGGATGGTGGTGGCGCTCCAGGCCAACTACCTGGAGGTGGAGCTGGATGCCGCACCTGATGGATGCCCAGGGCGGCTGCTCTGCACCCGTCGCACCCGGCTCAGCCATCGGGGTGAAGCCGTTTATGTGGGCGATCGGGTTCGCGTCGAGGCGATTGATCCAGGCCAGGGGCGTGCCGTGGTGGCCGAGGTCGAGCCACGCCACAGTTTTCTCACACGCCCACCGGTGGCCAACGTCTCCTTGGTGGCTGTGGTGTTGGCAGTGGAACAGCCCAGTTTTGACCCTGATCAGGCCAGTCGCTTTCTGTTGACGGCGGAAAGGACCGGGCTGGAGGTAATCCTGCTGCTCACCAAGACAGACCTTCTTTCAGGTGCAGCGCTCGAGCGGCTGGTGACCCGGTTGAAAGGGTGGGGCTATGACCCGCTGGCGCTGTCCAGTGCAGCCGGAACGGGCATTGATGCTTTACGGCAGCGTTTGGCTGGTGCGCAGCTTTCGGTGCTGTGTGGGCCTTCTGGGGTGGGCAAGAGCAGCCTGCTGAACCAGTTGCGCCCTGACCTTCAACTGCGTACGGCTGCGGTGTCCGGTCGATTGCAGCGCGGCCGCCACACCACCCGCCACGTTGAGCTGTTTCCCCTAGGGCCGAGCGCGAGGGTGGCTGATACCCCCGGGTTCAACCGCCCCGATCTGCCTGATGACCCCCAGGAACTGGGGGTTCTCTTTCCGGAGCTGCGTCAGCAACTGGATCCCTGGCCCTGTCGCTTCCGCGACTGCCTGCATCGCGGTGAGCCCGGCTGCGGTGTTTCCACGGACTGGGAACGCTATGCCCTGTACAAGGCCGCGTTGATCGAGCAGAGCAGCCTCAGCCGCCCATCCCGGGGAGGTTGAGATTCAGGCCACCGGTGAGTTCTTCCATCCGGCCCTTCATCGTGGCGGTGGATTGCTCATAGGCCGCCTGCAGGGCTTCAAGGGTGGCCGTTTCGCTGGCCTGTTGGCCCTCCTGCAGCAGGGCTGGGTCCAGTCGTACCCGCAGCGGTTGCTGGTTGCCCGACAGCCAAACGCTGGCGCGGCCATCGCTGCTCTTGCCTTCGATCTCCATCCCGTCCAGTTCGTCCTGCAGGGCCTGAGCGTTCTGCTGAATCTCCTGAGCCTTCTTGAAGGCTTCGGTGAGCTGGCCGAAATTGGGGAGTCCGAACCCTGCCATGGCGATCCTGTGGGAGCCGGAAGGTTAAGCCGCCGAAGCGAATCCCAGCCGCTTCACTTCGGGGTGCAGACGGATTCCGTGTTCGGCTTCGATGCGGTCCTGCACCAGCTGGATCAACTGGGCGATGTCCTTCGCCTCGGCATCACCGGTGTTGACGATGAAATTGGCATGCACGGTTGAGATTTCGGCGCCGCCGATCCGGGTTCCCTTCAGCCCCTGCTCTTCGATCAGCCGTCCGGCCTTGAGCGGTTCGGGATTGCGGAAGACACTGCCGCAGCTGGGTTGTTGATAGGGCTGCGTGGTGGTGCGGTGACTGAGGTTCGCAGTGGTGACCCGCTTCAGTTCATCCGGATCGTTACCGGGCTGCAAGCGGAACCGTGCCGACAACACCACGAGGTTGTCGTCTTGAAGACGGCTGTGCCGGTAGGCGAAGTCCAGTTGATCCCGCTGCAGCTCAAAGCAGTTGCCCCCCTCCAGTGGCATGACCCGCACCGACTCCAGCCATTCCGCTGTGCAGCCTCCCTGGGCTCCTGCATTCATCACAGCCGCACCGCCAGCGGTTCCCGGAATGCCAACCGACCACTCCAGGCCATGCAATCCAGCGCGTGCAGCGCGTCTTGCCAGTGATGGGATCGGTTCGCCAGCGAGCACCTCCACGGTCCCCGTGGTGGCATCAAGCTGCAGCCCTTGAAGTTTGCGCAGACAGAGCGAGAGCCCCGGCAGGCCGTCATCGTGAATCAGAAGGTTCGATCCGGCGCCGATGACGCGGCAGGGCATGCCCTGGTGAGCGGCCCATTCGATCCAGGCCTGGGTTTCCTCAAGGCTGGCGGGTTCGGCCAGCCATTCGGCCGCTCCCCCCACCCGCCAGGTGGTGTAGTCCGCCAGCTTGACTTGGGCCTGCGGCAGGTGGGCATCGCACTGGGTCATGACGTCAGCCTTGACCACAGTCCATTCACGTCGCCAGCACCCATGGCCAGAACAAGATCGTTCTCGCGGCTGTTCTGGATCACCAGCTCGGTGAGTTGATCGAGGTTGTCTGCGACGGCGATCTCTAGATCCGGTTTCAGCTTGCGCACCCGATCCGCCAGGGCGTTGCTGCTGATGCCCTGCAGCGGTTGTTCGCCTGCGGGATAGACGGGAGCAAGCAGCAGCAGATCACAGTTCTGCAGGGCTTTGGCGAAGCCATCGAGGAACTGCCTGGTGCGGCTGTAGCGGTGCGGCTGGAACACCGCCAGGAGCCGTTGTGGTGCTGTGGGGAGTGGACTGCGGCCACTGCGCACCATCAGGCGTGCCATCTCCAGGGTTGCCTTCACCTCACTGGGATGGTGGGCGTAGTCATCAACGATGTGACGGCCCTTCCAGGTGCCCCGAAGGTCAAAGCGGCGGCCCGGTGCCTTCAGGCCAGCCAGGCCTTCCACCAATTGGTCGAAGGGGAGTCCTTCCATCCGGCAGGCGGCCAAGGCGCCTGTGGCATTGCTCAGGTTGTGCAGCCCGGCCATCGGCAGGTTGAAGTCGCCGACCGGGTGGCCGGCTTCATAAAAACGGGCGACACAGCGATCGCCTTCCAGGCTCAAGGGCAGGGCGGCGAAGTCAACGGATTTGGCGCTCTGGTTGGACCACCAGGCCGTTGGCTGGAAATGTTCCTGCAGGATCGGGCAGTCGTGATTGGCCAGCACGCGATCGCAACCCCCTGCGAAGCGTTGCAGGGTGGAGATCAGCTCGTCGAGGCTGGAGTAGTGATCGGTGTGATCCAGCTCCAGGTTGGTGATCACCCCCAGGCTGGGGCTGAACTTCACCAGTGAACCGTCGGATTCATCCGCCTCGGCCACGAGCAGCTTTCCCTGGCCAGCGTGACCATTGCTGCCGAGGCTGGGGACGATGCCTCCGATCACAGCGGTTGGGTCCTGATCTGCCTCCAGCAGCAAGGTGGTGATCAAGGTGCTGGTGGTGGTCTTGCCGTGGCTGCCGGCGACCGCAATGGAGGGTTGCTGTTCGATCAGAGCCGCCAGGAGATCGGAGCGATGCCAGATCTCCAGCCCCTGCTGTCGGGCCCGCTGCAGTTCCGGATTGCTCTCAGGGATGGCTGTGCTGATCACCACCACCGGTGAGCCAGCGGCTGTTTCTCCCGTGACGGCATCGATGCAGGTGGCGTCCTGCTCACGGAAGACCTTTACCCCTAGGGTCTTCAGCTGTTGTGTTGTCGCGTTGTCACGCGGGTCCGAGCCGCTGACCGCGTGACCGCGGTCAACGAGAATCCGGGCCAAAGCCGACATGCCAATTCCGCCGACACCGATGAAGTGGACTGGTGTCTGGCGGTCGAGCAGGCGCGGCAACGGAGGGCTTCAGTCCGAAGAAAGATAAGTCAGTTGGCGCTGCTTGTCTTCTGTGCTGAGGGCCGGATCGAGCGGATTGAAGCGGGGTGCAACAGGGTATTTCTGCTGATTTCTGTATGATCGGCGGCCAAAACCCTTGCGCGGCTTTGCCGCTTCTGCCATGACCCTGCGCGTTGCGATCAATGGATTCGGCCGGATCGGTCGCAATGTTCTGCGGGGATGGATCAGCCGGGGAGCTGACACCGGTCTGGAAATCGTGGGGATGAACTCCACGTCCGACCCCGCCACCAGCGCTCACCTGCTGACCTACGACTCCATCCTTGGGCGTCTCGATCCCTCCGTGGACATCAAGACCACGGACAGCTCGATGTTCGTCAACGGTAAGGAGATCAAGTTCTTCGCTGACCGCAATCCCCTCAACTGCCCCTGGAAGGAGTGGGGTGTTGACCTGGTGATCGAGTCCACCGGTGTGTTCAACACCGATGAGAAAGCCAGCATGCACATTCAGGCTGGCGCCAAGAAGGTGATCCTCACCGCCCCTGGTAAGGGTGATCGCGTCGGCACCTTCGTTGTGGGCGTCAACGACGACCAGTACCGCCACGAAGACTGGGACATCCTCAGCAACGCCAGCTGCACCACCAACTGCCTGGCACCGATCGTCAAGGTTCTGGATCAGAACTTCGGCCTCGACTGGGGTCTGATGACCACCATCCACAGCTACACCGGCGATCAGCGGATCCTGGACAACAGCCACCGCGACCTGCGTCGCGCCCGTGCTGCAGCTCTGAACATGGTTCCCACCACCACCGGTGCAGCCAAGGCCGTGGCTCTGGTTTACCCCGAGGTGAAGGGCAAGCTCACCGGCTTCGCCATGCGCGTTCCAACCCCGAACGTCTCCGCTGTTGACCTCACCTTCGGCCCCTCCCGTGCCGCCAGCGTCGACGACATCAAGGCCGCCATCAAGTCGGCTTCCGAGAACGGCATGAAGGGGATCATCAAGTACAGCGATCTGCCCCTGGTGTCCACCGACTACGCCGGCACCAACGAGTCCACCATCTTTGATGCCGACCTCACCTACGCCATGGGTGACAAGGCTGTGAAGATCCTGGCCTGGTACGACAACGAGTGGGGCTACAGCCAGCGTGTTGTTGACCTCGCCGAGGTGGTGGCCAAAAACTGGAAGTGATCGCCAGTTGATCGCTTTTTTGATCCCTCCCGATCTGGGGGGGATTTTTTTTGGTCAGGCACGGTCGCTTAGGGGTCGCTTAGGGCTTCTCAGGGCTGGCCAAAGTGATCAAATCCGCTTGTGTCCACTGGCTCGTGGTTGTGGGCCCAGCGGATGACGCCCGCTTCAGCATTGATCTGGCCGATGCGCTGGCTTTCGGGGATGCATCGCTGCCATGCATCGGCCCAGGCTTCGGGAAGGCTCAGCACCAACTCAAAGTCCTCTCCTCCGGCGAGGCACCAATCCGTCCATGGAGCGCCCTCAGGCCAGCCTTCGGCCGTTGGAAGCTGGTCGTTGTGCAGCACCGCTCCGCAGCCGCTGCTGCTGCAGAGACCTGCGACGGCAGAGAGCAGTCCGTCGCTGCTGTCGGTTCCCCCAGCCCGCCAGGTTAGATGCTTCGGTTTGCAGGCCAGCAGCTGCTGGACGTCCTTCAGCCGAGGTGTCGGGCGTTGGTGGCGTGCGATCGCCTGGTCCCGCAGGGTTGAGCACAAAGCGATCTCACGCACGTTTGGATCGTTCTGGAGGAGGGCGAGGCCTAGTCGGCTGAGCCCATGGGGCCCACTGGTGACCAGCACATCGCCAGGACGGGCTGCGTTGCGATGCAGACGCAGGGGTCCGAGACGGCCGAGTGCCGTGATCGAGAGCAGCCTCTGCTCTCCTTTGGAGCAGTCACCTCCCAGTAGAACGCCGCCGTACTGCCCCAAGGCGGCACTGATGCCTTGATACACCCCGTCCACCCAGTCCCAACGGGTGTGGCCTGGGGCGACCAGGGCCACGGTGATTCCATCGATGTCGACGGCACCACTGGCGGCCAAGTCGGACAGGTTGGCGGCAACGGCGCGCCAGCCCACATCCATGGCGGTTGTGGTGGCATCGCTGAAATGGATGCCATCCACCAGAACGTCGGTGTTGATCAGCAGTGGCCGGGCGTCGGCGGCCAGGGCTGCGGTGTCGTCACTGAGCTGATCGGGCGGAGCGAAGCGAGCCAGCCGCCTGAGTAGCTCCGCTTCAGTCAGCTCCGCCAGGGTCGGGCTCATGCGTGGGCTTTGAGCTGCTCCGCTCCCTCCATCACCTTCACGGCGGTGATCCGGTCATCGACGCCCAATTCCTCCACAACATCGAATCCATCCACCACGTAGCCGAAGGCTGCATTGCGGCCATCCACGAGGTTCAGACCAGCCGGGGTGAGCTCTGCCTCGTAGAGAAACATGAAGAACTGCGAGGATCCGTCGTCGAGGGCCTGGTCTGAATGGGCCCAGCCAAGGGTGCCCAGGGTTGCGAACGGAAGGGTTGGTGTGGCCATGAACAGGCCCACGTCTTCAAAGGTTTCGTTGTAGATCGTGTCGTCTTCGCCCGGCACGCGGATCTCCAGGGGCACATGGCGCTCCTGCTTGGTCTTTGGATCCACGTAGCCGATCTCCGGACCTTCCGGATCACCGCTCTGAAGCACGTAGAAATCTTCGGCCCGGATGAACGGCAGTCCGTCATAGAAGCCCTTGAGGGCGAGATCGACGAAGGCGCCTGCGGTGAGTGGGGCGTTGTAGCCATCCACCACGGTGGTCAGCTCCCCCTGGGTGGTGCTGATGTTGAGGGTGGCTCGTCCCTGCAGCCGTGGCAGGGCATCGAATTCTGCGGGGATCTCCCGTTCAAAGCCGTCGGGCACCAGCAGGGCCTCCACATCGCCGATGAAGCTCAGCGTCCGGCGTCGATCGGCGATGAAGCCTGGTTTGTCGGTGGCTTTGACCTTCTCTTTGAGGTCTTCAAGGCCCTGATCCACGCGCTCAAACAGTGCTTCAGCCGTACCGCGTTTGGCTTCAGGGACCGCGTTCAGGATGGTGTCGCGGCGGGTGTTGAGCAGAGATTCAGTGCGTGACACCGTCTTGCCGAGGGCTGTCCAGCGTTTGGCCCGCAGATCGTCACTGGTGAGTTCCAGCCGATGCTGCAGTTCGCGGATGTCGTCCTGATCGAACGGAAGCGCGTCCCGAAGAATCGCGGCAGGGTCCTTCACGGCATTGCCCTGGGGCAATGCGGCCCAGGCAGGGGCGGCGATTGTGATCAGAGCAAAGCTGATCAGAACAGCAAGGACGGCGTTCAAACGCTGATGGACCAAGGGGGAACCCCAGTGCTGACGGGACTTTGGCACAGCCGTATAGTCCGATGAACCGTTCGGTGGGAATGATCTCCAGTAACGACTTCCGCACCGGCACCACGATTGAGATCGATGGGGCCGTCTGGCGTGTTGTCGAGTTCTTGCACGTCAAGCCCGGCAAGGGATCTGCCTTCGTGCGCACCAAGCTCAAGGCGGTGAAGTCCGGCAACGTGGTGGAGAAGACCTTCCGCGCCGGGGAAATGCTTCCCCAGGCGATGTTGGAGAAATCCTCGCTTCAGCACACCTACATGGAAGGTGAGGACTATGTCTTCATGGACATGGCCACCTACGAGGAGACCCGCCTCAGCGCCGACCAGATCGGCGAGAGCCGCAAATACCTCAAAGAGGGCATGGAGGTGAACGTGGTGTCCTGGAACGACACCCCCCTCGAGGTTGAACTGCCCAACTCCGTGGTTCTGGAGATCAAAGAAACCGACCCTGGCGTCAAAGGCGACACCGCCACCGGTGGCACCAAGCCCGCCATTCTTGAGACCGGGGCACAAGTGATGGTTCCGCTCTTCCTTTCTGTGGGAGAAAAGATCAAAGTGGACACCCGCAACGACAGTTACCTCGGGCGCGAAAACGGATGACCATGCAGCTGGATCACGAACAACTGCACCGCTTGCTGGAAGCGCTCGGCGAGAGCGACATCCAGGAGTTCCGGTTGGAAGGGGACGACTTCCGTCTGGAAATCCGTCGCAACTTGCCGGCCCAGGCCGTCATGGCCCCGGTCATGCCTGCTCCCGTTGCTGCTGCACCAGCGCCCGTTGCGCCTGCTGAGCCTGCAGCTGCACCTCCTGCATCCACCGCAACCCGCAGTGACCTGCTTGAGGTCACGGCTCCCATGGTGGGCACCTTCTATCGCGCTCCCGCTCCGGGCGAACCTGCCTTTGTTGAGGTGGGCAGCCGCATCAATGTCGGCCAGACCGTCTGCATCCTTGAGGCGATGAAGCTGATGAACGAGCTTGAGTCTGAGGTTGGCGGTGAAGTGGTGGAGATCCTGGTCGACAACGGCACGCCCGTTGAATTCGGTCAGGTGCTGATGCGGGTCAAGCCGGCCTGAGTCAGCTCAGGTCCCAGGCGGCCTGAATGGCCGCCGACGTGCTCTCAGGGCTGGCGATCCCTTGGCCTGCAATGTCGAAAGCGGTGCCGTGGTCGGGGGAGGTGCGTAGGAACGGCAGTTCCAAGGTGGTGTTTACCGCTGCGTCGAAGGCCAGCAGCTTCACGGGAATGAGCCCCTGGTCGTGATACAGGGCCAGGATCCCGTCAGGACCAGGCTGGTTTGGTGACTGCCAAGCGCGAGCAGCGCTGATCCAGCAGGTGTCAGGAGGAACGGGACCCTCCAGCTGCACCTGAGGATGGTCCTTCCGCCATTGATCCAGCAGCGGCAGCATCCATTCGGCTTCTTCGTGGCCCAGTTGACCGGCTTCACCGGCATGGGGATTCAGACCGGCAATGCGCAGATGGGGTGTGCTCGTGAAGCGACGACAGAACCCATCCAGCACGTTCAGTTTGTGCTGCACCAGGTCTGGGCTCAGCGCCTTAGGGACCTGGCTGAGGGGGATGTGGGTGGTGGCCAGCAAGGTGTTCAGGCGCCAGCCGCTGGTGGGAGAGACGGCGGTGAACAGCATTGAGGAGCGCTGGCGTCCAGCCAACTCAGCCAGCCGTTCGGTCTGCCCGGGATAGCGATGGCCGGCCGCATGCCAGAGGTGTTTGGCGATGGGCGCGGTGACCAGGGCGCGGGACCCCCGTTCCTGCAGCAGTTCGACGGCGCGGGTCAGCCAGCGAAACCCTGCATCAGCTCCGCTGGTGGTGGGCTGTCCTGGCTGAACGCTGGCCTCCAGCGGTTGGTCGTCGATCCTGAGGGCTGCGGGGTTGGCAAGGGGATGGCTCGTTTGCCGCTGCAGTCGCGCGTGGGTGCTGATCAGCGTGCGTCGGCAACCCACCAGCAGGGGTTGGAGCTCTGGGGGGAGCGTGGGTGAGGCGAGAGCTTTGAGCACCACTTCCATGCCGATGCCCGCGGGATCGCCGAGAGCGATCACCAGCTCATGCCTAGGGTTCGTGGAATCGTGGGGGCCCATCGCTGTGCTGCGTTTGCTGCTGCTGGGGTGTCTGTTGGTGGGATTGGCCGCTGGCCTGAGCAATGGCTGGATCGAACTGCATCTCTCCCGTTTCCTTGAGGATGTGCGGCTATCCCTGCCTGAGGAAGGCGAGGGTTTCGATTTCAACCGTTGGCTGATTGAGGGGGAGAACCCAGGTCAGACGGATTGAGTTTGTCCTGGTTCAGGCAATCCTGCAGCCCAATGCGGTAGTTCGGATGCAGCAATGCATAACCGAGCTCATGGCAGAGCTTGTGGTTGCTGACGCGGCGGTTCTCGCTCCAGAACGACTGCGCCATCGAACTCATGCTGTCCACGATCTGGTCGAACGGCTCCAGCGGCGGCAGGGCACAACCCAACAGGTCTGCCGCATGCCGCATCAGTTCGGCGGTGGGAGCCGGGAGGTCGTCCACCACATTCACGATGCTTTCATTGCCCGGGCTTGCTGGAGCGTCCTGCTCGGCGCGATGCATCAGGTGCCAGCAGGCCCCTGCGATGTCTTCCACATGGATGCGGCAGAACACTTGGCCAGGCTTGTCGATCAAGCGGGCCCGCCCTTGCTGCAAGCCGTTGAGCACCGACCGGCCTGGGCCATAAATGCCTGGCAGACGCAGAATCTGGATCGGCAGCCCTGAGCGCAACCAAGCTTGTTCGCAGTTGAGGCGGCGCATGCTGCGGTCCAGCGCTGGCGCCGGGTCGTCCTGTTCCGACACCCAACCGCCCTTACGATCGCCGTAAACCCCTGTGGTGGAGAGATAGCCCGCCCAGCGCAGCGGCAGGCTTCTGAGTGTTGGCAGCAGCTTTAACAAGACCGGATCGTTGCCTTCGCGATCCGGAGGGATGGTGGACAGCAGATGGGTCACGCCCTCCAGGGCAGCAGGGTCGAGCTGGTCCTGACCGTTGCTGTCGAACAGCAGATCCGCCTCGGCAGAGTCGAGGGAACGACGGGTGCAGAGCACCGGTGTTTCCAGGGCTCGGGCCAGCCCGGCCAGACAACGTCCGCTGTATCCGCCGCCCAGCACCAGAAGCTTGGCGTCAGCCGCCAGCGTGTGCGACCGCTTGACAAGATCGGCAAGCATCAGTACACCTGTATTAGATCAAATGTACTGTCGTGACGTCGTCGTCTCTCCATCGTTCCCGCTCCGGGCCTATCGTGCTCCGGGCCATCCTGACGGCTGCCCTGCTCGCCGGTGCTGTGGTGCTGGCCCCTGAAGACCCAGGCGTTCAGGCCTCCATCTGCCAGCGTCATCACTCCTCGGATGTCTGCCGGGTTTGGTGAGCCTCAGGCGGCCTGAGCTGCGATTGAGATGTCGTCCGGCTCGTTGATGGGGTGATCCGGTTGGGCCCACTGCAGCAGACGGACGGCGAGGCGCAGGTCGCCATCCATCCAGGCCCGGATCGCCATAGCGCGGCGTGGGTCATAGAAGCGCTGTCGCCGGTACCAGTCGAAAACGTCGGCGTCGGATTTGCGGCCATTGCAAGACAAGCAGGCCGGCACGCAGTTTTCAGTAACGCTTGAACCTCCTTTGGCCTGGGGGTGAATGTGATCAATTGATTCGGAAGGTTTGCCGCAATAAATGCAACTTTTACCGGTAAAAGTGTGAAGAGACTGTCGCCATCTTCGAACGCGCAATTTGGGACAGAGTTCGTCGAGAAAAACCGCGTCCCTGCTATGCATCCGAATGCATCGGTTGAGGGAATTCTGCCTTGAACTAAAAGCCCGTCAATGTGTCGAGCGCTGCATTTTCGATAATTTTTCAGCCTGTGATGTGAATCTTGATCTCAATGCTTGCGCGCTGATCTGGGTTCACTAAAGTGATTGTTTGTGGGGGCCTGTTGGTGCCGCCAAAACCCACATTGACCTGTTGCCTGGACCTCTCTCCAGCGGGACTGATTCGGGTGGTCAGCCCGTTTGATGCGGTGACCCAGTCCCAATTACGTCGGATCAAGCCCCGCGGGCGTTGGAACGGCGCTGGCCAGGGGTGGGATTTCCCCTTGGCTGCAGCCGATGCGCTTCAGCAGGCCCTGGGGCGTCGTTTTCCTGTCACCTCCGCACTCCAGCAGTGGCTCGACTGGTGTCAGCAGCCGCTGCCGCCGCTGCCACCGCATAGGACCCTTGTTGCTGCAGCGGATCTCGACGAAGTCCTGCAGGATGGTCGTCGGCCTCTGCGCCATCAACGCTCCGGGGTCCGCTGGCTCCTGGCTCGTCGCGGTGCCGTTCTGGCCGATGAGATGGGGCTGGGGAAGACCCTTACAGCTCTGTTGGCGGCTCGTGCTCTGATGCGCTGCGCTGAGCTGCGGTTGCTGGTGGTGGCTCCCGTTGGCCTGCATCCCCACTGGCGCCGGGAATCAGAGGCTCTCGGGGTTGAGCTTGAGTTGGCGAGCTGGGCTCGGCTTCCCGACACCCTGCCACCAGCGGGAACGCTCCTGGTGGTGGATGAAGCGCACTACGCCCAGTCGCTTCAGGCGCAGCGCACGGCCGCTTTGCTGCGTCTGGCCCGTCATCCCCGTCTGCGGGCGATCTGGATGCTCACGGGAACCCCGATGAAGAACGGTCGCCCGTCCCAGCTGTATCCCCTGCTGGCGGCGATGGATCATCCGATTGCTCGGGATCAACGCCAGTTCGAAGAGCGGTATTGCCAGGGGCACTGGCGGGAGGGTCGAACCGGTAAACGCTGGCAGGCGTCCGGCGCCAGCCAGCTGGAGGAGCTGCGGCGCTTGACTCGACCGTTGATCCTGCATCGCCGCAAGCAGCAGGTGGTAGACCTTCCTCCCAAGCAGCGGCGGCTTCACCCCGTGGAGCTGTCGGAGGCTGAGCTCACAGGTTTCGACCATCGTCTCGAGCTGGTGCTGGATGACTACCGGCGTCGGGTTCAGCTCGGAGAGGTGCGACGGGATGCCGAGCACTTGGCTCTGCTCACCTCCATGCGCCAGATCGCTGCGGAATTCAAATTGCCGGCGGCCCGGCAGTTGGTGGAGTCACTGCGCCGGCAAGGCGAGGCTGTGGTTCTGTTCAGTGGCTTTGTGGCTCCATTGCAGCTGTTGCAGCAAACTCTTGGCGGCGAGTTGTTAACCGGTCGCCAGCTCCCTGCTGAACGCCAGGAGAGTGTGGATCGGTTTCAGCAGGGTCAGAACGATTGTCTGTTGGCCACCTTCGGCACCGGTGCCCTTGGTTTCACCCTGCACCGGGCCCGTCATGTGGTGTTGCTGGAACGCCCTTGGACGCCAGGCGATCTCGACCAAGCCGAAGACCGCTGTCATCGTCTGGGAATGGGAGATGGCCTGACCTGCCATTGGCTGCAACTCGGCGCAGCCGACCAGCTGGTGGATGGTTTGTTGGCGAGCAAGGCGGAACGGATCGAGGTGTTGCTGGGGCCCCGGCGCTTGTCGCTGCAACGTCAATCACTCCCCGCCATGGTGCGGGATTGTTTGCAGCTGCTCTGACGCACCTGGAGTTCGTGCTGCAACATCGGGTCGACCGGCTGGCTTGACCGCTTCAGCAACGACACTGCCGTTGCGACGTCGTCGCAGGCTTTGGCTTGATCGCCAAGCAGGGTCAAGACAAGGGCGCGGTCGCGATGCAGATCGGCCTGATCCGGTGCCTGCTCGATGGCCTCATCACAGCGTTTGACCATCAGCTCAAGGTCATCCATGCGGAACCCGCTGAGGCAACTGGAGACGAGCGGCGTCGGTGTGTTGGCAGACGTCGCGGGTTGCTTGCTCTGGCAGCCAGCCACCAACACGGCAGCCAGAAGCATCAGCCCCAGAAGCCCTGAGGGCTCAGTAGCTGTAGCGCGTGGTGTCGTCGCTGCTCTCGATGCTGCTTTCGGAGTCGGATGAGGAGTTTGCAAGGGCGGCAGCGGTGGCTGGTTGAGTGTTTCCGCCGAACAGATCACCAAGGAACTGGCCACAGTCGGGGAAATTGCCGGGGTCCTGGACGACGGCTTCCGTAATCATCACCGAGGCATGCTCCGGGGATGTTTTGAACACGCCGCTGCGCTGCCGCTTGATCACGGCGTAGGCGGCATTCCAGCTCACCTCGTGGTCGTTGCCGCTGGACCGCATGAAGCAATAGATCTTGGCCCCCTTCTCTTCGGTGGCTTCGGCCGCTTGCAGGGGGGAGGTCATGGTGCTGAGAGCGCCGATCAGGGCCGCGGCGGAGAGAACCAGCGATGACCTGATGGGACCCATGACGTCAGTTATGGAATGGTCCCAAGGTATCGATCAGCTTCCAGCTGTCGAGGGGACGATCAGCCGCACCACCAACGGCAGCACCAGCAGCACGGTGATCAGCCGCACGGCATGGAGGGCGGCCACCGCGGCACCGACGCCGAATTCGGCACCGACCAGGCTCATGCCACTGATGCCACCCGGGGCAGCGCCAAGCAAGGCCACAACGGGATCAATGCCGAGCAAGCGGCTGGTCCAGAGGCCGACGACCAGTCCTGTCAGCACCAGCGCCAGGGTGATCAGAACCGCTGGTTTCCAGAGAAGTTGCAGTTGCTCCAAGGACGCTCGCGTTAGGCCAGTTCCGATCACGGTGCCGATGCCGATTTCCAGAACCGTGCGCGTTCCCGCTGGCCATGTGGCTGGTTCCAGCTGGCCGCTCATGCTGACGATGCCAGCACCCAGCAAGGCTCCCGCCAGAGGTGCGGCGGGAATGCCGCTGAACAGAGCCAGCAGTCCGATGGCGGTTCCAGCCAGCAGGTACAGCGCCAGAGTTGCCAAGGAAGGCATCGGTCTCGATCGCGTCATGTCAGCTTGATCTTGAGACAGCGGCGCTCCTGTGTTGTCATCAGCGGAACCATCAGCTTTCGGTGATGACGTCCTCCGTGTCCTTTCGGATCACCCGCACAGCGGAAGATCTCGCTCAAACCATCACGGCTCTGTCGCAGCGCTTGGTGAAACTGGAACAGCGTCAGGAAGCGCTCGAGCTCCAAATGCGCCATCAGCAGCAGAATCTGAATGCTGTTCCAGACGAAGAGATCTCCACTCTCGAGGGCGTAGAAGCTCTGCTGCGGGAAACGCGGGAGCTGCTGGAGAGCACAGCTCCGATGCCAGAGCCTGAAATGGCTGAGGAGTCCTCCCAGAACCATGCCTGGGGTCAGGAGGCCGAAACAGAAGCGGGCCGCGACGTCGCGTAGGGGTGGCGTGCGGTGCCAAAATAAAAAGAAAGGCAACTATGGCGACCACCATCCCTGCCTCCAATGCTTGTGCCTCTCGCACCTTGCATGGCATGACCATCTGGACCCGGTCAGGTTTCCTTGAAGGTGGTCATCAGCTCGAGAAGCTGGAATTCGCGCTTGCCCTCGCTGAAGCCAAAGGTGATCAGCGCCGTTGCTCGCAGCTGCGTGACCGAATTGCCGATCTGGGGGGCAATGCAGAGGAACCGGGTACCTGACTAAATCCAAGTGATCGACGGGGTTGATCGGCAATCGGGTGGATCGCGTGTGGGATGGTCTAAATATCAATTAGAGCTACTCTTTTGTAGACAAGAGAATTCGAACGGTGACCCTGACGCTCACGAAATCAAAACAATCAGAGGCGGCTGCTCAACAACGTCAGGACCATGAATCAGCAGCTCAGGCTTTGTTTATCAAGGCCCGCCACTGTGCAGAAGATGGCCGCATCAATGAAGCAGGCTCGTTGATTTTGCAGGCCCTGGGACACGAACGCCGTGCTGGATCTGCCGGGCCTCAGGTTCTCCAGCTCATCAAGCCTCGTTCTTGATGAGTATTTGAAATGTGTTCAAGCGGGTGACCGGACTCGAACCGGCGACGTTCAGCTTGGGAAGCTGACATTCTACCACTGAATTACACCCGCAAAGGGGCGAGATCGCTCTCGCCACCTGTGTTTTAGCTAAGAGCAGCGGAGGCTGCAGCAACCCCTGCTCCCATGCTGCCTTTGTGCAGACCAAGGGACTGAAGGGTGGATTCGATCGCAGCGACGGCGGTCAGAACATCCCGGTCGCAGACGTAGCCGAGATGGCCGATGCGGAACACCTGACCTTTCAGGTGGTCTTGTCCGCCAGCCAGAAGAATGTCGAACTTCTCCTTCACGGCTTTGCGCAACTGTTCGGCATCGATGCCTTCAGGGGCCACTGCGGTGATGGCCGGGCTGCCGCAACCCTCGGCAGCAAACAGGGGCAGACCTATTGCCTTCATGCCTGCCTGGGCGGCGGCGCGATGGCGGGCGTGGCGGGCAAAAATCGCCTCCAGGCCTTCCCTCTGCATCATGTCCAGAGCAGCCTCCAGCCCGAAATAGAGGTTCACGGCCGGGGTGAAGGGGTTGCTGTCCTTCGCCGCTGTTTTCCGGTAAGGGCCCAGATCCAGATAGAACTTGGGCAGATCGGAGCGTTCATAGGCCTCCCAGGCCCGTGCACTCATGGCCACAAAACTCAGGCCCGGTGGAAGCATGTAGCCCTTCTGAGCGCCTGATGCCACCACATCCAGTCCCCACTCATCCATCGGGACGTTGGTGGCGCCAAGGCTGGTGACGCAGTCCGCCAGGGTCAAGGCCGTGCCGTGGGCCTTCACGTGACGGGCAATGCTCTCCAGGTCATTGATCACCCCTGTCGAGGTTTCCGAGTGGGTGAGGATCACGGCCTTGATCGCTTTAGCGCTGTCGGCTTCCAACGCTGAGCGGAAGGCCTCTGGATCGAGGGGTTGGCCCCACTCCGCCTTGATCACCTCAACATCGAGTCCGTAGGCGCGGGCCACCTTGACCCAGCGTTCGCCGAACTTGCCGTTGTCACCGCACAGCACCTTGTCGCCGCGGCTGAGGGTGTTGATGATCCCCGCTTCCATGGCGGCGGTTCCGCTGCCGGTGATCACCAGCACGTCGCTTGTCGTCTGGTGCAGCCACTTGAGCTGTTCGGTGGTGCGCCGCACGATGGCCTGGAACTCCCCGCTGCGGTGGCCGATGGGGTGACGACCCATGGCCTTCAGCACCGTTTCCGGCACCGGGGTGGGGCCCGGAATCATCAGGGTGAGCTTGTCCTGCATGGCGCGGGGGATGCCAATCGGCGACTCTAGAAAACAGCTTGTCCAGTTCCATCGCCCCCTCCAGTTCTGGATTGACCCTGCCGGTGTGGGTGGCGGCGGCGGCCAAGGCGGCCCTGCAGGTGTTGCTTGGTGAGCCGTTTGAGCCTGAGCAGCAGTTGAGTCAGGGCTCAGATCAACCGTCTCTGCAGGTGCCGGTCTGCTCAGCGGCTCCTCTGGCCCCAGGAGAGGCCCTGGGCATCAGCCGTTGTGATCCAGGGCCTGGCCTTGATCTGACGCGGGATCTTGAGGTCTGGGTGCGGGTGGCCTGGATCGCTGCATCCCAGCCGGTGCTCGAGCTGCAGGCCGGAGAAGGGGTGGGTCGTTTTGGCGCTGAGGGGGACGTTTGCCTCTCCGGTTTTGCCCGTGGGCTGTTGGAGCGGAATTTGTTGCCCCTGCTGCCGCCGGGTCGGGGCTTGCTGGTGCAGCCGATTCTTCCGAGGGGCCGCGTCCTGGCCGAACGCACCAGCAATGCCGCTTTCGGTGTTGTTGATGGTCTGGCCTTGATCGGTACCCAGGCGGAGGTGCAGCGCAGCGCCGCACCGGATCAACTGCAGCAGGTGTTGGCAGACCTGAGGGCGCTCGCTGCGGATGCGGCGTTTCAGGGACGCCTCGTTCTGGTGATCGGTGAGAACGGCTTGGATCTGGCCCGCCAGCAGGGTCTGGAGCCCGTGCTGAAGGTGGGGAACTGGGTGGGGCCCGTGCTGGTGGCGGCGGCCGAGGCCGGTGTTCGCGATCTGCTGCTGCTCGGTTACCACGGCAAATTGATCAAGCTGGCCGGCGGCATCTTTCACACCCATCACCACCTGGCCGATGGCCGTCTGGAGGTGCTTGTGGCCCTGGGCCTTGATGCCGGTCTGTCAGTGGCCCAGTTGCTGCAACTGCGGGGTGCTGCATCCGTTGAGGATGCTTTTCAGGCACTGGAGGCCGATCAAGCCACGACCCTCGGGCAGCATCTGGCCGCGATCGTGGAGCGGCGCAGCCAGTCCTATGTGGATCGCTACGGCGCCTGGTCGATGCGGATTGGTGCTGCCCTGTTCGACCGAAGCCGCACCCTGCGCTGGTGGGGACCGGAGGGGGAGAAGCGCTTCTTTACATTGAGGGATTGACGCTCGTCCGCGAGCGATACCTCCCAGGATCGATGTCCCAGCCCTCGTCCGACGGTCAGCGTCAGCCGGCCATCGTCATCCTTGATTTCGGCTCCCAGTATTCGGAGCTGATCGCCCGGCGCGTGCGCGAGACCGAGGTCTTCTCGGTGGTGCTCGGTTACAGCACGTCGGCCGAGGAGCTGCGACGCATGGCTCCGAAGGGAATCATCCTCAGCGGTGGCCCAAGTTCCGTGTATGCCGAACATGCGCCGCTCTGCGATCCCGGCATCTGGGATCTGGGCATTCCCGTGCTGGGGGTTTGCTACGGGATGCAGCTGATGGTGCAGCAGCTCGGGGGCGTTGTGGAAGCCGCCACGGGCAAGGCCGAGTACGGCAAGGCGCCCCTGGAAGTGGACGACCCCACGGACCTGCTCACCAATGTCGACAACGGTTCGACGATGTGGATGAGCCATGGCGACTCAGTGAAGGCTCTGCCCGATGGGTTTGTGCGCCTGGCCCACACCGCCAACACGCCGGAGGCGGCGGTGGCGCACCTGCAACGCAAGCTCTACGGGGTGCAATTCCACCCCGAGGTGGTGCATTCCACCTGCGGCATGGCTCTGATTCGCAATTTCGTGTATCACGTTTGCGGTTGTGATCCGGATTGGACCACCGCGGCCTTCATTGATGAGGCCGTTGGCCTGGTGCGGGAGCAGGTGGGCGACAAGCGCGTCCTGTTGGCTCTCTCCGGTGGGGTGGATTCATCCACCCTTGCCTTCCTGCTCAAAAAGGCGATTGGTGATCAGCTCACCTGCATGTTCATCGACCAGGGCTTCATGCGGAAGGGTGAGCCCGAGTTTCTCATGGACTTCTTCGATCGGAAGTTCAACATCCATGTGGAGTACATCAATGCCCGCCAGCGGTTCATCGGCAAGCTGAAGGGCATCACCGATCCGGAGGAAAAGCGCAAGATCATCGGCACCGAGTTCATCCGTGTGTTCGAAGAGGAGAGCAAGCGGCTAGGACCCTTCGATTACCTGGCCCAGGGCACGCTCTATCCCGACGTGATCGAAAGCGCCGGCACCAACGTGGACCCCAAGACGGGCGAGCGGGTTGCCGTGAAGATCAAGAGCCACCACAACGTGGGCGGACTTCCCAAAGACCTGCAGTTCAAGCTGGTGGAGCCCCTGCGCAAGCTGTTCAAGGATGAAGTGCGCAAGGTGGGCCGCAGCCTCGGCCTGCCCGAGGAGATCGTGCGCCGTCATCCCTTCCCGGGGCCTGGTCTGGCCATCCGCATCTTGGGTGAAGTCACGGACGAGAAGCTGGACTGCCTGCGTGATGCCGACCTGATCGTTCGCCAGGAAATCAAGGAAGCAGGGCTGTATCACGACATCTGGCAGGCCTTTGCCGTGCTGCTGCCCGTGCGTTCGGTTGGGGTGATGGGGGACAAACGCACCTATGCCTGGCCGATCGTGCTGCGTTGTGTGTCCAGTGAGGACGGCATGACCGCCGATTGGTCCCGTCTTCCCTTCGACCTGATGGAGACCATCTCCAATCGGATCGTGAATGAGGTGAAGGGGGTGAACCGGGTGGTGCTCGATATCACCAGCAAGCCCCCCGGCACGATCGAGTGGGAGTGATGGCATGGGATTGGTTGCGGCCCAAACCGGGCCGCATTTTTTTGATTGGCCACAACAAGTGCGGCACGCGGTCGTTCCACAAGCTATTGCGCAAGAACGGCTATAGCTCGATCCACTACGACAAGGGGCGCTTGGCCCGTCGGATTCAGGCCAACTTCACCTTCTCCAAGCCGCTGCTGGATGGTGTGGATGGCTATTGCGGCTACACGGACATGGAGCTCTGTGGTGAGTTCTACGCCTACCGGCTGTTTCCTTTGTTGGACCTGCAGTACCCAGGCTCCTGCTTCGTCTACAACACGCGCGACGTGAGCCGCTGGGTGGACTCACGCATGAACCACCGCAAGGGCAAGTACGCCCGCGCCTATCTGGATCGGATGCGTCGGGCCTATGACGATCCTTCGTTGACCTTGGAGGACCTGCGCCAGCACTGGCAGGAGGCCTGGCAGCGCCATGACCTTGATCTGAAGCGCTATTTCGCCGGACGTAGCAATTTCTTTGAGTTCGACATCAGCGTGCCCTCGGAGCAGGCCGCGCTCTGCCGTTTTCTCAGGCGTCGCGGCTACCGAATCCGCGGCAAGGTGTTGCCCCATGCCGGCGCACGTTCTGCGCAGGCCGCAGACTGAATCACGGCTGGCGACGGCCCTGCATCACCGATACCTTGGGCCACCGGCCTTTGGGATATGACGGCGACACAACAGCAGGATGTTCAGCTGCAGCGACGGCTGCAGCAGGACAGCATTCAGCTGGGTGGCCGCACGATCTATCTGAACCCTTTCCTCTATTGGCGGCGGTTCGACAGCAATACCGATCGCTGGCTGCGGGAGCCCGGTCAGCTGACGGAGGATCAGATCACGGCCAACCGCAGCCGTTTTTACCCCGAACTCGACTGGGGCCAGCTGGATGATCACGCCACCGCCGTTCACGATGGCGCTGTGGAGATGTTCCTCAAGAGCCTGGAGCTGATCAGCACCTTCCATCCCGAGCTGGGTTCCGGGCAGATGCTCGAGGTGGAACGCAAGATGACGATCACCAAGAAGCGGGCCTTCGAGCGCTGGGTGGACAAGGCGATCCGGCGGCGTCAGCGCGACGAAAGCCGTGAGCACCGCCGCTTTGAGCGCAGCCGCTTCTGGCGTGCCTGGCGAGAGTGGATCCTGCTGGACACCACCCAGAAAGCCCTTGTGCCTGTGGTGATGCTGATGGTGCTGAGTGGGGTGATGGGCTGGTCCCTGGCGGCGGACCGTTCGGCTTGTCCGACATTGGCGCTTCCTTCGGGACAGACTGGGGTTCGTTGATCTGGCCCCATGGCCGCTGATTCCAACTCCGATAACCCGCTCGACCAGTTGCGTCTCTCCTTGATGCAGGACGTGCTGCCTGTGGGGCTGGCCGTGATGGAGCGGGCCCGGCAGGGGGGTCCCGGCAAGGTGGTGGAGGCGTTCACGGCCGGCTCGGAGGACCCCATCGCTGATTTGCGTCAGGAAGGGGAGCCCGTGGCGCGGGGCGTCCGAGACCAGCTGGATGCCGTGAGCCCCGGGCTGGGCAATCCGGTGATGCCTGTCTCGGTTTCTGTTGATGAACCGGCAACGGTTGAACAGGACGGCCCCGACGATTTGCTGCCGACTTTGCGGCGGATCGAAAAGCGCCTCGAGGAGTTGCGCCGCCGTTTGCCAGAGCCGCAACAGGAATGACCCGTTCTGTCCAGCAGCGTCAGACCGGTCTGCGTCAGCAACCCCTGGTGCTGCTGATGCTGGTGTTGCTGTTCTGCAGCGCCATGGTTGGTCGCCTGGTCTGGATGCAGCTGCTGGAGGGGGCCCGTTTTCGCGAACTGGCAGACGAAAACCGCATCCGTCTTGTGCCTCGCTCGCCCATTCGTGGTCGGTTGCTTGATCGCAAAGGCCGGGTGCTGGCCACCAGCAAACTCACTTATTCGCTGTACCTTGAGCCGCGCCTGGTCAGCGATGACGACTGGCCTGATCTGCGGGATCGCTTGGCATGGCTGCTAAGCCTGAAGCCTGATCTGCTCGACCAGCGCCGGCAGAAGGGCCTGGATCGGGATGGTTACCGCACCACGTTGGCCCTCGATCTCAAGCCGGAACAGGTGCTGCGCTTCCGGGAACAGGCCCTGGGGTTGCGGGGCGCCCAGGTGGATGTCGACATCCTGCGCTCCTATCCCAACGGAACCCTGGCGGCCCATGCCCTCGGCTACACCCAGCCGATCACGGAAAGCGAATTCGAAGTGCTGGCGGAGAAGGGCTACAAGATCCGCGACCGCATTGGTCGTACCGGTGTTGAGGCGGCCTACGAGCGCCATCTGCGTGGGAAGTGGGGCGGCCAGATGCTCGAGGTGAATGCCATGGGCGAGGTGCAGCGCAACCTGGGCGATCGACCGTCTCAAGCAGGAAAGGATCTTGTTCTCACCCTCGATCTGGATCTGCAGCGGGTGGCGGAGCAGGCGCTGGCCGACAAGCCTGGTGGTGCCGTTGTGGCGCTGGAGGCCGCAACGGGTGCCGTGTTGGCTCTGGCCAGCCGTCCCAGCTTTGATCCGAACTTCTTCTCCAAGCTGATCACCACTCAGAAGGAGTACGACGCCCTCTTTTCCAATCCGAAGAAGCCGTTGTTGTCCCGGGCCATGAATCCCTATGACCCCGGCAGCACCTGGAAGCCGGTGACGGCGATGGCCGGCATGGAGTCGGGCCAATTCCCGCCCGACACCATGCTCCATACCAAGGCCTGCATCCCCTACGGCGGCCATTGCTTTCCGGATCACAACGGCAAAGGTTTCGGCACCATTGGTTATGCCGATGCCCTGCGCCACTCGAGTAACACGTTCTTCTATCAGGTGGGCGTCGGGGTTGGATCCCTGGCGTTGAAGCAGGCTGCTGATCAGCTTGGGTTCCAGCAGAAAACCGGCATTGAGATCGGCTGGGAGGAGAGCGTCGGGCTGGTGGGAGATGAGCCCTGGGCCGATCGTGGCCGGGGTTGGGCGGAGCCTGGCACGGTGCCCTGGATCCCTGAAGACATGGCCAGTGCCTCCATCGGTCAGTCCGTTGTGCAGATCACTCCTCTGCAGCTCGCCCGCGCCTATGCGGTGTTCGCCAATGGTGGTTGGTTGGTAACGCCCCATCTCGCCGCCGGCGACATCGACTGGCTGAGTCCGGAGCACCGCACCAAGGTGGCGATGAAGCCATCAACGTTGCAGACGATCCGGGAGGGCCTGCGCAAAGTGGTGGAGGCCGGAACCGGTGCCGGACTCAATGGCCCTGGCATTCCTGCTGCGGCGGGCAAAACCGGAACGGCTGAAGACAGCACGGGAGGGCCTGATCACGCCTGGTTCGGCTGCTATGCCCCCTATCCCGACGGCAAGATCGTTGTAGTGGCCTTCGCCCAGAACACTCCTGGAGGGGGATCGGTTCACGCTCTGCCCATGGCCAAGAAGGTGCTGGCGGAGTGGGAGCGCACTCGGCAGCGCTAGGCGGCCGTGAGTTGAGGCGCTGACAGCACCGTGCGGTAGTAGGTGCGCAGTTGTTCGGTGGCGCCTGCCCAGCCCCAGCGCTCGGCTTCGGCGCGGGCAGCAGTTCGCAGGACCTGGCGTTCCAGGTCGTTGCCCAGCAGGCGGCGGGTGGCTTCGATCAGGCTTGCAGCGCCACCATCGGCGCCGTCGGGTTCGTAGAGGCAGCCGTTGACGCCGTCGGTGATGATGTCGGGGATGCCGCCACGGTTGGCGCCGACCACTGGACAGCCGGCTGCCATGGCTTCCAGCAGCACCAGCCCCAGCGTCTCGGTGCTGGAGGGGAAGAGGAAGGCATCGCCGCTTGCGTAGGCCCCTGCCAGGTCGTCCCCGGCGAGGTAGCCGACGAAGGTGGTGGCTGTTCCCTCGAAGTGCTTCTCCAGTTGTTGGCGGTGGGGACCATCGCCCACCAGGGCTAGTCGTGCATCGGGAAGGGCCTCTAGCACGGGGCGGATCCGTTCGATCTGCTTCTCCGCCGAGAGGCGGCCGACGTAGAGCAGCAGGGCTCCACGGTCGTCATGGCCCCCGAGAAGCCGCTGGCGCAATTCCGCGCTGCGCAGCTCGGGACGGAACAACTCTGTGTCCACACCCCGCTGCCAAAGATCAGTGTGCTGAATGCCTTTGTCGCTGAGCTCCTTCACCATGGCGGTGGAGGTGCACAGATTCAGCAGGGCCTGGTTGTGGGCGGCCTTGAGCATTTCCCAAAGCAGGGGCTCCAGCATTCCCAAGCCGTAGTGCTCGAGGTACTTGGGCAGGTGGGTGTGATAACTCGCGACCAGGGGGATGCCTTTGTTTTTTGCGAGCCAGATGCCGCCAAGACCCAGCACCGCCGGGTTCACAACGTGGATCAGATCGGGTTGAAACGCATCGATCGCTTCTGACACCGCCGGGCGAGGCAAGGCCAGTTTGAGCTCGGGATAGAGCGGCAGGGGCATTGCCGGAACACCGATCAGGCGTGCTCCCATGTACTCATCTGGACAGCCCTCCGGGCAGAAGACCACCACTTCATCGCCGGCGTCCACTAGATGCTTCACCGTCTTGGTCAGACGGGTGACGATGCCATCGACCTTCGGCAGGAAGGTTTCGGTGAAGAAGGCGACTTTCAAGGATGAAGTTCGATCAGGACGCGGTGCCGATGGCCTGGGCTTGGGTTTTGGTCCAGGCGGAGGTGCAGAGGATGCGGTTGCGGTCGCAACGGTCGGCGTAGCGGGTGGCGATCTCCACCACTTCCTTCAGCAGGCCGTCATCGAGGGTGGTGGGGTTGAGGCCCAGCTCGATGAAGCAGCGGTTATCCACGATCAGATCGTTTTCAACAGCCTCATTGCGGGGGTTGGGCAGGTTGTTGACCTGAGCGCCGGTGAGGGCGGCCACCTTCTTGGCCAGTTCACCCACCTGATGACTTTCGGTCATCTGGTTGAAGATCTTCACCCGCTCCCCTTGTTCCGGAGGGTTCTCCAGCGCCAGCTGGACGCAGCGCACGGAATCGCGGATATGGATGAAGGCGCGGGTCTGGCCCCCGGTTCCATGAACGGTGAGCGGATAGCCAATGGCGGCTTGCATTAGGAAGCGGTTCAGCACCGTGCCGTAATCGCCGTCGTAATCGAAGCGATTGGTGAGCCGCGGGTCACGGTCGGTGGCATCGGTGTTGGTTCCCCAGACAATGCCCTGGTGCAGGTCAGTGATGCGGACCTTGTCGTTTTTGTTGTAGTAGAGGAAGAGCAGCTGATCGAGCGTCTTCGTCATGTGATAAACGCTGCCGGGGCTTGCCGGGTGGAGGATTTCCTCCTCAAAGCGGCTGCCGTCGGGCTGGGGCACTTCCACCTTGAGGTAGCCCTCAGGGATGGTGGCGCCGCGGTGGGAGCCATAGCCGTAGACGCCCATGGTGCCGAGGTGCACCACGTGGATGTCCTGACCGCTTTCAACGATGGCCGCCAGCAGGTTGTGGGTGCCGTTGACGTTGTTATCGACGGTGTAGCGCTTGGTGGCGCTGCTCTTCATCGAATAGGGGGCGGCCCGCTGTTCCGCGAAGTGGACCACGGAATCGGGGCGCTCGTCCCGAAGCAGATCCAGCAACCGCTGGTACTCATGGGCGATGTCCATGTGGACAAACCGCATCGGCTTGCCGCCGGTTTCCTCCCAAGCTTTGAGGCGCTCACCGATGCTCACGATCGGCGTCAGCGACTCAACTTCAAGGTCGATGTCGATCTTGCGACGGCTGAGGTTGTCCACGATCAGAACGTCGTGGCCCTGATCCGCCAGGTTCACCGCACAGGGCCAGCCGCAGAAGCCGTCACCGCCGAGAACGAGAACTTTCACCCCAAACTCCTGCTGGAACGAGCGTAATGCTCAGTCTTGGCAAGCTACTACAGGGATTTTCAGTGTGAGCCGTCTCAGCTGATGGCGACGGTCACCGCCACCATCGCGGCCACGATCAATCCACCGCTCACCAGCATCATCATTGAGCTGCGGTTGCGGCTCTGGCTGGTGGCGACGTCCATCACCTCCATGCGTGGCTCCTTGGCGAAGGCGTTGAGACGACCGCCGTCTTCAGTGGTGACCGACATGGGTCCAATGCGACTGGTCGGACCTTATGAGTCCAAATGCTCATTGCCTGCCTTTGTGAAGCAGGCTTCACCTCACTTCATGTCTCTTCACTTCATTGGGGTGACTGCACCAGGCCCGTGGTCGGTGAGCTGGCAGAGGCCTGATCCCTCCGCGGCAAGCGCCCGGAGAGGTGGGCGGTCCGCCCGGCCATCACCGCCTGGCCCATGGCCTCGGCCATGGCGGCGGGGTCGCCCGCTAGGGCTATGGCGCTGTTGACCAGCACGGCATCGGCGCCCATTTCGAGGGCCTGTGCCGCCTCGCTTGGAACACCAATGCCGGCATCCACCACCACTGGAACCCCGGCGTTTTCGATGATTAAACCGATGTTGGCGGCATTGTTGAGTCCCTGACCCGAGCCGATCGGAGAGCCCAGAGGCATCACCGTGGCGCATCCGACCTCCTCCAGCCGTTTGGCCAGCAGCGGATCTGCATTGATGTAAGGCAGAACTGTGAACCCTTCCTTCACCAGTTGTTCTGCGGCGTTCAGGGTGCCGATCGGATCGGGCAGAAGATGCCGGGCGTCAGGAATCACCTCCAGCTTTACGAAGGTGTTGTCCTCCTGTCCCGCCAGCTTGGCGAGCTCCCGCCCAAGCCTGGCGACACGCACAGCTTCCTCCGCATTGATGCAGCCCGCGGTGTTGGGCAGCATCCAGATCCGTTTCCAATCAATGGCTTCCATCAGGCCCTCGTGGCCTGCCGCCACGGTCTGCACCCGGCGCACAGCCACTGTGACCATGTCGCAGCCGGATCGCTCAATGCTCTGCTGCATCGATGTCATGGATGGATATTTGCCGGTGCCCGTGAATAGACGGCTGTTGAACTGCCGCCCGCCAATGGTCAGGGGGTCGGAGTTGGGGGAGGGCGAATCCATGACGCGTCTGAGCAAAAGGGCCTACCTTTCTTTCATCATCCATCGTCTTCCATGCCGTTCCTGCTTGCCATGGATCTCCCGGCTGGCAGCCAGGTGTCGTTCCAGACCAATCCCCAGTTGCCTCTGGATCCGATTCAGTTGGCGGTGCCTATGGAGATTGATCAAGGCTCAGTGGAGAGCTTTGACCCAGTTGCACGCGCTGCAGAGCTGGCGGTATCGCTGCCCCGTCAATGGTGCGGCACATTTGAGCCTTTTGATGGCAATCCCACCGTCGATGTCACGTTGGACATCACCCAAATGACGGCGATGGGCCAGATGGTGGATCTCCGGGGCACGATGACCCTTGGTTCCGTCACCACACCGGTTCAAGGCAATGTCCATGCCAAGTCGGATCAGCTGGACCTCATCCCCTTGGCGGATCCTCTGATTGCGGGGATTGAGCCTGGCGGCGTCTTCCTTGGACTGCAAATGTTCAGTCCCACCAGCTGGCAGGCGTCTCGATTGATCAACGTGGCCGACCCCAGCACGGGAGTAGGTGGACGCTTGGCGATGACCGCAAGCTGCCAGGAGGAACCTCCGGTTCAGCCGCTCTGGTGACCCCAATCTTTTGAGGTTCTGAGAACATCTGAAAGAACTCAGCTGTTCCGACGCTTGAGTTTTTTCAATCCTTTCTTTGCGGTGGCGTTGTCGGGTTCCAGTTGAAGCGTCTTCTCGTAGAGGGAAATCGCTTCAGCGTCCTTCAGCAACTTTTCTTGGGCGAAAGCCAGGTTGTTGATTGCCACGGGGTAGTCCGCTTTCGCCTTGAGGGCGAGCTTGTAGTGCTTGGTGGCGCCGGAGTAATCCTTTTGCGCGGCAAAGGCAAAGCCGAGCGCGTTTTCGATCACCGCACGGGCTTCATCCGGCTCACCACTCAGGCGTTTCAGGGCCTGCTTCAAGGTGGCAGCTGCTTGTGGATACAGCCTTTTCCGTAGTTGAACGGATCCGAGCTCGTAAAGGTCAGATGCCTGTCGTGACGAGGCCGTGTCGGATTTCTCGAGCTCGATCAGGCGTGCTTCATCGCGACGCACTCGCAAAAACTGGCGGCCCACCACCACCGCAACGATGGCAAGCAGGCCGACCAGGCCCAGCAGGTAGGTCTGGGGCAGCAGGTTCACAGTTGGGAAATTCAGCTCTTGGCTGCAGCCACGACGTTAGTGAAGCTGCCGGGGTCAACGACCGCCAGCTGAGCCAGCATCTTGCGGTTCAGGCGAACATCGGCCTTCTTGAGACCGCCCATCAGACGGCTGTAGCTCACACCATTCAGGCGGGCAGCGGCGTTGATGCGGGCAATCCAGAGGCGACGGAAATCACGCTTGCGACGACGACGATCGCGGTAGGCGTTGCAGAGGGCTTTCATCACCCGCTGGTTTGCTGTACGGAACAGGGTTCCATTGCCACCACGGAAGCCACGGGCCAGTCGCAGGATCTTGTTGCGGCGTTTACGGGCGACGTTGCCTCTCTTGACGCGGGCCATGAGGTTGGAAGGGTTGGATCAGGTCTTGTTGAACGGTCTCGTCTGAGCTGCTGAGCTCAGGCGTAGGGCATCATCAGGGTCACGCGCTCCTCATCGGTGCGGTCCACCACGGCCTTGGTGGCCAGATGCCGCTTCTGCTTGGGCGTTTTGTGGTCCAGCAGGTGGTTCCGGAAAGCGCGACGACGCAGAAATTTGCCAGTGCCGGTTGCTTTGAACCGCTTCGCGGCAGCTTTGCGGGTCTTCAGCTTGGGCATTGGTCTGCTCGTTCGGACACAAACGACAACAATACGTCCCGACGTGCCCCCGTTGAATGATTCGGCTCTTGACGCTCACATTGCTGCTTTGCGTGGGTCTTGGCTGCCGCGCCCGTGAGCACAGCGATTCTCTCCAACCTGCTGTGGTGGAAACGGTTCAGCGGGCGACGCACCGTTCCGTCGCTGACCCACCGCCGGTTGAGGGCCATGAACCGGTGCTCTGGGTGGCTTTGGAGGATCATCTCGGTGCTGCTGAAACAGCAGCTCCTTTGAATCTGCGGGCTTTTGCTGGATCGCTAAGCCTTCGCGACGCCACTGGGGTGCAAGGCAGTGGTTCAGATTTCGTGATCACTTGGCGAAACGTTGCCCTGGCCCGTCCGATGACGTTGGCTCGCCGGGTTGCAGGTCCCTTCGCCAGCTTCGAGTCGGCGGATCGTGTTGCCTCCCGTTGGCGTGCTCTAGGGGTTGCAGCTGAGGTGGCCCATCCCAGGGAGTGGGAGGTGTGGGCGCCGGAGAGTTCGCGTGTGCCCGACGGTCTGGCTGTGCGTGATTGGCAAAGCACCGTCACCAGCACCGTCGAACCGGTGTTGCAGACGCCGGAGGGGGGACGCCCCCTGCAGGGACCTCTTCTGATTGAAGCCTCGGATGGATTGCTCTGGGCTGGTGGACGTTTTGAAGGGCCCTTCCGCTTGCAAAGGGATGCCTATGGCAGCTGGACCCTTGTGGAGCAGGTGCCGGTGGAGCGCTACCTCGAGGGGGTGGTTCCCCACGAGATCGGTGCGGGTTCACCGATGGCGGCGTTGCAGGCTCAGACCGTTCTGGCGCGCACCTGGGCTCTAGCCAACAGCCATCGCTTCAGCGTTGATGGCTATCACCTCTGCAGCGACACCCAGTGTCAGGTCTACAGCGATCCCCGCCACGCGGGAGCCGCTGTGCGCGAGGCGATTGCAGCCACCCAGGGCAAGTTGCTCAGCCTGAACAATCAGCCGATCAGCGCCGTGTATCACGCCACCAATGGCGGGGTGATGGCTGCCGGGCCGGAAGCCTGGGCCATGCAGAGCACCACTTATTTGCGTGCGCAGCCGGATGGGGATGAGGGCTGGAGCAACCGTCATCCCTTGCCCCTGCAGCAGCGCCAGGCGGTGCAGGCGCTGCTGGCGGATCGCAGCGGGGCCTTTGGCCAGCGGCACCCCCGCTTCCGCTGGACCCGAATCCTTTCGGGTCCGACCTTGCGTCAGGCCCTTGGCGCAGCCGCAGACCCGCTGGTTTCGCCTTTGCAATTGAAGGTGCTCGAGCGGGGCGCCAGCGGCAGGGTGCTGGCCTTGCAGATCTCAGGCAGCAGCGACGCCGCTCCGGTCATCCTCAAGTTGGATGCCATTCGCCGGACCCTCCGCACGCTGCCCAGCACCCTGTTCGTCTTGGAGCCTCAGGGGACTGAACGCTGGTTGGTGGTGGGTGGTGGCTTTGGCCATGGGGCTGGTTTGTCGCAGGCTGGAGCCATTGATCTGGCCTGGCGTGGCTGGCCTGTGGAGCGGATCCTGAGCCATTACTACCCAGGGACTGTCTACGGCCCACTCTCAACACTGGTGCAGTCCCCTTAAAGTCCTTCCCACCTGGGCAGCTGGATGAGCTCGAACGCCACATCGGGTGATCACCGTCGGGTGAAATCGGCAGCGTTCCTGTTCGCATGCGGATGTGCTGGTGCTGCTCCCCACTGGCTGGACTCCGCCCGTTCGCTCTGGCCTGCCATCAGTCTTGCCCTGATGCTTGGGGGCTATGGCCTCCGTTCCGTCATGCGCGGGCAGCTGACGCGTGGGTCATCGGTGTCCGTGCCGGAGATTGATCGGACGAAGCTTCCCAGCCTGGATGTGGTGGTGGCCGCCCGCGACGAAGAGGCGGTGGTGCCGCGTCTGGTGGAGCGGCTCACTTCACTGCGTTATCCGTCCGGGCAGCTCACCACCTGGGTGATCGACGACGGCAGTCTTGATCGAACCTCTGAGCTGCTGGACGATCTGGCCAGCCAGCACCCTGAGCTGAACGTGATCCATCGCCAGCGCAATGCCGGTGGGGGCAAGTCGGGTGCGCTCAACACCGCTTTGGGCTGCCTCAAAGGTGAGTGGCTGCTGGTGCTTGATGCGGATGCTCAGTTGCAGGACGACTTGCTCGAGCGCCTTATTCCCTACGCCCTGGAGGGTGGCTGGTCGGCGGTGCAGCTGCGCAAGGCCGTGATTGATGCCGATCGCAATTGGTTGACCCGATCCCAGGCGATGGAGATGGCTCTGGATGCGGTGATCCAGTCGGGCCGATTGGCCAATGGAGGCGTGGCCGAACTGCGGGGAAACGGACAGCTGATCAAGCGCTCCGTGCTCGAGTCCAGTGGTGGTTTCAACGAAGACACCGTCACCGATGACCTGGATCTCAGCTTCCGCCTGCTGACCCATGGGGCCTTGCTGGGATTGTTGTGGGACCCTCCGGTCCAGGAAGAGGCGGTTCCTGGTCTCTATGCCCTGTGGAAACAACGGCAGCGCTGGGCGGAAGGCGGATTGCAGCGCTTCTTTGATTACTGGCCGGTGCTGACCTCGGCCCAGCTCAGTCTTCGCCAGCGTTGGGATCTGACGGCCTTTTTTCTGCTCCAGTACGCCCTGCCGGTGGTGTCCTTTGCTGATCTGAGCACGGCTCTGATCACCCGAAGCCTGCCGGTCTACTGGCCCTTGTCTGTGGTGGCCTTCAGCGTTTCGGGTCTGGCTTACTGGCGCGGCTGTCGTGGTGGAAGCGAAGGGCCGGAGATCCCCTCAGCGAGCCTGGCCAATCTCCTTGTGGCGATCGTCTACCTCGGCCACTGGTTTGTGGTGATTCCCTGGGTGACGCTGCGGATGTCACTGCTCCCCAAACGCTTGGTCTGGGCCAAAACCAGCCATGGTCAGGAGCATCCGGTTCAGGCCTGAGGTTGTTGCCTGTTGAACGGCATGACCGGGGCGAGGGTCGTTGAATCGACGTTCACTCAGTTGACGTCGTCAACGTCGAGCACCTGACCGTTGAAGAAGTCCGCCAGGTTGCGGGCCTGACGATCAAGGCCTGAGGGAGGACTGGGTTGAGGGTTGGGTTCTGCTGGTGCAGCTGCCGGGTTGGCGTCCATTGGTTTGGCTTGGGTATGCGGCAGTTCTGGCGCTGGCACCGGAGCTGACGCTGGTGTTGCTGAGGGTGCCGGCGTTGGGGCCGGTGCCGGAGTTGGGGGCTCGACCGCTGCTGGGGCTGTTGCGACCGGGGCTGTCCCGACCGGCATGGTTGCGACCGGCGTGGTTGTGATGTCCGGAGCGATCGGGGTGGTTGTGGTTGGTGGAGTGATTGATGGTGGTGTGACCGGGGCTGTTGCCAGCGGAGGTGGCATGGCGCTGTTGCTGGCCTCCAGCACCAGCTGCCGCGAGCCTCCAAGCGCTTTGGCCACGGCCTGTTCCAGCAGGGATGCTCGGCTCTGCACCATCCCCATCCAGTTGCCTGCCACCTGCACAACGGCACGGTTGGCATCAAGGCGCACCAGTTGGGCCTGCTGCGACAGCAGCATTCGGGTGGAGGGCAGTTCGAGGCTGCCCAGGATCTGTTGCCATAGCTCGGGCAGGTTGGTGCTGGCTGCAGGTGCAGGGGTGGAGACCGCCGGCAGTTCCGGTGATGGCGCAGGGGCAGGTTTTGGGCTGGGGGCCTCGATTGCTGGGGCTGAGGCTGCTGCAGGTGCTGCTGCGGAAGCCGTGGGAGCAGGAGGGGCGACTGGTGTTGTCGGTGGGCTTGCTGCTGCCGGCTGCGTTGTTGCTGGTTGTCTTGGGGCCGGAGCTGCGGCTGCGCTCTGAGCTGACACCGGTTCCGCCAGCAACCCCAAAAGAAGCACTTCCAGCCACAGGCGCGGCTGCACGCTTTGGCGCAGTTGTTGCTCGGTGCCGCGCAGTTGTGCCTGCCATTGCAGCAAGCGGGCCCTGCCGATGGTCTTGGCGAGGGCGGGCAGCTGCTCGCGGAACTGGGGCGACACGCTGGTGAGTTCCAGTCGGTCTGGAGCGGCGGCCATCAGCACCAGATCCCGCAGCATCCCGGCCAGACCCTGCAGCACGGCCCCGGGATCCCGGCCCCGGTCCAGCAGGTTTCGGGTGGCCTCCAGCAGCTGCACAGGTTCGGCGCTGCTCATGGCCCCCACCAGTTCCAACAGCTCCTGTTCGGGGACTGCCCCCAGCAGATCCCACACCGCAGCGGCTTCGATCGGCGGCGGCAGCAGGCTCAGCTGATCCAGCAGGCTTTCCGCATCCCGCAGGCCTCCCTGGGACCGCTGGGCCACCACATGAATGGCCTCAGGTTTGATTTCGATCGCTTCCTGTTCGGCGATCCAGCTCAGATGATTGTTGAGGGCATCCAGAGGAATGCGCCTGAAATCAAAGCGTTGACAACGGCTCAGGATCGTCGGTAGCACCCGTTGCGGGTCAGTGGTGGCGAGCACGAACACCACCTGCGGCGGCGGCTCCTCCAGGGTTTTCAGCAGGGCGTTGAAGGCTGCGGTGGAGAGCATGTGGCACTCGTCCACCACGTACACCTTCCAGCGGGCCTGCACCGGTGCGAAGCGGGAGCGTTCGATCAGCTCTCGGATGTTGTCGACGCCGGTGTTGGAGGCCGCATCGATCTCGATCACATCGAGGGCGGTGCCGGCGGCGATTGTGGTGCAGAGCTCGCAGGTGCCGCAGGGTTCTGGGGTGGGCCCTTCGCTGTTCAGGCAATTGAGCGAGCGGGCCAGGATGCGGGCGCTGGAGGTTTTGCCGGTGCCGCGGGGGCCACTGAACAGATAGGCCGGGGCAATGCGGTTGCTGGTGAGGGCGTGGCCCAGGGTGGCGGCGATCGCCTCCTGCCCTACCAGCTGATCAAAGCGCTGGGGCCGGTATTTGTGATGCAGCGGCTGGTAGGCCGAACTCATGCGCCGCGAGCGTTGAGAGGAGATTACTCAGAGGATTCGGAGCCTGGAAGGGTGGGGTGCTGCTGGAGCAGGGCATCAATCCGCTGTTTCAGGTCTTCGACGGCGGCCAGTTCATCGGCCAGGCTCTGGCCCGTGAGCAACAGCCGGCGATCGGTTCCCTCTCCCGCCCGTTCCAGCAGACCCTCCAACTTGTGCAGCAGCGAGAGGCGCAGGCGTTCCAGCTTCTCCACACCCCGCCTGGCCATGGCACGGGCGTCGTCATCGAGCAGGCCCCGCTGCACCAGGAGCTCCAGGCCCCGCATCAGCGCCGAAGGCATCAGCCCGCTCCAGTGACGGGCGCGCTCCAGCACGGAGTCCACCTGGCCACTGCGATGACGTCCGGTTTTGCACCAGGTGGCGAAGTGCTCGCAGTTGTTGAACAGCAGGTTGTAGTCCTGTTCCCCCAGGCGCCCCATGGCCCGGCGCAGGGTTACACCCTGCGGAGATTCTTCGACGTAGTTGATCACCCGCAACGGTTGCCCTTGGCTGAACTCCCCCAAGGGGCTGCGCAGGATTTCACGCCCTTCCAGATAGTGAGCGACGGTTCCGTCGCCGAGGTCGATGCCGTGGTGGTTGAACAGGCCGTGCTGCCGCGGCACCTCCAGGTGGTCAGCGGCAGCCAAGACTTCAGGCGGTCTTTTGTTGTTCCGTGCCAGGCAGGGGCAGCACCTTGCCACCGGTGTGTTCCTCCACCATCGCCCGGGTGACGGTGAACTCCTTCACCGATGTCTGCGATGGCAGGTCGTACATCAGGTCCAGCATCAGCTCCTCAACGATGCCGCGCAGGGCGCGGGCACCGGTCTTGCGCCGGTGAGCCTCCTGGGCAATCGCCTCGATGGCGTCATCGGCGAACTGCAGTTGCACGTTGTCCATGCTCAGCAGGGTGCGGAACTGCTTCACCAGAGCATCGCGGGGCTCCGTGAGGATCGATTGCAGGGCGCTTTCGTCCAGGGGCTCGAGCACGGCGCTCACCGGCATCCGGCCGATGAATTCGGGGATCAGGCCGTAGCGCACCAGATCATCCGGCTCCAGGTGCCGCAGCACTTGGGCGGCTTGAAGGTCGCGGTTGGCGCGGCTGCGTCCACGGCCGTCGCTGGGCATGAAGCCGATGGCATTGCGGCCCATGCGTTTCTGCACCACGTCGTCCAGGCCGACGAAGGCACCACCGCAGATGAACAGGATCTGGCTGGTGTCGATTTGGATGCAGTCCTGATAGGGGTGCTTGCGCCCGCCCTGGGGTGGCACGTTGGCGACCGTGCCCTCCAGCATTTTCAGCAGGGCCTGCTGGACACCTTCGCCCGATACATCCCTTGTGATCGACGGGTTCTCGCTCTTGCGGGCGATCTTGTCGATTTCATCGATGTAGATGATCCCCCGCTGGGCCTGGTCCACATCCATATCGGCCTTCTGCAGCAGCCGCAGCAGGATGTTTTCCACGTCCTCACCCACGTAGCCCGCTTCGGTGAGGGTGGTGGCATCGGCCACGGCGAAAGGCACGTCCAGCATTTCGGCCAGGGTCTGGGCCAACAGCGTCTTGCCGCAGCCGGTGGGTCCGATCAGCAGGATGTTGCTCTTGTGCAGCCGGGTTGCTGTTTCCTCGGTTTCACCCTGGCCATCCCCCTGCCAGGCCAGACGTTTGTAGTGGTTGTAGACCGCCACAGACATCACCTTCTTGGCCGCGTCCTGGCCGACCACCTGCTGATCCAAGAAGCTTTTGATGTCCTGCGGCCTTGGAATAGAAGCCAGGGTCGGGGCCGGCTTGCTGCTCTTACGGGCGGCTGGGGTGGCCTTTCGGCTCGGCTCATTGCTGTGGCGTGGGTTGCCTTGCCCATCCACCAGCTCTTCATCCAGGATCTCGTTGCAGAGATCGATGCATTCGTCGCAGATGTAAACGCCAGGTCCGGCGATCAGCTTGCGCACCTGGTCCTGGGATTTCCCACAGAACGAACACTTCAGATGGGCGTCGAACTTGGCCATCGAACGCTGGGCACCACGCAGGAGAACAACTCAGGAATCAACCGATGGGGTCTCCCTGAACACACAGGATCGAGAACGGAAGGGCGTCTGTCAGCCCTCCGTAATGATTCCTCCGTCCCCGGAACTGTCCACCACTCGATCGATCAGGCCGTATTCAACCGCTTCTGCTGGAGAAAGGAAGTAGTCGCGGTCGGTGTCTTCCGAGATCTTGTCGAGCGGCTGGCCGGTGTGGTCTGCCATCAACCCGTTCAGGGTTTCCTTGAGATACAGGATTTCCTTAGCCTGGATCTCGATGTCCACCGCCTGCCCCTGGGCGCCACCGAGGGGTTGGTGAATCATGATCCGGGCATTCGGCAAGGCAAGACGCTTGCCCTTTGTGCCTCCGGAGAGCAGAAAGGCACCCATGCTGGCGGCGAGGCCGTAGCAGATGGTCACCACGTCAGGGGCGACCTGCTGCATGGTGTCGTAGATCGCCAGACCAGCGGTGACCGACCCTCCCGGCGAGTTGATGTAGATCTGAATGTCCTTCTCTGGATCCTCGGCTTCGAGGAACAGCATCTGCGCCACCAGGGCGTCGGCGACGGCGTCATCCACGCCGGTGCCGAGGAAGATGATCCGCTCCCGCAGCAGGCGGGAGTAGATGTCGAAGGCGCGGTCGCCGCGACCGGACTGTTCAACAACCGTGGGCAGTGGCCCCGGTGCCGAGACGGGCATGGCGGCCCGCCAGCGGTTCTGGATGGGGTGGTGACTGCGGGCGTCGATCACGCGATCGGTATGCGGTGAAGTTGGGTCAATCTATGGGCGTTGCTCAGTCCTTGGCGTCCGCCTTGGACTTGCTTTTAGCTGCGGTCTTCTTGGCGGCGGGCTTTTTCTTGGCTGCAGCCTTGCTGTCATCCGCAGACGGTGCCTTTTCGGTGAGGGTGCTGTTCTCCTCGAGCCATCCCATCAGACGATCCTGCATCAGGTCATCCATCACGGCCTGACGCAGGCGCTCTGGATCGATCTTGGCGTCGGCGGAGAGCTCTTTCTTCACCTCCTTGACCTTGGCGTCCACGTCCTTGTCGTCGAGCTTGATGTCCTCCGCTTCAGCCAGGGCGGTGAGGGCAAAACTGCGGCGCAGACGCTCTTCAGCCTCGGGGCGGGAGTTCTGCATGAGGTTGCGCACCAGGTCGGGAGTGAACAGCGACTTCACATCCATGCCCTGCTGGGCGAATTGGGCTGCGGTTTGCTCCAGCAGGTTGCGGCTTTCCTGTTGGATCAGGGCTTCCGGAAGCTCCACCTCCAGCTGCTCCACCAGGGCGGCGACGAGGGCATCGCGGCGGTTGCTGGTCTGACGGCGTTCGGCGTCGTCCTTCAGCCGCTGCTCCAGGTCTTTGCGCAGGTCCGCCAGGGTTTCCTGTTCGCTGGCCTGCTTGGCGAATTCGTCATCCAGCTCGGGCAATTCGCGGGTCTTGAGGTCCTTCAGTTCGATCTCGAAGGCGGCCTTACGTCCGCGGGCGTCCTCCTTCGGATAGTCGTCAGGGAACTGGCACTCCACGGTTTTGGTCTCGCCGACCTTCATGCCGATGACCCCTTCGATGAAGCCGGGGATCATCCGGCCGTTTTCCAGGTCCACATCCATCGAATCGGCACTGCCGCCCTCGATCTCGCTGCCGTCATCGCTGTAGGTGCCCTTGAAGCCGAGCACAGCGATGTCGCCGTTCTTGGCGGCACGGCCTTCCACAGGCACGACCGTGGCCATCTGCTTGCGGGAATCCTCAAGCATCGCGTCGACCCGGGAGGCGTCGTAGGCCACGGTTTCAAATTCCGCCTTCAGTCCCTTGGTGGTTTTCAGCTTCGGCGTCGGGGCGACGTCGGCTTCCAGGGTGAAGGTGAGTTCTTTGCCGGGCTCAAAGCTCTCCAGCAGGCCGTCGAAACCACTGCTCAGATCAGGCTGACTGATCGGTTCCAGCGATTCCTGCTTGATGGCGTCACGCCAGGCGTTATCGATCAGCTTTTCCAGAGCCGTGGCTTTGATCCGCACGCCACCCAGCTGCTGAACCAGCACCGTGCGCGGCACCTTGCCCTTGCGGAAGCCCGGCAGGTTGATGCTGCGGCTCAGGTTGGTGATGGCGTCTTCGTAACTGGTCTTGCAGCGCTCCCCAGGAACGGTGACCGTCACCGCCAGGCGGCTGCTGGGGCGGGCTTCGGTGGTCACCTTCAGGGCTGCAGCGCTCATGGGGGAAGGGAAAGGGCAGCCCAGCACTTTATGCAACCGGTGAATTCAGGCTGGATCGGTAAGCTGAGCGCGTCGCTAGGCCGGCATCACGTTCTCTACGTAGTGATGTTGGGCCTGAGAAACGACGGGTTTTCGTTCAGATCGTTCACTCCACCGCTTGTCTTCGACCCTTCCCAATCGCCCTCTCAATGTTGCTGTTCTTGGTGCCAGCGGTGCTGTTGGCCAAGAGCTGCTGCTGCTGCTTGAAGAGCGCCGTTTCCCCGTTGGTGAGCTGAAGCTGCTGGCGTCGGCCCGTTCGGCCGGCCAGACCCAAAGCTGGAATGGCCGCACCCTCACAGTGGAAGAGGTCTCGGCCCAATCCTTTGAAGGGGTCGACTTGGTGCTGGCGTCAGCCGGTGGTTCTGTTTCCAAGCAGTGGCGCGAGGCGATCACCGCCGCCGGTGCCGTGATGGTGGATAATTCCAGTGCCTTCCGGATGGAGGAGGGTGTACCGCTGGTGGTGCCCGAGGTCAACCCCGATGCGGCCTTCGCCCACAAGGGCGTGATCGCCAATCCGAATTGCACCACGATCCTTCTCACCCTCGCTTTGGCTCCTTTGGCGGCCAAGCGGGCGATGCGCCGGGTGGTGGTGAGCACCTACCAATCCGCCAGTGGTGCCGGTGCCCGGGCCATGAAGGAGCTGAAAAACCTGTCGCAGACGGTGCTGGATGGCGGCACTCCGAAAGGAGAGGTGCTGCCCTACTCCCTGGCGTTCAACCTCTTTTTGCACAACTCTCCCCTGCAGGCCAACAGCTATTGCGAGGAGGAGATGAAGATGGTGAACGAGACCCGCAAGATCATGGGTCTGCCGGATCTGCGCTTCACCGCCACCTGCGTGCGGGTGCCCGTGCTGCGGGCCCATTCCGAAGCGGTGAACATCGAGTTCGAGTCCCCCTTCCCGGTTGATGAGGCACGGGAGCTGCTCGCGGCTGCACCTGGGGTGGAGTTGATTGACGACCCGGTGGCGAACCGTTTCCCGATGCCGACGGATGTGACCGGTCGCGACCCGGTCGCGATCGGCCGGATCCGGCAGGACATCAGCGATGCCAATGCTCTGGAGCTCTGGCTGTGTGGGGACCAGATCCGCAAGGGAGCGGCGCTGAATGCTGTTCAGATCGCTGAACTCTTGATTCAGAAGTGATGACCCAGGCCGCCACCCTCTCGCCAACGCCCTTCGGCCGTGTGGTCACCGCGATGGTGACTCCCTTTGACGCCAGTGGTGCTGTGGATCTCAGCGTCGCTGGAAAGCTGGCGCGGCACCTGGTGGAGCAGGGCTCCGATGGATTGCTGGTGTGCGGCACCACCGGTGAATCCCCAACCCTCAGCTGGGACGAGCAGTTGAAGCTGCTGCAGGCCGTTCGTGATGCCGTGGGCGGCAACGCCAAGGTGTTGGCGGGCACGGGCAGCAATTCCACAGCGGAAGCGGTGGAGGCCACCAAGGAAGCGGCGGCGGCCGGCGCCGATGGCGCTCTCGTTGTGGTGCCCTACTACAACAAGCCTCCCCAGGAGGGTCTGGAGGCCCATTTCCGGGCCATCGCTGAAGCGGCACCTGAGCTGCCGTTGATGCTTTACAACATCCCTGGCCGCACCGGTTGCAGCATCGCCCCGGCCACGGTGGCCCGGCTGATGGACTGCCCCAATGTGGTGAGTTTCAAGGCCGCCAGCGGCACCACTGAAGAGGTCACGGCCTTGCGGCTGGCCTGCGGTCCGCAGTTGGCGATCTACAGCGGTGACGACGGCCTCACCCTGCCGATGCTTGCTGTGGGTGCAGTGGGCGTCGTGAGTGTGGGCAGCCACGTGGCGGGCCCTGAGATCCGCGCCATGATCGAGGCCTATCTGAACGGCGATGGTGCCTCCGCACTCGCCCTGCACGACGCGTTGATTCCCCTGTTCAAGGCCCTGTTCGCCACCACCAATCCGATTCCCGTCAAGGCTGCCCTGGAACTCAATGGCTGGTCTGTCGGTGCGCCCCGTCCGCCCCTGTGCCCCCTCTCTGACGACATGAAACGTTCGCTCTCCACCGCCATGGCCGCCCTCCGTCAGACCTAGCTCGGTCCGGCTTATCGGCTCACGCAACCCGTTCTTCTACACATCGTTTTCCATGGCTAACAACGCGCGATCCAGCAAGGGTCAGGAGCCCTGCCTTCGTGTGATTCCCCTGGGTGGTCTCCACGAAATCGGCAAGAACACCTGTGTGTTCGAGTACGGCGATGACCTGATGCTGGTGGATGCCGGTCTGGCCTTCCCCAGCGACGGCATGCACGGGGTGAATGTGGTGCTGCCCGACACCAGCTTCCTGCGCGAGAACCAGAAGCGGATCCGCGGCATGATCGTCACCCATGGTCATGAAGACCACATCGGTGGCATCGCTCACCACCTCAAGCACTTCAACATTCCGGTGATCTACGGGCCGCGGCTGGCCCTCTCGATGCTCACCGGCAAGATGGATGAGGCCGGTGTCCGCGACCGCACCACCCTGCAGACCGTCGGTCCGCGCGATGTGGTGAAGGTGGGTCAGCACTTCTCCGTGGAGTTCATCCGCAACACCCACTCGATGGCCGACAGCTTCTCGCTGGCCATCTCCACACCAGTGGGGACCGTGATTTTCACGGGTGACTTCAAGTTCGACCACACCCCGGTCGACGGCGAAAACTTCGACATGGCCCGCCTGGCTCACCACGGTGACAAGGGCGTCCTCTGTCTGTTCAGCGATTCCACCAACTCCGAGGTTCCTGGTTTCTGCCCGCCGGAGCGCTCGGTGTTCCCCAACCTGGATCGCCACATCGCCAATGCCGAAGGGAGAGTGATTGTCACCACCTTCGCCAGCTCGATTCATCGCGTGTCGATGATTCTGGAGCTGGCCCTGAAGAACGGCCGCAAGGTGGGACTGCTGGGCCGCTCCATGCTCAACGTGATCGCCAAGGCGCGGGAACTGGGCTATATGCGCGCGCCGGATGAATTGTTTGTGCCGATCAAGCAGATCAACGATGTGCCCGATCGCGAAACCCTGCTGCTGATGACCGGCAGCCAGGGTGAGCCGCTGGCTGCCCTGAGCCGCATCTCCCGCGGGGAGCATCCCCAGGTGAAGGTGAAGACCACCGACACGATCATCTTCTCGGCCAGCCCGATCCCTGGAAACACCATCTCCGTGGTGAACACCATCGACAAGTTGATGATGCTGGGTGCCAAGGTCGTTTACGGCAAGGGCGAAGGCATTCATGTCTCCGGCCATGGCTTCCAGGAAGACCAGAAACTGATGTTGGCCCTCACCCGGCCCAAGTTCTTCGTGCCGGTGCACGGTGAGCACCGGATGCTGGTGCAGCACTCCCGCACCGGCCATTCGATGGGGGTTCCGGTCGATAACACCCTGATCATCGACAACGGTGATGTGGTGGAGCTCACCCCGGATTCGATCCGCAAAGGCAATGCCGTGAAAGCGGGCATCGAGCTGCTGGATCAATCCCGCAACGGCATCGTTGATGCCCGGGTGCTGAAGGAACGCCAGCAGCTGGCGGAAGACGGCGTGGTGACGATCCTGGCCGCCATCAGCACCGATGGCGCCATGGTGGCCCCGCCGCGGGTGAACCTGCGGGGTGTGGTCACCACAGCCGATGCCCGCAAGATGTCGTTGTGGGTAGAGCGCGAAATCAAGTGGGTGCTCGAAAACCGCTGGAAGCAGCTCTGCCGCAACACCGGTGGCAAGGCCCCGGAGGTGGACTGGATGGGTGTGCAGCGAGAAGTGGAGGTGGGCCTTGGCCGCCGGATGCGCCGTGAACTGCAGGTGGAGCCGCTGATCCTCTGTCTGGTGCAGCCTGCTCCTGGTGGCACACCGGTCTACAAGGGCCGTGCCGATGCTGAGCCCGATGACCGTCCGGCTCCCCGCGGTCGCGGTGGTCGTGGCGGTGGCTCTCCCTATGGCCGTCGCAACGGCGGTGGCGGTGGAACCCCCGCTCCGGTGCGGAACAACCAGGGCAACGGCCGGTCTAGCTCGGCAACACCGGCCCCCGTCCGTGCCGCTGCGGCAACCGCAGTGGTGGAGAAAGTGGCTCCTCAACCGGTGGCTGAAAAGGCAGTACCCGCTTCGCCGGAGCCGGAGATGCCTGCAGGCCGCACCCGTCGTCGTCGTTCAGCGGCCAGCTGAGCGGGCGAAGACCCCTTTGATCCTCTTGATCAGCCCCATCGGCTCCCCGGAGTCGGTGGGGCTTTTGATTTCAGGCTGGAGTTGAACGCGGAGCCATGAGCGCTTCAACAGATTGTTGGATGCTGTCTTTGAAGGAGTGTGAATTATACCGAACTCTGATTGTTGTTTATCGCCTGCTGGAAGCCGTTGTAAGAGGCCTTGATTGTTTTGAGGCAATCTATCCTTCGCCGAACTTTTTGGGCCAATGTCTGTTTTTTGCGCTCTTCAGCTTGGATTATGATCATGAGACTTATGCTGGGCTCATGGTTAAAAGAGTTTCTAGGAAGAAGCTGGAGTCTCTTGATAATGAGGTTGTGTTTTCGCTGAATGTGGCAGATGTCGACTCGTTGAATGCCGGTGTTAAGAAGACACTTATTCTGTTTGGCATGCCTCGCGGTGGGACAACAATGATCGCGAATGTTGTTCGTTCAATGGGTGTTTATTTGGGCGAGGAATTGCCTGTGAATCTTGAGGATGGTGATTTTAATTGGGATATTTTGGGGCGAAAAAATCCGGAATGGACTCGTGAGCAAAAGATTGCTTCCATTCGGCAGGCTATTGAAAGCAGGAATCAAAAATTTGACACTTGGGGATGGAAATATCCGCGTATTGACCTCTATCTGAAGGATATTTGCTCTCAAGTTGTTAATCCTATGTTTGTGTGTGTGTTCCGTGATGTTGTTGCTTCAACATGGCGCGGTGTTGTTCGTCGTGGTCGGCCAGCAGCTGGTGCCATTCGTTACGCGCTGGAGCTTCAGGCTAACCAATTGGCACTCCTTGAAGAAGCTGGTGCTCCTGCGTTGTTGGTGAGTTACGAGAAGGCGATTGATGATCCTCTTCAATTGGCTGTATCGTTGAATCAATTTATGGGCCTTGGTTTTTCGAGGAAGGAACTGAAGGAGCATGCCAAGAGGGTTGATGCCCAAATGGGTTATAAAGCGAGTGAGATGTGAGTTTGATGTGTATTTAGTCTCTTTCGGCACGTTAATGTTTTCTGGTCAAATCTTTTGGATTGATGCTTTCATTGTCTGCTTTCTACGCTGCAGGTTTGTCGGGTCATTGGTTTAGGTGATTGAAAAAGACATGTTGTGGCTATCTGTAGCCCAAGGTCATGGTTTGTCCAAGGTGTTATTCATCCGGATGCTTGCTCGGGGTAGTTAGTAGTTAGGGGCCAGCTGATCGGGCGAAGACCCCTTTGATCCTGTTAATCAGTCCCATCGGCTCCCTGGAGTTGGTCGGGCTTTTGATGTCGGGCTGGAGTTGGACGCGTAGCCATGAATGTTCCAAAAGCGATGGGGCCTCAGGCCCCTGGGGTGCGGGCTCGATGGTGTCGAGGGGTGGCTCTTCTTCGCTGAATGCTTGTTCCTGGTTCGCCATCTCCACCTCTGAACTGGCTTCCGGGGTGAGCGTTGGCTTTGGGCTCGGGGTAATTGTCTCGACGTTGCCTTCGCTTGATTCCTCTGTTGTGGGGTTGATCTCCAGGTCTGTCAGCTGGATGTCTGAATCGGCTGCTGGAGTTACTGTTGTCTTTGGGTTTGGGACCGCAGTGGGAGAGGGATCCGGAGTCGGCATGGCCCTGGGTTCCTCATCACTGGGCAACCACGCGGCATTGCGGTGAACACATCAGCCGGTGCTGCCCTGACTTGATCAGGATCCGTGTTCAGGAATGGATCCTTAAGCAGGTCTGGGACGGCGCCATTGGTTGCGGGAGTCGTACATGCTCCACTGGCGTTGGCTTCTGATCGGCAGCGCTCTAGCCCCTGTTCCGCCAGGGCGGCGATGGTGGCGTCCACGTCACCCTCCAGCACCCGTTCGTAGGAGATGGCGGCTTGCTCCGGTTGCTAGAGCCCATGCAGCTGGATGTGACCCAGGAGCAGCGACACCACCGCCCGCCAGCCCAAGACCAGGCTGGGGTCGTGGTCGTTCGAGGCGCTTTGGAGTTGATCCCACAACGCTGAGGAGATTGCATGGGCCTCGGCGTACTCCCCGAGGCCATAGGCCCGTTCTGCGGCTTGGTAGTGCTGCTCGAAATCGGCGTCCACGCGTTGGGGGGCCAGTCCCCCCGTTGTAGACCGTTAGTCGGGGTCGTGCGGTGAGGCGGTGCCTTGGGCGGTGTGACGCTCTTCACCTCCCAGTCCGAATCCGGTGTGCACCACCTGGAGCGCCCTGACGCCAGCATCTTCGGCCACCACACAGCTGGTTCTGATTTCGCTGGTGGCGATCAGGCCGATGTTGATGCCCGCATCCGCCAGTGCGCGGAACATGCGCCCCGCCGTCCCTGGCGTTGCCGGCATCCCAGCGCCCACAGCACTCACCCGGGCAATGGCCTCACCATCCTCCAGAGCGGCACCGGGCCACTGGGCCAGCAGCGGTGCCAGGGCCACATCGGCGCGGGCGCGGTCGTCCTTGCGCAGGATGAAGGTGATGTCCCGCGATCCGTCGCTGTGCTGTCGTTCCGATTGAACGATGGCATCCAAGCTGATGCTGTTATCGGCCAGGGCTGAACACAAAGCGGCTGCGGTGCCGGGACGATCGGGCACATGACGAACACTGAGTTGCACCTGGTCGCGGTCGAGCGCCACGCCGCGCACTTCCGGTTCGCCGCTGCCGTTGTCGGTGGGATTGATGAGGATTTGTGAATCCTCGAGGTCGAAGGCCTCCTGCACGGCTTGAACAGCTTTGCTGCCGGCGCCGGAGTCGATCACGCAGCTCACCTTCACCTCACTGGTGGCGATCAGGCGGAGGTTGATGCCCTGCTGACAGAGGCAGTTGAACAGGCCGGCGGCAATCCCAGGGCGCCCCATGATTCCGGCCCCGCTGATGCTCAGCTTGGTCAGCCCTCCCTCTGCCGCGAGTTCGCCGCCCAGTTGATCGAGAACCTTCTGGCTCACACCATGGGCCAGCTCGAGATCAGCCTCGGCCACGGTGAAGGTGATGTCGTTGCTACTGCCCTCGTGGGTGGCCTGAATGATCAGGTCCACATTGATCCCCGCTTCGGAGAGGGTTTCGAAGAGGCGTGCGGCGATGCCGGGTTGATCGGGAATGTGGGAAAGGGCGAGTACGGCCTGTCCGTCCACTTCTTCCATCCCATCCACAGGACTGCCAAGCTCCAGTCCGTTGCTGCTGATCGGACGGGCTGAACGGCTGGTGATCCGGGTGCCTGGGGCATCGCTCCAACTGGAGCGCACCACAAGGTTCACGCCGTAATTGCGGGCGATTTCAACGGCTCTTGGATGCAGCACGGAGGCCCCCAGGCTGGCGAGTTCCAGCATTTCGTCGCAGCTGATCGTGTCCATCAGCTGGGCATCGGTCACCTTGCGCGGATCGGTGCTGAGAACACCCGGAACATCCGTATAAATCTCGCAGGCATCGGCACCGAGGGCTGCCGCCAGGGCGACAGCGGAGGTGTCGGAGCCGCCGCGCCCGAGGGTGGTGATTTCGTTGAGCCCATCGCTGCTGGTGCTGGTGCCCTGGAAACCGGCGACCACCACCACCTGGCCGGCAGTGAGACGGTTGCGGATCCTGTCGGTGCGAATTCCGAGGATGCGGGCTCTGCCGTGGGTGGATTCCGTGGCGATGCCCACCTGCGGTCCGGTCATCGACGTTGCGCTCACCCCTTGAGCGTTCAAGGCCATGGCCAACAGGGCGATGGAGACCTGTTCGCCACTGGCGAGCAGCATGTCCATCTCCCGTTGGGTGGGGCTGGAGGTGATGGCGTTGGCCAGGCCAGTCAGTTCATCGGTGGTGTGGCCCATGGCGGAGACCACCACCACAACGTCGTGCCCCTCTTCACGGCAGCGTCCGATGCGATCGGCCACCGCCTTGATCCGTTCCACGCTGCCGACGGAGGTGCCCCCGAATTTCTGCACCAGGAGCGCCATGGGCCGAGCTTCAGCAACGCTGGATTTTCTCACCTGGCGGTCAGCGATCAGCCCAGCAGACCGTCGCGGAAGGCATCGCCCGGCATGGCCCCCCGTTTCAGCCGTGCCTCCACCTCCAGCAGGCGGCCCAGGAGCGAGAGAAAGCGCTTCGGTGGGCGTCCCTGAAGCTGCTTGCGCATCACGTAAATCCGTTTGGGGTTGCCGATCCCGGCGGCCTTGGCAATCACGGCGACATCCCGTTCACCCTGCTGCTCCAGCAGGCTCACCCAGAGCCAGCCGCGGATCTGACCGGTGAGGGTGGCCACGATCCGCAGGGCTGGTTCGCCTGCGTCCAGCAGAGCATCCCAGCGGGCGATGGCTTCGCCGGGATTGCCCTCCAACAGAGCATCACCCACCGCCAGTGCGTTGGTGCTGCGCCCGCCCACGAGCTCCCGCACCAGGGCTTCATCGATGCTGGTGGACCGCAGCGACAGTTTGCGCAGCTCTGATTCCAGCCGTGCGCTGTCGGCGCCAATGGCCTCCACCAGCGCATCCACTGCGTTGGAGTCCACGGAGAGTCCCAGGGCTTCCGCTGTGCTCTGCACCAGCTGGCGCTGGCCCCGACCATCCCAGGCCGCCGGCAGGGGGAAACTTTGCTCATGGTCAAGGCCCTGCTTGATCCGCTTTTGCAGGGCTTTGGTGGTGCGCAGGCGACCATCCGGTTTGGCCGGATTCACCAACACGAGATGGCTGCTCTCGGGCACCAGCTCCAGGGCGGCTTCAAACCGGTCGGCCAGCTCACTGGGACAGCCATTGCAGAACGGACTGCGCTGAAGCAGCACCAGGCGTTCTCCGGCGGCGAAGGGCGGGGTTCGGGCTTCTTCGAGGGCCTGCAGGGCCTGACCGTTTTCGGCTCCATCCAGTCGGCTGAGGTTGAGGCTGCTCCAGCTGGGATCGACAACCCGAGCGATCAGCGCGTCGATGGCCCGGTCCCGGGCGGCGGCGTCATCACCCCAGAACAAATGGATCGGCATGGGTTGATGATGGCGTGGATGAGCCAAGACCACCCGATCTTCACCGAGAGCATCCGCCGGATTCGGATCGCATTGGGGGACACGGGCTTGCCGCCGCTGGAGCAGCAGGTGCTGGAACGCTGTGTTCACAGCAGCGGCGACCTTTCCCTGGGGGAGCTGCTGCACTGCAGCGAAGGGGCTTGCGAGCGGGGAATGAAGGCGTTGCAGCAGGGAGCGGCGATCCTCACCGACACCGCCATGGCTGCAGCGGCGGTGACGCCCATGGCCCAGCGCACTCTTGGAAGCGTGGTGCACACGGTTTTGGAGTGGGCCCCTGACTGCGCACCCGAGGGTTCGACCCGCACATCGGCTGGGATGGAGCAGGCGTGGCGGACCCTTGGCCAAGCAACACCACCACCTGTGGTGCTGATTGGCAGTGCCCCCACCGCGATGGAGGCATTATTGCGACAGGTGGCCGCTGGTGCTCCAGCCCCCAGCCTGGTGATTGGTATGCCTGTGGGGTTTGTCGGCGTGGCCGAAAGCAAGGCGCACCTGGCAGCCAGTGGTCTGGCTCAGATCCGTCTGGAGGGCAGCCGCGGAGGAGCCGGGCTGGTGGCGGCTGCGGTGAACGCTCTGTTGAGAGCCAGCCTCTGAGCAGCGTAAGGTTGCAGTTGCTTAGAGCTGAGGATCGGTGCAGGGTTTCGAGCTGTTCTCGACGTCAATTCAAATCCCTGGAGAATCATCTGCTGCTGTGAATGCAGCTGATCCGCGCACCTTTGTGGTGTTCGGAGTTCCGCGCGGTGGTACCACCATGGTGGCCCGGATTGTCGAGCAGTTGGGTGTGCCGATGGGTCAAGATCTTCCGGCTAATTATGAAGATCAGGCCTTCAATTTTGACTGCATGCCTGATGAATTCAAGGCTGATCGAAGTAAGATGCGCGCATCTTTGATTGATGCCGTTAACCAGCGTAATCTGACAAATTCAGTTTGGGGTTGGAAATATCCTCGTGCCAATGTTTATCTCAATCAAATTATTGAGCACATCCGTCGGCCCCACCTCATCTGCGTGTTGAGGGACCCTCTCGCTTCGTCGCTCAGGCCCTTGGGACGCAAGACCGCCCGTGGCAAGTCGGCAAAAAAAACATCGCCGATTAAATTAATGGAGCAACATTTGGCCTGGCAAAATCGTAATCTCGAGATTATTCGTAAATCGAAATGCCCATCATTGGTGTGTAGCTATGAGAAAGCAATTATGAGTCCAGAGCAATTCGTTAAGGAAATGGCAGATTTTATTGGGTTGGATTCAAGTGATGAGCGTATTTCGAGCGCTGTCCATCAGATCAAGCCTGGAAGTTATATTCAAGCTTGAGGGTTGTCGAGCAAGTCGTATCCCTGCCAAATCTCCTTCATTGATTGGCCAAAACGGCTCAGCATGAATTTGTAGGTTGACTCAAAGCGCTCAACAAGATCTTGATTCGTTTCAGCCGGAATATCCGTTGTTTTCGGCGAAGCATTAAAGACCTGCTCCGTATCAAATTTATTTAAAGAAATTCCCAGAAATTTTTGGATTTTTTCGAAGCTTGCTTCGCTAAAAAGCGTCTCATAAAATCCATAGTAAATATCCTGTTGATTAAATACCTTCTCTAAGTTTTGAATCGTGTACTCGTAGCTCGACTTGACGATAGCAAAATTTTTGCTCACTTTAGTCGAAATATACTTAATTTCGTCAAAATCTTGCTGCCTTGCTTCGTTCATGTTTCTCTTTTTCATTCGAGCTAGCGACCATATCCGTTCCACTGGATCACGCATTAAAAAGATAACTTTTACCGTAAATCCCTTATCTTCGAGTCTCCTTTTGATCATGCGGAGCATCGAGGGCTTCAGGATTGCGTAGTTCGGCGTAATGTCGCCAACCGCTTCCACGTCTGAATTTTTCAAATATAAGTAGTCAAAATAATCAAAGTAGTGGTCAAGATTGTCTAAAAAGCAAGTTCAAGAGCAGTGTGTTGGGATCTTTTTCGCTTGCTGCCCAGGTTTTTTCCTAATTTTCCTGCATCGTTAAACTTCAGGATTTTTCTGATGCGTTTGTTTCGGAAGGAATTGCCTGATTCGTCATTGTCTCCGCGGAGCTTCGTGTCGGCGATGGCATCAAAGATGTGATATTCCTTTCGGAAGCCAAGGTCTACATTGGGGTTGTCGTTGAGTTGACGATGTAGCCACGTCGTTCCACCTTTTTGAGCGCCTACGCCAAGAATAAACAGCTTTTTCATTGACGTGAAAATTTTGTTTATTTTAACACGGGGCCGTGGCTTCCCCTGGCAACATGCTTGTTGCTTGGTTGATGCTGATCTGAATTGAAATCTAAGCTTAAGGCCTCAAGCTTTTCTTGCGCTTTGTCGCTGTTTGTTGAATCCAGCTAATGAATGATTAGTTTTGTTGTGGAGAGCTTGTTCTGATTGATGTCTGTATGGTTGTTGTTGATGCTTCCGTCGTGATTGTCAAGAAATCTTGCGGTCCTGACGGGATTTTGTTGCCGGACCGTGTGGTTTGATCGTTGGTCCGTTTACCTCTGCCGCAATTGCCTGCGTGATGGTCCACTGATTGCCTGTCATGGCTGCAGAAAGATGTGACGCCGTTTGGACTAATTAAATGGCTTGATAGTTGTATTGCTGGAATTCTTCTTCAAAGCATGCGTTGATAATGTCGAGTTCTTGGCGCTCGAACAGGTCTTGCGCTGCTGTTCTTTTGGTCGTGCTTGTTTTTTTAAGGTGAGGCAGCTCTGGCGCGTTGGTTTGGCCTAGTTTCTCCAGGAGTCGCTTGTAATCGCTGTTGAGATTTTCATAGCGTAGATAGAAATTTGGCCGTAAGTTATTAGCGGAGTCCTTGTAAAGGCTGATGTTAAGACGCGGTTTTTTGTTGGCTGCTTTGTTGATGAATTTTGTTTTTGCTTCTTGAAAGTAGCTGCTTTCAACGTCAATGGCTGCCTCTGACCGCTCTCTTACGGCTTCCTTGTTTGCCATGTGTTTGATGCGCGAGAGCGCTTGCTCGTAGGGGCAGCGGGTGATGGCGATGATGGTCCAATCCTGGGGAATCGCTCCGTATTGATCTTCGATCTCGATCAAGGGCATATGGCCCATATATTGGCCCCGGGGCTTTCGGATTTCGCTCCAGTTTGCCTCGCCACCTTGCTCGATACGTTGGATCGTGTGGGCGTAGGCCTCGAGCTTTTCTGGATCCGCTCCGTAGTTCTGGGCCATTAATCGAGTTGTTTGGAATCGAACAACTTCGTCAATGGGTGTAATCGGAGTAAGAATATCTCGATGATCGCAGAGGCTGGTCAGCCCAACTTCAACGCTGGTTCCAGCAACTTTTCTGCCTTTGATGAACACAAATTGATTAGATTCAGAAATAATCATCTGTGGTCTGGATGGCTGGGGGAGCCTACCAGTGGCGAATCGTTGGCTTCAGTTCTTTTCTTTTGGAGCGGTGTTGATCAGTTGAATCGTTGATGGGTTCCACTCAAGTCGCCAATGGTTCCCCAGGTCGCTCTGTCCATTGCCTGGACCCGTGCGCAGGCGATGGCTGAGCTCGTCGAGCCTTTGACTGGTGATGCGGGGGGTCCCCTGCTTTCTCAGCCAAGTGGCAAGCAAAGCGCGGCATGTCGGGTCGTCGAGGCGACGCATGGTCTGGCGATCGAGTCCTGCTGCATGGATCAGGCTTTGCAGGGCCAGGTCGCAGAGTCCGGCCTGGGTGTCCCTGACCCGGGAAAGGCGTTCGCTGAGGTCTGCCATGCGTTGTTCGCATCCGGGATGCAGTTGGTTCAAGACAGGCATCACCTGGTGTCGGATCCGGTTGCGTTCCAGGGATTGATCGGTATTGCTGGGATCCAGCCAGATCGGCAGTTGCAGGCTGGAGCAGATTGCTGACGTCGCATCGCGTCTGAGGTGCAACAACGGTCTGCGCAGGCGCGGGCCAAGCGGGATGTGTTCGCTGAGGGGCCGCACCTCCCGCAGGTTGCTCAGTCCTTCGATGTCGCAGCCCCGGGCCATGTTCATCAGCATCCCCTCGGCCCGATCGCTGGCGGTGTGGGCGGTGACCACATCACTGTTCCATTCCTCTGCTGCTTTCTGTAATTCGGCGTAGCGCCAGGCCCTGGCTTTGGCTTCGCTGTTGGTTTGCCCCTGTTCAGCCCGGCTGATCCGGATGTCGAACCCTTGGCTTCGGCACCAGGCGGAAAGCGCGGCTGCGATCTCGCCTGAGTGTTGGTGCCAGCCGTGGTCCCCGTGCCAGAGCTTCAGTGTCCAGGCGTGCTTATGGCGGAGGTCCCGCAGCAGGCCCAGCAGGGCCATCGAATCCTGTCCGCCGGAAATGGCCAGCACCAGGCCCGACCCGGCTGGCAGCAGCTGCGGCTTCTTCAGCAGCCGTTGGTGCAGCTGGTGATGCCACGCGCTCCAGTCGGAATGAGAGGCCACAAGCGAGGTGCTCCGGTGGCAATTCTCGCTCGGGTCCCTCCCGCTCCGGTGGGAGACTGTCGTTATTGCTGTTTCTGCCATGACCCGACTTCATCAGCTGCCCGCCGCTCTGCAGCGCAGCCTCGAGCAGCGCTCCGCCCTCAAGGTGATCGCTGGCTTGATGAATTTCGATGCTGCCAGCGTCGAACGTGTCGCTTGTGCCGCAGGCCGTGGTGGGGCCGATCTGATTGATGTGGCCTGTGATCCCGCCCTCGTGCAGTTGGCGATCAAGGCCTCCGGCGGCGTGCCTGTGTGTGTGTCGTCGGTCGAGCCCGAGCAGTTCCCCGCCGCCGTTGCGGCCGGTGCCGTGATGGTGGAGATCGGCAACTACGACGCCTTCTATCCCCAGGGCCGCATCTTTGATGCGGCTGAGGTGCTGGAGCTCACCCGCCGCACCCGCCAACTGCTGCCCAACGTGGTGTTGAGCGTCACCGTGCCCCACGTGTTGCCGATTGATGAGCAGGAGCAGCTGGCCATCGATCTGGTGGCTGCAGGTGCCGATCTGATCCAAACCGAGGGCGGCACCAGTGCCAAGCCCTTCAGTGCTGGCCACCTGGGCCTGATTGAGAAGGCTGCCCCCACCCTGGCCGCCGCCCACAGCATCAGCCGCGCTGTCGATGTGCCCGTTCTTTGTGCTTCGGGTCTTTCGGCGGTCACACTGCCGATGGCCATCGCTGCCGGTGCGGCCGGCGTGGGCGTCGGTTCTGCCGTGAACCGCCTGCAGGATGAGCTGGCGATGGTGGCCGTTGTTCGTGGTCTGCGTGATGCCCTCGGTAGCGCTGTCGCGACCCGCGTTTGAACCTGAATCTCCGCTGAGCGGAGGCCTCTTCCCCTTCATGGTGTGAAGAGTGCTCCGCTCGCTCGCGGGAGCAACAGCTCTCGTGTGAAAATCAATTCCTGACTTCCAGCTCCATGCAGTTCATCAACACGCTGACCGTTCTGGCCCTGGTGGTGGCGTCCTTCGCTTTGATCGTTGCGGTGCCGGTGCTGTATGCCTCCAGTGAGGACAGCGGCCGCTCCAACCGTCTGATCCTGCTGGGCAGTGCTGTGTGGGTGGCGCTGGTGCTGCTGAACTGGGGTGTGAGCTTCTTCGTCGTCTGAGCTCAGCCTCAGGCAGAACCTGGCGGGTGCCACGATGGCTGAAATTCAGTCGGCACCTTCCCAATGGCCACGTTTGAAGGACGTTTCTCTGACGCAGCCGGGCTGCGCGTCGGCATTGTCGTGGCCCGTTTCAATGATCTGGTCACCGCCAAGCTGCTGAGCGGCTGTCTCGACTGCCTCAAGCGCCATGGCGTGGATGTGTCGGAGACCAGCTCCCAGCTGGACGTGGCCTGGGTGCCGGGATCGTTCGAACTGCCAATAGTGGCCCAGCAGATGGCCCGCTCCGGTCAGTACCAGGTGCTGATCACCCTGGGGGCGGTGATCCGCGGTGATACGCCCCATTTCGATGTGGTGGTGGCGGAGGCCAGCAAGGGTGTTGCTGCGGTGGCCCGCGACACGTCTGTGCCCGTGATCTTCGGCGTGTTGACAACCGACACGATGCAGCAGGCGCTCGAACGGGCGGGCATCAAGAGCAATCTGGGCTGGAGCTACGGCCTGGAGGCGTTGGAGATGGGCAGCCTGATGAAGGCTTTGCCTTAAGCGTTGGACTGAAGACCGCTCTATCGGCTGCGTTGCTCGAGCAGTTGCAGAAAGCGAGTGCCCCGGAACGTATGGGTCCAAATGGCCTTATGGCTTCTGATTTGCGCGGGATCCATCGTCTTGATCCGATTTTTGATCGGCTCTTCACCGATTTCGGCGCGGGCGGTTTTGATCAGGTCGCGAATGCTGCAGCGATCAATGAAGGCCTCAAAAGAATCGATATAAGCTTGCGGTGGTTGGTGGGTTGGACCAAGGAGCTTGGTCGCCAGTTGGCGTGACTCCTGGCTTTCCTTTGGCAGCAGGTAGCCCTTTCGGTTTGGTTTGAATGGGATCGCCTTCTTGTTCACATCCGGGTGGAGCAATTTGGCGGCATATTCCAGTTCTGATCGGGTGTGGCGGTGGATCACCCAGCTGGTGTTTGCTTTGTGGATGGAGGCCTTGATGCCTCGTTTGCTCAGCCTCCGTAGTCCATTAACAGGCTTGCTTTTGACGGGTCTCGCGTCGCTGCTGGTGTGCTGGATTTCTGGTTCAGCGAGCACCCAGGGCACGTGAGCACCCAGATCGGTCACCGCGATTCCATAGCGGAACAAACTTTTGAATTGATCGGTGAGCCTCAGGCGGGTGTTCGAGAGATCCAGTGGGTTGTCGAACAGGTTGGCGCCATGGCAGTGCAGCCAATTGGATGAGATCACATCCGCCTTGGGATGCGCGGTCAGGAAGGTTTGGATGCTGGTGGGGAAAGGAACAGCAACCCACGCCTCATCCACATCCACCACCATGCAGTGGGATGCGTCACTCGTTTGGGAGGCCACTTCGTAGAGGCGGGTGTAGGACCCCCGCTGCAGGCCCTGTTGATGATCTTGATCGGTGTTGATCAGGTGCACTTGTGGGTAGTGCCTACTGATCGCATTCACAATCGGGCCCGTGGTACCGGAATGATCGTTATTCAGACCGATGTAGATGTTGTTGAAGCCCAGGAACAGATAGTGATGAATGAATTCTGCGATGTAAGGCCCCTCATTCGAGGCGATGGCAATCACATCACAGCTGTTGGGTTTGCTCTGCGGCCGTCGTCGGAGCCGGTCTTGGGATTTCAGGTTTCGGGCTTGCCGTATTGCGATCTGTTCTTGTTCAGAGGTGTAACTGCTCAGCTGGTTGTCGAAGCGTCTGAGACGGCGATCGTCGAGGCTGCGTCGTACTTTGCGCAGAATGATTTTTAGTGCTTTGGGGTCAATTACCGCACGCTGTTGCGCCAGATCGAGGGCTGTTCGCAAGTTTTTTCCGCATCTGTCATTTGAATAGGAAAAGATCAAGGAGGCGATGGCCTCGATAGATTCAGGTTCGTATTTCAGAAGCAATTTTGCGCTCCTGAGGCAGGATGATTTGGTTTCACGCTGGCGGAGCTGACGTGTGATCCTTCGCAGCCGCCTTGGATTGCTGTGATAAGCCGCAGCAGCTGCCTCGATCTGTGCGCTGAGTTCTTGATCTGCCTTCACGCGGCACCGACGGAAGAGAGGCAATTAAAGCCCCGGTGAGCGGGATGACCAAACCAGATTTCAGGCGGCGAGTTGATCCAACACCTGACGGGCCCGTTGCACCACGGGCTTGGGAACGCCGGCTAGGCGTGCCGCTTCGATGCCGTAGCTGCGGCTGGCGCCGCCGGCCTGCACCTGATGGAGGAAGACCAGATCTTTACCGGTCTCCTCCACCAGCACCTGGAAGTTGGCCACGTTGTCGCGTTCGGCGGCCAGGCTGTTGAGCTCGTGATAGTGGGTGGCGAACACCGTGCGGCTGCCCAGGTCGCCCGCCAGGTGCTCGCTCACGGCCCAGGCGATCGAGAGACCATCGAAGGTGGCGGTGCCCCGCCCGATCTCATCGAGCAGCACCAGGGAACGATCGCTGGCGTGGTGAAGGATGTTGGCGGTTTCGGCCATCTCCACCATGAAGGTGGACTGGCCGGCGGCCAGATCATCCACGGCACCCACCCGGGTGAAGATCCGATCGGCGATGCCGACCGTGGCGGAGCGGGCCGGCACCCAGCTGCCGATCTGAGCCATCAACTGGATCAGGCCGATCTGGCGCAAATAGCAGCTTTTGCCACTGGCGTTGGGGCCTGTGAGCACCACCAGGTCGGTTCCCTCACCCAGCTGCACATCATTGGGGGTGAACGCGGTTTCCACCAGCCGCTGCTCCACCACCGGATGGCGGCTGGCCTCCAGCTGCAGCCCCCGGCCGTCGGTGATGGTTGGTGCGCAGTAGCCACCGCTGGCGGCCACATCGGCCAGGCCGGTGAGGGCATCGAGGGCAGCAACGGCGCGGGCCGCCTGGCGGATTGGGGCGGCCATGGCCCCCACCTGCTCGCGCAGCTGGCAGAACAGCTCGTATTCCCGCTGGCAAGCCCGAGCCCGCAGCTGGAAGATTCGACCCTCCCGCTCCTTGAGATCGGGGGTGATGAAGCGTTCTTCGTTGGCCAGGGTCTGGCGCCGGATCCAGTGGTCCGGCACGGCGGTGGCCTTGGCTTTGCTCACCGCCAGGAAGTAGCCGAAGGTGCGGTGGTGCTGCAGCTTCAGGGTGCTGATGCCACTGCGTTGGCGCTACTGCTGCTCCTGGTGGCTGAGCCAGGCGTCCTGATCGTCCAGCTGGTTGCGCAGCCCATCCAGCAGGGGATCGACGCCGTCATGGATCAGGTCGCCCTCGGAGAGGGAGAGCGGTGGGGCTTCCACCAGCTTGTGGCGAATCGTTTGGGCCAGCTCCGCCAGGGCTGGATCGGGGCTGAGCAGCTGCTGCAACCACTCCGGCCCCACGCTGCTCGCAGAGCCCAGCCGAGCGGTGAGCTGGGGTAAGCGTTCCAGGCCATCGGCGATGGCCACCAGATCGCGGGCACCGGCATGGCCCGCTCCGGCCCTGCCGGCCAGCCGTTCCAGGTCGCCCATCGGCCGCAGCAGCTGGCGGATCGCCAGCCGCAGGCTGCGCTCACCCACCAGGCTGCTCACCAGATCCTGGCGCTGCTGAATGGCCTGACGGTCCATCAACGGTGCTTCCAGCCAGCGGCGCAGGCAACGGCCGCCCATTGCGGTGAGGGTGCGATCGATGGCCCAGAGCAAGGACCCCTGCAACTGGTTGTCCCGCTGGGTGGCGGTGAGCTCGAGGTTGCGGCGGGTCTGGGCATCCAGCACCAGGGCATCGCCGCGGTGCACGATCGCCGGTACCTCCAGGGGGATGCGGCTGTCCTCCTCCAGGGGCTGGGTGTCCTGCAGGTAACGCAGCAGGCCGCCGAGGGCCTGCAGGGCCAGGGGGTGCTCCGGCAGGCCGAGGCCATCGAGGTTGCTGAGGCCGTAGTGCTGCTGCAGGGTGCGCTCCGCCTCCACTGGGCTGAAGGGGGTGCTGGCCATTGTCGTCAGCCGCAGCCGTTCCGGGCACCAGGCCGGCCGCTCAGCATCGAGAGCGGCGGCCCAGAGCAGTTCGGAGGCCTCCTGCTGGGCCAGCTGCTGGTGCAGGGCGCTGCTGTCGTCCCGTTGCATCACCTGCACCTCGCCGGTGCTCACATCGGCGCTGGCCAGGCCCCAGCGCAGCGGTTGCTTGCCCTGGGCCGGCTCCACCACCACCGCCGCCAGCCAGTTGTTGCGGCGGGCGCTGAGCATGCCCTCCTCCAACACGGTGCCAGGGGTCAGCACCCGGGTGATGTCCCGCTTGAGCAGGGCGCCCTTGGTGGGGGTGGTTTCGAGTTGATCGCAAAGGGCCACGCTGTAGCCCTGCTTGATCAGCTCAGTGCAGTAGCGCTCGGCGGCGTGGTGAGGGATGCCCGCCATCGGTACCCGCCCAATCGCCTTGCCGCCTTCCTTTCCGGTGAGGGTGAGCTCCAGCACCCGGGAGAGTTCGATGGCATCTTCGAAGAAGCACTCGAAGAAGTCGCCCAGGCGGTAGAGCAGAACCCGTTCGGGATGGGCCGCTTTGAGCTCCACGTAGTGGCGCAGCATCGGTGTGAGCTGCAGCGGGTCGAGCTGGCTGTGGTGGGCCCAGGCCGGTTCGTCGCTGCTGGGTTCTGAATCGTTTGCAGCCGGGGCTTCGCTGCAGGCCTCGCTTGTTGTGGCCTGGCGCGTTCGGGGCCGGGCCGCGGCATCGGCGCCGAGCTCGTCGTCGCTGAGATCGTGGCTGGCCGCCTCAGGTTCGCCGGTGGGTGCAGTCGGTGCGGCCGGCTCAGGCGCCCCGAACAGATTGCCCTGCAGGGCGTCGTCAGGGGACTGGGACGCTGACCGGGGCATCGGCTGATCTGACGGATCCGGATCGTACCGGGCCTGACCGGATTGAGATGCCTCAGCGGCGCAGCACCATCAGCTGCTGGGGGTTCGCATCCTGGAAGCCCAGTTGCCGGTAGAAGCCGGCGCTCTTGGTGGTCATCAGATACACCCGTTCCACGCCCACCACAGGCGGGGTGTGGAGCAGTTCTTCGATCACCCGGCGGCCGAGGCCATGGCCCTGCAGATCGCCGGCCACCACGATGTCCCAGAGCACGGCCCGGCTGAAGCCATCGGAGGTGGCCCGGCCGAAGCCCACCAGCCGCTTGCCGCGCCAGAGGCTGACCACGGCATCGCTGCCGGCAAGTAGTCGCCGCAGCTGAGCAAAGCTGCGGCCGCGGGCCCAGAAGGCGTGGCGATCGAACAGCCGTTGCAGCTTGAGCAGGGCCCGGCTGGGGCGCAGATCCGGCCCGAGCCCCAGCCAACGCAGGCCGGGGGCACCGGGGGCATGGTGAACCAGCCGGATCGGGGTCACGGGTTGGGGAGCCGCAGCACTTCATCTTGCTCCCCGGCGATAATTGATGGCCGCCGTCTGGCCCCGCACCCATGCCCGCCTACGACCTCACGGCTCCGTATTCGCCGAAGGGCGACCAGCCGACGGCGATCAAGCAGCTGGTGAAGGGCGTGAACAGCGGCGAGCGCTATCAGACCCTGCTGGGGGCGACGGGAACGGGCAAGACGTTCACGATGGCCAACGTCATCGCCCAGACCGGCCGGCCGGCACTGGTGCTGGCCCACAACAAAACCCTGGCGGCCCAGCTCTGCAACGAGCTGCGGGAGTTCTTCCCGGAGAACGCCGTTGAGTACTTCATCTCCTATTACGACTACTACCAACCGGAGGCCTACGTTCCGGTCAGCGACACCTACATCGCCAAGACGGCGTCGATCAACGAGGAGATCGACATGCTGCGCCACTCGGCGACGCGGTCGTTGTTTGAACGGCGCGACGTGATCGTGGTGGCCTCGATCAGCTGCATCTACGGCTTGGGGATTCCGAGTGAGTACCTCAAGGCGGCGGTGAAGTTCGAGGTGGGCGAGACCCTCAACATCCGTAGCCAGCTGCGGGAGTTGGTGAATAACCAGTACAGCCGCAACGACACCGAAATCGCCCGCGGCCGTTTCCGGATGAAGGGAGATGTGCTGGAGATCGGTCCGGCTTACGAAGACCGCTTGGTGCGGATTGAGCTGTTCGGCGATGAGGTGGAGGCAATCCGCTACGTCGACCCCACCACCGGCGAGATCCTGCAGAGCATGGACGCGGTGAACATCTACCCGGCCAAGCACTTCGTCACCCCGAAAGACCGGCTGGATTCCGCCATCAGCGCCATCCGCTCAGAACTGCGGGAGCGGCTGGATGTGCTCAACGGCGAAGGCAAGTTGCTGGAAGCGCAGCGGCTGGAGCAGCGCACCAAGTACGACCTGGAGATGCTGGGCCAGGTGGGCTACTGCAACGGGGTAGAGAACTACGCCCGCCATCTGGCCGGCCGTGAGGAGGGCACGCCGCCGGAGTGCCTGATTGACTACTTCCCGGACGACTGGCTGCTGATCGTGGACGAGAGCCACGTCACCTGCTCGCAGTTGCAGGCGATGTACAACGGCGACCAGGCCCGCAAGAAGGTGCTGATCGAGCACGGCTTCCGCCTGCCCAGTGCCGCCGATAACCGGCCCCTCAAAGGTGAAGAGTTCTGGGAGAAGGCGCGCCAGACGGTGTTTGTCTCCGCCACCCCGGGGGACTGGGAGATGGAGGTGAGCGGCGGTGAGGTGGCCGAGCAGGTGATTCGCCCCACCGGGGTGCTCGATCCGGTGGTGGAGGTGCGGCCCACCACGGGCCAAGTGGACGATCTGCTGGGGGAAATCCGTGACCGGGCCGCCAAGAACCAGCGGGTGCTGGTCACCACGCTCACCAAGCGGATGGCGGAAGACCTCACCGATTACCTGGCAGAAAACGAGGTGCGGGTGCGCTACCTCCACTCGGAGATCCATTCGATCGAGCGGATCGAGATCATCCAGGATCTGCGCCTGGGGGAATACGACGTGCTGGTGGGGGTGAACCTGCTGCGGGAGGGTCTCGACCTGCCGGAGGTGAGCCTGGTGGCGATCCTCGATGCCGACAAAGAAGGCTTCCTGCGGGCTGAGCGCTCCCTGATCCAGACCATCGGCCGGGCCGCCCGCCATGTGGAGGGGGTGGCGCTGCTCTATGCCGACAACATGACCGACTCGATGGCCAAGGCCATCTCCGAGACCGAACGACGCCGGGCGATTCAGCAGACCTACAACGAGAAGAACGGGGTGGTGCCTACGGCGGCGGGCAAGAAGGCCAGCAACTCGATCCTCAGCTTCCTGGAGTTGAGCCGCAAGTTGAAGCAAGACGGCCCGGACGCGGATCTGGTGGAGGTGGTCGGCAAGGCCGCTAAGGCCCTGGAGAACGATCCCGATGCCGGCTTGGCGCTGGAGGCGCTGCCGGAGTTGATCGATCAGCTCGAAGCCAAGATGAAGGAGGCGGCCAAGAAGCTCGACTTCGAGGAAGCCGCCAACCTGCGGGATCGGGTGAAGCAGCTGCGTCAGAAGATGGCCGGCTCCTGTTGAAATTCACGGTGGGAACCCTTGGCAATTGACCATTGGTCCCTCCGTAAGGCAGAGTCTCCAAGTCGTCAGGGACATGCCCGCGTCGACACCTGCGGATGTAGCTCAGTGGTAGAGCATCTCCTTGCCAAGGAGAGGGTCGAGAGTTCGAATCTCTTCATCCGCTTGATTCAGAACCCAGTCCAGAAGGGCCTTCTGCGAGTGAGCCTCCATTAGGCTGCACCCGATTCGGTTGCTGCTTTCCATGCTCAAGCTCCTGCTGGGTGATCCCAATGCCCGCAAGCTGAAGCGTTACCAGCCGATCGTTTCGGATATTCAGCTGCTTGAAGAGGAGATCGCTCCGCTCTCCGACGACGAGTTACGTGGCAAAACCGCTGCCTTCCAGGAGCGTTTGGCCAATGCCGGCAGTCTGGCGAACCAGCGGCCGATCCTCGACGAGATCCTGCCTGAGGCCTTTGCCGTTGTTCGTGAAGCCGGCAAGCGTGTGCTGGGCATGCGTCATTTCGATGTCCAGCTGATTGGCGGCATGGTGCTGCATGAAGGTCAGATCGCCGAGATGAAAACCGGCGAAGGCAAAACCCTGGTTGCCACCCTTCCGAGCTATCTCAATGCCCTCACTGGAAGGGGCGTTCACGTCGTGACGGTGAACGACTACCTGGCTCGTCGTGATGCCGAATGGATGGGCCAGGTGCATCGTTTTCTTGGCTTATCTGTCGGTTTGATTCAGCAGGACATGCGTCCTGAGGAGCGCCGGCGTAACTACAACTGCGATATCACCTACGCCACCAACTCAGAGCTGGGCTTCGATTATCTGCGCGACAACATGGCCGCCGATATCTCGGAGGTGGTGCAGCGGGAGTTTCAGTACTGCGTGATCGACGAAGTGGATTCGATCCTGATCGATGAAGCCCGAACTCCACTGATCATTTCTGGTCAGGTGGAACGTCCTCAGGAGAAATACCAGCAGGCCGCCGAGGTGGCCAATGCCTTGGCTCGCGCCGCTGAGTTGGGCAAAGACGGCATCGATCCAGAAGGTGATTACGAGGTCGATGAAAAGCAGCGCAGCTGCACCCTCACCGATGAAGGCTTCGCCAAAGCCGAGCAGATGTTGGGGGTGGCGGATCTGTTCAACCCTCAGGACCCCTGGGCTCACTACATCACCAACGCCCTCAAGGCCAAGGAGCTGTTCGTCAAGGATGTGAACTACATCGTGCGCGACGGCGAAGCGGTGATTGTGGATGAGTTCACCGGTCGGGTGATGCCGGGTCGCCGTTGGAGTGACGGCCAGCACCAAGCCATCGAGGCCAAGGAGGCCCTGCCGATCCAACCGGAAACACAGACTCTCGCTTCGATCACGTATCAGAACTTTTTCCTGCTCTATCCGCGCTTGGCCGGTATGACCGGCACGGCAAAAACGGAAGAGGTTGAATTCGAGAAGACCTACAAACTCGAAACCACAATCGTCCCCACCAACCGGGTCCGGGCGCGTCAGGACTGGGCCGATCAGGTGTACAAAACCGAGGCTGCCAAATGGCGCGCTGTGGCCAACGAAACAGCTGAGATCCACAAGAACGGACGGCCTGTGCTCGTGGGCACCACCTCGGTGGAGAAAAGCGAACTGCTGAGTTCGCTGCTGGCGGAGCAGGAGATCCCCCACAACCTGCTCAACGCCAAGCCGGAGAACGTGGAGCGCGAATCGGAGATCGTCGCCCAGGCGGGTCGGGCTGGCGCCGTGACCATTGCCACCAACATGGCGGGCCGTGGCACCGACATCATCCTTGGCGGCAACAGCGACTACATGGCCCGCTTGAAGTTGCGGGAGGTGCTGCTAGGCCGTCTTGTGAAACCGGAGGAAGATCACAAGCCGCCCGTCCCTTTGCAGCGCAGTGCTCCGGGCGGGTTTGCTGATGCTGCGGCGCCTTCGCTGCCCCGCAGCGGTGAGAGCCTCTATCCCTGCCCCCTCACTGATGACACTGATCAAGCCCTCGGCCAGCTGGCGCGTGATCTGGTCAAGGCCTGGGGCGACCGTGCCCTCACGGTGATTGAGCTGGAGGAGCGCATCGCCACTGCTGCGGAGAAAGCTCCCACTGAGGATCCCCAGATTCAGGCGTTGCGCGAGGCGATCGCCAGGGTGAAGGGTGAATACGACGCCGTGGTGAAGCAGGAGGAAAGCCGCGTTCGCGAGGCCGGTGGCCTGCATGTGATCGGCACGGAACGGCATGAGTCCCGCCGTGTCGATAACCAACTGCGTGGCCGTGCCGGCCGCCAGGGCGACCCCGGTTCCACCCGCTTCTTCCTCTCTTTAGGAGACAACCTGCTGCGGATCTTTGGCGGTGACCGTGTTGCCGGTTTGATGAATGCCTTCCGCGTGGAGGAGGACATGCCGATTGAGTCCGGAATGCTTACCCGCTCGCTGGAGGGGGCCCAGAAGAAGGTGGAGACCTACTACTACGACATCCGCAAGCAGGTGTTCGAGTACGACGAGGTGATGAACAATCAGCGGCGTGCGGTGTATTCCGAACGCCGCCGGGTGCTCGATGGCCGTGCCCTCAAGAAGCAGGTGATCGGCTACGGCGAACGCACCATGGGCGAAATCGTGGAGGCCTATGTGAATCCGGATCTGCCGCCGGAGGAATGGGATCTGGGCCAGCTGGTGGGCAAGGTGAAGGAATTCATCTACCTCCTGGAGGATCTCACCCCTGATCAGGTGCAGGGCCTTGGCATGGAGGAACTCAAGGCCTTTCTTCAGGAGCAACTGCGCAACGCCTACGACCTCAAAGAAGGCCAGATCGAACAGCAACGTCCGGGGCTGATGCGGGAGGCCGAGCGTTTCTTCATCCTTCAGCAGATCGATACCCTCTGGCGGGAGCACCTTCAGGCGATGGATGCCCTGCGTGAATCGGTGGGTCTGCGTGGCTACGGTCAGAAAGACCCTCTCATTGAATACAAGAACGAGGGCTACGACATGTTCCTTGAAATGATGACCAACATGCGTCGCAATGTCATTTATTCAATGTTCATGTTCCAGCCGCAAGCTCCCAAAAACTAGTCTTTATGATTCAGGGCAAAGGCGCTGTTCTGGGGAATTTTTAATCAATATTTTCTTAGTCATTATTGGCTCTAGGGAAATCTTTGCTGGCTAAATTCACTGCATTTCTTTGGTTTTATGGAGTCATCCAATATATCTGTGTATAAAGATAAAAGCTTGTCTTGCTTGTTTCTAATGCTTAAGTGAGATTGTTCTTGTGATTAGCCCTGAATGTTGACTTGTTTTTGCGCAGTGTGCGTTTAAGGGTTTCCTGGCGAAAAGGTTCGCCCTGGAGGGTCAATGTAGATTTTCTGGGTCAAAAGTATTCGCCATAAAGTTAATTAAATCGGCCAGCTGTGAGCTCTTTATTTAGTGCTATCTCCCAGGAATTCCAAGATTTCTCGATCTTTGAGGTTCTGGGCTTCACCCGAGCATTCTTCTAGGAGCTGCCGACCGGCCGCCACCTCCTGTAGGCAGCGTTTGAGGTTCATCACCGTGTTCTCGAGCTGATCGATCCGTTCCATCAAGTTGCGGATCACGTTTGCTTCCGCATCCGGAAGGGCCGAATGGGCAAGGGGATTGATCCGTACACCGCTCTGGTGGATCACCCTTCCGGGGATGCCCACCACCGTGCAGTCGCTCTCCACATCGCGGACCACCACGGATCCAGCGCCAATGCGGGTGTTGGTCCCGATCGTGATTGCACCCAGCACCTTGGCGCCTGCACCCACCACCACGTTCTCCGCCAGGGTTGGGTGGCGCTTGCCGTGTTCCTTGCCTGTGCCTCCCAGGGTGACGCCTTGATACAGCAGGCAACGGTGGCCGATTTCGGCGGTCTCGCCGATCACCACCCCCATGCCATGGTCAATGAATACGCTGTGTCCGATCCGGGCGCCGGGGTGGATCTCGATGCCGGTGAGGGCGCGGCTTACTTGGCTGAGGCAGCGGGCGGCCAGCTTCAGGGGCAGACGGCAGGTCCATAGGCGATGGCTAATTCGGTGCAGGCTGATCGCCTGGAAGCCGGGATAGCAGCACACAATCTCTAACCAGCCACGAGCAGCCGGATCACGCTCGCGAATGATCGCGAGGTCGGCACGGATGTGATCAAACATCGCAGGAGAATTAGCTGGCGGCGGCCGGAATTTGCAGACCAATCTCCTTACGGAGCAAATCGATCGTATCGGTGCTGAGGTAGCTCTCGGCGCAATGCACCTGGGGCATGCGCATCAGTTGGGAGCGATTCTGGCGCAGGCTCTGTTCCACCAGGGGAAGGCTGGGTCGATCGCAGAGCACGTGGCTTGAGGCCCGTAGAAGGGCCAGCAGGCGGCTGCCCACATCCGGGGTGGCGGTCATCAGCAGCAATTCATTGCCACGCATTGAATGGAGAATCACTTCCGCAGCCCGCAAAATGCCGGGGCTGATGCTCACCAGGCCCACGCAGCTGCCGGGGCGCAGTTCCTTGAGCATGGCCAATTCCTGGCGGAAGTCGTTGAGGTCAACCGCCACGGCCCGGACGCTGTGTTTCTTGGCCAGTTCCTCCACTGGTTGGAGGAAATAACGGCTGGTCACCACGGTGCCATTGCTGGAGTTCTCCAGCACGCTTTCCAGCTCTTCCAGCGGCACCACTTCCACCGGTACATCCAGGCAGGGTTCCAGTTCCTCTGCGATCAGCATCGAGGCGCCAATGTCTTCCCGGGGTGTGCTGACCAGCACGCGGGCGCCGCAACGCAGCCGCCAGTCGATCTCACGGGTCAGTAATTCGCGGGTTTGCTGCAGGGTGCATCCTGCATTGAGCAGGCCATCCACGCACTTGCGCACTTCCCGGTCGAGGTCGGTGACGCCCCTGTTGCGTATGTGCGGAGGCGTTTTGATTTCCCGGGGTTTCTGTTGGTCGCGCACGTAGATGCCAGAGCCGGCCATGGCCTCCACCACGCCATCGGTTTCCAGCTGGCGGTACACCTTGCTGATCGTGTTGCGGTGCAACCCCGTTTGCATCGCCAACTGGCGGGTGCTCGGTAAGCGATGTCCCGGCGGGTAATGCCGCGCTGCGATGGCAAAACAGATCTGGTTGTAGAGCTGCGTCGATGCCGGAATGTCACTTTCCTGTTGGATATGGAATCGCACGCCGGTGGGACAGGTCTGAATGCGGCCACCATACGGACCGATTCCTTTGGTGACAATTGCCTGTGTGTCCTATGCAGTTATGGAAACTTCTGACTCCACCCGGGGCGTCTGGGTTGAAGTTCCGAATGGCTCAGTTTGCTTGCGTTGCTGGTGGGCAGAACAGCAACGCAGTGCGAACGAAATTGACTCAAAATCGTATGTAAAACGTGTATATATTGCGCTGCCTGAGGTGTTTGGTGTGAATGCCTGGGTGCGCAGCGTGGCCGATCGCTTGGCCGCCCAGGGGCATCCGGCCCTGGCGGTGCCGTTGTTCTCCCGCACGGCTCCTGCTTTGGAGTTGGCCTACGACGCCTCCGATTTGGCTTAAGGGCGCCTTCATAAGGACGCCACCACCAGCGAGCAGATCCTTGCTGATGTTGCCGCAGCAGTCAGCTGGTTCATGGCTCGTTACCCGCAGGCCGTCATCCATGTGGTGGGCTTCTGCTTCGGGGGGCATGCCGCTTTTCTTGCGGCCACGTTGCCCGGGGTTGAGCACGCCTTTGATTTTTACGGTGCCGGTGTGAGCCGAATGCGGCCTGGTGGTGGTGAACCCTCGTTGGCCCTGCTGCCTGAAATCAAGGCGCGGCTCACCTGTGTCTTCGGTACGGCTGATCCACTGATCCCTCTCGAGGATCGCGAAGCGATAGGGGTTGCCCTGAGCAAGGTTGACCCCGCCTGCCAGCGCTTGCGCTTTGTGGAGTACGCCGGTGCCGACCATGGCTTCATGTGCGAAGCCCGCAGCGCTTTCAGTCCCCAGGCGTCAGCCCAGGGATGGCGCTTGCTGTTGGGTGATGACCTTGTGGTCTAGCCCTGGGGGCTGGCCACCTTGGCGGCGGTGGGCTTTGGCGGTGCGGGGATGGTGCGCACGGCTTTGTTGGCGGCCTGCTCCTTCTCCTCTTTTTTCACCAGCGGCGTTTTGCGCGGTGTGAGGAACATGATCATGTTGCGGCCCTCCCGCTTGGGCGCCTGCTGGATCTCGGCCTTTTCCTCGAGATCTTTGGCCATCCGCCGCAGCAGAGTTTCGGCAAGCGCCGTGTGCTGAATCTCGCGACCGCGGAAAATCACGGTGCACTTCACCTTGTCGCCGGCCTTGAGGAAGCGCTGGGCTTGGCCGATCCGCACGTCGTAGTCGTGCTGGTCGATCTTGTAGCGCATCTTGACCTCTTTGACTTCGGTCTGGTGCGACTTCTTCTTGGCCTCCTTGGCTTTCTTTTCCTGCTCGAACTTGAACTTGCCGTAGTCCATGATCCGGCAGACAGGCGGGTCAGCTTTCTCGCTCACCAGCACCAGATCCAGTTCCCGGTCGCGGGCCACATCCAGAGCTTCTTCCCGGCTGATCACGCCCAGCTGAGCGCCGTCTGAGTCGACCACCCGCAACTGGGGGTAGTTGATCCGGTCGTTGATGTTGGGCAGCTCCCGAACCGGGGCACGACGGTCAAAACGGGGACGTGGGGGCATTCAGGCGGTGACGGGGACATGTGCAGACAACTTCGCTGAATACAACGTCTGCATCATTCACCTTAGATGTTGCTCGATCAACGTCATTGCATCCGTCAGCGTTGCCTGGTCGGGCAGCCAGTGGGGGTTGTGCTGACGCCGGAACCAGGTGCGTTGGCGTTTCGCGAACTGGCGAGTGCGTTGGCAAGTGATCCGAACCGCCTCTGAACTGCTCAGGCTGCCGGCGATCACCTGCAGCGCTTCGCCGTAGCCGATGGTCTGCAGCAGTGTCAGATCGGCGCCATAGCGCTCGCTCAGTCGCCGGGTCTCCTCCACCAGCCCATCGCGGTACAGCTGCTCGGTGCGTTGCTGGATGCGCTGGCGCAGGTTGGCGGGGTTGAGGCCCAGTTCCAGTACCCGCCAGGGCGGAGGCGTGGCTGTTGCCTGGCGGCTCATCGGTTGCCCGGAGGCGTAGAGCACTTCCAGGGCGCGCTGGGTGCGCACCGCATCGGCGGGGGCGATTTTCGCGGCGGCCCTTGGGTCAGCGGCCTGCAGCATTGGGTGGCAGATGCTTTGGCCTAAGGCCTTTAGCTGCTGGCGCAGCTGCGGCTGGGGTGCCACGGCCGGAGGCTGAAGGCCACTGGTGAGGGCCTTGAGATACAGGCCGCTGCCGCCCACCAGCAACGCCACGCCTCGCTGCTCCAGAGCGGCGTCGATGCAAGGGGTTGCGATCGCCTGAAACTCCTGCAACGTGATCGGCTGATCGGGCCTGCGCAGGTCCAGCAGATGGTGCGGCACCCGCGCCTGTTGCTCCGCCGTGGGCTTGGCGGTGCCCAGATCCATCTCCTTGTAGAGCTGGCGCGAATCCACGTTGATCACCGGTAGATCCAGCCGTTCGGCGATATCCAGCGCCAGGGCGGTCTTGCCGCTGGCGGTGGGCCCGAGCAGGGTGATCACCAGGGGGTGGGAGCTGTTCAAAGGGGTGAGGGGGGTGCAGCCCGGCGTGGAATGGGCGCTGAGAGGCCTCTGCAAGCCTCTATAGACAGCCGGTGGTAGATTGACATTGTCAGGTCGAGGTTTAGAGCCGTTGCGCCCGCCCATGACCCGGTTTCCTGGCTTGAGACTTTCTGAATGAGCGACGCTTCCAAGGTCCAGAACGCCTACGGCGCTGAGCAGATTCAGGTGCTGGAGGGGCTTGAGCCCGTTCGGAAGCGCCCGGGCATGTACATCGGCTCCACCGGACCGCGGGGCTTGCACCATTTGGTGTACGAGGTTGTTGATAACTCGGTCGATGAAGCCCTGGCGGGCCATTGCGACCGCATCGTTGTGGTTCTGGGGGAAGACGGTTCCGCCTCGGTGAGCGACAACGGCCGCGGCATTCCCACCGATGTGCACCCTCGCACCGGCAAGAGCGCCCTGGAGACGGTGCTCACCGTGTTGCATGCCGGCGGCAAGTTTGGCGCCGGTGGCTACAAGGTGTCCGGCGGTCTGCACGGCGTTGGCGTCTCGGTGGTGAACGCCCTGAGCGAATGGGTGCAGGTGACGGTGCGCCGTCAGGGCCAGGTGCATCGCCAGCGTTTCGAGCGCGGCGCGGCCATCGGGGGGCTGGCGTCGGAGTCGCAGCCCGCAGCGGAGTCCGGGGAGACCGGCACCACCGTCTGCTTCAAGCCTGACCTTGAAATCTTCACGGGCGGCATCGTCTTCGACTACGCCACCCTCTCGGCCCGTCTGAGGGAGCTGGCCTATCTCAACGGCGGCGTGCGAATTGTCTTCCGCGATGAGCGGGAGTCAGCCCGCGATGAGGAGGGGAACCCCCATGAGGAGACCTATTTCTACGAAGGCGGCATCAAGGAATACGTCGCCTACATGAACAAGGACAAGGACGCCCTCCATCCGGACATCATTTACGTGAATTCCGAGAAGGACGGCGTTCAGGTGGAGGCCGCCCTGCAGTGGTGCTCCGATGCCTATTCCGACAGCATCCTCGGCTTCGCCAACAACATCCGCACCGTGGATGGTGGCACCCACATCGAAGGCCTGAAGACGGTGCTCACCCGCACCCTCAATGCCTTCGCCAAGAAGCTGGGCAAACGCAAGGAATCCGATTCCAACCTGGCGGGGGAGAACATTCGTGAAGGCCTGACGGCGGTGCTCTCGGTGAAGGTGCCGGAACCTGAATTCGAGGGTCAGACCAAGACCAAGCTCGGTAACACCGAGGTGCGCGGCATTGTCGACAACCTGGTGGGTGAAGCTCTCAGTCAGTTCCTCGAGTTCAATCCCTCCGTGATCGGCCTGATCCTGGAGAAGGCAATCCAGGCGTTCAATGCCGCTGAAGCCGCCCGCCGGGCCCGCGAACTGGTGCGGCGCAAGAGTGTTCTGGAGAGCTCAACCCTTCCTGGAAAACTGGCTGACTGCAGCTCCCGGGACCCCGGCGAATCCGAGATCTACATCGTGGAGGGCGACTCCGCAGGGGGTTCCGCCAAGCAGGGCCGCGACCGTCGCTTCCAGGCGATCCTGCCGCTGCGGGGCAAGATCCTCAACATCGAGAAGACCGACGACGCCAAGATCTACAAGAACACGGAGATTCAGGCGCTGATCACCGCCCTGGGCCTGGGGATCAAGGGTGAGGACTTCGACATGAAGAACCTCCGCTACCACCGGGTCGTGATCATGACCGATGCCGACGTGGACGGCGCCCACATCCGCACCCTGCTGCTCACCTTCTTCTACCGCTACCAGAAGGAGCTTGTGGAGGGGGGCTACATCTATATCGCCTGCCCGCCGCTCTACAAAGTTGAGCGCGGCAAGAATCACACCTATTGCTACAACGAGGGCGATCTGCAGAAGACCCTGGAGGGCTTCGGCGAGAAGGCCAACTACACGATCCAGCGCTTCAAGGGCCTTGGCGAAATGATGCCCAAGCAGCTCTGGGAAACCACCATGGATCCCACCACCCGCACGATGAAGCGGGTGGAGATCGAGGATGCCCTCGAGGCCGATCGCATCTTCACGATCCTGATGGGCGACAAGGTGGCGCCCCGTCGGGAATTCATCGAAACCCACAGCGCCGAGCTGGACATGGCAGCCCTCGACATCTGATGGGGCCTGTCCTGCGGTGGAGTTGGCTGCTGGGGGTGGCGCTGATGGCTCCGGCTGCCCTGCCGGCTGGTGGCGCTGACCGGCGTCAACCGCAGCCCCGTCGTCGCGCAGCCTCCGGCCCCTTGCACACCAGTTCCGATCAACCTCTGCGCCTCAGTCCGCTTGCAGTCGCTCCACGGCTGAGCACCCTTAAGGCGGGATCCTCTCTGCGGCTGCTGCGGCGTTGGTCCAGCGCCGATGGCCAGGACTGGCTGCACGTGCAAACCCTTTCCGGAGAGCAACGCCGTGGCTGGCTCCGCGTCTGAGGCTCTGCTGGTTGGGCTCGGGGCGATCCCCGGAGCCTGGCTGCGCCTGAAGGTGGTGAACCATTTTCAACCCATGGTGCCGAAAAAGCACTGGGGCACTTTCATCGTGAATGTGGTGGCCTGTTTTGCTCTGGGTCTGGTGCTGGCGCTGAATGAAACCTGCACCGCCAGCACAGGCATTGCCCTGCTGATGGGGGTGGGCTTTTTCGGCAGCCTCAGCACCTTTTCCACCTTTGCCGTGGAGCTGCTGAACGAGCTGCGGGCTGGCCAGGCGCTCACTGCTGTGGTGCTGGCGCTGGCCTCGATCGGGGCGGGTTTGCTGGCCTCTGCTTTGGGTTACGGATTGGGGACCCATGCCTGAGACCAAACCAAGCCTGCAACTGGAACTGCAGGAGTTGCTGCTTGTTGGCGTGGGCGCTGTTCCCGGAGCGCTGCTGCGCTGGCAATTGGCCCTTCATCTGGGGGACCAGAACCTGCTGGTGAATGTTCTGGGGGCTGCCCTCTTGGGCTTGCTGGCTGGGCTCCCCGCCGCCCCAAGGCGACAGTTGCTGCTGGGCATTGGTTTCTGCGGCTCGCTGACCACCTTCAGCAGCTGGATGCTGGCGGCCATGAAGCACCTGAGTGTGGGTGATTGGGCCGCCGCATTGGGCTTGATCGGGCTGACCCTCGGACTGGGGCTGGGTGCCGCAGCCCTGGGGTTCAGCCTGGGGCGACGGCTCAAGCCGCCAGCGCCGCCTCAATCGCCGACTTGAGGTCTTCGGGGGTGACGCCGCTCTTGAAGCGGGCGATCACGGTGCCGTCCTTGCCCACCAGGAATTTCTCGAAGTTCCACTCCACATCACCGGCGGGATCCATCTGGTTGAGGGTCGTGTAGGGCTCGGTGGTGCTCCCCTTGGCGTGCACTTTCTCGAACAGTTCGAAGTCAGCGCCGTAGGTGGTGGAGCAGAAACTCTTGATCTCGTCGAGGCTGCCGGGCTCCTGGGCGCCGAAGTCGTTGCAAGGGAAACCCAGCACTGCCAGGCCCTTGGCGGCGTAGGCCTCGTTCAGAGCCTGCAAACCCGCGTATTGCTTGGTGAAGCCACAGCGGCTGGCCACGTTCACGATCAGCAGCACCTTGCCGGCGTAGTCGCCCAGGGATTTGATGCTGCCGTCAGGAGTGGTGACAGAGACGGCGCTGACGCTGATCGCCATGGAGAAACAGGGATGGAGCGCAGAGGTTAACCGGCTCCAACGGCCATACACTGGGCTCCCGGCCGGAGGGGCATGACGGAGGCATCGGGGCTGAGCAGTGCTGGCGTGAGCGTGGAACCCGACTTGCTGGCCGAAGCGGTCTCCCAGGAACTCGCCGCGATGCTTCAGGCGGGCAATTACGACGCCGTGAAACTGCTGCTGGAACCGGTGCAGCCGGTGGACATCGCCGAGGCGATCGGCAGTCTTCCGGCCAATCTGCAGGCGATTGCCTTTCGCCTGCTCAGCAAGGATGAAGCCATCAGTGTTTACGAATACCTCGACACCGCCACGCAGCAAAGCCTGCTGAGCCTGCTGCGCTCTGGCGAGATGCGGGAGGTGATGGAGGAGATGTCGCCGGATGATCGCGCCCGATTGTTCGAGGAGTTGCCGGCCAAGGTGGTGCGGCAGTTGTTGAGCGAGCTCAGCCCGGATGAACGCAAGGTGACCGCTGAGTTGCTGGGCTACCGCTCCGAAACGGCCGGTCGTTTGATGACGACCGAATACATCGCGTTCAAGGAAAACCAAACCGCCGCAGTGGCGCTGGAGATCGTGCGGCGCCGTGCTCGCGACACCGAGACGATTTATTCCCTCTACGTGACGGACGCCGAGCGACGCCTCACCGGCATCCTTTCGCTGCGGGATCTGGTCACAGCAGACCCCCAGGCCCGTATCGGTGATGTGATGACGGAGGAGGTGCTCAGCGTCAGCACTGACACGGATCAGGAGAAGGTGGCCCGCACGATTCAGCGCTACGACTTCCTCGCTGTTCCCGTTGTGGATCTGGAGCAGCGTCTTGTGGGCATCGTCACGGTGGATGACGTGATCGACGTGATTGAGCAGGAGGCCACCCGTGATCTCTACGCGGCCGGCGCGGTGCAGGCCGGCGATGACGACGATTACTTCAGCAGCAATCTGTTCACCGTCGCTCGCCGCCGTGTGGTGTGGCTGGCGGTGCTGGTGCTGGCCAGCTTTTTCACCTCAGAGGTGATCGCCGCCAATGAAGATGTGCTGCAACGGGTGGTTTTGCTGGCGGCGTTCATCCCCTTGCTCGGTGGCACCGGCGGCAACGTGGGGGCCCAGAGTTCCACGGTGGTGATCCGTGGTTTGAGCACCCAGAGCATCTCCAGTCTCGGCCCCCTGCGGGCGATTGGCCGAGAAGCCATGGCGGGGGCGTTGCTGGGGGTGTTGATGATGCTTTTGGTGGTTCCCTTCGCCTGGTGGCGCGGCGAAAGCGCACTGGTGGGCCTCTCGGTGGGGATGAGCCTGCTCGCGATCACCACCCTGGCGGCTACGGCCGGTGCCGCGTTTCCGCTCCTGTTTGACCGCATGGGCCTGGATCCTGCGTTGATGTCCACACCCTTCATCACCACCTGCACGGATGTGGCGGGAACGCTGATCTACTTGAAGACGGCGGGGTGGCTGCTGATCCACCTGCCGCAGCTGGTGCAAGCCGCAGGTATTTCTACCCATTTCTTTGTTTTCGGGGTTTTCTGAGAGTCTGTTTACGTTTCTTAGGAGTACTCTTCACATAACTAAAAGAAGCGCCCCATGGCTCCGGCTGCGACCGCTGCTTCCAAGCCCAAAACCGCTGCCAAAGCTGCGAAAACCATTACGGCAGACGTCGATCTGGTTCGTTCTTATTTACGAGACATCGGCCGGGTCCCTCTGCTGACACACGAGCAGGAAATCACCCTGGGTCGCCAGGTGCAGGAACTGATGGATCTGGAATCACTCGAGTCTGAGCTGGAGAGCAAGGCTGGTGAAAAGCCCAGTCGTGACCAGCTGGCCAAGGCATCAGGTCTGTCCTCGATGCAGCTCAAGCGCAAGCTGCAGCATGGTCGCCGCGCCAAGGAGCGGATGGTGGCCGCCAACCTCCGGCTGGTGGTGAGCGTGGCCAAGAAGTACACCAAGCGGAACATGGAGCTCCTTGACCTGATTCAGGAGGGAACCATTGGATTGGTGCGTGGTGTGGAGAAGTTCGACCCCACTCGGGGCTACAAGTTTTCCACCTACGCCTATTGGTGGATCCGCCAGGGCATCACGCGGGCCATTGCTGAGAAGAGCCGCACGATTCGGCTGCCGATTCACATCACGGAGATGTTGAACAAGCTCAAGAAGGGTCAACGGGAGTTGAGCCAGGAGCTGGGACGCACCCCCACGGTGACCGAGTTGGCTGAGTTCGTTGAGCTGCCGGAAGACGACGTCAAAGATCTGATGTGTCGTGCTCGTCAGCCCGTCAGCCTTGAAATGAAGGTGGGTGATGGTGATGACACCGAACTGCTGGAGCTGCTCTCCGGCGATGGCGATCTGCCCAGCGATCAGGTGGAAGAGGATTGCTTGAAGGGTGATCTGCGCAGTCTCCTGGGACAGCTGCCCCATCTGCAGGAGCAGGTGTTGCGGATGCGCTACGGCATGGATGGAGAAGATCCGATGAGCCTCACGGGCATCGGCCGGATCTTGGGGATGAGCCGTGACCGTGTTCGCAACCTCGAGCGTGATGGTTTGGCCGGCCTGCGCCGGGTCAGTGATCAGGTGGAGGCTTACGTCGCCTGCTGAATTGATTTTTTGTTGATCAGCATTTGAAGCACCGGATTGACCTGATCCGGTGCTTCGTCGTGAGGACAGTGGCCTGCGTTTTGAATCACTGAGAGGGATCGAACGCAGTTCAGTGTCTGGGCCCAGCGCTCGGCTTCAGCAATTGGCTCCCAGGGATCCTGCTCACCCCAGATCAGATCCACAGGGGTCGACATCTCTTCCATCAACTGTGGGGCGAGATGGTCGTCGAACAGGTTGATGAATCCGCGGAAAGCCTCGGCGGCACCTTCGCGTTGGGTTGGTTGAAACAGCAGATCCACCAGGTCCTCGTCGATGTTGGTGCCACTGGGATAGGCCTGCTTCAACACGCTGCGGATCACCCCAGGACGTGCCGCATTGCGGAACAGTGCGGTGCTGAGCCAGCGCTGCCGCACCATTGTTTTCAGCAGTGGCCGGATCCAGGCCATCCAAGCCGGTTGGGTTGCCAGTTGCTTGTCGTCCATCAAGCGCTGGGCGCAGTCGATCAGCACCACGCCGCGGCAGTTCTCGCCCAATAGCTGAGCGGCACGGAGGGCGACAACCCCGCCGATCGAGTTGCCCACCAGTCGCACCGGGCGATCGATGACTTGGCGGCAGAAGTCAGCCACCTGTTGGCCCCACAGATCAAAGCCGTAATGAACGGCATCCGCTGAAACGGGTTCATCCTTCAAGCGAGCCCGAGGCTGATCGCTGCGCCCGAAACCGAGCAGATCGATGGCGTAGGTGGGCATCAGTTCGGCCAGCACCGGTTGGTTGAAACGCCAGTGGTTGGTGTTGGCCCCGAAACCATGAATCAGCAGCACGGCCTCTTCGGCATTGGGGTCGCCCATCAGGCTCCAACCGATTGTTCGCTGGTTCCAGCTCCAGAGGCTGTTGCTTGGGCTCACGCCTTGGCTTGCTGCGCCAGTGCATCCTGGCGAGCGAAGCGTGTGCATTGAGGCTTGCTGAGCGTTTGCTCGCTGGACCTGTCAATTTGGAGCAGTGCTGTGCGTGATCCCTTGGCTGCACCGGAGCTGTTGCCCTTGATCGAGTCTGTCGGCCGGGTGCTGCTGGGCAAGGAGCACCAGGTGCGTCTCGCCTTCAGTTGTTTGCTGGCCGGTGGTCATCTGCTGATCGAAGACCGCCCGGGGATGGGGAAATCGACCCTGGCCGAAGCGTTGGCCAGGGTCTTTGCCCTCGCCTTCAAGCGGGTGAGCTTCACCAGTGATCTGTTGCCGGCGGACCTCACGGGCCTGAACGTGTTCAATCCGGCGGAGGCCAGCTTCCGTTTTCAGCCCGGCCCGCTGTTCACGCAGGTGTTGCTGGCCGATGAGATCAATCGTGCCAGCCCCCGCACCCAGAGCGCCTTGCTGGAGGCGATGGCCGCGGGTCGGGTCAGTGTTGACGGCGTCAGCCATGACTTGCCTCAGCCGTTTTTCGTGATTGCAACGCAGAACAGCCTCGATCAGGTGGGCACCAGCCCCTTGCCGGAAGCCCAGCTGGATCGTTTTCTGATGCGCCTGAGCCTGGGTTTCCCCGATCGTGCCTCCGAGCGGACGATGCTGACGTCTGGCTTTGATTCAGCTTTCGATCATTCGCTGGAGCGGCTTGGTCCGGAAGTGCTGCAGCAGCTGCAGCAGCGTTGTGCTGCTCAGCACTGCTCTGAGCTTCTGATCGATTACGTCCTTGATCTGGTGGAGGTGAGTCGTCAGCGCCTTCCCGGTCTCTCTCCCCGGGCCAGCCAGGGGCTGCTGGCGGCTGCCCGCGCCTGGTCGCTGCTCAACGGACGCGATCATGTGCTGATTGACGATGTTCAGGCCGTGTTGCCGGCGGTGGTGGAGCATCGACTGGATGCCGGTTGTCTCGCTCGTCATGGCGCACCGCACAGTGAAGCCCTTCTTCAAGCCGTCCCGGCCTTGCGCTGAACTGAAGCTGGGGCATCGCAGCCTTTACATCATTCCCAGTCGCTTCGGTGCGCTCTGGATTGCAGCCGCTGGCTTGTTGCTGCTGGTGGCGATTCAGACGGGAAGCAACAGCACCCTGCTGCTGGCTTTCCTGATGCTCGGATTGATGTTGCTCGCCATGTTCCTGACGCACGACACACTTCAGGGCCTCACCTTGCGCTGTGCTGGGCCTTCGCCGGCCTTTGCTGGTGAGCCGGCCGAGTACCCGTTGCAGTTGGAGAGTTCCGCAGCTCGGCCCCGGTGCAGCTTGCGTGTTCAGGGGCATGCGGTGGTGGTGTGTGATCGCATCGCAGCAGGCACCACGACCCTCACGCTTCCCTGGGTGGCGGAGCACCGGGGCTGGCAGCTGCCGTCCCCCGTGCAGATCGAGACCATTGCGCCCCTTGGACTGTTCATCTGTTGGGGGCGCTGGCAGCCCCAGCAGCCGCAGTTGATCTGGCCGCGGCGTCGGTCTGGTCCTGTGGCTGAAACGCAGCCTCCACGCTCCATTAATGGTCTGGAGGAATGGCAGGACCTCCGGCCGGTTCGCGAGGGCGAACGTCCGGCCCTGGTGGATTGGGCCAGTGCCGCCCGAGGCCGGCCCTTGCAGGCCAAGGTGTTCAACGATCCCGAGGAGCCTGAAGTGATCCTCGCTCCTGCACCCGGCGTTGCACTGGAGCTGGCCCGGGAGCATCTGGCGGATCGCATCTGGCGCTTGCACCACGGAGGTGCCTGCTATGGCCTGCAGATCCAGGGCCTCTCTCTGGCGCCATCGAAGGGGGTGCGCCATCGCGATGCCTGTCTGGAAGCGTTGGCGACGGCATGAGCCATCAACGCCATTCATCGTTTTTGGCCTGGTGGGTGTTACCCCCTCTGCTGCTGCAATGCCTCGCATTGAATTGGTCTGCGCCCCTCACCTGGCCCACGTGGGCGTTGGTGCTCTGTGCCCTGTTCAAGCTGCGGGAATGCCGGCGGCCCTTTGACCGGCGGCTTGTCGCTCTCCTGCAGTTGCTCTCCACAGGCCTGTTGGCGGCCCAGTTGCAGGGGCTGCTGGCGAGCGTGCTTCAGCTGCTGGCTGTCTTGCTGGCCCTTGCCGGTTTGCTGGGCCATGAACTGGCCGGCTCCCTCAGCTTCCGTGGTGTTGTGCAGCGCAGCTTGCAGCTGCTGGCGGCAGCCTTGCCACTGGCCCTGGTGTTGTTCTTCTTTGTGCCCAGGCTTCCCCCCTTGTGGACCACCCAGCTGGGTCCCACCCGCGGTGCGGTCTCCGGTCTGTCCCCAGACCTTGATCCCCTCAGCATCACCGAGCTGGCGCTGGTGGATGGCTCGGCAGCTCGGGTTTTGCTGCCGGAGGGGCAGCCCCTGCCGACGGATGCCTACTGGCGGGTGTTGGTGCATGAGCAATTCGATGGCCGTCGCTGGCAGCACCGGGATCCTCCCGTTCCTCGGGGTGGCTCGGGTGTTTCAACGGCTGGGGAAGGAACCAGCCAGTGGTGGGTGGTGGAACCTTCAGCCACCAGGGCCGTCCCCTGGGATGGTTCCGCCTTGCCGACCTCGCCGGATCAGTGGATCACGCCGGAAGGTGAGCTGCTGGTCGGTGCCGCATCGCGCCAGCGCCGCTCCTTTCGCCTGCAGTCCCCCGACAAGGTGGCGGCCTGGCAGCAGCGACCCCCCATTCCCAGTGAACGCCAGTCGCCCCCTGATTCCTTGTCCAGGCTGAAGACCTTGGCGCGACAGTTTCGCCAGTTGCCCACCAGCCGTGAACGGCTGGAAGCAGTTGAGGGTTGGTTTCGGCGTCAGCCCTTCCGTTACACCCTTCAGCCCGGCGCGGTGGCTGATCTGGATGCCTTTTTGTTCGATCAGCAGGTGGGGTTCTGTGGTCACTACGCCAGTTCCCTGGCGGCCTTGATGCGGGCTGCTGATGTGCCGGCCCGCGTGATCAGCGGCTATCAGGGTGGTCATGTGGTGCAACCGCTCAGCGGCAGTCCCTATCTGGAGTTGCGCCAGAGCGATGCCCATGCCTGGGTGGAGCTGTGGTTAGAGGGGGAGGGTTGGCAGCGGGTGGATCCCACCCTCTGGGCCACAACTCCTGGTTTGCCAGCCGCAGTGGCTGCTGAGCCAGGGCAGCGGCTTGAGGAGAAGGTGCCCTGGTGGCGCTGGTTCCAATGGCAGTTGTGGGGCCTGGATCTGGCCTGGACGCGCTGGTGGTTGAGTTTCGATCAAACCAGTCAGCAGGCCTGGCTGCAGATGCTGTTTGGTGCGCAGTTGCGCTGGTTGGGTGTGGTGATTGTTGTGAGTGGCTTAGCGGCTTTGTTGGCTGGTTGGCTGCTGCTTCGCCTGGCCCACTGGCCCCGCTCACCTCTGGCTCAGTCCCTTCGCCTGCTGGCCCATCGGGGTGTTGAGCCCCTGCAGGGGGAAAGCTTCCCGCACCTTTGTCGGCGAGCCGCGAGGATGCAGCCCGATCTGGCCCCGCTGTTTCAGGCCATGGCGGATCAGCAGCAGCTGCTTGCCCATGCCCCGCTCACCGCATCTCAGCGCCGGCACCATTCACGCCAGTGGCGGCAACTCCGCTCCCGGCTTGGTCGACTCCCTTGATCTGAGCGCTTGCTTGCTCAGCTGGTGGCAGGCCCATGGCCGGCGGGATCCCCAGCAGAAGCCTTGGATGTTCAATCCAGCCGGGGGTTGGCCTGAAGCGGATCACCAGCTCGATCCCTACGGAATCTGGATTGCCGAGGTGATGCTGCAGCAGACCCAGTTGGCCGTTGCGCTCCCCTACTGGACGCGTTGGATGGCGGCGTTTCCCACCCTGGAGGCGTTGGCCGCGGCTTCTCTGGACGAAGTGCGGCTGAAGTGGCAGGGCCTCGGTTACTACTCGCGGGCTCGCCGGCTGCATGAGGCGGCGCAGCTGCTGGTTGGTGAGCCTTGGTCCCGCAGCTTGGAGGAGTGGATGGCGTTGCCGGGCATCGGTCGCACCACCGCCGGCAGCATCCTTTCCAGTGCCTTCAATGTCCCGTTGCCGATCTTGGATGGCAACGTCAAACGGGTGCTGGCGCGCTTGATGGCCCATCCGCGCCCGCCAGCCCGCGACGACGCCCTCTTCTGGAGATGGAGCGAGGCCCTGCTTGATCCGCTGCGGCCTCGTGACACCAACCAGGCCTTGATGGATCTGGGGGCCACGCTTTGCACCCCCCGCCAGCCTGATTGCCCCCGCTGCCCCTGGCAATCCCACTGCGCTGCTTACGCTGCCGGCGACCCCCGCCGCTGGCCCGTGACCGACGCCACCAAGCCCTTGCCCTTTCAGGTGATCGGTGTGGGGGTCGTGCTCAACTCGGCAGGAGAGGTGTTGATTGACCAGCGCCTGGAGGAAGGCCTGCTGGGAGGCATGTGGGAGTTTCCCGGTGGCAAACAGGAGCAGGGCGAAACAATCGAAACCTGCATCGCCCGCGAGCTCAAGGAGGAGCTCGGCATTGCAGTGACGGTCGGGGCTGAACTGATCACTGTGGATCACGCCTACAGCCACAAGAAGCTGCGCTTTGTGGTTCATGTCTGCGACTGGGTCTCGGGAGAGCCGCAGCCCCTTGCCAGTCAGCAGGTGCGTTGGGTGCGTCCGGATGACCTAGGGAACTACGCCTTTCCAGCCGCCAATGCGCGGATCATTGAGGCGTTGCTTGGCAGTTTGGGCTGCTCTGCCCACCTTTAAGCAAGGTTCTGCTGCGATCGGATGACGCTTGGTTCCGTGGTCGTCTGTCTTGGTGAAGCCCTGATTGATCGGCTCGGTCCGCCTGGAGGTGACCCGGCGGTCGATCGGCCGGTGGACGATCGTCTGGGCGGTGCGCCCGCGAATGTCGCCTGTGGCTTGGCCAGCTTGGGCACCCCCGTTGCTTTTGCCGGACGACTTGGCCAGGACGCCATTGGTGAGGCGTTTTCCAAATTGTTTGTTGAGCGTGGGGTTGAGACTGCGTTGTTGCAGCGGGATGCCGTGCGTCCCAGTCGCATCGTGCTGGTCCGTCGTTCGCTGGAGGGTGAACGGCAGTTTCAGGGTTTTGCTGGGGATGAAGGGGCTGGCTTCGCGGATCAGGCTCTAGAGCTGGCTGCTTTGCCTCAGGCCCGATGGTTGCTGATTGGCACCCTCCCCTTGGCAACCCCAACGTCGGCTGAGGCTTTGTTGTCGGCTGTGCGCCAGGCCCGGAGCCAAGGAACGGCGGTTGCCCTCGACGTGAACTGGCGTCCCACGTTCTGGGATCCGGTCGCGGATCCGGACGCCGGACCCGATCCCAAGGCGCTCGCGGCCATCCAGCCGTTGCTCCAGCAGGCGGCTCTGATCAAGTTGGCTCGTGAGGAAGCCCTTTGGTTCTTCAACACCGACGATCCCGGTGTAATACAGCAGGCCTTGCCCCAGCGACCCGATGTGGTGGTCACCGATGGAGCAGAGCCGGTGCACTGGCAATTGGGTGCTGATTCCGGTCAGCAGGTCGCCTTTCAGCCTCCCGTCGTGGTGGACACCACCGGTGCCGGTGATGCCTTCACGGCCGGTCTGTTGCACCGCTGGGCCGCTGCAGCCCATGAACGCATCCGCTTTGCTGCCGCCTGTGGTGCTCTGGTCTGCGGCGGGGCCGGTGGCATTGATCCCCAGCCCACGCAGGCTCAGGTGGAGGCCTTCCTAGGAGAGGTGAGCTGAGCCAGTCGCCCTTCGCCTTGATGGCGAAGCTCCAGGTGCCAGGCCTCGGCCAGATCGAGCCCCAGCCGTTCCGGCCACTCCACGGCCATCAACGCCCCGGTGGCTTGTGCTTCCTCCTCCTCCTGAAGAAACAGTTCATCGGCGGAGGCCGGCTGCTCCAGGCGATAGAGATCAAGGTGCACAAGTTTCGGCTCCCCCTGGGGGTAGTGCTGCGCCAAAGCGAAGGTGGGGCTGGTTATCGCTTCGCTGATCCCGAGGCCTTCGGCCAGGCCCTGCACCAGCGATGTTTTGCCGGCCCCCAGGGGGCCGCTCAACAGCAGGATTGTTCCCGTCGGAAGCTCGCGCGCCAGCAATCGGCCCAGGGCCCGGGTCTTCTCAAGGGTCTCAAGGGACCAGACATGCCCTGTAGAGTCCGGTCCTGGCGAGCCCGAAGCCTCGGCGTCTCTGCAGAGATTCAACTCCACGATTGCTTTAGGGAGCATTAGATCCATGGTGGCAGCGCCCACGTCCCCGGCTGAGCTGAAGCTCGGCGTTGATTGCGTCATCGCCGACATCAATCAGGCCGACTTCGGCCGCAAGGAACTCGACATCGCCGAGACCGAGATGCCCGGTCTGATGGCGTTGCGCGAGAAGTACGGCAGCGAGAAGCCCTTGAAAGGAGCCCGTATCGCTGGCTCCCTCCACATGACGATCCAGACCGCGGTTCTGATCGAGACCCTGGTGGAACTCGGGGCCGAAGTGCGCTGGGCCTCCTGCAACATCTTCTCCACCCAGGATCACGCTGCTGCGGCGATCGCCGCCCAGGGCATCCCCGTGTTCGCCGTCAAAGGTGAAACCCTCGAGGAGTACTGGGACTACACCCACCGCATTCTTGAGTGGGGTGACGGCGGTTCCCCCAACATGATCCTGGATGACGGTGGCGATGCCACCGGTCTGGTGATGCTGGGCAGCAAGGCCGAGCAGGACATCACCGTTCTGGACAACCCCGGCAACGAAGAGGAGACCTTCCTGTTCGCCTCGATCAAGAAGAAGCTGGCCCAGGACCCCAGCTTCTACTCCCGCACCAAAGCCCAGATCCAGGGTGTGACCGAGGAGACCACCACGGGTGTGGCGCGTCTTTACAAGATGCAGAAGAGCGGTGAGTTGCCTTTCCCCGCCATCAATGTCAACGACTCGGTCACCAAGAGCAAGTTCGACAACCTCTACGGCTGCCGTGAGTCGCTGGTGGATAGCATCAAGCGCGCCACCGATGTGATGGTGGCGGGCAAGCAGGCCCTTGTGATCGGCTACGGCGATGTGGGCAAGGGTTCGGCCCAGTCGCTACGCGGCCTCGGTGCCACCGTTTGCATTGCGGAAGTGGACCCGATCTGTGCGCTGCAGGCGGCCATGGAGGGCTACCGCGTTGTCCGTCTTGAGGACGTGGTCGAAGACATGGATATCTTCGTCACCGCCACCGGCAACTACCAGGTGATCCGCAACGAGCACCTGGTGAAGATGAAGGACGAAGCCATCGTTTGCAACATCGGTCACTTCGATAACGAGATCGATGTCGCCTCCCTCAAGGAATACGAGTGGGAGAACATCAAGCCGCAGGTGGACCACATCACCCTGCCCAGCGGCAACAAGATCATCCTGCTGGCGGAAGGCCGCCTGGTGAACCTGGGCTGTGCCACCGGCCACCCCAGCTTTGTGATGAGCAACTCCTTCACCAACCAGGTGTTGGCTCAGATCGAGCTGTTCACCAAGGGCGATGAGTACGCCAAAGAGGTGTACGTGCTGCCCAAGCATCTCGATGAGATGGTGGCGCGCCTCCACCTCGGTCGCATCGGCGCCAAGCTCACCGAACTCAGCAAGGATCAGGCCGACTACATCAATGTGCCCGTGGAAGGTCCCTACAAGCCCGACCACTACCGCTACTGATCACGATCCGGCGGATCGGAATCTGATCTTCACGGCCCCATGGAAGACTTGCGCGATCAAGCGCAGTCTCCATGGGGCTTTCTGATCTGATCACACAACTGCCGGAGTTGATCGGCCAGGCGGTTGAGGCGAATCAGTGGTTGGGCTACACCGCGATCTTCGCGGCGATGTTTCTTGAGAATCTGTTCCCGCCGATTCCGTCCGAGCTAATCATGCCCCTCGGGGGCTTCTATGTGCAGCAGGGTCAGCTGGATCTGGTGCCCGTGGTGCTGGCCGGTTTGCTGGGCACGGTGCTCGGTGCCCTGCCCTGGTACGGGGTCGGTCGCTTGATCAACGAGGAACGGATCGAAGCCTGGTTGCAACGTCACGGTCGCTGGATCGGCATCAGTGCCGATGAGTTGGCCCGCAGCCGCCGCTGGTTCAGCCGCTACGGCACCGCCCTGGTGTTCTGGGGGCGCTTGGTGCCTGGCATTCGCACGCTGATCTCGGTCCCGGCGGGCATTGAAATGATGCCGATGGCGCCGTTTCTGGTCTGGACCACCGCCGGCAGCCTGATCTGGACGGCCCTGCTCACCGTGGCCGGCATGGTTCTCGGAGAGGGCTACAGCAACGTTGAGCTCTGGATTGACCCGGTCTCCAAGGCTGTGAAGGTGTTGCTGGTGGTGTCGCTGCTGGCGGGCGCGATCTGGTTGGGTCTGCGCATCTGGCGCCGGCGTCAGTCGTCCGACTGAGCACCGGCGCGAGGGTTTCCCTGGGGGAGAGGCTCAGAAAGGGATGTCCTCGTCGGAAGCCTGGCCGCCAAAGCTGCCGGCGGCCTCCTGGTTGTCCCGTTTGGATCCCAGCAGTTCGAGCCGATCCACACGCACCACTGGCTTGCTGCGCTCTTCGCCGCTGGCACGGTCGGTCCAGCGGTCCAGCTTGAAGCTGCCGATGATGCCGAGCAAGGAGCCCTTTTTCACGTAATCCGCAGCAACCTGGGCCTGCTTGCCCCAGATCTCGAGGTTGAACCAGTCGGGTTCATCGTCGCGGCTGCGACGGTTCACCGCCATGGTGAGGTTGGCCACCATGCTGCCGGACTCGAAGTAACGTACTTCGGGATCGCGGCCGGCACGGCCGACGAGGGTGACGGAATTAACGCCCATAGACAATTCATCTCCTGAATTTGGATTCATGATGCGGCACCGGTTGGGTGACTGCTTTTAAGGAGTTCCACCCATGCTGCTGGGCGTAACAGGCAACCGCTGAGAACGCCCCTATGATCCGGCGGTCTCGACTGCGGTGTCTGTGTTCTTTCGTCGTTTCCAGCTGTCGCGCGACATCGGCATCGACCTGGGCACCGCAAACACCCTGATCTACGTTTCAGGCCGGGGCATCGTGCTGCAGGAGCCCTCCGTGGTGGCTCTTGATCTCGAGCGTGGCACCACCATGGCTGTGGGTGATGAAGCCAAGTTGATGCTTGGCCGAACCCCGGGGAACATCCGGGCCGTCCGCCCGTTGCGCGATGGGGTGATTGCCGATTTTGATGCGGCTGAGCAGATGCTCAAAACCTTCATCACCAAAGGCAATGAGGGCCGAGGAATCATGGCCCCTCGGCTCGTCGTCGGCATTCCCAGTGGCGTGACTGGTGTGGAGCGTCGTGCCGTTCGTGAGGCGGGCATGGCAGGGGCCCGTGAAGTTCATCTGATTGATGAGCCGGTGGCAGCCGCCATCGGCGCTGGCCTTCCGGTCACCGAGCCCGTTGGGACGATGATTGTTGATATCGGCGGCGGCACCACTGAGGTGGCGGTGTTGAGCCTGGGCGGAACGGTGCTGAGTGAATCCGTCCGCGTTGCCGGCGATGAGATCAGCGACTCCATCAGCGTCTACCTCAAAAAGGTGCACAACATGGTGGTGGGTGAGCGCACGGCCGAGGAGATCAAGATCCGCATCGGCTCCGCCTTCCCCGACGACGAGTTCGATCAGCAGTCCATGGATGTGCGGGGTCTGCACCTGCTCTCTGGCTTGCCGCGCACCATCAATCTCAAGGCCGGTGATCTGCGGGAAGCCATCGCCGAACCGCTCAATGTGATTGTCGAAGCGGTGAAGCGCACCCTGGAACGCACACCGCCTGAGTTGGCGGCCGACATCGTGGATCGCGGCATCATGCTGGCTGGTGGTGGTGCGTTGGTGCGAGGCATCAGCGACCTGATCAGCCATGAGACCGGCATCTTTGTGCACATCGCCGAAGACCCTCTGCTCTGTGTGGTGAACGGATGTGGTCAGGTGCTGGAGGATTGGAAACGCCTCCAGCGGGTGGTGGATACCCCCGAATTCGTCCGAACCGCGGCAGGCGTCTGAAGCGATGGCCCCGACGCTCCGTCCCGGCAAGAGCCGCTGGCGCGGATTGGGGCAACTCACCCCCTGGCTGCTGCTTGTGGCCGGGCTGTTGATGGTGCGTCTGAGCAAGGGCGCTGGTTTCAGCGATGCCTATGCCCTGCTCAGCCGCCCCTTTTGGCCGGGTTCCGCGCAACGGGAATGGGTGGCGGCCGCGGTGGATCTGGAGGAGCGCTCTCGCCTGCAGCTTCTGGAAGAGGACAACCGGCGCCTGCGCGCTCTGCTGGAGCTACAGCAACAAGGATCAGCGCAAGGAAACGTTTCCGCTGCCGTGATCTCCCGCTCGCCGCGGGGGTGGTGGCAGCAATTGCAGCTGGGCAAGGGCTCGCTGCAGGGCATCGGTCGCAGCGATGCGGTTCTTGGCCCCGGCGGTTTGGTGGGCCGCATCGACAGTGTGACCCCCGCCACAGCGCGGGTGAAGTTGCTCACCGCCCCGGGCCATGAGATCGGCGTCTGGCTGCCCCGCAGCCGCCGTCATGGGTTGCTGGTGGGCCGCGGCAACAGCCGTCTGTCGCTGCGTTTCATCGACAAGGACCCCGACGTGCGTCCGGGGGATCTGGTGGCCACGTCCCCGGCCAGCACCCTGTTGCCCCCCAACGTGCCGGTTGGGGTGATCCAGTCGGTGGATGAACAGGCTGTTCCTGCACCCGTAGCGGTGGTGCAGTTGATCGCAGCACCGGAGGCGATCGACTGGGTGCAGGTGCAGACCCGTTGAGATGAACCACTGACATGACGCGTCTGCACCGACAACCGATCTGTGTGGCCTCAGCTTTGGTGGTGCCGTTTCTGGCCTTGGCGTCGCCGCCTTGGTTGGCCATCGATGGGGTTGGTCCCGCCTGGGCTGTGCTCTGGCTGTTGCCCTGGGCTCTCGTGGATGGTCCGGTGTCAGGGGCGTTGTCGGGTGTGGCTTTGGGGCTGGTGCTGGATGGTCTCAATCTGGGCGGTGTCAGTCAGGTGCCGGCGCTGCTGCTGCTGGGCTGGTGGTGGGGACGGCTGGGGCGGCGTGCAGCACCGATTCAACGCAGCCTGAATCTGGGTTTGTTGGCCTGGCTCGGGTCCGTGGGTCTTGGTTTGTCGTTGATCCTTCAGCTCTGGTGGCGTCAAGGCGGAGTGTTGGATCCCCTCACCCAGAGCTGGGGCCTGCAGACCCTCTGGTGCCAGGCCCTGGTGACGGGTGTGCTGGCGCCGGTGTTGGTGTCGTTGCAGTTGCTGCTCTGGCGCAGGAGGGTTCCCTCATGAGGCTGACCCGTCGGGATCTCCTGCTGGGGACAGCGGCCATGGGGTTGGCGGCTTGCGGCCCGAAGACCCCACAGCTCAGGGCCTTGGAGTTGTGGACCCTGCAATTGGCTCCCAAGTTCAACCCCTATTTCGCCGATGTTCTGGGGGCCTGGGCCGGCCTCCATCCCGATGCGCCCGTGCGCTGGACGGATCTGCCCTGGGGGTCTGTGGAACGCAAGTTGCTGGCGGCGGTGTTTGCGCGCACGGCTCCGGATGTGGTGAACCTCAATCCGCCCTTTGCGGCCAATCTGGCCAGCAAGGGAGGACTGGCCGACTTGACCCCGCTGCTGCCGGCTGATGCCGCTGGCCGTTATCTGCCCTCGGTGTGGCAAGCCTGCCGTGACCCCGATGCCGGGCAGATCGCTGTGCCCTGGTACCTCACGGTGCGGCTGAGTTTGGTGAATCGGGCGCTGTTGGATCAAGCCGGCATCGCTGCTCCGCCCAGCCGCTGGGAGCAGGTGCCGGCATTCGCCCGTCGCGTCCGCGAGCGAACAGGCCGTTACGGCCTCTTCCTCACCACTGTTCCTGACGACTCGGCCGAGCTCCTGGAAACCCTGGTGCAGATGGGAGTGACCCTGCTGGATTCCCAACGCAGGGCCGCCTTCGACAGCCCTGCGGGGCTCCGGGCCTTTCGTTTCTGGAGTGATCTTTACCGGGAGGGGGTGTTGCCTCGGGAGGTGGTGAGTCAGGGGCAGCGCCGGGCGATCGAGTTGTTCCAGAGCGGTGATCTGGCCTTGGCGGCCACGGGGGCGGAATTCCTGCGCAGCATTCAGACCAATGCGCCAGGGGTGGCCGCGGTGACGGAGCCCCATCCCCCGGTGACCGGTGCCGATGGCACAGCCAATGTGGCTTTGATGACGTTGGCGGTGCCGCGTCAGAGCCAGCGCGCCCAGGAGGCCGTGGATCTTGCGCTGTTCATGACTAATGCTGATCAACAGGCGCGCTTCGCGGCTGAGGCCCGGGTGCTGCCGTCGTCGTTGGAGGCCTTGGCCCGGGTGCGTGCCGAATTGGAGCAGCAGGTTTCTTCCACAGCCGCGGAGCGTCAGATTCGCCAGGCCCGTTTGTTGTCCGCCAGCACGTTGGACCGGGCCCGGGTGTTGGTGCCGGCTCTGCCAGGGATCAAGCGCTTGCAGAAGATCCTCTACACCCAGATGCAGCGGGCGATGTTGGCCCAGATCAGCCCTGAGCAGGCGTTAACAGCTGCGGCGTCGGAATGGAACCGTTACGCCCGTTCGCGCTGGCCTGAGGCCGCCGGCAATTCTTAAAACAATCGGTAAACCGGCTGCGCGCCAGGGTGTTTGCGTCGGTGTCCAGGCCCTGACCAGTAAGGTTGCAGCTCGTTAAGGGTTTGATTCGGATGACGGGCGACCTGCCCTCACAACCGAAAGCGACCGTTCTTGTCGTTGATGACGAGGCTGCAGTCCGGCGCGTCTTGGTGATGCGCCTGCAGCTTTCGGGCTACCGCGTCATCTGTGCTGAGGATGGTGAACAGGCCCTAGAGATGTTCCACAACGAGTCCCCCGACCTGGTGGTGCTCGACGTGATGCTTCCCAAGCTGGATGGCTTTGCCGTCTGCCGCCGCCTGCGGGCCGAATCCTGCGTGCCGATCATCTTCCTCTCCGCGGTGGAAGCGATCTCCGAGCGGGTGGCCGGTCTGGATCTGGGTGCTGACGACTACCTGCCCAAGCCCTTCAGCCCCAAGGAACTCGAGGCACGCATTGCCACGATTCTGCGCCGGGTGGGCCGGGGAAATGCGGTTGTTGAAAGTCGCGAACTGCCCACAGGACAGGGCGTTTTGCGGCTCGGCGATCTGGTGGTGGACACCAACCGACGCCAGGTCACCCGTGGATCGGAGCGCATCAACCTCACTTATACGGAGTTCAGCCTGCTGGAGTTGCTGTTCCGCGATCCCGGCCATGTGGTGCCACGGGCTGAAATCCTGGAGCAGCTCTGGGGTTATCCCCCTCGCCGTGCCGCCGATCTGCGCGTGGTGGATGTCTATGTGGCGCGGTTGCGCGGAAAACTGGAGCCTGACCCTCGCAATCCCGAGCTGATCCTCACGGTGCGAGGCATTGGTTACGCCTCCCAGCGCATGGGTGAAGCCTCCGCTGCCGGTTGATCAACCCGCGGGCGGGCAGGATGGCGCCCGACTGACCTGCTGCTGTGTCTGAGCTGCGCGACACCCGTCTGGACAAGGCCAAGGCCTTGGAAGAGCTAGGGCAAGGCCCCTATGCCCTCACCTTCAGTCCCAGCCACCGCATGGCTGAGCTGCAGGAGACCCATGCCGATCTGCCCAAGGGGGAAGAGCGGGACGTCAGCGTTTCGGTGGCGGGACGGGTGATGACCCGCCGGGTGATGGGAAAGCTGGCCTTTTTCACCCTGGCGGATGAGACGGGCTCCATCCAGCTGTTCCTGGAGAAGGCGGGTCTCGAGGCCCAGCAGGAGGGCTGGTTCAAACAGATCACCACGCTGGTGGACAGTGGCGACTGGCTTGGGGTGAGCGGCACCCTGCGTCGCACCGACCGTGGCGAGCTGTCGGTGAAAGTGAGCGACTGGCGCATGCTCACCAAGGCGCTGCAGCCCCTTCCCGACAAGTGGCATGGTCTGGCCGACGTGGAGAAGCGCTACCGCCAGCGCTATCTGGATCTGGTGGTCTCCCCCGACAGCCGTGAGACCTTCCGTCGCCGGGCCCGCCTGGTGAGCGGCATCCGTCGCTGGCTCGATCAGCGGGACTTTCTCGAGATCGAGACCCCCGTGCTGCAGAGCGAACCCGGTGGTGCAGATGCTCGGCCGTTCGAGACCCACCACAACGCCCTCGACCTGCCCCTCACCCTGCGGATTGCGACGGAACTGCACCTGAAGCGCCTGGTGGTTGGTGGCTTTGAGCGGGTGTATGAGCTTGGCCGGATCTTCCGCAATGAAGGGGTCAGCACCCGCCACAACCCCGAGTTCACCTCGGTGGAGATCTATCAGGCCTACAGCGATTACCTCGGGATGATGGAGCTCACCGAGCAGATGGTCAGCGCGGTGTGCCAGGAGGTCTGCGGGTCGACCACCATCACCTACCAGGGCACTGAGATCGATCTGGCTCCGCCGTGGCGGCGCGCCACGATGCATGAGCTCGTGCAGGACGCAACGGGGCTTGATTTCAACAGCTTCAGCAGTCGCGAGGAGGCGGCCGCGGCGATGACCGCCAAGGGCCTGCATGCGCCTGAGCTGGCCGACTCGGTGGGCCGTCTGCTCAACGAAGCCTTTGAGCAAGCGGTGGAGACAACCCTGATTCAGCCCACCTTCGTCACCGATTACCCGGTGGAAATTTCGCCCCTGGCCAGGCCCCATCGCAGCAAGCCCGGCTTGGTGGAACGCTTTGAGTTGTTCATCGTCGGCCGTGAGCACGCCAATGCCTTCAGTGAGCTCACTGATCCCGTCGATCAACGCCAGCGCCTTGAGGCCCAGCAAGCGCGCAAGGCGGCGGGTGATCTGGAAGCCCAGGGGTTGGACGAGGACTTCGTCACGGCTCTGGAGGTGGGCATGCCCCCCACCGGAGGTTTGGGGATCGGCATCGACCGGCTGGTGATGTTGCTCACCGACAGCCCTTCGATTCGGGATGTGATCGCCTTCCCGCTGCTGCGGCCGGAGTCCCGCAAGGGAGAACCACCCTCAGTGGAATAATGGGAGGAGTGGCATGGTCCTATCCCCATGAGTGGAGAACGCGTCGGGTTTCGCTTCAAGCACGCTGATGCCGTGGTCAAGCGGAATCCCCAGGGCCGTTCCCGCCGGGGATGGGTGATGGAGCCGGTGGAGCAGACCACCAGCCGTGGCACCAAAATGCCTGCTTACCGCATCCGCTGGCGCGACAGTGAGCGCCCTGAAATCGTGCTGCAGCACATGCTGATCGCCGATCCGGATCCCACACCTCCGCCCGAGGGTGTCAGCCTGGAGCCCCCCGCGCCCAAGGCCTGATTTAACTCAGCCCAGCCTCACGGTGCAGCTGCTCAAGCTCCTGTTCCGCTTCAAACAACGCCCAGTCCTTCTCCAGTGTTGAGGGGCTGGGCGTTTGCTTTTGCTGTTGAAGCTCCTGCAACTGCCGCTCCACCTCGTTGAAGCGGCGTCCCAGATCCTCCAGGTCGGCCCAGAGGGCACGGCCCTGGTTCATCAGGCTGGTGAGATGTTGTTCGGCTCGCCCGGCCAGATCGGCTGCGCCGGCTGCCCTGGCTCGCTCCACCCGGCTGCGCCAGGCCCGTACGTCCTCGGCCAGCCTCAGCAGCTGTTGGCGTTGCTGCTTCGCTTCTCTCTGCAGCTGTTGACGTTGCCGTTGCAGGGCTGCGGCCCGATCCTTTTGGTGCTGTTCGCTGAACAGGTCCTCCTGGACGGGGTTGTTGCGGAGAAAGGCGGAGAGCCGGGCATCCAGCTCCCGCTCCAACTGCTCCAGCCAGCTGCTCATGCTTCGCCTGGCGTGGTGATCACTGGTTTTTCGATCTCTTTCTCCAAGGGCTCGATTGCGGCGGTTTTGGAGTTGAGGATCATCTGGGTGAGCTGTGCTGCTTTCACTTCTCCCACTTCACCTTCCAGTTCCCCCAGGCGATCGAAGGCGGCCATGTACACCGCTTCCAGGTCTTGGATCAGCTGTTCGCGCTGCCGCTTGATCGCCTGACGCCGTTCGTCTGATTTCATGCCGCCTGAGCTCCTGGGCTCCGTATTTGGATAAGTCTGTGGGCTCAGTTTGCCGGCAAAAGCAGATGCAGAGCGATCTGCTGGTTTGGATCGGTCCAGCGGCGTTGGATCCGCCAGCCGGCCTGGGCCGCGAGGGCGGCCGCGGCGTCCGGGGAGTATTTGACGCTGTGCTCGGTGATCCAGGCGTCCCCCTGGCGAAAGAACCAGGCCTCTCCGCCCAAGTGCACGGTCTGATCCTGCGTGCTCACCAGCGCCATTTCGATGCGCTGCTGCCTCGCCTGCCAGTGGGCCCGGTAGCGGAATTGCGCCGGATCGGCATCCCCCTGGAGGTCGCGGTTGAGCCGCTGCAGCAGGTTGCGGGCGAAGGCGGCGGACACGCCGGCGGCATCGTCGTAGGCGGCCTCCATCAGGGCCGGCTCGCGGGGTTGATCCAGCCCCAGCAGCAGCGGCCCTCCAGCCAGCAGCTGCCGGGCATTGCGCAGAAAGTCCACAGCCTCCTCTGGGGTGAAGTTGCCCAAGGAGCTACCAGGAAAGAAGCCGATGCGTCGTTGACCGTCCAGGGCGGGATGCGGCGGCAGCTGCTCCAGGCGGGTGTGGTCACAGCAGATGCCCACCATGGCAGTGTTGGGGTGCCGGGCCGCGAGGCCGGAGAGGGCCTCTTTCAGGGCGCTGAGGCTGATGTCCAAGGCGGCGAAGACGCTGCTGCCCAGAGCTGTGAGCAGCGGATCCACCTTGCGGGCGTTGCCGATGCCGAATTCCACCACCAGCCCGGGGCCCGTGGCGGCGGCGATGGCGGCTGCGTTCTCTTCCAACAGGGCGATTTCCCGTTGGGTGAGGGTGTATTCCGGCTGCCGGCAGATCTCGGCGAAGAGCCGTGATCCCTCGGCGTCGTAGAGCATCCAGGCCGGCAGTTGGCGTGGGCTGCGCCGCAAGCCATCCCGAACCAGGCGCTGCAGATCCGCCGGCGGCGGGTGGAGGTTGACCAGGCTGATGCTCATCGGGCCAGACGGATGCCGGCCGCCATCCAGCGGCTCGCTGGAGGGAAAAAATTGCGGTAGCTGTTGCGCTCGTGGCCAGGGGGCGTGAGCCAGCTGCTGCCGCGCAGCACCATCTGGGAGCTCATGAATTTGCCGTTGTATTCGCCGATGGCCCCCTCCACCGGGCGAAAGCCGGGATAGGGGCTGTAGGCACTGGCGGTCCACTGCCACAGCACCCGGTGGGCGTGCTGCATGGCAGCGCCATGCAGGCCAAGGGCGTGTTCCCATTCCGCTTCGGTGGGAAGCCGGGCACCGCTCCAGCGGGCATAGGCATCCGCTTCGAACCAGCTCAGATGACGCACCGGTGCCTGGGGGTCGCGGCGGCGGCGGCCCGCCAGGGTGAATTCGTGGTTGTTTTCCCGCCAGTAGCGCGGCGCCTGCCACTGGTGCTGTTGCACCAAGGTCCAGCCTTCACTCATCCACAGCTCGGGGCGTTGATAGCCCCCATCGGCGATGAAGCCGGCGTAGCCAGCGTTGCTCACCAGGCTGCTGCTTAGTTCAAACGGCTCCAGCCACACCCGGTGCCGCGGCGTCTCGTTGTCGAAGTGGAACCGCTCGCCCTGGTGGCCGATCTCCGTCAACCCGCCGGGGCAGGCCAGCCACTGTTCCTCCTCCAGGGTCAGGGTCAGCTCAGCTTCAGGGTTGTAGACGGGTTCCGATGGCTGGCGGTTGAAGCCATCCAAGAGGTCCATCAGCAGCAGTTCCTGGTGCTGTTGTTCATGCTGCAGGCCGAGCTGCACCAAGGCATCAACCCCTTCGGGCGGGTCCTGCAGCAGTGCTTCTAGACCGGCATCCACCCGTTGGCGCCAGGCCAGCACCGCGCCGATGGCCGGACGGCTGAGCAGGCCCCGTTGCGGCCGGGGGTGACGCGCTCCGATGGCGTCGTAATAAGAGTTGAACTGATAGCTCCAGAGCGGGTCGCAGGCCCGATGTCCAGCTGCATGGGGCTGCAGCACGAAGGTGTCGAAGAACCAGTTGGTGTGGCCCAGATGCCATTTGGGTGGACTGGCATCGGCCATCCCCTGGAGCATCAGGTCTTCGGGTTCCAGAGGTGCGATCAGGGTTTCGCTGCGCTGCCGCACCGCCAGCAGAGTGTCCAGCAGCACGGGCCCGAACCAACTTGCGCGGACCCTAGGGGGTGCAGCGAACCATCGGTACCATCAGCCCATCGATGTGGCTGAATCCCTTGAGCGGTTCCGGCACGGTGCTGGTGGAGCGATATCGCCTGGAGGAACGGCTGAGTGGACCCGATCCGCTGCGTGGTTCCCTCTGGCGTGCGGTGGATGTGATGGCGGGCGATCTGCCGGTGGCCATGCGCCAACTGGAGACTCCGGAATCCCAGGAGCGATTGCAGGGAGTGTGGCCACAGATGCAGATGCTGTCGCATTCCCAGTCGCCCCGCTGCGGCGAGCTGCTGGAACTGGATGGGGCGTTATGGCTTGTGCGTGATTGGCAGGACGGCATCGCTTACGACCTGCTGCTGCGTCAAAGGCGGTTCAGTGCGGATGAGGTTCTGCTCTTGCTGCGCCAGGTGCTGCCGGTGCTTGCGGTGTGGCATGGCAGCGGGCTGGTGCACGGTGATCTGAATGCCCGCCATCTGCTGCGCCGAAGCAGCGATGGCCTGCCGGTGTTGCTGGAGGGTGGCGGGGTTCAGCGGGTGGGCACGACCCCGACGGATGCTCCCTGGCGCGATCTCCATGATCTTGGGGTCACCGCTCTTGTCTTGCTCGGCGGGACCGCAGGCGACGACGAATGCTGGCCCAAGGGCCTGGAGCTGGAGGCGAGTTTTCGCCAGGTTCTGGAGAGGTTGTGCTCGGAGGAGCCAGAGCACCGTTTCGATGAGGCTGCTGAGGTGCTGCAGGCCCTGGAGTCGGTGGTTTTGCCCGCGTCTGAACCCGAGTCAGGCGTGGCGGCGCGAACTAGTCGGGCCTTGGCTCGCGAGCAGGGAGCGGAGGGTCGCCTCTGGCCCGTGGTGATTGCTCTGGGTGTCCTGGCGCTGGTGGGTTCCGCGATTGGATGGGTCCTGTTGTCCCGTAGTTCCCGTGTTGTTGAGGCCTTTCGTGCCAGCAGCGAAGGGGGGGCTTCGGCGCCCGTCGTCAGCCTGCCGTCGGCGGAGCTGGATCAACGCCAGCAATTGCTCAGCCGGCTGCGGGCGCTTCAAGTGAATCGTGGCTGGTTTGTCGAACTTGTGGATGCCAGCCAGCTCAGCACGGAGCCGCAGCAGGAAGCATCGTTACGCAGGGTCTGGACCGAGCTGGCCGAGCAATGGCTGGCTCGGATTGCCTTGCTGCCGCCGGCGATTCGGGTCCAGTTGGGGCGTCTGGGGGCAGGGGACTGGCAGCAGCCGCGTGAGGCGCTGTTGAAACAGGGCGTTCATCCGCGGGTCGTCGAGCATCTGGTGAGTGCTGGAGCCCAGGATCTGCTGCCGGTCACCATGCGTGGTCGGAAACCTGCCGACCCCTTTCTTCAGCTCTGGATTGCAGCGGCGATTCAGAGCCTTGATGACGTTCAGATCGTGCGGCTCAAAGCGCGCCCGCTTGAACCCGCCATCACGTCGTTGCCTATCCCTGCCGGTGGTGCGCGTTTGGTGCTTGTGGAGGCTCCAGCAGGTGATGTCGTGGCACTGGGCATCAACGGCACACCGCTGATGCAGATGGTGGTGTTTGGTGCCAACGGGCAGGTGGTGGATGAGCGCGGTCCACTGCAGGTGACTCGGATTGCTCCGGAAGCAGGTTCTCCGCTGCAGGTGCTGATTACCAACGAGGGGGTCTCGTCGGCTTTGTTCACCCTGTCCTGTCGGGCGGAACCGCTCGATCAGTAGCGCTCCATCGCTGCTTTCACGTCCTTCTTGGATTGCTTTTCCTTTTCGGCGGCGCGCTTGTCGTGCAACTTGCGCCCTTTGCCCAGTCCGATGGTGAGCTTGATCCAGGACCCCTTGAGGTGAATGTTGAGGGGGATCAGCGTCAGGCCTTTCTGATCCACCAAACCGCGCAGCTTGTCGATTTCACGGCGATGGGCCAGCAGTTTGCGGGTGCGCAGTGGGTCGTGGTTGAAGTAACTGCCGGCGTGGGTGTGGGGTGAGATGTGCACGTTGTGCAACTGCAGCTCCCCATTGCGGATCAGGCAGAAGCCATCGCGCAGGTTGGCCTTGCCGTTGCGGATCGACTTCACCTCGGTGCCCACCAGCTCGATGCCGGTTTCGAGGGTTTCGAGGATCTCGTACTGGTGCCGTGCCTGCCGGTTGTCCGCCAGCATCCGATTGGCGGCGGCCCGTGCCGCGGCTGCGGCTGCTTTTTTCGCTCCTCCCTTGGCCATGGCTGCGGCTGTGTCTTCCGACCCTATCCAGGTCTGGGTACCCTGCCCGCATGGCGATTGTCTCCTCCAGCTCCGGTCGCAAGCCACCACGCCGCCCTGAAGCGCTGGTGGACCCCCAGCCGGTACCTGAAGAGGTGGTGAGTCGGCCGGAAGACAAGCTTCGGCCCCAGCGCCTGAACGACTACATCGGTCAGAGCGAGCTCAAGCAGGTGCTGGGCATTGCGGTGCAAGCAGCGCTTGGCCGCGGCGATGCCCTCGATCATGTGTTGCTCTATGGCCCGCCGGGTTTGGGCAAAACCACCATGGCCATGGTGTTGGCCGAAGAAATGGAGGTGCAGTGCAAGGTCACCAGTGCACCGGCTTTGGAACGCCCGCGCGACATCGTTGGGTTGTTGGTCAACCTGCAGCCTCGTGATCTGCTGTTCATTGACGAGATTCATCGCCTGAGCCGGGTAGCGGAGGAGCTGCTCTATCCGGCGATGGAAGACCGTCGCCTCGATCTCACCGTGGGCAAGGGCAGCTCAGCACGAACTCGTTCCCTCGACTTGCCGCCCTTCACCCTTGTGGGGGCCACCACCCGCGCCGGATCGCTGAGCTCCCCGCTGCGGGACCGGTTCGGCCTGATCCAGCGGTTGGAGTTTTACGGCCAGGACGACCTGGAAGCAATCGTCGAGCGCACCGCGGGGTTGATCGGCGTCACCCTCACACCGCAGGCCCGCAGCAGCATTGCGGCCTCCTGCCGCGGTACACCCAGGATTGCCAACCGCCTGCTGCGCCGGGTGCGGGATGTGGCCAGCGTGCGAGGCGGGAGCAGTGGAGCCATTGATCAGGCCCTCGTTGGAGAGGCCTTGAGCCTGCACCGCGTGGATCATCGGGGCCTCGATGCAAGCGATCGGCGTTTGCTGCAGCTGCTGATCGACCACCACGGTGGTGGCCCGGTGGGCCTGGAGACCCTGGCGGCGGCCCTTGGCGACGATCCCGTCACCCTGGAGACCGTGGTGGAGCCGTTTTTGTTGCAACAGGGGTTGCTGATGCGCACCCCCCGCGGCCGGATGGTCACGGATGCGGCCCGCAGTCATCTGGCCGAGGCTGCATGAACCGGTTTCTCGTCCTGTTGATGAGTTTGGTGCTGGCCCTGCCAGTGCAAGCTCTCGATCTGCAGGGGCTTTATGAGCAGGCGCTGACGGCAAGCCGTCAGGGGGATTTTGTGGAGGCGTTGCCCCTCTGGGACAGCTTTCTGGAGCAGGTTCCAGAGGATGCAGCAGCGCTGAGCAATCGCGGCAATGTGCGTTTGGCCCTGGGGGATTTGTCTGGGGCGATCGAAGACCAGAGCGCCTCGATTGTGCTGGCACCTGAGGAAAGCGACCCGCATCTGAACCGGGGCACGGCAGAAGAGGCGCTTCAGGACTGGTCCGCAGCAGCGGACGACTATCTCTGGATTCTGGAGCGCGATCCGCAGGATGCCTCGGCCCTCTACAACCTGGCCAATGTGCGTGGCTCGCAAGGGGACTGGCCTGAGGCGCGAGAGCTTTATGGCCAGGCTGCTCTCGCCCGCCCCGGCTTCGCCATGGCCCGCTCCAGCGAGGCGCTGGCGGCTTGGCAAACAGGGGATCTCGACTGGGCGGAGGCGGAATTGCGCAAACTGATTCGTCGCTATCCCTTGTTCGCCGATGCTCGGGCAGCCCTCAGCGGCTTGCTCTGGCGGGAAGGATCCAGTGGTGAAGCCGAAAGCCACTGGGCCGCGGCGGCCGGGCTGGATCAGCGTTACCGCCAGGCCGACTGGCTGCAGCAGGTGCGCCGCTGGCCACCGCAACCGACGGAGGATCTGATGGCGTTCCTGGCCCTGGAGGCGTCCTGAGATGACCCAAGCGGCGTCCCTGTCCGATCGACTCAGCCGTGAGCTGCCTGAGCTTCTGGAGCTGCGCCGGCATCTGCATGCCCACCCTGAACTCAGCGGTGAGGAACACCAGACCGCCGCCCTGGTCGCCGGTGAACTGCGTCAACTGGGTTGGCGGGTCCGAGAGGGGGTTGGCCGCACGGGCCTGGTGGCCGAATTGGGGCCTGGCCACGGCCCCACCGTGGGCTTGCGGGTGGACATGGATGCCCTGCCCGTAGAGGAGCGCACCGGCCTGAGCTATGCCTCCACCCGCCAGGGTCTGATGCATGCCTGTGGCCACGATCTGCACACCTGCACGGGCCTTGGTGTCGCGCGCTTGCTGGCGCAGGAGCCCCACTTAGGGGCTCGAGTGCGGCTGCTGTTTCAACCCGCCGAAGAGTTGGCCCAGGGGGCGGTATGGATGCGGGATGCGGGGGCGGTGGAGGGCCTCGATGCGTTGTATGGCGTGCATGTGGTGCCAAATCTGCCGGTGGGCACGGTGGGGATCCGGCGGGGCTGTCTCACGGCGGCGGCCGGAGAGCTGGAGATCCTGGTGCAGGGAGAAGGTGGCCATGGTGCCCGTCCCCATCAGTCGGTGGATGCGGTTTGGCTGGCGGCTCGGGTGATCACAGAGCTTCAGCAGACCATCGCCCGCCGCTTGGACGCTTTACAGCCGGTTGTGATCAGTTTCGGCAAGGTGGAGGGCGGTCGCGCCTTCAACGTGATTGCCGATCAGGTGCGTTTGCTGGGCACGGTGAGATGTCTTGATCTGCAGCAGCACGCTCAGTTGCCGGCCTGGATTGATGAGACGGTGCAGGGAATCTGTGCCAGTGGAGGGGGTACGGCTGTGGTGAATTACCGCTGCATTGCACCACCGGTGCACAACGATCTGCAGCTCACGACCTTGCTCGAACGCTGTGCGGTGGAGTGTCTGGGGCGCGACAAGGTGCTGCCGGTGGAGCAGCCCTCCCTGGGGGCGGAAGACTTTGCTGAGCTGCTTCGGGATGTGCCGGGAATGATGGTGCGGCTGGGTGTGGCCGGGCCCGAGGGGTGTGCGCCGCTGCACAACGGAGCGTTCGCACTGGAGGAAGACGCCCTCGGTGTTGGCATTGCGGTTCTCACGGCCACCGTGCTGGCGTGGATCACGGAGAACACCTCGGCATGAATCAACGTCGTGCGGTGATTTGGGTTTCCCTCGGGGCTCCGTTGCTGATCCTGCTCGCGGTGCTGGCCACAAACCAGCGCCAGGGCAAGGACCGGGTGCAGGTATTGCCCGCCATCTTGGTGGGTTCGGGTCTCATCATCAGCAGCGCTCTCGGTCAGCAGCGTCGCCGCGCCAGGCTGTTAGCCGATCTTCAACGGGCGCGCACCCCCGGCAGCAACCCATGAGCGAGACCGATCCGCAACGTCCTGATCTCGAGGCGGTGCGCCAGGCCATAGCCAGTGGAGATCCGGTGAAGGCGATGCCGGCGATCACACAGCTCCGCCATTGCTCGGACGCTGAGGCGGTGCCGTTGCTGGTGCTGGGCACGGAGCAAAAGCCTTTCCTGGTGCGTTCCTTGAGCTGCAGTGGATTGGGCTACAAGCGCACCGAACAGGGCTGGACCGTCCTGAGTGCGTTGATCACTGCCGATGAAGACCCCAATGTGCGGGCTGAGGCAGCCAATGCTCTGGCCAGCTATGGGGTGGATAGGGCCTGGCCCTTGCTGCGTTCGGCCTTCGAGGCCGATGCCGCCTGGCTGGTGCGCTGCAGCATCCTTTCTGCCCTGGCGGAACAGCCCGCCATTGATCTGGGTTGGTTGCTGGAGTTGGCCACCATGGCAATCGCTGATGCTGATGCGATCGTGCGGGTGAGTGGAGCTGAGATCCTCAGTCGGATCGTGCGGGAGGGGCGCGCCGATCCCAGCGCGGTGCAGGCCAGAGGCTTGTTGCAATCTCTGCAGCAGGACAGCGATCACCGGGTGGTGGCTGCGGTGCTCAATGGTTTGCAGGTCAGCTGAACGGGTCTTTGAGCAACGCTTGCTAGCGTTCAAACATCACTAGGGGTGTCCGGGTTTTCTCATGAACCCAGACTGAGATCACACCCTCCGAACCTGATTCCGGGTCATGCCGGCGCAGGGAAGTGCTTGAGCGTGATCCACGGCCAAACGTCGACCCCTGGGCTGTCCGTCGCACCTCAGATCATGCGCGCTTCCTGGGTTGAGTCCCGTAAGGGTCAGGCCAACGTCTCTCAGATGCATTACGCCCGTCAGGGCGTGGTCACCGAAGAAATGGCCCATGTGGCGAAGCGGGAGAACCTGCCCGAATCGCTGGTGATGGAAGAGGTGGCCCGGGGGCGAATGATCATCCCGGCCAACATCAACCACACCAATCTGGAGCCGATGGCGATCGGCATCGCCAGCAAGTGCAAGGTGAACGCCAACATCGGCGCCTCTCCGAATGCGTCTGATGCGGCTGAGGAGGTGAAGAAGCTGAAGTTGGCGGTGAAGTACGGCGCCGACACCGTGATGGATCTCTCCACCGGCGGCGTCAACCTCGATGAGGTGCGCACCGCGATCATCGGTGCATCCCCCGTTCCGATCGGCACCGTGCCTGTGTATCAGGCTCTCGAGAGCGTCCACGGCTCGATCGAGAAGCTCGATGAGGACGATTTCCTCCACATCATCGAGAAGCACTGTCAGCAGGGCGTCGACTATCAGACCATCCACGCTGGCCTGTTGATTGAGCACCTTCCCAAGGTGAAAGGCCGCATCACCGGCATCGTCAGCCGCGGCGGAGGCATCCTGGCTCAATGGATGCTGTATCACCACCGTCAGAACCCGCTTTACACGCGGTTTGATGACATCTGCGAGATCTTCAAGCGCTACGACTGCACCTTCTCCCTTGGCGACTCGCTGCGTCCCGGTTGCCAGCACGATGCATCGGATGCTGCTCAACTGGCTGAATTGCACACCCTCGGTGAACTGACCCGTCGCGCTTGGAAGCACGACGTGCAGGTGATGGTGGAGGGTCCCGGCCACGTTCCCCTCGACCAGATCGAGTTCAACGTGAAGAAGCAGATGGAGGAGTGCAGCGAAGCACCCTTCTATGTGCTCGGTCCCTTGGTCACCGACATTGCTCCCGGTTACGACCACATCACCTCTGCGATCGGTGCGGCGATGGCCGGTTGGCATGGCACGGCGATGCTCTGTTACGTGACGCCGAAGGAGCACCTCGGTCTGCCCAATGCTGAGGATGTGCGCGAAGGCCTGATCGCTTACAAGATCGCTGCCCATGCTGCAGACATCGCTCGCCACCGCCCCGGCGCTCGTGACCGTGACGACGAGCTCAGCCGCGCCCGCTACAACTTCGACTGGAACAAGCAGTTTGAGCTGTCCTTGGATCCTGAGCGGGCCAAGGAGTATCACGACGAAACCCTGCCGGCTGACATCTACAAGCAGGCTGAGTTCTGCTCCATGTGCGGACCGAAGCACTGCCCGATGCAGACCAAGATCACTGATGAAGATCTCGAAGGTCTTGAAAAGGTGCTCGAAGCCAACACCGGCGCTGCAGAGCTGACGCCGGTCAAACTCGACAAAGCCGACTGATTGCCTGCTTGCAATCAGATCTTGGCCCGGCGTCCGTTAGGACGTCGGGCTTTTTGGTGTAGGGCCATTAGTCGGGTTGGTGGCATAAAAAAAGACCCCCTGCCGAGGCAGGAGGCCTTGTTGTTGAAGTGTTCTGGCGATCAGCCGAGCAGGGCCTTGGCTTTGGCCACCACGTTCTCCACCGTGAAGCCGAATTCCTTGAGGCAGGTGCCGCCGGGGGCGGAAGCGCCGAAGCGGTTCATGGTGACGCTGTCGCCATCCAGGCCAATGAAACGGTGCCAGCCGAAGGATTCAGCGGCTTCCACCACCATGCGCTTGCGCACGGTGTTGGGGAGCACTTCTTCCTTATAGGCGTCGGTCTGCTCGTCGAACAGCTCGACGCAGGGCATGGAGACCACGCGCACCTTCTTGCCTTCAGCAGTGAGCTGTTTGGCGGCCTGGACGCAGAGGTCCAGTTCGGTGCCGGTGCCGATCAGGATCAGATCGGGAGTTCCAGCGCAGTCTTCCAGCACGTAACCACCCAGGGCCACCTTGTCGATCGAGGAGTTCGCCTGGTTGGCCATGCCTTGGCGGCTGAGGCAAAGCGAGCTGGGGCGCTTGCGGTTCTGGATCGCCACCTTGTAAGCACCGCTGGTCTCATTGCCGTCGCCAGGGCGGAACACCAGCATGTTTGGCATCGCCCGCAGGGAGGGGATGGTTTCGATCGGCTGGTGGGTGGGGCCGTCTTCGCCGACACCGATGGAGTCGTGGGTGAGCACGTAGATCACGCCCAGCTCGCTCAGGGCCGACAGGCGCATGGAACCACGCATGTAGTCGGCGAAGACCAGGAAGGTGCCGCCGTAGGGGATCAAGCCGCTGTTGTGATAAGCGATGCCGTTGAGGATGGCGGCCATGGCGTGCTCACGCACACCGAAGTGCAGGTAGCGCTTCTCAGGGCTGCTGGCTTGATAGGAGCCGGTTTCACCCTTGATGTCCGTGTAGTTGGAGTGGGTGAGGTCGGCGGAGCCGCCGATCAGTTCGGGCAGGTTGGGGCCCAGAGCACCCAGGCAGATCTGGGAGTGCTTGCGGGTAGCCAGGCCACCGTCTTCGGGGGTGTAGGTGGGCAGGTCCTTGTCCCAACCCTCGGGCAGCTCACCGCGCAGCATCCGCTCGAACTCGGCGGCTTCGCTGGGGTACTTGGTGCGGTAGGTGGCCAGGGTCTGGTTCCACTCGGCCTCGAGGCTGGCCCCGCGGTCGATGGCCTGGCGGAACTGGTCGTAGGCGTCCTGGGGAATTTCGAAGGGGGCGTAGTCCCAACCCAGTTGCTGACGGGTCAGGGCTGCTTCCTCCTCGCCCAGAGCAGCACCGTGCACACCGGCAGTGTCGGCCTTGTTGGGGGAGCCGTAGCCGATGGTGGTGGTCACCTTGATGATCGACGGCTTGTCGGTCACGGCCTTGGCGGCTTCGATTGCCTTGGCAATGGCATCCACGTCAGTGTTGCCCTCGGCTACGTGCTGCACGTGCCAGCCGTAGGCCTCGTAGCGCTTCAGTACGTCCTCGGTGAAGGACACATCGGTGCGTCCGTCAATGGTGATGCTGTTGTCGTCGTACAGGGCGATCAGCTTGCCCAGCTTCAGGTGTCCAGCCAGGGAGGCCGCTTCAGAAGACACACCCTCCTGATTGCAGCCGTCGCCCATGATCACGTAGGTGTAGTGATCCACCACGGTGGCGTCGGCCTTGTTGAACTTGGCCGACAAGTGGGATTCAGCGATGGCCAGGCCCACGGCGTTGGAGATGCCGGCACCCAGGGGGCCGGTGGTCACTTCAACACCAGGGGTCTCGAAGGTTTCGGGGTGGCCCGGAGTCTTGGAGCCCCACTGGCGGAACTGTTTGATGTCCTCAATGGAGACCGAGTCGTATCCGGTGAGGTGCAGCAGCGCGTAGAGCAACATGCAGCCGTGACCGGCGGAGAGAACGAAGCGGTCGCGGTTGAACCACTTGGGGTTCTTGGGGTTGTGCTTGAGGAACTTGTCCCAGAGGGCGTAACCCATGGGTGCGCAGCCCATCGGCAGGCCGGGGTGGCCGCTGTTGGACTTGTTGATGGCGTCGACAGCCAGCATCCGAATGCTGTTGATGCAGAGCGTGTCGAGTGACGCGGGCGCAGCGACCATGGTGTTAAGAGGAAAAGTTGGAGCGATTTTGACGCACGGCGTGAGCGCGGAGGCTCAGCTGGCGCGTTTGAAAGCCAGGCAGACGTTGTGGCCGCCGAAGCCGAAGGAGTTGGACAACACAGTTCCCAGTGTCTGATCCCGCGCCTCGTTGGGCACGACATCCAGATCACAGTCGGGATCCGGGGTGGTGTGGTTGATCGTGGGGGGCACGACGCCGTGTTGCAGCGCCAGCACGCAGGCCACGGCCTCGATGCCACCAGAACCACCCAGCAGGTGACCGGTCATCGATTTGGTGGAGCTCACCGGAATCTGCAGCGCCCGCTCACCCAGGGCGCTTTTGATCGCCGAGGTTTCGTTTTTGTCGTTCGCCGGGGTGCTGGTGCCGTGGGCGTTGACGTAGTCGATCCCGGATGGATCAATACCGCCATCGGCCAGGGCAAGGCGCATCGCCTCGGCGCCACCGACGCCGCCGGGTGTGGGGGAGGTGATGTGGTGTGCGTCGCAGGTCATGCCGTAACCCACCACTTCGCCAAGGATCGTGGCGCCACGGGCGTGGGCGTGCTCGAGGGTTTCGAGCACCAGCACGCCGGCACCTTCACCGATCACAAAGCCGTCGCGCTCCTTGTCGAATGGACGGCTGGCGGTGGCCGGGTCGTCATTACGGAACGACAAGGCCTTGGCACTGGCGAAGCCGGCCACTCCCAGGGGAGTGATCGCCGATTCGGCGCCTCCGCACACCATCGCGTCGGCTTTGCCCATTTGGAGCAGACGGAAGGCATCGCCAACGGCATTGGAGCCGGCAGCGCATGCGGTAGCCACAGCGGAGCTGGGTCCCTTGGTGCCCAGGGCAATGGCAGCGAGGCCCGTGGCCATGTTGGGAATCATCATCGGCACCGTGAACGGGCTCACCCGTCCCGGTCCACGACCCTCAAGCACGTGGGCTTGGGTCTCCATCGTCAGCAGGCCGCCGACGCCAGAGCCAATGATCGTGCCAATCCGATCCGCGTTCTCGTCGTTGATTTCAAGGTCGGCATGGGCAACAGCCTGTTTGGCAGCCACCACGCCGAACTTGCAGAACCGATCCCAGCGCTTGGCTTCCTTTGGTTCGATGAAGCCGGACGGATCGAAATCCTTCACCTCCGCCGCAAAGCGACAGGCGTGCTCGGATGCATCGAACAGGGTGATGGCCTCCACTCCGTTGCTGCCGGAGGTGAGGCCATTCCAGTAGTCCTGAACCGTGTTGCCGATCGGTGTGACCGCGCCGAGGCCGGTGATGACGACGCGATGGAGACCATCCACCATTGCGTTGCTCAGGCCTGTTTGTCTTCGATGTATTTGACGGCGTCGCCGACGGTGGTGATGCCTTCAGCGGCTTCGTCGGGGATCTCGATGTCGAAGGCCTCTTCCAGGGCCATCACGAGTTCCACGGTGTCCAGAGAATCGGCACCAAGATCGTTCTGGAAGTTGGATTCGGGCTTCACCTCGCCGGAGTCAACGCTCAGTTGCTCCGCAACGATTGAGCGCACCTTTTCGAGAATCGCTTCCTGGGACATAGCCGTGGCAACGGGACGCTGCATCCTACGGGCACGCCTCCTATTGCATTTCGCCAAGGCTCAGGCCGTTAACAACGGTGACGGCCTGGCCATGGACCGGCGAAGGACGGGTACGTTTGCCGCAAGCCTTCGTATGCATCGGGCACATGTCCCACGCCGTCAAGATTTACGACACCTGCATCGGCTGCACCCAGTGTGTGCGTGCCTGCCCTCTCGACGTGCTTGAGATGGTGCCCTGGGACGGCTGCAAAGCCGGCCAAATTGCCTCCTCCCCCCGCACCGAAGATTGCGTCGGTTGCAAGCGCTGCGAAACCGCCTGCCCCACCGACTTCCTCAGCATCCGCGTTTACCTGGGCGACGAGACCACCCGCTCCATGGGTCTGGCCTACTGATTCGCCCCGTTTCACCTCATAAGCTCGGCCCGGCTTCAGCCGGGCTTTTTTTGTATGTGCGGAATCGTTGCCCTGGTGGGCTCCCGAGAAGCAGCACCCCAGCTCCTGGAGGGCCTTCGCCAGCTGGAGTACCGCGGCTACGATTCCGCTGGGATCGCCACGGTTGCGGCTCATGGTCAGCTGACTTGCCTGAGGGCCAAGGGAAAGCTGCGCAATCTCACCGCTTGTTTTGAATCCCAGGGTGCCCCTGGGCAATGCGGCATTGGCCACACCCGCTGGGCCACCCATGGCAAACCGGAGGAGCGCAATGCCCATCCGCACCGCAGCAGCGATGGAGCAGTGGCGGTGGTTCAGAACGGAATCATCGAAAACCATCGGGCCCTGAGGGAGCAGCTGGAGGCCTCCGGTGTGGTGTTCCAGTCGGAGACCGACACCGAGGTGATTCCCCATCTGTTGGCTGCAGAACTGCAGCAGCTGCAAGCAGCAGGTGGAACCCCTGGCGGTGAGTTGTTATTGGCGGCCCTGCAGCAGGTGCTGCCCAAGTTGGAAGGGGCCTATGCCCTGGCGGTGATCTGGGATCAGGCCCCGGGGGCGCTGGTGGTGGCCCGCAAGGCAGCACCCCTGTTAATCGGCTTGGGGGAAGGGGAATTCCTCTGTGCCAGCGATACGCCGGCCCTGGCGGGCTTCACCCGCACGATCCTTCCCATGGAAGACGGCGAGGTGGCCTTGCTCTCACCCCTCGGCGTTGAGCTTTATGACGCCGCAGGGGCCCGTCAGCAACGCATGCCCACCCAGCTGAGCGGTGTGGACCACGTGGCCGACAAACGTGAGTTCCGTCACTTCATGCTCAAGGAAATCCATGAGCAACCGGAGACCGCGGAGTTGTGGGTGGCGCGCCATCTGCCTCAGGGACTGCCGCCGGAGCAGCCGGTGGCGCTGCCGATGGACGATGCCTTTTTTGCCGGGATTGAGCGGATTCAGATCCTGGCCTGTGGCACCAGCCGCCATGCCGCGATGGTTGGGGCCTACCTGCTGGAGCAGTTCGCCGGCATTCCCGCATCGGTGCACTACGCCAGTGAGTTCCGCTACGCGCCGCCGCCGCTTGCCCCTCATACACTCACGATTGGTGTGACCCAATCGGGTGAGACGGCCGACACCCTGGCCGCCCTGGCGATGGAGGCAGAGCGACGTCTGGCCCATGGGGATTCAGCCTTTGCCCCCCGGCAGCTGGGGGTGACCAACCGTCCGGAGAGCTCCCTCTCGCGCCAGGTGCCCCACATCCTCGACATCGGGGCCGGCATCGAAGTTGGTGTGGCGGCCACGAAGACCTTCCTCGGTCAGCTACTGGCCTTCTACGGCCTGGCAATGGCCTTTGCGACCCGCCGTGGTGCTCGTCCCGCGGCTGAGATCAAGGCTCTGGCGGACGAACTGCGCGGTCTGCCCCAGCAGTTGCGCCAGCTGGTGGATCTTCACGACCAGCGCTCCGAAGCCTTGGCACCTCGCTTTGCTGACACCCAGGATGTGATTTTTCTTGGCCGGGGAATCAACTATCCGATCGCCCTGGAGGGGGCGTTGAAACTCAAGGAGATCAGCTATATCCATGCCGAGGGCTACCCGGCCGGAGAGATGAAGCACGGTCCCATCGCCCTGCTCGATTCCCGGGTGCCGGTGGTGTCGATCGCCGTGCCCGGTGTGGTGTTCGAGAAGGTGCTCAGCAACGCACAGGAGGCCAAAGCCCGCGATGCCCAGCTGATCGGCGTGGCGCCCCAGGGGCCCGACACCGATCTGTTTGATGAACTGTTGCCGGTGCCTTCGGTGAGCGAGTGGATCAGCCCTTTGCTCACCGTGGTTCCCATGCAGTTGCTGAGCTATCACATCGCCGCCCATCGCGGCCTTGATGTGGATCAACCCCGCAACCTGGCCAAAAGCGTCACGGTGGAGTGAGCCTCAGTTGGCGCTGATGGTTAGGTCGCTGCGGCCGTAGCGGTCCTGGAAGCGCACGATGTCGTCTTCACCGAGGTACTCGCCACTCTGCACTTCGATCAGTTCCACGGGGATCCGGCCGGGGTTGGAGAGGCGGTGTTTGCAACCCATCGGGATGTAGGTGCTCTGGTTTTCCCCCACCAACTGCTCGTTGCCGTCGCGCTCCACCAGGGCTGTGCCCTTCACCACCACCCAGTGCTCGGCTCGGTGGTGGTGCATCTGCAGCGACAGGCTGGCGCCGGGTTTCACCGAGATCCGTTTCACCTGCCAGCGGGTTCCTTCGGTGACGCCGGTGTAAGAGCCCCATGGCCTGTAGATCTTGCGGTGTGCCTTGCCCTCGGGGCTGCCGGCAGCCTCCAGCCTCTTCACCACGGTCTTGATCTCCTGGGCCTTGGCGCGATCCGCAATCAACACGGCGTCGTCGGTTTCCACCACCACCAGGTTCTCGACTCCTAGCCCCACCACCAGGCGGTGTTCGCTGCGCAGGTAGCAGTCGCGGCTGCCTTCGGCAATCACATGGCCCTGCAGCACATTGCCTTGGGAATCTTTTTGCTCTGAGGTTTCCCAGAGTGCGCTCCAGCTGCCTACGTCGCTCCAGCCCGCATCCAGCGGCAGCACACTGCCCAGTTCCGTTTTCTCCATCACGGCCACGTCAATGGCCACGTTGGGGCACTTGGCAAAGGCTTCCCGCTCCAGCCGATGGAATTCCAGGTCAGCTGTGTCCTGCTCCAGAGCTGCCCGGCAGCAGCTCACCACTTCCGGGGCCAGTCGCTCCAGTTCCGCCAGCATGGCGCTGGCGCGGAACAGGAACATGCCGCTGTTCCAGGTGAAGCGGCCTGTGGCCAGGAATTGCTCTGCTGTGGCCTGATCGGGCTTCTCCACGAACCGCTTGATCGGCACATGGGCCGGTCCTCCAAGGGAGAAGGGTTCGCTGGCTTCGATGTAGCCGTAGCCGGTTTCCGGGGCCGTTGGCACGATTCCGAAGGTCACCAGTCGTCCCTCTTCGGCGGGCTTGCGGCCGGCGTCGATGGCTTGGCGGAACTGGGCGGCATCGCGGATCAGGTGATCCGCCGCCAGCACCAGCAGCAGGGGGTCCTCGCCGTTGGCCGTGGCCTGCAACGCGGCCACGGTCACAGCCGGGGCGGTGTTGCGGCCCATCGGTTCCAGCAGGATCGCGTTCGGCTCGACCCCGATCTGCCGCATCTGTTCGGCCACGATGAAGCGGTGGTCTTCATTGCAGATCAGCAGGGGAGCCGACAGAGCGTCCAGGCCATAGAGCCGCTGTTGAGTCTGCTGCAGCAATGTGGCTTCGCCGTCTCCGCTCAACGGCCAGTACTGCTTGGGGTAACTCGCCCGCGACAGCGGCCACAGCCGTGTGCCGGTGCCTCCGCAAAGGATCACAGGAATCAGCGGTGTGGAGGCCATCATGTCCTGAAAGCGGTGACCCAGAATCGCTCGCTCTATGGGGTTCTGTCGATGCCACGTGAGAGATCTGTCAGAGCTCCAGCAGGCCCGGCGGTGGCGTGAGCAGTAGCCAGCCTTCCTCCAACTGCACCTTCGGCACGATCGCCTCCACGAAGGGAATCAGCAGCTTGCGGCCTTCCGATGTGGTGATTTCCAGCAGGTCGTTGCCGCCGCTGATCAAATCGCTCACGGTGCCAACGGCAGGGCCATCGGCCGCGAGCCGTGCCTCCAGGCCCAGCAGATCAAGCAGGTGAAATTCCCCCTCGTTCAATTCGGGCCGGTCATCCGCTGACACCAGCAGTTCTTGGCCCACAAGGGTTTCGGCGGCGCTACGGCTGTCGATTCCTTCAAGCCGCACCACGAACAGCGACTTGCCGGGCAGTTGCCGCCCCTTCTTGAGTTGGATCTCCGTCGGTTCACCCCCCTTGCGGCTGCGCAGCCAGCGGGGCCCCGGTGCCGTGAACCGCTCGGGGAAATCACTGGCGGGGTTCACCCGCAATTCCCCCTGCAGCCCTTGGACCCCCACGATCTTGCCGACGCTGAGCCACTCATTGTTCTCCGCCATGCCATCCGTCGCGCACTCTGCCGATAATGGCGCCAGATCCGTCCGCGAACGAGCCATGGCGCCTGCAACCGCTCCGATCCTCCCCGGCTCCACCGTCACCGTGGCGGATGCCACCTCGATCTACAACGGTTACACCGGCTTTGTGCAGCGAATCAGCGGAGACCGTGCGGCCGTTTTGTTTGAAGGTGGCAACTGGGACAAGTTGGTGACCCTGCGGTTGAAGGACCTCCAGCCGGCCTGAGGCAATGGAGACCCACCGAAGCCTGCGACAACGGCTGCAGTCCACGGTGCTGGAAGCCTGCACCCCGGCGGGCAAGGCTTATAACGCTGTCATTTTCGGGGCGATTCTGCTGAGTGTTCTGGCCCTGCTGCTGGAACCCGACCCCCTGGGCAATTCAGCCCTGCGCCAAACCAATGTGCCCTGGATCGATCTGGTTCAGAACGTTTGCTTGGCGGTGTTTGCGGCTGATTTCGTTCTTCATCTGGCCTTGGTGGAGAAGCCTCGCCGTTACCTGTTCAGCTTCACCGGACTGATTGACGCCTCGGCAGTCCTGTTTTTCTTCGTGCCGCAGGTGCGCAGTGAGTTGTTGCTGTGGGTGTTCAAGTTCGGCCGCATCCTGCGGGTGTTCAAGCTGCTCAAGTTCATCGATGAAGCCCGCGTGCTGGGGCAGGCCCTGCGGGGAAGTGCTCGCACCATCGGCGTCTTTTTGTTCTTCGTCTTCCTGCTGCAGGTGGTGCTCGGTTACAGCATTTTTGTGATCGAGAGCGCCCGGCCGGATTCCCAGTTCCAGACGGTGGCGAGTGGGGTCTACTGGGCGATCGTCACTATGACCACCGTCGGCTACGGCGACGTGGTGCCCCAGACCGAACTGGGGCGGCTGTTGGCCTCAGTCGTGATGCTCTTGGGTTTCGGCATCATTGCCATTCCCACAGGGATCCTGACGGTGTCGGGGGTGCGCCATCACCAGCAGAGGTCGGTGGAGCTGGTCTGCAGCAGCTGCGGGCGTCAGGGGCACCGCAAGGGTGCCCGTCACTGCGATGCCTGTGGCGCGTCGCTGCCTTCCAGGGCCTGAAGAGCTGCTGTTGCCGCGCTCTGCTCGGCCTCCTTGCGGGAGCGGCCTTTGGCCTCCGCTAGGTCTTGGCCTCTAATGCTCACCCGGCAGCGGAAGCGTTCGGCGTCGCCGTGCTGGCGGCTGCATTCTTCGGTGGTGTACCTGGGCAGTCCCAGCCCCTGGCCCTGGCTCCACTCCTGCAGGGCTGTTTTGCCGCCGAACTGATGGGGAGTTGCCAGCACCGCCTGTGCGGTGGCGCACCAGTGGGGGGTCAGCCAGCGGTGAATCGCTTCAACGTTGCCGAGGGCGCTGTACAACGCACCAATCAGAGCCTCGGTGGCATCGGCTCGCAGCCTGGATTCGGCGGACCGATCCCCCTGGGCGTGCCGCCCCAGCAGCAGATGCTGTTCGATGCCAAGTGCTGCACCCACGTCCGCCAGCCAGCGATCGCTGACCAGCTGGGCCCGCAGGTTGGAGCAGGCACCCACCGCGAGATCGGCGTGGTGGCGATCAATGAATTCGGTGGCGGCGAGCCGCAGCACCGCATCACCAAGGAACTCCAACCGTTCCAGGTTGCGGGCCCGGCCGCTCGATATGTGGGTGAGGGCCTGATCCACCAGGGCGAGTAGCTCAGGGTTGATCGGAATCTCAGTGTCGAGGCGCTGGATCAGGGCCGAAAGCGCCGCGATTCGGGTCTCATCCACAGAAGTGGCATCCGGCAAGGCGTCTCCCAAACCGTAGGGAAGCCTCCGGCTGCGCATAGATTCTGCGGCGGGGCTTTATTGCTGAGAGCAATGCCCCTCCCAAATTCGCGCCTCGATGAGGACACCAACCATGAGCTTCAAAGACCTCGTTTCCACGATTTCCACCGACCAGGACATCCCTGCAGGAACCGTTCGCAAGGTGGTCAAAGCCTTAGCTGAAAACATCAAAGCCTCTGTCGAGTCAGGTGAGGATTTGAAACTGCCTGGCCTCAAGATCAAGACTCAAGTCACTCCCGCGCGTGAAGCCACGGAAAATCGCAAGGCCCGTCCAGAGCTGAAGCGCACGGTTGTGAAGCTGCGTCAGTCCGACGAGAACGAGGCTGATTGAACCAGCCTGTTCCCCCTGAGCGCTTGCTCAGGGGGGCAGATGAGTTGAAAGCAGGACATAAGCCGGGTTCTGTTCACGCCCCACAGAGGTTGGTCTGCAGAGGGTGGGTGGCTATCTATCTGGGACCGCCGTTGCCGACGGCCTCAAGCGGCGCGTTCAAACGGAACGGGGCCAATGGCCAGCCGTCGTTCCTTGGCCTTGCTCCCAGCCGGGGTTTACCGAGCCAGCACCTCTCGATGCTGCTGGTGCGCTCTTACCGCACCTTTGCACCCTTGCCTGTGCCGGCGAACCGGCCATCGGCGGTGTGTTTCTGTGGCACTCTCCTCACGGTCACCCGCACTGGGCGTTACCCAGCAAGCCTGGCCATCAGGGAGCCCGGACTTTCCTCAGCCGACACTCAAAGAGATCGGCCGCAACCACCTCGCCTGCTTTCAGATCTCATCATGCCTCGTGGGCATAATTCAGAGGTCTGGGGCTGTAGCTCAGCTGGATAGAGCGACGGTTTCCTAAACCGTAGGTCGTGGGTTCGAGTCCCGCCAGCCCCGTGAGAATTGCCGAAGAGGTAGTGAGCGCTACATCTGGTGGGGTGTTCAGATCGTTCACCACCGCTAGGGTTGGTGAAACCGGGTTTGGGTGCCATGACCCAGCTTCACGATCTTCGTCTGCGGCTGTTGGTGCAGCAGGAAAGTGAGCGGATTGCTGAATCCCAGCCCACGGATCTGGACTTATCAGTGGTGCAGGCTCGTTGCCTGTGTTGGCTCGCCCTCCTGGCGGAAGCCCATGAAGACCAGGCCAGTGACGCGGAACGTCGCGGCGATACGGAACAGGCCATGGGCTGGTTCGCCGATTCGATGCGGCTGCGGGATGTGATCGGTGTGGTGTCGTCCATTGAGATCCCTCTGCCCGACACCGCTGGTGAGGATGGCCCCCAGGCCGAGGAGGATCTGGGGCCTCAGGCGGCTTGATCGGTGGCATAGTGGGGAATGACCGCGAGGGACTGCATTGCCGGAAGAGCCCTGCCAGTGCCCGGATTGCCAACGGTTTTACCGGGAGCATGACCGGCTGATCCGGGAGTCCCCCACGCTTCGTCAGCAACAGGAGCTCAACTGGGCAGCACTCCAGTCGTTCCGAACCTTGTCCGGCCGGGTGCTCGAGGATCTGCAAAAGCAGCACGGGTCCCGCCAGACCGCCGATGCAGCCGCCTCGAAGCCTGCGGCATCCGGCACGCCTGTGCCGGAAGAATCAAGTGATGGCATCCAGCAGGCCATTGCCGATCTGGAGAACATCAACGCCCATCTGTTCTCGATCGAGGCGTTGATGGAGCGGGTGTTTGATGTGCGCGTCCCGGAAGAAATCGAGCAGAAGTTCCGCGAACTGGCTGGTGAGCTGGCTCCTGATCCTTTGAATGTGGACCGTCTGCGGCTCAACCGCCTGTTGCATCAGACGCCTGATCTGCCTGATCGGAGCTGAAGCAATGCATCTTGGTTCCAAGCCCTGGACAGGAACCAGGGCTTTTTTTGTGGCTGTTTTCAGCGCACGTCGCAGGTGATCTCCACGTTGAGAGGATCCACGGCCCAGATGTTCTTGCAGTATTCGCCGATGGAACGGTCGGAGGAGAAGAACCCGGTGCGGGCCGTGTTCAGCAGTGACATCCGATTCCAGTGCATCCGGTCGCTCCAGGCACGGCTCACCGCCTCCTGGGCCCGCAGGTAGTCGGCGTAGTCGGCCATCACATAGAAGGGGTCGTTACCTGTGAGGTTGTCGAGCAGGGGGCGGAACAGTTCGCCGTCGCCGTTGCTGAAGTGCCCCATCTCGATCAGCCTCAGGGCCTCCTGCAGTTCCGGTAGTGCGGCGATCACATCGCCAGGGCGGTAGCCGTCCTGCTGCAGGGCCGTGATCTCTTCCACGGTCTTGCCGAACAGGAAGAAGTTCTCGCTTCCCACCAGCTCACGGATCTCCACATTGGCCCCATCAAGGGTGCCGATGGTGAGGGCACCATTCATGGCGAACTTCATGTTGCCGGTGCCGGAGGCTTCCTTGCCGGCGGTGGAGATCTGTTCGGAGAGGTCGGAGGCGGGATACACCTGTTCCCCCAACTTCACGTTGTAATCCGGCAGGAACACCACCCGCAGCAGGCCATCCATGTCCGGATCGGCATTGATGGTGTCGGCGATGCCGTTGAGGAAGCGGATGATCAGCTTCGCCATGTAGTAGCCGGGAGCGGCCTTGCCGCCGAAGATCACGGTGCGGGGCGCCATGCCGTCGGTCTGGCCGTTCTTGATCCGCAGGTACTGGGTGATCACCTGCAGGGCATTGAGGTGCTGGCGCTTGTACTCGTGGATGCGCTTCACCTGCACGTCGAACAGGCTGGCGGGGTCCACCAGCACACCGGTGTTGCGGTGGATGTAGGTGGCCAGCTTGCGCTTCACTGACAACTTGGTGTTGCCCCAGAGCTCGAGGAAGCCCTGGTCGTTCTGCCGCTCCTCCAGCTTTCGCAGGTTCTCCATGTTGGAGATCCAGTCGGGGCCAACGTGCTGATCCAGCAGAGCCGACATCTCGGGGTTGGCCAGGGCGACCCAGCGGCGCGGGGTGACGCCATTGGTGACGTTGGTGAATTTCTCAGGCCACAGCGCCGCGAACTCAGGCAGCAGATCGGTTTTCACCAGATCGGAGTGAAGCGCAGCCACACCGTTCACATGGTGGGCACCGATTGTGGCCAGGTGGGCCATGCGCACGGCCTTGCTGCCCTCTTCATCGATGATCGAGAGCTTGCGCTGGATCGCGTCGTTGCCGGGGTAGCGCAGCCTCACCTGCTGCAGGAAGCGTCGGTTGATCTCGTAGATCAGCTCCAGATGGCGCGGCAGCAGGCTGCTGAACAGGTTGAGGTCCCACTTCTCAAGCGCTTCGGGCAGCAGGGTGTGGTTGGTGTAGGCCACGGAGCGGGAGGTGATATCCCAGGCCCGGTCCCACTCCAGATGCCGATCGTCGATCAGCAGTCGCATCAGCTCCGCCACGGCGATGGCCGGGTGGGTGTCGTTGAGCTGAACCGTCCAGTAGTTGGGGAAGTCCTCGACGGACAGTCCGCGGTTGTCGAGGCTGCGCAGCATGTCCTGCAGCGAGCAGCTGACGAAGAAGTGCTGCTGCTTCAGGCGCAGACGCCGGCCTTCGTCGGTGCCGTCGTTGGGGTACAGCACCTTGGAGAGGGTTTCGCTGCCCACCTTTTCCTCAACGGCGCCGTAGTAGTCGCCGATGTTGAAGGCATAGAAGTCGAAGCTTTCGGTGGCATCGGCACGCCAGAGCCGCAGCCGGTCGCAGATGTTCACCCGATAGCCCAGCACCGGCACGTCATGGGGAATGCCGATGGCGTGTTCCGCAGGGATCCAGCGGGAGCGGTAGTTGCCTTTGTCGTCGATGTAGCTCTCGGTGCGACCGCCGAAGCCCACGAAGCAGGCCTCATCGGGCTGGGGCAGTTCCCAGGGCCAGCCGCCCTTGAGCCATTTGTCGGTGATCTCCACCTGCCAGCCATCGCGGATCAGCTGATCGAAGATGCCGAACTCGTAGCGGATGCCGTAGCCGGTGGCCGGGATCTTCAGGCTGGCCAGCGATTCCATGTAGCAGGCCGCCAGACGGCCGAGGCCTCCATTGCCTAGACCCGGTTCCTCCTCCACATCCAGGATCTGCTGCAACGACTCGATGCCGAAATTCTTCAGGGCCTCTTCGGCTTCCTTCTGAATTCCCAGATTCAGCAGGTTGCTGTGGAGCTGCGGGCCGATCAGAAATTCCGCTGACAGGTAGGCCACCGATTTCTGCGGGCGGGCCCGCATCGCTTCGGTGGTGGCCAGGTAGCGCATCATCAGCCGATCACGCACCGCATAACTCAGGGCCATATAGAGGTCATGGCGGCTGGCGGTGGGGGCGAGCTTGCCGAGCGTGAAAAACAGGTGTTCCGTCATGCCGTCGAACACGCTCTTGGCATCGAGGCCGGCGCGTTCTGGGTCGTTGTGACAGCCGGGGGTCGGCAGACGCAGATCGAACGGTTGTGACGTGGTCATGGGGGTTCAGCGAGCCATGGAGCGTGGAATCACCGTCAGGCCAGGGGTGCTCGGAGCCCAACTCAATGAATTACCCGGACCGTAGCCATCACAACTGGGGCTGCCTGCAAAAAAGCGCTTAATACAGCATTCCCGGTCAATTGGGATCATCCAGCGAACAGTTCAGCGGCGGAATCACCATTAAGGTTCGGCGTGAGACATGCCCGGCTTGATGCTGCTGCCCACCCTGCTGAGCGAAATCAGCAGTCACGACCTCGAATTGGCGGAAACGCTGATCGGCGTCCTTCGCTTCATGCTGATCTTCGTGGCGGCCCGCACCCTCGCTGAGGTGCTGGTGCGTTTTGAGCTCCCCACGATTCTTGGGGAACTCCTCGCTGGCGTGCTGATTGGTGCTTCGGGCCTTCACCTTCTGGTGCCACCGGAGACTCAGGTGCAACTTTCCGGAGCTTTCTCCGAGGTGGTGGCCGGCCTTTCGCATGTGCCGGTGGATGAGATTCCAGCCCTCTACAACGAGAGCTTCGGTGCCTTGCAGGCGGTGGCCACGCTGGGTCTGTATTCCCTGCTCTTCCTCACGGGTCTTGAAAGTGAGCTGGAGGAACTGATGGCGGTGGGGGCCCAGGCCTTCAGCGTCGCCGTGGTCGGCGTGGTGCTGCCCTTCGCCCTCGGTACCCTCGGCTTGATGGCGATCTTCCACGTGGATGCGATCCCGGCCATCTTCGCCGGTGCCTCGATGACGGCCACCAGCATCGGCATCACCGCCAGTGTTTTCGGTGAACTCGGCTATCTGCGCACTCGAGAAGGCCAGATCGTGATCGGAGCCGCCGTGCTCGATGACATCCTCGGCATCGTCATCCTGGCCATCGTGGTGTCCCTGGCGGCTGGCGGAACTCTCGAGATCGGGCCCATTGTTCAGCTGGTGGTGGCGGCCGTTCTGTTTGTGGTGGTGGCCCTGTTGTTGAGCCAGAAGGCTGCCCCTGCTTTCGACTGGCTGATTGACCAGCTCAAGGCCCCCGGCGCCAAATTGATTGGTTCCTATCTACTGCTGGCCGTCAGCTGTTTTGTTGCTTCAGCCATCGGACTGGAGGCCGCCCTCGGGGCCTTCGCCGCTGGTTTGATCGCCAGCACCTCCAAGCATCGCCACGAGATTCAGGCGGCGGTCACTCCCATCGTTGGCTTGTTCGCCACCGTCTTCTTCGTGCTGGTGGGTGCAGGAATGGACCTCTCAGTGATCAACCCCTCTGATCCGGGGGCCCGTTCCGCCCTGGTGGTGGCAGCCTTCCTGTTTGTGGTGGCGATAATTGGCAAGGTGGCTGCCGGCTGGGCCATCTTCAGCAAGGAAAAAACAAACAACCTGGTGGTGGGGCTGGGAATGATGCCCCGCGGCGAAGTTGGCCTGATCTTTCTGGGCCTGGGCACCGCTTCAGGGCTGCTCAGCCCTGGCCTTGAGGCGGCGATTCTGCTGATGGTGATCGGCACCACGTTCCTGGCGCCAGTGCTGCTGCGCATCGTCCTCAAAGACAAGCCCCCTGAAGACGGCAATCAGGTTCCCGATGAATTCGCTGCCGATCCCCTGGCGGGTGCTTCCTGAATCAGTCATCTTTTCCGGCATTGGCGAGGACGATCAGAACACTCCAGCCCACGGCCACAACACCAAGGCTGGAGGCCCAGCTCGGACCCAGGACCCAACTGAATCCGAGCTGGGTGACAACGCCCACGACGAGGGCCAGCAGCAGGCTGCTGATCACCAGCACCGGTTGAAGCACCGATTCGGGCAGCTCACTCTCCTTGAGGCTTGATTCCAACGTGCTGAGCGGTGCGCTTAGCGGCACGTAAAGGGCGATGGCCCAGAGCAAAGCTCCGCGCCAGACGGATGCGTCTGCCAGCGGTCCGCCCATCACCTCGTAGCTCACCATCCAGGCCGCTTCAGTGCTGCTTAGCATCGCGTCCCTCGCAGCCGGCTGTGGATCGCGTCACTTGGAGCCATCTCGGCCACACCGTGCACACGGTGCAGCAGCATCCCGAGCAGGACAGCACCGATCATCCGGCGCTTCTGCTGGTTCATGGGTTCGGAGCATCCACCGATCACTGGCGCCACAACATTCCCGTGTTGGCCCAGACCCACGCGGTGCATGCGATTGATCTGCTGGGCTTCGGCAGAAGTGCCAAGCCGGCGGGTCTCAATTACGGGGGTGCCCTTTGGCGCGATCAACTGGTGGCCTATGTGCGCGAGCGGATCGGCCGCCCGACGGTGATCGCCGGCAATTCCCTTGGTGGTTTTGCGGCCCTTGCTGCCGGGGCTGCTTTGGGATCGGACTGTGCGGGAGTCGTGCTGCTCAATGCCGCTGGTCCTTTCAGTGATGAGCAGAAACCGCCGCAAGGCTGGGGTGCCATCGCCCGCCAGAGCATCGGCACGGCCCTGCTGAAGAGTCCGGTGCTGCAGCGGTTGCTGTTCGAAAACCTGCGCCGACCCGCCACGATCCGCCGCACCCTCAATCAGGTGTACGTCGACAAGACCAACGTTGACGATTGGCTGGTGGAGTCGATCCGGCGCCCCTCCCTCGATCCCGGCGCCTTCGGGGTGTTCCGCACGGTCTTCGATATCCCCCGCGGTCAGCCCCTCGATGAGCTTTTCGCGGAACTGACGGCGCCGCTGTTGCTTCTTTGGGGCATTCGTGATCCCTGGATCAACGCCCCCGGTCGCCGCTCCACCTTTCAGCGCCATGCTCCTGAGGCCACCACTGAGGTGGTTCTGGAGGCAGGGCACTGCCCCCACGATGAGGTGCCGGATCAGGTGAATGCGGCGTTGCTGCAATGGCTGGAGGGCCTCAAGTTGGCTGCGGCACCGACAAATGCGGATCTGCTGGCTAAGTGAATGGATGAGCCACCCCGCATCGGCGGATGCCCATGACCCTCACCCAGCAGTCGACCCCCTACGCCCACTGGGACTTCGTGCATCCCAGCAGCGGTGATCGGTTGCGAATCATTCCCGAGCGGGGTGGTCTGGTGAGTGGTTGGTGTTGCGGGGGGCAGGAAATCCTGTATTTCGATCAAGAGCGTTACGCCGATCCCAGCAAAAGCATTCGCGGCGGCATTCCGGTGTTGTTTCCGATCTGCGGCAATCTGCCAGGAGATGTGTTGCCTGTGGATGGCGTCGACTATCCCCTCAAGCAGCACGGCTTCGCCCGGGATCTTCCCTGGCAGCTTCAGTTGCTGGAGGATCAGAGCGGTGTGTGCCTCAGCCTCTCCAGCAGCGACGAAACGCTGAAGGCCTATCCCTTCCCCTTCCGTTTGGAGATGGAGCTGCGCCCGGTGGCCTCTGCCTTGGAGATCTCCACCACCGTGCACAACTGCGGTGATGCCGCCATGCCGTTCAGTTTCGGCTTGCACCCCTACTTCAACGTGAGCGATCTGGCCCAGACCCGGCTCACGGGTCTGGCGGAACGCTGCCTCAACCATCTGGAGATGGCGGAGGCCGCCACCGCCGATCAGCTCAAGCGTCTGTCCGAAGGGGTGGATTTCCTCTGCCGGCCTGCGGGTCCTGTCAGCTTGATCGACGACGCCACCGGCGTGACGCTGCAGCTGCAGCATCAGACACCGCTGGACCTCAGCGTGGTTTGGACTGAGCCCCCGCGGCCAATGGTTTGTCTGGAACCCTGGACCGGTCCGCGCCAGGCCCTGGTGAGTGGTGATCGAAAACTGGTGCTCGAGCCCGGTGCAATCCAGACCCTGGCCTGTCGCTACAGCGTCTCCTGATTCACCCCCGGCAGGCGGCCGCGGCTGAGCTGCTGTTTGGGGTCGAACTGGCGTTTCACCGCTTCGATCAGCGGTCGGGAAGGACGGTCAAGCCAGACCGGCACGGTTGATTCGGCCGCGCGTTTCAACAGCGTCATTTCGCCGCCGAGGCGGATCACGCTGCGGCGTAGCGCCTCCAGCTGGTGATCCGCTGTCGCCGCGTCGCACCAGCCATCACCGCAGCCGGCTCCTGCGGCCAGCTCCCAGGTCCATGGTTTGAGGGCCCTCATCGCCTCATCCCGCAACAACCGGTGCAACTGGGCCGGCGGTAGCACCAGCCGCACCAGCTGCGCAGAGGGGCTGGCATCGAAGGGTGTGGTGAGGGCATCGGAACATGCCTGGCGTTCGGAGCTGAGCTGTTGGTTCAGCGCCAACGCCTCGAGCTGCTTCAGCTGATCGTTCACCGCCTGCTCCGAGACGCTGCTCACCACCAGCCGCAGCCGCCAGGCACCATCGCCGCCGTTGATCCAGTCACAGCGTTCCGGCGTCAGGCTGGAGCGCAGCAGTTCGCTGCGAAAGGCCTCCTGGGCCTTCAGGTCGCCTTCCACAAGCAGGCCGCTCCGGGCGGGCCGCAGCGGTTGCAGCCGCAGGGTGAGTTCGGTGATCAGCGCCAGGCTTCCCCAGCTGCCGCAGAGCAGCCGCATCAGGTCGTAGCCCGCCACGTTTTTCACCACCCGTCCACCGGCGTGGGCTTCGACGCCATCCGCCCGCAACAGGCCGATGCCAATGATCTGATCGCGCACCCCCAGATGGCGCTGCCGCAGTCCCCCCGCCAGTCCACGGGCCACCAGGCCGCCGATGCTACCGGCAGCGCCGGCTCGGGGCCAGTCAATGGGCAGCCATTGCCCCTGCTCCGCCAGCAGATCCTGCAGGTCCTGCAATGGCATGCCGGCTTCCACCGTGATGGTCAGATCGTCCACGGCATGGTCGATCACCTGGTTGAGCTGCCGGCAGGAGAGCACCTCATGGCGGGGATCCAGCGGCGGACCCCAGTCCAGGCGTGTGCCCAGGCCACTGGGACTCCAGGGGGTGCCGCTCTGGTGCCACTGGCGCACCAGATCAACCAGAGCACTGCGGCTGGCGGGGGAATGGCTCACGGCACGATGGTGCCATGAAGGTTGTGGTCATTGACGACGATCCCACCGGCTCGCAGACGGTGCACAGCTGCCCGCTGCTGCTGCGCTGGGATGTCGACACCCTGCGCCGGGGGCTGCGTCATGCGTCGCCTCTGTTGTTTCTGCTGGCTGACACCCGGGCGCTGATGCCCACGGATGCCGCGGAACGCAACTGCGGTATTGCGGTGGCCTTGGATCAGGCGCTGCAGCGGGAGGGATTGGCCCGTGATCAGGTGCTGCTGGTGAGTCGTGGTGATTCGACCTTGCGCGGCCATGGGGTGCTGGAGCCTGAGGTTTTGCAGGCGTCCTTCGGGCCCTTTGATGCCACGTTCCATGTTCCGGCGTTCTTGGAAGGAGGCCGCACCACCGTGAACGGGGTGCATCTCCTCCACGGGGAACCGGTGCACACCACGCCGTTCGCTCAGGATCGGCTGTTCGGTTTCACCAGCAGTGATCTGGCCCGCTGGTTGGAGGAGAAGAGTGATGGGTCCATTGCCGCGGCGTCCGTGCAGCGCATCTGTGGCCGGGAGCTTGATGCCGCCTGCGCAGCAGGCCTGCCGCTGTTGATTGATCGTCTGCGTGGGCTCCAGGGCAATGCCTCTGTGGTGGTGGATGCCGAGCGGCAGGAGCAGCTCACCGCTCTGGCCGCAGCGGTGCGCGCCCTGCAAGGGCAGAAACGCTTTCTGTTCCGTTCCGCCGCCAGCATGGTGAAGGCCCTGGCGGATCCAGGCCCGCCGCCGCTTGATCCCAAGGGCTTAGCGGGGTTGCGACGGTTGGCTGACGATGGAACGCCTCTGCCGGGCCTGGTGATGGTGGGCTCCCACGTGCCCTTGGCGGATCAGCAGCTGGAGCTGTTGCTGCAGGAATCGGGTTGCCAAGGGGTTGAACTGTCGGTGCCGCGCATCGCTCGGGTGCTGGAGGGGCCGACACCCGACCTGTTGCTGGCGGATCTTGAGCGGGTCTGGTTGCAGCAGCTGCGGGCACTGCTGGATCAAGGTCTGACGCCGGTGTTGTTCACCAGCCGCGGTGAGCTGCGTTGTGCTTCCGAACAGGAGGGCCGGCGCTTGTCCTGCGCTCTGGGCGAGTTGATGGGGCGACTCGCGTCAGCCCTGGCTCCTGATCTGGGCTATCTGCTCAGCAAAGGTGGCATCACCACCCAGACGCTGCTGGCACGGGGGCTGGCCCTCGAGTCGGTGCAGCTGGAAGGGCAGCTGCTGCCGGGTCTGTCGTTGGTGCGTCCGTCAGCGGGGCCCTGCAGCGGACTGCCGATCCTCACCTTCCCCGGCAATCTCGGCGTTGCTGGCACGTTGAGGGACGCCTGGCAGCGGATGGAGGCCGGCTGAGGCGGCCAGCAGTTCCATCGGATGCTGCACCTGGGCCCGATCGCCCAGATGGCGCCGCAGCTGCAGGGTGCAACCGATGTTGGCGCTGGCCACCAGTTCGGCGCCTGTGCTGCTGAGGTCGTCGGCCTTGATTCGGCCCAGTTCGGCGGCTTCCTCTGGCTGCACCAGGTTGTAGATGCCGGCGCTGCCGCAGCACACCCCCGCCTCGGTTGCTTCCCGCAGCTGAACGTTGGGGATGGCCCGCAGCAGCTGGCGGGGCTGGGCCTGGATGCCCTGGCCATGGATCATGTGGCAGGCGTCATGCATGGCCACGACGCCGGGAAGTGGTTGCAGTTGGGCGCGGAACGACTCCAAAAGGCCGCGGTCCGCCAGGAATTCCTGCACATCCAACACCGGAGCGCGGAAGGCCGCCTTGCCGTTCAGGAGCTCGCCGTAGGCCTTCATCGTGTGGCCGCAGCCCGAAGCAGCCACCAGCACCGCATCCAGATCCCCCTCAACGGCATTCATGCTCCGGATCAGATCCGTTGCCAATTGGCGCGTGAGTTCCAGCTCTCCCTGGTGATGGCTCACCGCCCCGCAGCAGCCCTGCTCTGGCGGAATCACCACCTCAAATCCGTTGGCCTGCAGCACTTTCACCGTTGCGGTGCTGACGCTGGGATCGAAGCAGCGCTGCACGCAGCCCAGCAACAGCGCCACGCGGCCGCGGCGTTTCCCGCTGGCGGGGTTGATCTGGGGCAGTTGGTCGCTGAAGCTTTCCGGCACCAGGGGTGGCAGCAGCTGCTCCATCGCTTCAATTTCGGGCCCTAACAGGCGTGTGAGCCCGGAGCGGCGGGCAAGCTGTTGCAGTGGTGTGCCGGCGTAGGCCCTTAGGGGTTGCAGCAGGGCCCGCAGGCGCTGGGGGTAGGGCAGCACCTGCAGCAGCAGCTTGCGGAAGCTGGTTTGCCAACTGCTGCGCTGGTTGGCCTGATTCAGCTTGGGCCGGGTGGCTTCGATCAGCTGGTCGTAGCGGACTCCCGAAGGACAGGCGGAAACACAGGCGTAACAGCCCAGGCAGGTGTCGAAATGGCTCGCCACCGTGGCATCCAGCTCCAGGTCACCGGCTTCGATCGCCCGCAGCGCATGGATGCGGCCGCGGGGTGAGTCCATCTCACTGGCCAGCACGCGATAGCTGGCACAGGTGGGCAGGCAGAAGCCGCAGTGCACGCAGGGGTCTGCTGCGCCTGCGGGAAGCCCGGGGAGCTGGGTTGGAGAGGCCATCGCCTGAGTCTGGCGTGAATGGCAGCTCTGGTGATCAGAAGCGCTGGATGATCGCTTCGGCGAAACCGCTGCAGCTCACCGGATCCACCTGGGGCTCCATCAGTCGGGCCAGGTCGTAGGTGACCTGCTTGTCGGCAATGGCGGCACTGAGGCCCTTGGTCACGAGATCAGCAGCCTCCTGCCAGCCGAGGAACTCCAGCATCATCACGCCGCTGAGGATCACCGAACCGGGGTTGATCCGGTCGAGGCCAGCGTGTTTCGGGGCGGTGCCGTGGGTGGCTTCGAAGATGGCGGCGTTCTCGCCGATGTTGGCGCCGGGGGCCATGCCCAAGCCACCGACCATCGCGGCGGCTGCGTCGGAGATGTAATCGCCGTTGAGGTTCAACGTGGCGAGGATCGAATACTCCTGGGGCCGGGTTTGGATTTGCTGGAAAATGCTGTCGGCGATGCGGTCATCCACCAGCACCATCTCCTTCCGCTTGCCGCCACCATGGCTGGTGCCGATGGCGTCGATCACCGCCTGCACTTCGGCGTCGATGTCGGCTTTCTTCTCTGGAGTGAGGCTGTCGTAGCCAGGCTCGATCATGCGGGCGTTGGCCTGCACGCTCAGGTTGGGATCCTTCTCGAGGTTGCCGAGGATCCAGCTTTCCCGCTCGGTGATGCACACATCGCGGAATTCGGTGGTGGCCAGTTCATAGCCCCAGTCGCGGAAGGCTCCTTCCGTGAACTTCATGATGTTGCCCTTGTGCACCAGGGTCACGTGGCGCTTGTCGCCCTGAAGACGCAGGGCGTGCTGGATGGCCTTGCGGATGTGGCGCTGGCTGCCGGCTTTGCTCACCGGCTTGATGCCGATGCCTGAACCCTCTGGGATCTGGCGCTTGCCCAGTTTGCCGTTGGCAGGGATCACAACCTCGTTGAGGTGCTTGCGCAGCTCCTGGCCAACGGGGTCATCGGCTTCCCATTCCACCCCCATGTAGATGTCTTCGGTGTTCTCCCGGTAAACGATCACGTCCAGATCCTGGGGACGCTTATGGGGGCTTGGGGTGCCCTCGTAATAGCGGCAGGGCCGCACGCAGGAATATAGATCAAAGATCTGGCGCAGGGCCACGTTCAGCGAACGGATGCCACCGCCCACGGGTGTGGTGAGGGGGCCTTTGATGGCTACGCCGTAGGTGCGGATCGCCTCGAGGGTGTCCTCCGGCAGGTACTGGTAGGTGCCATAGAGGTCGCAAGCTTCATCGCCGGCGTAGACCTTGAACCATTCGATGCTCTTGCTGCCGCCATAGGCCTGTGCCACGGCTGCATCCAGCACCTTCTGGGTTGCGGGCCAGATGTCCACGCCGGTGCCATCGCCCCGGATGAAGGGAATGATCGGGTTGTCGGCCACCACGGGCTGACCGTTCTCGAAGCGGATCGGTGTGCCCTGGCTCGGGGCGGTGAGCTTCTCGAACTGGGCCATGGCGGTTGGTCGGGCGTCAGCAGGCCGAGCCTATGACTGAGCCGGGAGCCCTACGGTTTCAAACAGTGCAGACCGCGCATTGATGGCCAGCGAGCAGGTGTGGGTGGTGGCGGCCTGCTTCAACGAAGCAGAGGTAATCAGCGTCTTCTTAGAGCGGGTCATGGCCTTGCCGGATGTGGACCATCTGCTGCTCATTGATGATGGATCATCCGATGCCACGGTGGCGGTAATCCGTGCCTGGCAGCAGAGCCATGCCGACCAGGCCGTCACCCTGTTGGAACTCACCCGCAACTTCGGCAAGGAGGCGGCGATGCTGGCGGGGCTGGACTATGCCAATGGCCGTTGTGCTGCTGCGGTGCTGATTGATTCCGATCTGCAGCATCCGCCGGAGCGGATTCCGGCGATGGTGCATGCCTGGCGCAACGGCGCTGAGGTAGTCACCGCGGTGCGGGATGACCGCGATGCCGAAGGGCTGGTGAAGGTGGCCACGGCCTCCTGGTTCTACCGGGTGTTCAACCGCCTGGTGGATTCGATTCAGTTGCAGGAGGGCGCCGGCGATTTCCGCCTGTTGAGTGCGCCGGTGGTGGAGGCGGTGACCCAGTTGCGTGAGGCCACCCGTTTTTCCAAGGGGCTGATGCCTTGGACCGGCTACCGCAGCGAGGAGATCGCTTACAGCCGGGTGGCCCGCGTTGGAGGCAGTACGTCCTGGAGCTCCCTCAAGCTCTGGCGCTATGCCCTGGATGGCATCTTTTCGTTCACGGTGAAGCCTCTGAAGGTTTGGGGTGTGATCGGTGTGCTGATTTCGTTCCTGAGTTTTGTCTATGCCGCCCTGATCGTGCTGCGCACCCTGGCCTTTGGTGTCGACCTGCCGGGCTACGCCTCACTGATCGTGGCGGTTCTGTTTCTGGGGGGAATTCAGCTGATCGGCATTGGCGTTCTGGGCGAATACATCGGTCGGATCTACATCGATGTGAAACGGCGGCCGCACTATTTCGTCAGGGCCGTGCATCAGGGCTCAGAGTTTCTGCGCTGAAGCCCACTCCTTTTGGCGGTTGGTCGAATTGAAAAAGGCCACCGACTGCTGAAAAGCCTTTTGATTCATGCCTGACACAGCATTGGGCAGCCCTGGGTGGATGAGCACAACAGACTGTGAGGCACGATCAACGGCGATGGAGTTGTAAGCCGTTTCCCAGCTGCGGCGGAACGCTGTTCCGAACATCGATCCACTGAACAACACCCCGGCGAAGCGTCGGTTGGTCTGAAGTCCAGCCCTGTGCAGACGGGGAACCGCCAGCCCGCTCAGCAGCTGCAGAACCAGCCACTTGATCAGACCGCCTGTCTGCAGACTGCGCCACCAAAGCCGGAGCGACAGACCTTCCGGCAGGGATTCCCGCGTCGTGCGCACCCAGGTGATCGATTCGGAACGGGACAGATCCAGCACCGCATCCAGCACCAGGGGCACGAGGTGAATGTGCTGGTGGCCATCGAGGCGGATGTGCTGCAGTCCTGTGAGCTGGCGGTAGCGGCTGATCTGCTGCAGCAAAACAGCGCGCAACTGAGGGGCGATCCGTTGTCGCTGCCAGGGCAGGAGCGAAGCCAGCAGCAAGCGTCCGAATCCGGTCGGAAGATCCGGGCTGTCGGGCAGGCCATGCCCCTCAGTGAGACAGACATGCAGGCTGAGCGGTGGTGGGTCGGCAAGGTCTCGCCACGCCTCAACGGCGGCGGTCGCGCTGGGACCATTCACCAGAAGACTGGCCCCCTGAAGCCGCCCGCTTTGGGCCAGATTGAGGATGGCTGCATCCACGCCCTCCGCCAGGCCGAGATCATCGGCGTGAAGCAGAGGGGGTTGGCCGTTCTGATGCTCACGGGCCTTGGCGCTGAAGCGGGCCGCTCGGCTCCAGATCACGGCATTCAGCAGCGTGGGTGTGAATACCAGCACCAGGGTCGGGGCCTGGAGCAGCGGTAGGAGTGCGCACACACTGAGGTTGACCGCGTACTGCAGCAGCAGCCAGCGACGGGCGAACTGGCGCCCCCCCGTCTCCTCCCGGAACGTCAGCAGGGCATGGCCGAGATACCCCGCCATGGAGGCGGCCAGGAAGGCGATGGGGTTGGCCAGGCTCAGGCTCATCCACGGGCCCAGCAGCAGCAGCACGATGATGTGAACGGCTGCGGCCGCGCCCCCCACCAGGCCGTAGCGCAGCAGGCGGTTCAGCAGAGGCATCATGCGCACTGTGGGGGCGTGTTGTTGCAGCGCTGCAGCAGGGCCTCAATCAGCCGCCAGGCCTTTTGGTCGTAGCGTTTGACGAAGTCTTCAAAGCTCTGGGCCGCCGTCTCATCGGCACCATCGGAAATCACTCGCAGCACCAGCCAGGGGACGCCCTCCTGCTCGGCCACCTGTGCGACGGCGGCGCCTTCCATCTCAACGGCCCGCAGGTCGGGCAGGGCATCCCGCAGCGCTTGCAGCACCGCTGGATCGCCGATGAAACGATCTCCTGTGGCGATCAGACCGCTGCTGGGCCGAGCAAATCCGTCCAGATCGCCTGCGCTATGGGCCTCCAGCAGAGCGGTCTTGGCCCATTTGAACCAAGCCGGCTGCGGTTGGAGCCGGTCCTGCTTCAGTGCTGGCAGCGTGAAGCGTGGAAACAGGGGTCGGGCATCCATGTCGTGCTGCACCACGGCATCGGCCAACACCACATCCCATTGACGCAGGGTTGGATCCGCAGCCCCGGCAACGCCGGTGAACACCAGCAGATCGATGCTGGGATCACTCGCGAGCAGGCGTGTGGCGGCCCGTGCAGCGCTCACCTTGCCCCAGCCGCTCCAGGCCAGGCTGAGGCGCACCGTGTCGTTCCACGATCCCCTGTGGATTCTCAGGTCGCCGTGGTCGCTGCAGCTCAGATCCTTGAGGTGGCTGAGATCCGAGCCGATCTCCTCCGGCATGGCGCCCAGCAAGCCGATATGCAGCGGTTGCGTCATGGTTTCGTGAACCTCGCGCAACCGTAACGGCGACCTCTTGCTTCTCCCTGCACACTGTGCGGAATCAGGAGGTTGCAGTGAACGCGGGCGAGTCGGTACACAGCGTGGCCCGGATGCGAGCACTGGCGTCCACCATCACCCTTGTTCGCCGTCAGTTTCCGGTTGCTCAGGCCAACCTCAGCCCCTGGCGGGACGACCCGCAGACCCGACAGTGGAGTGAAACGGAATCACTCGACCTCTCCTTTCATTTCCCTGGCTGGAGTCCACGCCTGGAATGCCGCAGTTTGCTGATGCAGTTGCGGATCAGCGCGGAGCGGGGTGACGACCAGCTGCGCCTCCTGGGGGTGTTGATGCGGGGCATGACCTATGACGGCGAACGCTGGCGCCTCGCCACGGTTGGTGAATGGTTGCCGGAAGGTCCCCACCTGCCTCAGCAGCAGCAGGTGAAGCAGCTCCAGCAGATCTGTCGCGAGTTGTTCGAACTGTTTGATCGGAATGCTTCGTCCGATACAGCGGCGTAACCCTTCGCAACGCTCGTGACCACCCTTGCGTGGACTGCTTATAGGGTCCCTCTATCGGTCCAATCACAAGTAACCATGTCTGTCGCCCTTGCTGCCCAGCTCCGGGAAGGCACGAAAAAGTCGCACACCATGGCCGAGAACACCGGCTTCGTGAGCTGCTTTCTGAAGGGAGTCGTTGATAAGGCCAGCTACCGCAAGCTGGTGGCTGATCTGTATTTCGTCTACTCCGCCATGGAGGAGGAGATCGGCAAGCTGACCGATCATCCGGTGGTGGGTCCTGTTGCCATGACCCAGCTGAACCGTCGTGAGGCACTCGAGCAAGACCTCACCTATTACTTCGGCGACAGCTGGAAGGACGACATCCAGCCCTCCCCCTCGGCGGCGGCCTACGTGGAGCGCATTCATGCCGTGGCCCAGGAGTCACCCGAGCTATTGGTGGGTCACCACTACACCCGTTACCTCGGCGATCTCTCCGGTGGCCAGATCCTCAAGAACATTGCCCAGAAGGCGATGAACATGGAGGGTGATGCGGGCCTGCGCTTCTACGTCTTCGATGACATCGCCGATGAGAAAGCGTTCAAGACGACCTATCGCTCGGCCATGGACACGCTGCCGATCGATCAGGCCATGGCCGATCGCATCGTTGAAGAGGCCAATCATGCCTTCCACCTGAACATGAACATGTTCAAGGAGCTGGAGGGAAACCTGGTCGCCGCCATTGGCAAGGTGCTGTTTGGTTTCCTCACCCGCCGTCAGCGGGCCGGCAGCACGGAGGCTGTTGCGGCCTGATTCGCTGTCTAAGTCATTGGCCCCTGCGCTTGTCCGCTTTCTGGTTCCCGGCACCAGTGCCAGGTTCCGGGGTGGCGGACTCAGCGTCGAACAACAGACCGCCCGACTGGTGGAAAGTCTGTGCCCGACGGAACTGGTCACCTACCGCGAACGCTCACCCGACCATCCGTACCTGGACGATTGCCTTCGCCTGCAGCCCCCGGATCCCAAGGTTCTCTGGGTGGTCAGCTGGGGCTTTAATGTACCCGGTTTGATCCAACGGCTCAAAGGCCGTCGGGTTATATACCACGCCCACAGCAGCGAGTACGGCTTCGACTTGCCGCCAGGTGTACCGGTGTTGGCCGTCAGCCGCAACACCTTGGGCTATTGGGGCAACAAAGCTCCCCGCAATCCGCTGCTCCTGGTTCCGAATGCCCTGGGCCAGGCCTGGCTCGACCGTGGCGACCGTTCGATAGGCCAGCATCGACCGATCGATGTGCTGGTGCAGGCCCGTAAGAGCAGCCCCTATGTGCTGAAGCAACTGGTGCCGGCGTTGCAACAGGCGGGTCTTGTGGTGGAGGTGCAGACCGGCTGGGTGGATGACCTCGTGGGTCTGTTCAATTGCTCCACCGTGTACCTCTACGACTCAGCGGAGTACTGGCGCGGCCGCGGCGTGACCGAGGGCTTTGGATTGCCGCCGCTTGAAGCGTTGGCCTGTGGATGCGTTGTGTTCAGCAGCCTGAATCACGCCCTGGCGGACTACGGCGACCCTGGGCACACCGTGCATCAGATCGGTTGTGGGCGGCTTGATTTCGATCTCGAGCGGATCAAGGCTGCTGTTGCCTCTCCTCAGCACTGGAGGCCCGCCGGCGATCGCTTGGAGGTGCTGCTGCAGGAGTGTTCAGAAGCTTCGCTGTTGCAACGCTGGCGGGATGCCTTCGTTCATCTAGATGCTTTTGAGGCTTCGTCGGGGCCATCCTTGAGCAGTCTTCCCACGTGGCGGTTACGTCTGCAGCAGCTGCTTTCTCGGCTGCAGCGAGTGGTCAATCGGTTGCCCGGCTGGCCGAAGGGATAAAACCATCCCCCGCGACCCCGACTTAAGTTCTTTGAGGCACTGTCAGAACTTGATTCAGACGAAAGTTCTGGCCATTGAGAGATGTTGATGCAGAGCAGAACCCTCAGTGATCTTGCGGTTCTGTTGAATCATTTGCCACGGCGGCGTCTGCGGCTGATGGGGGTGGTTCTTGTGGCCTCCTTCCTTCAAGGCTTGCTCGACATGTTGTTGGTGGGCCTGATGGCTCGCATGGTTGGTTTGCTTGCGGGCGTGAAGCTGCAGGATCAGATCCCAGGGATTCGCGTGTTTGGTGGGTCGTTGCTGGATCAGGCGGGTTGGCTGATTGGTCTGCTGATCGCCGCATTTTGGTTCACCTCCATCATTCGTTTTGGTGTTTCGCTGATGCAGAGCATGCTCAGCGCGGAAATTTGGAACGATTTGGTGAACAGGGTGTATGCCAATTTGATGCGGCAGCGCTATGCCTTTTTTACAGAAAATCGAACAGCAAATCTCTCGGAAAGTTTCAACCGAGTTTTGAATCGTATCTCCACAGCAGTAATCAGTCCTCTGATCACTATTGCTGGCAACTTGTTGTCTGTTGTTGTTTTGCTTGTGGGCGTCAACATTATTCTTGGCTGGAAAGCCTTGTTGATGTTTGCCTTGATGTTGATGGCCTATGTGGTGTCGTCACGTTTGATCACGCCTTATTTGCGTTTGGGAACCAAGCAGCGGGTTCGCTACACCAGGCGAATTAACATGATCCTCATGGAATCCCTTCGCTCGATGCGGGATGTCCAGCTTTATTCAGCAGATCAATATTTCACGTCTCGTTTTTCCCGCGATGGGGTGATCGCAAAGCGGTATGACCGTCTGACCCGACTGCTTCCTGATGTTCCGCGTTATGTGATCGAACCAGTTGCTGTCACCGTTCTCTTCGCCATTGGTGTAGGGCCTTCGCTGATGGCTGGGGACATGGAAAGTGTTCGCGAGAGCTTGCCTCTCATTTCAGTGATTCTTGTAACGCTGCTCCGGATTTCTGGTCCGCTTCAGTCTATGTTCCGCAGCGTGAATAAGTTGCGTGGTGGCTTGCCGGAGATCAAGGATGCTCTCGATCTGCTTCAACTGAAGCCGGAACGTCTCACCTTGCAAAGCCCGGGTGTCCCCTCCCCCAGTGGTGTGTCCCCCCGTCGTCTGATTCAGCTTGACAACGTCGGTTTCACCTACGCCGGCCGTGATCAGCCTGTGCTTGAGGGGATCAATCTTTCCATTCCTGTTGGTTCGCGTATTGCGCTGGTGGGCCGCACGGGCAGTGGCAAAACAACTTTAGCCCACATCATTCTTGGCCTCTACACCCCAAGTTCTGGTGAGCTTTGTCTCGATGGGATTCCTCTGACTGCGGAGGAGATGCCTGCCTGGCAGGCCAATTGTGCATTGGTCCCGCAGGACATCCGTTTGTTGGATACCAGTGTTCGCGAAAATATCGCCTTCGGTCAGTCCGGTGACGCCATTGACGATGATGAGGTTTGGAATGCGCTGGCTGCAGCTCAATTTGATGACGTTGTGAGCCAGATGCCTTATGGGCTTTACACGATGATTGGTGAAAATGGTGTGAAGTTGTCCGGAGGACAGCGTCAAAGACTCTCCTTGGCTCGTGCTTTTTATCGAAAGGCAAGCGTCTTGATTTTGGATGAGGCGACAAGCGCGTTAGACAACAAAACGGAGCATGAAGTGATGCAGGCCCTCGACATCATTGGTCGCCGTTGCACCACGATTGTGATTGCCCATCGCTTGTCGACGGTTCGTAAATGTGATCAGGTGTTTGAAGTGAGTGATGGCCGCATCAAGGCGTCCGGCAGTTTCGAAGATTTGGTCAAAATTTCAGACAGTTTCCGTGAAATGAATCGATTGGAATCAACCTGACCACCGATGGCTGATTTCGTTGTCTTGGCAACGGCGGATTGGGACCACCGCCTGTGGACGAACAAGCAGCACACCGCGCTTTCCCTGCATCGGGCTGGCCACCGCGTGCTGTACATCGAGTCTCTTGGGTTGCGTCCCCCGCGTGCTGATCGTCAGGACCGGCAGCGGATCGCCAAGCGACTGAGGCGGATGTTCAGCCCGCCCCGCCAGGTCGAGCCGGGCTTGTGGATCTGGTCACCGATGGTGATTCCCGGTGGGACACGCGGGGTGTTGATGCGGATCAACCGGGTGCTGTTCAGCGCCGCTCTGGCCTGGGTGCTCCGGCGTCTGCGTTTTCGCTCGCCACTGTTGTGGACTTACAACCCGCTGACCGGTCGTTATCTCAACCTCAAACGACGTGCTGCAGCTTCGACGTCGTCGATGTTCTCCGCTGCCGTTTACCACTGCGTTGATCGCATTCATGCCCAGCCAGGCATGCCCGCGACCTTGATTGCTGACAGTGAGCGCCAGCTGTGTCGCACGGTGAATGTGGTGTTCACCACGTCTCCTGATCTTCAGGCGTCGTTGATGCAACTGAATGCCTGCACATACCACTACGGCAACGTTGCCGATCAGAGCCATTTCGCCGCCGCCCTGGATGCGCCCCACGCCCCGAAGCATCTGGCTGGCATCCCCAAGCCTCGCCTGATGTTTGTCGGAGCTATCGATGCCTACAAGCTTGATTTACCCATGCTGACGGCCTTGGCCCATCAACGTTCGGAGTGGTCGTTCGTTTTGCTGGGCCCTGTTGGAGAGGCCGATCCGGACACACGCATTACTGCCCTTAAGGCTTTGCCCAATGTGCACCTCATGGGTTTGCAACCCTATGCCGATTTGCCGGCATGGCTCGCTTACGCCGATGTGGCTCTGCTGCCACTGCAGGAGAACACCTACACGCAGCACATGTTTCCGATGAAATTCTTCGAATACCTGGCAGCCGGGCGACCCGTGGTGGCCACCCGAATTCCGGCGTTGCGCCCCTACGTCTCTGGAGCGTTGCTTTGCCCTCCGGATGCGGAGGCATTCGAAGCCGCCATCGCGATGGCATTGGCCGGTGATGGCCCACCTCTGCAGCAGCGCTTGGCGCTGGCCGCTGAACACACCTATGAAAGCCGCACCCGCAAGATGCTTGCTGACCTGCAGCGGGAGGGATTGTTGGATGCGGCTTCAAGTGGCCGGTCGATGCTGCGGGCCCAAACCCGAACCTGGCCATTGCAGCGGCTGTTGATGCCGGCCCTGTTTCGCTCGGTGCGGTTGCGCAACCGGTGTGGGCGCAGTGAAGTCGGACGTCAGCTGTTGGGCTGGATTGATGGGCACCATCCGATTGAGCCGCAGGTGCTTGATGCACAGATTCCCCGCCTCATCCAGAAAGGGCTGTATGCCGAGGCCTTGGCGCTGATGGAGCGCTCCTGGTTGGAGCTCGGCCGCACCGATCACCTTCAACACCTGTTGTTCCGCCGTGGCGCCAGGCCCAAGGTGCTGGAGGAGCAGATCGCTTTGTTTGAGACCCTGGGTTCCAGCACCCGCCTGCCCCTCAGCTACCGCGCCTACTGCAGGGTCGTTTGTGCTTACCGCGCTGCTGAAGCCAAGAACCCCGAGCTGATGTGTGCTTCGCTCGCAGCGTTGGACGAAGTGGCAACAGGTCTGGAAAACGATCCCAACACACCGTTGTGTCGCCAGGGGAATCGCTTCAACCGCGCCAAGTTGCTGATCTCCTGTTACGCCACCTCGCTGCGGCTTCATCTCACCCTGGCGGATCGCTCTGGTGCCGCTCGCCTTGGGCGGCGTGCGCTGCAGTTCTGTGCACGCCTCGATCTCACCACGATCGAAACCGATACCTCCTTCCGGCTCACACGGAATCTGATGCGCGTGCTGGCGATCAATGCTGTTGAGGCCTGGGCTTCAGCAGATGTCGCGCTCTACTGGCAGGCGAGGCAGGCGTTGCAAGCCGTTCATGATCATGCCCATCGACCGGAGCATGATGATCGCGAGGTGCAGGAAGACCACCGTGGCTTCGCCGTTCAGGTGATGGAGCGTGTCGCACTGATGGACCCCGCTCTCGCCGACGAGGCCGCAAGGCGCAGGGCCACTGAAGATTTGATGCTGTTGCTGTTCCGCGCCAAGATCGTTAACGAGTCTTGGCGGGCCGAGCGGTTGCCGGGAGTGTTGCCTTGTTTCGAGGGCTTTCTTAAGCCTCACCCTGCAACGTCGAGTACGCCATGACCCGAAGGGTCGTGCTTTACATCGATTCCCTCAAAACCGGTGGAGCCGAGCGCGTCACCCTTCTGCTTTCACGTTGGCTTGTGGAAGCCGGCTGGCAGGCCACGGTGCTCACCCGCCATGGTGCGTCCCGCGATTTTTATCCCGTCCCGGCAGGTGTTCAACGGGCTCTCGAACCCGGAGATCCGATCTGGTTAAGACGCTTCGGGCCGCTGGGTTTTCCCCTTCGCGTGCTGCGGTTGCGCGCATGGTTGCGGCGCCATCAACCTGATCTGGTTCTCGGCATGACCACCCTGCCGGCGATCAAGCTGCTGCTGGCGGTGCGGGGCATGGCCTGTCCATGCATCGTCTCGGAACGGAACTTCCCTCCTTTGAAGCGGCCGAGCTGGCCGTGGCGGGTGCTGCGGCGGCTCACTTACCCATGGGCCCAGCTGCATCTTGTGCAAACCGAAGCCACGGGTCGCTGGCTGGCCCAGCATTTGAAGGCGCGTCCCCAACTTTGTCTGCCCAACCCCGTGGCCTGGCCTTTGCCCCGGTTTGCGCCCGATCCCGACCCCATCGCTTGGTTGCTCCGCCGGAATGTCGGAGCTGACCAGCAGGTGCTCCTGGCTGTGGGAACCAAATCCCATCAGAAGGGCTTTGACCGTTTGGTTGCCATGTTTGGCCTGTTGGCGCAGCGGTATCCCGCCGTGCATCTGGTGATCCTTGGCCTCGATCAGGGGCAATATCACGGTGTTGACCAACAGGCTCAGTTGCGCCGATTGCTGCCGCAGGCATCCCACCGCTTGCACTTCCCCGGGCGGGTGGGCAATGTGCAGGATTGGTACGAGCGGGCCGATCTGTTCCTGCTCTCCTCTCGCTACGAGGGTTTTCCCAACGTGCTGCTCGAAGCCATGGCCAGCGGCTGTTGTTGCGTCTCTTCCAACTGCCCCCAGGGTCCAGCCGAGTTGATCCGCGATGGTGTTGATGGTCGTTTGTTGGCGAACGATGCCACCCCGGAGACCTGGGCTGAGCTGGTGTCGGAGCTGCTGGAGGACTCAGGCCAACGCCGGCGCTTAGGGGATGCGGCTCTGGAGGTGCGGCAACGCTTTTCAGAGGGACGCCTGCGCCGGTGTTTCATGCACGGCGTGTTGCAGCTGGTTGGTGATGACTGAATCAGTGTCGGCTGCAGGCCGTGATGATCTCTGGCTGGTGTTGCCACATCTCGGAGCGGGGGGCGCTCAGAAAGTGGCCTTGATTGCCGCCCGTCATTTTGCGGCGCAGGGCTTGAAGGTGAAGCTGGTGACGCTGATCCCGGGGCATCCTGTGGCCCATACCCTTCCCGACGGGATTCCTTGGCTCGAACTGGGGGCGCCGACCCATCGCTCCTGGTGGGCCCGCGCTGGTCGTTTCGCCCTGGCGCAGCTTGACAAGCTCATCCGCCTGTTCTTCCAGCTGCAGTTGCGCTGGTTCGAGGGTTGGTTTCAAACCTGCGTCCGTCCCCAGGGGCTGGGGCTCGCCATGAGGCTCTTTCATGTCGGTACTGAGGCGACGGCTGGCTTGCGTTTGCGCCAGTTACGCCGGGAGTTCCGTCGTCAGCGGCCCCATCGGGTTTTGGCTCTGCTGACCCGCACCAACATCACCTGTTGTTGTGCCGCTTGGGACTTGCCGATTCACCTTGTTGTGTCGGAGCGCAACGACCCCTCGCTTCAGCTCCTGCCGGAGGTGTGGCAGCGCCTGCGGCCGCTTGCCTATCGCCGGGCCGATGTGGTGACCGCCAACACAGCCGGCGTTCTCTCGGCTTTGGACTCCATGGGGGCTTGGGAGCGGTTGGCCCTTCTGCCCAATCCGTTGCCTGGCGCCTCCAAGGCTGCGGCTCGCGGAGATCAATCGCGGGCCTCTGGCTTCATCAGTGTTGCCAGGTTGGTGCCCCAGAAAGGCCTGGATGTCTTGGTCGCTGCTCTGCCGAAGCTGAGCGGATCCGCAGCTGCATGGCCCGTCAACCTGGTGGGTGATGGGCCCGAGCGTGAGGCGTTGCAGCAACAGGCCAAGGATCTGGGGGTCTCCAGTCGGCTGCGCTTCCTGGGCTTTCGCTCAGATCCAGATCAGTTCCTGGCGGAAGCTGCCGTGTTTGTGCTCCCCTCCCGTTTTGAAGGCATGCCCAATGCTCTGCTGGAGGCCATGGCTGCCGGTCTGGCTGTGATCGTGACGGACGCATCCCCTGGCCCTCTGGAGGTGGTTGAGCCCGGGATCAGTGGATTGGTCGTTCCAAGCGATGATCCTGCCTCTCTAGCGGAAGCCATGCAGGCGCTGGTTTCGGATCCAGACCGTTGCCGGCGGATGGGGGCAGCGGCCAAGGCACGGATTGTTGCGTTGGATTGGCCCCAGTTGGAACCGCTCTGGCGGTCGATCCTGGCGTTGTCATGACCGCTCGTGTCCTGGTATTGGCCCCGACCCGGCGGGCGCGGACGGAAACCTTTGTGCGCGCCAATCTGGCCCGCTTGCCCTTTGCGGTGGAGGCCTGTTTCGGGGATGAGATGCCTTGGCGCGAGCCCCTCAAAGCGCTCTATGGCCTGGCGGTGCTGACCAGCAAAGTCTGCACCCGCTTGGGCTGGCTTCGGCTGGCCACACTTCCCACTTCAATCGTGGCCATGCTTTTGGTGAAACGCCACCGGCCGGATGTGGTGATGGTGGAGTTCGGTTTCCATGCCGTCAGGGTGATGGAGCTGGCTCGTCTGGGAGTTCCCTTGGCGGTTCACTTTCGCGGCGCTGATGCCTCAGCGGAGCGCTACCTGAAGCGCCTCGAGCCGCGCTACCGCCGTTTGTTTCAGCTCACCTCGGCTGTGATCGTCAAGAACCAAACGATGCGGAGCCGATTGATCTCCCTCGGCGCCCAGCCGGCACAGCTCGTGATCAGTCCATCCGGTGCCGATGAGCAGCGGTTTCAGGGAGCCACTCCCGCATCCATGCCTCCGCGGTTTCTGGCGGTGGGACGCTTTGTGGCCAAAAAAGGCCCGCTGGACACCCTGGAGGCTTTTGCTCTCCTGCAAGGCCTGACGGACCATGCTGATGCCTGCAGCCTGGTGATGGTGGGTGATGGACCTCTCCTTTCCGTCGTGCAGGACAGGGCTCACCAGCTGGGACTTGAGCATCTTGTTCAGTTCCCAGGCGTGCTTTCGCCGGATGCAGTGGTGCAGGAGATGAGGCGTGCACGGGTGTTTGTGCAGCATTCCCGCACAGCGGAAGATGGTGATGAGGAGGGATGCCCTGTCTCCGTGATGGAAGCCCAGCTTTGTGGTCTGCCCGTTGTGGCGACCCGTCATGGCGGGATTCCAGATGTGGTTGTGGATCAACAGACCGGAAGGCTGGTGGAGGAAGGCGACCGTTGGGGGATGGCGGAGGCCATGGCCTTGCTGGCTGATCGTCCGAGACTTGCCGCTGCTTGGGGGGCTGCCGGTCAACGTCGGACCCAGGCACGATTCACCGTGAAGCACCACGTGGATCAGATCACCATGCTGCTCAACGATCTGGTGGAGCACAGAGCATGAGCAGCAAACGTCTGAAGTTGCTGCTGATCCGGGGGCTCGGCCACAGCGGTACAACCATGCTGGATCTGGCCCTTGGGGCGCATCCACAGATCATCGGCCTGGGTGAAGCGGCACGAATTCTGGCGACGCCAAAGCCGGGGGATGAGCATCGTGGGCCCAGCCAACTTCGTGGTGCCCATCGGTTTGAGCGACGTTGCACCTGTGGGGTCGTTGCGGCGGAGTGCCCCATCTGGGGCCCTCAGCTTGAGTGGCTTCGCCTGCACGACCAAATGCCGATGCAGGAGAAAGTGCTGCGGCTGCTGAAGGGTTCCCCCCACGACGGCGGGGCCGTCTGGCATGTGGATTCGTACCAGGACGATCTGGAGTTGACGCGGTTGCCCGAGGCGATGTTTGACATCCGGATCATCCATCTCGTGCGCGATGTGCGTTCCTGGGTGCATTCCCGCGCCAGGGCCGGCCGCAAGTCCGATCTGCGTTGGCCTGCCATGCGTCAGCTGGCGCGTTGGTGGCGTGTCAACGCCAAGTTCGAACGGTCTTTCCGGCAGTCTCCTTACCCGGTGTTTCATCTGGGGTATGAGGAATTTGCGCTTCAACCCCAGCGCAGTTTGGAGTTGCTCTCCACCTGGCTGTCCATCGATTTTCAGGAGGCGATGCTGGCTCCCGGCCAGAACAGCAGCAGCCACATCCTTGCGGGCAATCGGGTGCGTTTTGATGCGGAGCGCAGTCGAACAATCGCCTACGACGGCGCTTGGTTAGGAGCGCCGGCACCCACGGCTGCCCATCTCGGCTTGCTTTTGCCCAACGTGGCTCGCATGAACCGCCGCCTTGTGTATTCCAACGGTTTGCTGTGACGGGCTGCTGTGCGGTGGGTCGCCTTAGGCGTCTCTCCAGGTCATCGCGGTGGCCCAGTGCTGCTCAACGCCGAGATCCGGACACCGTTCCTGGACCGCCGTCACCAACGGGGTGAAGTGCTGGCCAAGACGGCGTAACACCTCCGTTGGAACAGCTGTGGTGGCCTGACTGGCATTCACCCGGTGGCTCAGTTCAGGGATCTGCTCCGCAATGTTCAGACAGCGGCACAACGCACGGTGGTTGTCTGCGGTGAACAGGGTTTCGTACAAGCCGATGAAGACATGTGATGCAGCGAACCCGTCCTTCAGGGCATCGAGGGTGGCGGGGTAATCGTTCCGAGGAGAGTCACGCTTGAGCAGTTTGAGGCTGGCCTTGTTCAGGTGCTCGATTTCATGCTTGGGCGTGAGCAAGCGCCGCTTGCGCAGTTGCATGCGCTGCTGAGACAAGAACCGTTCCACTGGGTCGCGCATGATGAACACCGCCCGCGTTTGCACGCCCCGTTGCGCGAAGGCCTTCTGGATGCGCTGATAGCTCTCTGCGCTCAACCCGGCGTAAGAGGGAGTGATGTCCCCCGTGAGTCGGATCTGAGGTGGCTTGAGCCGTGATGCGAAGTAGTCGAAGTAGCGCTCAGGTTGTTCCATAAACCGTGCCCTCCGCCAGGTGCGCCACTTCAATGGTGTGGGGTTCTTGGGCCGGAAGGAGGAAAAGTGCTCCAGCTCCAGAGCATCGAAAACGTGGTATTCCTTCAGGAAACCGAAATCAGCATCCTCCCTGCTGTTCAGTTGATCGTGCAGCCAGGAGGTTCCTGCTTTCTGGGCGCCAACGCCGAGCAGAAAGGTTGCGTCAGAGGCCAAGAGGTTCTCCCGTGCCAACAGGCATCAGTTGATGTGCAGGTCTGGCATTCCTTTCACCAGATCATCGATGGCTTTGACCTGCGTCAGAAATGGCTCCAGCTGATCGAGTGGTAGGGCGCTGGGGCCATCGCATCGTGCTTTGACTGGGTCTGGGTGGGCTTCCAAGAACAAACCAGCCAGACCAACCGCCATGCCTGAGCGGGCCAGGTCAACAACTTGCGTGCGGCGTCCGCCTGAGGCAGCACCACCTGGATCTCTGCATTGCAGAGCATGGGTTACGTCGAAGATCAAGGGCAGGTCGTCGCAGGTGCGTTTCATCACGCCGAAGCCCAGCATGTCGACGACGAGGTTGTCGTAACCAAAGTTGGTCCCTCGCTCGCAAAGCAAAAGCTGTTCATTGCCGCATTCGCGGAATTTGTCCACGATGTTGCGCATCTGCTCCGGGCTGAGGAACTGCGGCTTCTTGATGTTGATCACAGCCCCTGTTTCAGCCATGGCGCGAACCAGATCGGTCTGACGGGCGAGGAAGGCAGGCAGCTGAATGATGTCGGCCACCTTGGCAGCGGCAGCTGCCTCCTCAGGGCTGTGGACATCCGTGATCACCGGGATGCCATGGGTGTCTTTGACCGCCTGAAGGATCTCCAATCCATGTTTCAGGCCGGGGCCGCGGAAGGAGTGAATCGATGAGCGGTTGGCCTTGTCGTAGGAGGCCTTAAAGACGAGAGGGATGTTCAGTCGCTCGCACACATCCTTGTAGTGCTTTGAGCAGCGCAGGGCGAAATCCAGATCTTCGAGAACGTTGACGCCACCAAGAAGGGCGAAGGGGCGATCGTTTGCGAAGGTGATCTCGCCCAGTTGGATCTGCTGCGCCACGGTCTTGAGCGTTCTTCCGGATCGCGCGAGCCTACCCGCCTTCCTTTAGCTGCTCTGCAGACTCAAGCCGATGCTGCGGGGGTCCAGGTTGTAGCTCCCAAGCTTGAAGTCGGCGGTATAGAGATTCGCCACAGCCTGGATGGTTGTAGGGCTGTAGTAGCGCGACAACTTGCTGGAGGCCTGGGTGAGTTTGCTGTGCTGGTTGCTTTCAATGCGGTGCGGTTGTTGCAGCTGCTCGGAATTGGGCAGCGTTAAGCCTGATTCGGCCAGGGCATTGGGAAGTTCAGTTGAGAGATGTTCAAGCCTGCAAATGCTTTTGAACTGGGATGCGGGCAGGAGTAACGCATCGTTCTGTGGTTTCCAGTGGTGGTTGGCATGCAGTCCGCCGCTTTCGAGGAAGGTGATGAAGGCTTCGAAGCCGGCTTTGCTGTTGTCACCAAATCCTGGAATGGATCCGTATTTGTCTTGAGGGCCGTTAGCGATTTTGTCGAGAAATGCGGATAGTGTCCGCGTCCAGGGATTGCGAACGACCGTAAAAAATGCGGCATTTTTCAGGCTTGCACGGTCTTGTTTGGTCCTGGACATTTCAACCAGGCTTTTGCCTGTGCCCATGGCACTCCGTTTGGCTTGCTTGTAGTCGTTTTGATGGCTGCTTGGGCCTCTGATGGCTTCATCCAGGTAAAGAATGACGGACGAATTGCCGCTTTTAGCGATTCTATTGAAAGCAATGTTGTGTTCTGGGTAAAACACGACGCGATCGAGATTGTCGCGTTTGATCTTTAACGTCTTGCGCTCGATGGCCAGGCTTAGGAGGGCTCGCTGCTCTCGCAACTCTCTGCGGATACGTTTCTGGGTGCGAGAGAAGGGCAAGAAATGTCGGATTGCTGAGTGTTGACTCTACTAATGGCTGTTGAAGTTCCAGGCCAGAGGGGTGACGCAATCTCTTTCAGAAGAATGGAGGTCGGAGAGCAGGTAGGGCAGGAGGGCGCCCAGGCTGTCGTCGCAGCCGAAAAGCTTTGTTGCGATCGCCTCGATGGATTCGCGTTGGTTGAAGCCGATGTCGCCGATTTTTATTTTCCGAGTTGTTGACATGTTGACCTTGACTGCGTTGTTTTTCCCGTTGGGATCTACAGCGCTTTGGTAGTCCTCGGGCAACAGTGAGTTGATCTTTGCGAGCAAGTCGCTTTGGGCTCCAGTGATGCTTTCGAAAGGCACAAAAAAGAGAGGGAACTTATTTGTCTTTGTTGCTTCGATCCAGCTGCGAATCAGCAGATGAATCTGGGGAAGATAGAGGATGCCCAGGAGGTGGAACAAATCGCTTTCTGAGCGTTGATGGAGGTTCGGGATGCCATCCGTGAGTCCTGGACAGCGGAGGTCGAGGGGGCCGTAGCTCTTGCGTCTGGTGTGGTGAATCAGGGAGCACAACAAGGCGCCGAGGGGGCGCACGGGCATCACCACCGCGGCTGTGCTGTAGCGCCGCTTGAGCTGCTTGAGGTTGTGGTGGGAGGCCGGGTAATGCCCGTAAACCAAGAGACGTTTGTGCGGTTGGTGAAACCGGATCCTGCGCACCCAACGTTCGCGGCGCCCAAGCTCTGGAACGTTCAGGAGCAGGTGTCCGAATCCCTTGGTGGTTTTGTGGCGCACAACCGGCGCATCAAGGTGATTGCTCAGCAGGGCCGCGAGGGTCTGACTGGCACATTTCGGTGGAGCCGGAACGAGAAGCGCGCGCTGTGACCCTTTAGGGGATGGCATCGAGACTTCGCCAGTCATGCGCGGCTGCGTTGGAGGCATCTAAGCACCACTAATCTCCAACCATGAGCTTTTTGGCCGGCCTTAACGACGCCCAGCGACGGGCGGTGGACCATCACGAGGGGCCCCTGCTGGTAGTGGCGGGAGCTGGCAGTGGAAAAACGCGTGCCCTCACCCATCGGATCGCTCACCTGATCGGTGAGCACGGTGCCGATCCCGCTCAGATCCTGGCGGTGACCTTCACCAACAAAGCCGCCCGCGAGATGAAGGAGCGGCTTGAGGTTCTTCTGGCACAACGTCTGGCCCAGAGCCAGTACGGCCAGCCCTGGAGCACCCTGCCTCCAGTGGAGCAGCGTCAGCTGCGCTCACGCATTTACAGGGAGGTAACCAAGGAGCTGTGGATCGGCACCTTCCATGCCCTGTTCGCGCGGATGCTCCGCTACGACATCGACAAGTTCAAGGACGCGGAAGGACTCACCTGGACCAAGCAGTTTTCGATCTACGACGAGGCCGATGCCCAGAGCCTGGTGAAGGAGATCGTGACTCAGGAGCTGCAGCTGGATCCCAAGCGGTTCGAGCCCAAAAAGACCCGCTGGGCCATCAGCAATGCCAAGAACCAGGGATGGCTGCCGAACCAGCTTGAAGCGAATGCGGAAGGCCAGCGGGGCAAGCTCACGGCCGATGTCTATCGGCGTTATCGCAAAGCGTTGGCGGCCAACAACGCCTTGGATTTCGACGATCTGTTGCTGCTGCCGGTTCAGTTGCTCCAGCAGAACGAGCAGGTGCGCAGTTACTGGCACCGACGTTTTCGTCATGTCCTGGTGGACGAGTACCAGGACACCAACCGAACCCAGTACGACCTGATCAAGTTGTTGGTCACCGATGGCAAGGATCCTCAGGATGTTGAGGACTGGTCAGGCCGTTCTGTCTTTGTGGTCGGTGACGCCGACCAAAGCATCTACAGCTTCCGTGCAGCTGACTTCACGATCCTGATGGGGTTCCAGGACGACTTCGGTGATCAGGCGCCGGATGACTCCACCCGAACGATGGTGAAGTTGGAGGATAACTATCGCTCCACCGCCACGATTCTTGAGGCGGCGAATTCTCTGATCGCCAACAACAGCGAGCGGATCGACAAGGTTCTCCGTCCCACGCGAGGAGAGGGAGAGCTGATCACCCTCACCCGCTGTGACGATGAGATTGCCGAGGCGGAAGCTGTGGTGCATCGCTTCCGCACGATGGAAGCCGCCAACCCCGAGCTGAGCTGGGGTGATATGGCCGTGCTGTATCGCACCAATGCCCAGTCCCGCGCGATCGAGGAATCCCTGGTGCGCTGGGGTATCCCTTACATCGTGGTGGGGGGGTTGCGCTTCTACGACCGCCGCGAAATCAAGGATCTGCTGGCCTATTTGCGGCTGCTGGTGAACCCGGCCGACACGGTCAGTCTGTTGCGGGTGATCAATGTGCCGAAGCGCGGCATTGGCAAGACCACGATTCAGCGCCTCACCGATGCGGCCAATCAGCTGGGGATTCCGCTCTGGGATGTGGTGAGTGATCCCGAAGCGGTGCGTTCTCTCGGCGGCCGTTCGGCCAAGGGTCTCCTGCAGTTCTGTGACCTAGTGAACGACTTGAAAGATCGCAGCCGTGACGTGGCGCCATCCGAGCTGATTCAGCAGGTGATGGAGAAGAGCGGCTACGTCAGTGAATTGATTGCCGATGGCACCGATGAGGCGGAGGAGCGCCGACGCAACCTGCAGGAACTGGTGAATGCGGCTCTGCAGTACCAGGAGGAAAACGACGAGGGCGATCTGGAGGGATTTCTGGCCACGGCGGCCCTGTCCAGCGATGCCGACAACAAGGACACGGCGGCCGATCGCGTCACCCTGATGACGCTGCACAGCAGCAAGGGCCTCGAATTTCCTGTGGTGTGCCTGGTGGGCCTGGAGCAGGGATTGTTCCCCAGCTACCGCTCCCTGGACGACCCGGCCTCCCTGGAAGAGGAGCGTCGGCTTTGCTACGTGGGCATCACCCGAGCCAAGGAACGGTTGTTCCTATCCCATGCCTGTGAGCGTCGACTCTGGGGCGGCATGCGCGAAGCGGCCGTGCCATCGGTCTTTTTGTCCGAGCTGCCGGAAGCTCTGATTCAGGGAGATATCCCCCAGGCCGGTGGTGCAGCGCTACGGCGTGAGCGGCGCCTTGACCGGCTCACCCGTGTGGACCGCGACAAGCCGTCATCGGCCCCTGCCAATGCTGTGCGTCGCCGTCAGGCTGGCCCAGCTCCCGGACGCAGCTGGCAAGTTGGAGATCAGGTGATCCACGCCAGTTTTGGGGTTGGCGAAATCACCCACACCTTCGGCAGCGGCGAGAAGGTATCGATCGCGGTCAAGTTCGCCGGTATGGGGCCCAAGATCCTTGATCCGCGTCTGGCGCCGATCGAGCCCGTGACCACCGCTTAATCTCCTCACCAGCCATCGACGGCCTGTGTCGACCACCAGTCAGCCGATTCCAATTTTTATCGGCTACGACCCCAGAGAGCGGGCGGCGACCAATGTTCTGATCGACAGCCTTTATCAGAACAGCAGTGTTCCTCTGGCGATCACGCCGCTGGTGACGCCTCAGCTGGAGGCTCAGGGATTGTTTCGCCGCGAACGAGACCCTAAACAGAGCACGGCGTTTTCCTTCACCCGGTTTCTGGTGCCGTACCTGATGGGCTACCAGGGCTGGGCTCTGTTCATGGATTGCGACATGCTCTGTCGTGCAGATATCAAGGCGTTGTGGGATCAGCGTGATGACGCCTATGGCGCCATGTGCGTGCAGCACGAGCACGTGCCCGGAGAGACCGTGAAATTCCTCGGTGAAGTCCAGAGCGCTTACCCGAAGAAGAACTGGAGCTCCCTGATGTTGCTCAACTGCAGCCGCTGCACCAAGCTCACGCCCGACTACGTGAACACGGCAACTGGGCTGGAGTTGCACCGCTTCCACTGGCTCGAGGGTGATCACGAGATCGGTGCCATTCAGGGCGGATGGAACCATCTGGTGGATGTGCAGGCTCCGCCGGAGTCCGAGGAGGCTGCTCCGATGCTGCACTGGACGCTCGGCGGTCCCTGGTTCCGCGAACAGCGCACCATGGGTGGCCCTTTGGCCGCTGAATGGTTCAGCGCCCGTGACGATGCAATGAAGCTCTGGGATTGATGGCGATTCGCAAGTGTGTGGTGGCCGTCCCGGCCAGGCTCCAGTCGTCTCGACTGCCCAACAAGGTGCTGGCTGACATCGGTGGCAAGCCGATGATTCAGCGTGTGCTGGAACGCTGCCGTGAGGCCCAACGTGTTGAAGCGGTGGTGCTTTGCACCGATAGTTCTGAGTTGAAGGCCTTGGCCGAGGGCTGGGGCTTCCCGGTGTTGATGACGGCAGAATCCTGCAACTCCGGCAGTGAGCGCATCGCATCCGTGGCCCACCCGCTTATGGCCTTGGCCTGGGGAGAAGTGTCGCCTGTTGTAGAAGAAACCGCAGTCATCAACGTTCAGGGCGATCAACCGTTCATCGATCCTGCTGTGATCGACGCCATGGCCGAGGAATTTCAAAGCCAGGACCCAGTGCCCGCCGTGGTGACCCCTGTGTATGGGCTGAAGCCCGACTCGGTGCACAACCCCAATGTCGTCAAGACCCTGTTGGCCCACGACGGCCGCGCCCTCTACTTCTCCCGCTCCGCCATTCCCCATGTGCGTGATGTGGCTGAGGCCGAGTGGCATCAGCACACCACGTATTGGGGCCATGTGGGCATGTATGGCTTCCGGGGAGATGTGTTGGCCGCCTGGGATCAGCTGCCCGCTTCTCCACTCGAGGATTTGGAACGGCTCGAGCAGCTGCGGCTGATTGAGGCGGGCCTCACCATTGCCACCTTCCGGGTCCAGGGCACATCGCTCTCGGTGGATACCGCTGAGCAGCTGGAGCAGGCCCGGGCGATGGTCTGAACTCAATCGTTGCGGTCTTTCCAGCCGTCGCGGCGCAAGTGGCTCCAGCGGCCACGCCCTTGGAGGATGCGCTCCGCCAGCTCTCGGACGGCTCCATGGCCACCTCGCCGGCGGAGTACGGCATCGGCACCTTGCCTGACGGGGCGACAGGCATCGGCTGGGGCGAACAGCAGACCAACCACCGGCCGAACCGCTAGGTCGTTGAGGTCATCGCCCACAAACGCCGTTTGCGCGCCGCTCACCCCCAGTTGGTGTTGCAGGGCCGAGAGGGCAGCCGGTTTGTCCTTGATGCCTACAAGGCAGTGGCTGATCCCCAGTTGCCTGGCCCGCACCTCTGTCGCGCCTCCCTGGCCACCACTGAGAAACGCGATCTGAAGCCCCGCCTGTTGCAGCAGGCGGATCCCGAGACCATCGCGCACATCGAAGCGCTTGCTCAAGTGGCCTTCGGCATCAAACCAGAGGCCCCCATCGGTCAGCACACCATCCACGTCCAGCACGAGCAGCTGAATCGATCTCAGGCGATGCCGTAATAACCACCAGCGCAGTCTCTTCACGCAAGTCCGGCCTGAACAAGATCATGCAGGCGCAGCAGGCCCATCAGTTGTTGCTCCTGATTCACCACCGGCAGTACAGAGATCGGTTTCCGTCGGTTGTGTTCCATCTGAGCCAGGGCTTTCACCACCAGAACATCGGCGTTCACTGTGATCGGATCGGCGGTCATCAGATCCTTGGCCGTCAGTTGGCTCCAGGTTTCAGCACCGTGATCCTGCAGGGCACGGCGGAGATCGCCATCCGTGAGGATCCCGAGCAGGCTTCCAGGGCTGTCTGGGTTTTCGACCCATCCACTGCCGATGCCATCGCGCGTCAGTCCGCCGATCACCTCGGGCAAGGGGGTGCTGGGCTGCAGGGGGTGCAGTTGGCTGGCGGGCACCATCAGGTCGGCGGCCGTCAGGGTCAGCTGCTTGCCCAGCGATCCGGCGGGGTGATTCAGGGCGAAATCCGCCGGTGAGATTCCGCGCCGTTCCATCCACACCGCGGCCAGGGCGTCCCCGATCGCCATGGCCACCGCGGTGCTGGCGGTGGGAGCCAGGTTCAGGGGACACACCTCACGGTCAACACCGGCTTCCAGCACCACGTCACTGCCGCGGGCCAAGGAGGAGTCAGCCCGTCCAACGATGGCAATCCGCCCGGTTCCACGTCGGGTCAAGTGGGGCAGCACCTCCAACAGCTCGCTGGTTTCCCCGCTGTTGGACAGCAGCAGACAAACGTCCTCGGCGGCTACCACCCCCAGATCGCCGTGGAGTGCGTCGGTGGGATTGAGGAACAGGGCCATCAGCCCGATGGAAGAGAAGGTGGCTGCGATCTTGCGGGCCACGATGCCGCTTTTGCCCACACCTGTGATCACGAGTTTGGCCTTGCGATCTGCACAGCGCTCCAGCAGGGCCAGGGCGGCTTCCACCTGCTCGCTGCTCAAGCGTTCAGCAGCAGAGGCGATCGCTGAGGCTTCCTCCTCAAGGCAGCGGGTGAGAGCGGACAAGGACAGAATCCGTGATGATCGACGCATTCTCCTGCAAGCCCCGCAATGGATCTTCCAGGTGTGCCGTCTTCTGTTCTGGAGGCGTTGCAGGGAGCGGCTCGAGCTCTCGGCATCTCACGTCTGGCCCTGGTGGGCGGCGTTGTGCGTGATCAGCTGCTGCATCAGCGCTACGGCCGTACCTGGTCGGGTGTTCCTGATCTGGACTGGGTGGTGGAGGGAGATGCCGCTGCGCTTGTGGAGGACCTGAAACGTCAGGTCGGTTCCGAACGCATCACCGGTGTTCAGGAGCATGGAGCCTTCGGCACGGTGGCGTTTCAGCTGGATGGACTACCCCTGGATCTGGCGACGGCGCGACAGGAGAACTACCCCGCCCCGGCGCAGAATCCCGTGGTTCAGGCCGGGACCCTTGAGGCTGATCTTGCGCGCCGTGACTTCACCGTCAATGCCATGGCCTTTGATCTGGTGGCTGGTGAGCTGATCGATCTCCACCATGGTTTGAAGGATCTGGAATCTGGGGAGTTGCGGTTTCTGCACGCCGGCAGCGTTCAGGACGACCCCACCCGGGTGATCCGGGCTGCCCGCTACGCCGCTCGGCTCGGCTTCCACCTCGCGGAGGAGAGCAGCAAGCAGATCCGCTGCACCATTGAGAACTGGCCTTGGGCCTGGCGTCAGGGAGATCCCGCCATGGCAGCACCGCCGGCCCTCGCAACCCGGCTGCGGATGGAGTTGGAGCGGCTGCTGGAGCATGAACCCTGGCCCCAGGCGCTGAATCTGTTGGAGAAGTGGCAGGCCCTGCCGCTGTTGGACCCGCAGCTTCAGAACGATCCAAGCCGCACGCAGCGGCTTCATTGGGCCCGACGTCTGGGCCTTCCTCTGATGCCCACACTTCTTTTAGGGGCAGCGGACCCAGTCGCGGTGGCGCAACGGCTGCAGATTCCCGGCACGCAACTGCAATGGCTGCAGCAGTGCGGGGAACTGCGCGACTGGCTGGTTGACACACCCCCACCTTTGAAGGCCGCCCCGTCGATCTGGTCAACGGCCATCGAACAACAGGGTTGGCCGCCGGAGGTGGTGGCCCTGGCGGTGACCCTCCGTCCGCAGCAATGGAAACCACTGCTGCGTTGGTGGGGGCGCTGGCGCAGGATTCAGGCGCCACAAACGGCGCGTGACCTGATCGCTGCGGGTTGGCAGCCTGGGCCGGCGATCGGTGCGGAGTTGCGCCGGCAGCGCAGCGCAGCGCAGGACTGCAGCCGATGAAACGCAGCTGGCTTGTGCTGGTGATGGGTTTTTGCCTGGCCTTTGGTGTGCGGGCCTTGCTGTTGATCGATGCCACGGCGCTGTGGAGCGATGAGCTGTACAGCGTTGGCAAGAGTTTTCAGCCCAGCTTCGGCAGCCTGCTGGCGATGCTGCGGGAGGACACCCATCCCCCGGCCTACTACGGCTTGCTCTGGTTCTGGGGGCATCTGGTCGGCCAGAGCCCGGTGAGTCTTCGCTTGCTCTCCTGGCTGGCGTATCTCGCCGGTGGCTTGGTGATGGTCCGTCAGGCGATGGCCTTCGGCCATTCGGGCACTCGGGTCAGGGTGGCGGCAGTTGCAGCGCTGCTGGCTTTTTGCAGTCCTTTTCCGATCCGTTTTGCGATCGAGGGCAAGAGCTATGCCCTGTTGGTGCTGCTGCTGGCCCTGGCCTGGTGGTGGCGCCGTTCGGTGCGTCCTATGGCCTACGGCGCTGTGGCCGGGCTGGCCGGATTGACGCATTTCTATGGTTTGTTTCTGGTGCTGGCGGCCGCGGCTTGGGACGGCTGGCGACGCCGCTGGAGCTTGGCTGTTGCCGCGCTGATCGGAGCCCTCCCGGCCTTGGCCTGGATGGCCTATGCCGCGGAGTATCTGTTCAGCTCTCGGGCCGGCAGTTGGATCGGCGTGCCTGATTTCGCCCTGTTTGAGGAAACCTTGGCCCGTGGCCTTGGTCTCTGGCCGTTGCCCAAATTGGCCCTGATCCTGCTGGTGCTGGTGGTGCTGCGGCGCTGGGGAGGGCTGCGTCGGGTGCCGTGGCCGACTTGGAATCTGCTCGATCGAAGTGGTCTGATCCCGTCCCTGCTGATGGTTCTTGGGGTTGTTGCCGTGTCGTTTGTGAAGCCGATGGCGTTCAGCCGCTACTTCGTGGTTCTGCTGCCGGCTGTGGTGCCCGTCCTGGCGGTGCAGATCGCTGCTCTGGAGCTCAATCGCTTTGGCCGCGGCTGTGGGCTGCTGGTGCTGGTGCTGGTGTTGGCCAGCTGGTGGGGACCAGGGTTCGCGGAGCTTGATGCCGGTGCCGGCGGGGTGCGGGAACAGGATCAGTTCCGTCTGGTCAGCCAGCGCACCAGCGGGCTTCAGGAGCGCTACAGCCCCCGCGAGCGTCTGTTCAACCTCAGCGACCGAATGGAGGCGGCGATGGGTCGGATTCCCTTGCCTTCATCACCCTGGGGGGGAAAGGAAGCGCTGAAACAACGGCTTCAGGCGCCGGATCCGCCGAAGCAGCTCTGGCTGGCTAGCAGTGGGCCGCCGCTGGCGATGAAGCGCAAACTCAGATCAATGCAATCGCAGGTTGAGCAGGCGGGTTTCCGCTGTGAACCACAGGCCAACGACCTCACCCATGCACGGCTGTTGCGTTGCCGATCTCAATCCATGGACCCGTCCGAGTGAGATGTGCGGCTGCTGCGCTGGTGCAGCCCAGCAGCAGGGGGCCACAGGTCTGCGGGTCCACCAACAACTCCAGCAGAGCAGCAGAAGGTTGCTGTCGCAGTTGAACTGGGCCCTCCAACCATCGCCAGGCAGCCCGGTTGGAGGGGGCCAGGGTGCTGGAGATGCCGCGTTCGAACAGCTCACGCGCACCGGAGTAGGCCGGGATGGCAGAGCCGTCGAGTTCGATGTTGAGGCCGGGGTTGTTCTGGAGCATCTCGCCCAGATGTCCGAGCAGGCCAAAACCCGTGATGTCGGTGCAGGCGTGAATGTGTTCTTGGATCGGTTCCACTTGCTTCAGAAGCGTGTGTTGGCTGGTGGCCATGCTTTGCAGCGCCGTATCCAGATCAGGAGCAGAGGTGGCGCCGGTCATGGATCCTGCAAACAGCACCCCGGTGCCTAGTGGGCGACTGATCAGCAGTGCATCACCGGTCCGCAAGCCCGATTTGAGCCAGGACGATGAGTTGCTGCCGTTCACCGTGAGGGCGATCTGCACCCCGAGGCTTGCCGGTGTGGGGGCAGTGCTGCGGGCCTCCATCGTGTGCCCACCGATGAGTTCGGCCCCCTGTTCATCCAGCACGGAGCGGATGCCGGCGAGGGTCTGCACCAGCAGCTCTTGCTGTGTGCCGGCCGGAACCACGGGCAGGGTGATCGTGGCCATGGCGCTGGAGACTGTCGCCCCGCACGCCCAAAGATCTGAGCAGGCATGCAGGGCCGTCAGACGTCCGTTGAGCCAGGGGTCACTCACCAGGGCCGGAAAGCCATCCACGCTTTGCAACAGCCCTTGATGGCCAGGGACTCGGGAGGCGTCTTCCGCTTGTCCCCCCAGCCCCACCCGCTCCAATGCTGTGCTCAGGGGTTGAGCCGGCAACTTGGCAGCGCATCCCCGGCAGGCCATTGGAGTCGCATCGGACATCGACGCCGGCTGCTGAAAGCCGGCCATGAAGGCGTGATCGATGCGTTGCTTGAGGCGCCAAATCAGCGGGGACGGTCCCAATCGCCAGCCCCCCCATTGCGCCCATGCCATGTCCCGGTGGGTTCCGATCAGCTGCAGTGCTCGCCGTTGAGGTCGCCAGGGGACCAGGGGTTTGCCTCGGCAGGCTGCTTCCAAATTGGTCGCCAGTGGTGTTGCTGCACGCACAGCCCACACCCCTGATGCTGCCCGTGGTGCATTGCTGATCACGCCGCAGTCCCCGCTGGCGAAGATGTTCGATGTCCCGTTGACCTTGAGACAGGGGTCCGTTTGCACCCGCCCTTGTTCATTGACGGGCAGGCCACTGTTGGCCAACCAGGCTGGGCCATGGCTGCCCGTGCAGAGAAGGCTTGGGCCCACCCATGGCGCCTCGTTCTGAATCAACGTGACCCGGGCTTCTTGCAAGACCCGTTTCAAGGCGTCTGAGAGCTGGCCAGGTCGCATTTGCAGCTGTAGTGGTCGTTGTGGCCAACGCCGCCTTAGGGCGAGCACCACTTCCACCCCCGCTGCACCAGCCCCAATCACCCGAAAAGGGTCAGGGTCGTTGGGGGATTGCTGCTTGAGAAAAGCGAGGGCGGGCTCCAGTGGCTTGATCGGGATGCCTGATGCGCTGGCGCGGCTGACCGCTCCGACATCGAGGCTGAGCCAGCCGTACTGGAGGGAAGGGCGACCTTCCAAATGCAGCAGCTGCTGGCCTGGATCCAGGCCCTGAATCTCCGCGGCCATAAAGGCGACGCCAGCCCGTTCACAGAGTTGTCTCAGATCGATGGCCAGGTCGTGGTGCTGCACCAGCCCAGCAATCAGGCTCGGCACCATGCCGGAATACAGGGCAGTGCTACATCGGTTGATCAGCACAACCATGCGATCCGGCCGCAACTGGGGCTGCATGGCCCAGCGCTTCAGCAGCAGTGCATGGCTGTGGCCGCCACCGGCGAGCAGCAGCGGCTCCTTGGGTTTCATGGCTCGGTCCGGTACCCCAGAGGATTGGCCTGTTGCCAGGCCCAGCCATCGCGGCACATGTTCAGCAGTGAGCGTTGTGCCTTCCAGCCAAGCGTTGCCTCCGCTTGCTTGGGGCAGGCCTCCAACCGCGGCACATCTCCTGGACGTCGTTCAACGACCTCAAAGGGGATTTCGATCCCTGTGGCTTGCTCGAAACCACGCACAACATCCAGCACGCTGAGACCACGTCCGGTGCCGATATTGAGTGTGCAGTGGCAGGGGGCCGGCTGGTTGAGGAGGTGGTCCAGGGTGACCCCATGGGCTTCTGCCAGGTCCATCACATGCAGGTAGTCCCGGATGCCCGTGCCGTCAGGCGTTGGGTAGTCCTGGCCGAAGACCCGCAGTTGATCCCGGCGGCCTGCAGCCACCTGCGTGATGAACGGGAACAGGTTGTTGGGAATGCCCAAAGGGTCCTCCCCGATGCGACCACTTGGATGGGCTCCCACGGGATTGAAATAACGCAGGGCGGCGATCCGCCAGGCACCAGTGCGCACCAGGGCCTGCAGCATTTGTTCCACCGCCAGTTTTGTCTGGGCGTAGGGATGAATCGGTGCGGTGGGGGTGTCTTCTCGCAGCGGGAAGGTTTCGGGTTCGCCGTAAACCGTGGAGGTGCTGCTGAAGACCAGCGTTCGGCAGTGGTGATGCTCCATGGCAGCGGTGAGCACGCGGCTGCCGTTCAGGTTTACGTCCCAGTACCGCAACGGGTCAGCAACAGATTCCCCCACCGCTTTGAGCCCGGCGAAATGGATCACGCCATCAATGGTTTCACCGCTGTTGAAGGCACGCTCGACCGCATCGGGGTCCCGCACATCCCCTTCAACAACATTGATGGCGTTGGATCCCGCCAGCTCTTGAACCCGGTTCAGGGCCTCCGGAGAGCTGTTGTCGAAGTTGTCGAGAACCACGAGTTCATGGCCCTGCTCAAGCAGCAAAAGACAGGTGTGGCTGCCGATGAAGCCGGCTCCGCCGGTGATCAAAACACGCCGTCCCATTGCCCAAATCCTTCTGATGTAGATGATTCTGAAGCAGGTCGCCGGTTCGAGGTCTGAAGGCTTCAGGAGTCTCACCCGGCAGACTGAGTCGCCGTACCCGAATCCCGCACGTGAGTCAGCTCCAGAGCCTCAGGGGCATGGTGGATCTGCTGCCGGAGGCGCTGCAGCGCTGGCAGGCGGTGGAGGCGATGGCGCGGGAGCATTTCCAGCGTTCTGGTTTTGGAGAGATCCGGACGCCGCTTCTGGAGACAACAGACCTGTTTTGCCGTGGCATCGGCGAGGGCACCGATGTAGTGGGCAAGGAGATGTATAGCTTTCAGGATCGTGGCGATCGCTCCTGCACCCTGCGGCCGGAAGGCACCGCATCGGTGGTGCGCGCTGCTCTCCAGCACGGCTTGCTCAGCCAGGGCGCCCAGAAGCTCTGGTATGCGGGGCCGATGTTTCGCTATGAACGGCCCCAGGCGGGCCGGCAGCGGCAATTCCACCAGATCGGGGTGGAGTGGCTTGGGGCTGAACGGGCTCGCTGTGATGTTGAGGTGATTGCGCTGGCCTGGGATCTGCTGGCCAGCCTCGGCGTGGGTGGCTTGGTGTTGGAACTGAACAGTCTTGGCACGGCCGAGGATCGTCAGGCTTACCGGAGCGCCTTGGTGGCCTGGCTTGAGCAGCGCGCAGCAGCTCTCGATCCGGATTCCCAGGCTCGGCTGAGCACCAATCCGCTGCGCATCCTCGATTCCAAGAACAAAGACACCCAGGCGCTCCTGGAGGACGCACCAACCTTGGCGGATGCCCTATCTGAGGCCAGCCGTGAGCGTTTTGCCGAGGTGCAGCGCGGTCTGACCGCTCTGGGAATTCCCTTCCGGCTCAATCCGCGGCTGGTGCGCGGATTGGATTACTACAGCCACACCGCCTTTGAGATCACCAGTGATCAACTTGGAGCTCAGGCCACCGTGTGTGGTGGCGGTCGTTATGACGGCTTGATTGACCAGTTGGGAGGGGCACCAACCCCTGCCATTGGTTGGGCTCTTGGCATGGAACGGTTGTTGCTGGTGCTGGAAGCTGCCGCTCAGGCTGATCCTCAGGGCGTCGCTGCCCGGCTGACTGCATCGGTATGTCCCGATGTGTACGTGGTGAACCGTGGAGGAGAAGCCGAGCCTGCTGCCCTGGCCTTAGCCCGGGATCTGCGGGCGGCTGGGTTATGGGTGGAATTGGATGCATCTGGCTCCGCCTTCGGCAAACAGTTCAAACGGGCGGATCGCAGCGGGGCGCGTTGGGCTTTGGTGCTTGGCGATGACGAGGCTGAGCGCGGTGAGGTGCGCTTGAAGGCGTTGAAGAAGCAGGCGGAAGAATCCACCGTTGCGCTCGCGCCAGTGGCCGCGATCGTGGAGCGAGTGCTTAGTCCCTGAGGATGCAGATTCACCTCGTCACCGGCGGTGCCGGCTTTCTCGGTTCGCACCTGATCGATCGCCTGATGGAGGCCGGCGACGAGGTGATCTGTCTCGACAACTATTTCACCGGACGCAAGGCCAACATTGCTCGCTGGATCGGGCATCCCCGGTTTGAGCTCATCCGCCACGACGTCACCGAGCCGATCAAGCTGGAGGTGGACCGGATCTGGCATCTGGCTTGTCCCGCTTCCCCGATTCACTACCAGTTCAATCCGGTCAAGACGGCCAAGACCAGTTTTCTTGGTACCTACAACATGCTGGGCTTAGCCAGGCGGGTGGGGGCACGGTTGCTGCTCGCCAGCACCAGCGAGGTCTACGGCGATCCTGAGGTGCACCCGCAGCCGGAGCGTTATTGGGGGTCTGTGAATCCGATCGGTGTCCGCAGTTGCTACGACGAGGGCAAGCGCATTGCCGAAACGCTCTGTTTCGATTACCAGCGCATGAATGGGGTGGAGGTGCGGGTGGCGCGCATCTTCAACACCTATGGCCCGCGCATGCTCCTGGATGACGGCCGGGTGGTGAGCAATTTCATCGTTCAGGCCCTGCGGGGCGAACTGCTGACGCTGTACGGCGATGGCAGTCAGACTCGCTCGTTCTGCTACGTCAGTGACCTGATTGAGGGGTTGATCCGCCTGATGAATGGTGAGCACAGCGGCCCGATCAATCTTGGCAATCCAGAAGAGTTCACGATCCGGCAGCTGGCTCAACTCGTGCGGATGCAGATCAACCCGGAGCTGCAGTTGGAGGAGAACCCTTTGCCGGAGGATGACCCACAACAGCGTCAGCCGGCGATTGACCTCGCCCGTGAGCAGTTGAACTGGCAGCCGACTGTGTCACTGGAGCAGGGGCTCCCCCCCACCATCGACTCCTTCCGTAATCTCCTCGAACATGCCGACTGCTGCGGAACGTGACCATTCGACGGATCTGCTGCATCGGTGCGGGGTATGTGGGCGGTCCGACCATGGCGGTCATCGCTGATCGCTGCCCTGAGGTTGATGTCCAGGTGGTTGATATCAACCAAGCGCGCATCGATGCTTGGAACGATGCCGACCTCAGCCAATTGCCGGTGTACGAACCGGGGTTAGACCGGGTTGTGGAACGGGCGCGGGGGCGGAACCTGCATTTCTCCACCGATGTAGCTGCTTCGATCGCCGCTGCAGACATGGTGTTCATTTCGGTGAACACGCCCACCAAGACGAAGGGGCTGGGTGCTGGTCAGGCCAGCGATCTCCGCTGGGTGGAAGCCTGTGCCCGTGAGGTGGCTCAGGCGGCCACCGGTCACACGATCGTGGTGGAAAAAAGCACCCTGCCCGTGCGCACGGCTGCCGCGATCAAAACCATCTTGGAAGCAGCCAGTGAGGGAGAAGATCACCGCACGTTTTCAGTGCTCTCCAACCCTGAGTTTCTGGCGGAGGGAACGGCCATTCGGGATCTCGAGACCCCTGATCGGGTGTTGATCGGTGGTGATGATCCGGCATCGATTGATGCCCTTGCGGCGATCTATGCCCACTGGGTTCCAGAGGAGCAGATTCTGCGCACCAACCTCTGGAGCAGCGAGCTCTCCAAGCTCACAGCCAATGCCTTTCTGGCGCAGCGCATCAGCTCCATTAACTCGATCGCTGCCTTCTGCGAGGCCAGTGGGGCGGATGTGCGTGAGGTGGCCCGGGCGATTGGCACCGACAGTCGGATCGGCCCAAAGTTCCTCAATGCTGGGCCGGGCTTTGGTGGCAGCTGTTTCCAGAAAGATATCCTCAACCTGGTGTATCTCTGCTTGCATTTCGGCCTGCCGGAGGTGGCGGATTACTGGGAGAGTGTTGTTGCCCTCAACACCTGGCAACAGCACCGGATTGCCCGGTTGGTGGTTGAGAAGTTGTTCGGCACGGTGACTGGAAAACGACTGGCGATTCTTGGATTTGCATTCAAGGCCGACACCAATGACACCCGTGAAGCGCCGGCGATTCGCATCTGCTGCGATCTGTTGGAGGAAGGTGCGCAGCTGGCCATTCACGACCCCAAAGTGGTAGCCCAACAGATGGCCCGGGATCTTCAACAGGATGCCGCGCCCCAGCTGGATGCTCTCAGCGGAACTGGCAATTGGATGGAGGCTGGCAGCGTTGAAGATGCTGTGAGAGGAGCTGATGCTGTGCTGGTGCTTACCGAATGGCAGCAGTACCGGGATCTCAATTGGATGGCTCTGGCTGGCCGGATGCGTAAACCGGCATGGGTTTTTGATGCCAGGGCTGTTACTGATCCCGAACAGGTGAGAGCAGCGGGCCTCACCCTTTGGCGCGTCGGGGATGGAGAAGGTTGATGGCGAAGACAGTCCTTGTCACGGGTGCGGCCGGTTTCATCGGCGCGGCGCTGTCGAAGCGGTTGTTGCAACGCGGTGATCGGGTCGTCGGTCTCGACAACTTGAACGACTATTACGACCCAAGCCTTAAACAAGCTCGTCTGGGTCAGATCGAAGCCGTGGCCCCCGAAGGCGCCTGGCAGTTCGAGCACCTGGCCCTGGAAGACGGCGACGCCCTCATGGCTCTCTTCGCGGCAGACAACCCGGCTGTGGTGGTGAACTTGGCGGCTCAAGCCGGGGTTCGTTACTCCCTGGAAAATCCGGCGGCTTACATCCAGAGCAATCTTGTGGGCTTTGGCCATCTGCTGGAAGGTTGCCGCCACCACGGCACGGAAAACCTTGTTTATGCCTCGAGCAGTTCGGTTTATGGCGGGAATCGAAACTTGCCTTTCCACGAACAGCAGCCTGTGAACCATCCGGTGAGCCTTTACGCCGCCAGCAAAAAAGCCAATGAGCTTATGGCACACACCTACAGCCATCTCTACGGCTTGCCGGCAACGGGGCTGCGGTTTTTCACGGTGTATGGCCCCTGGGGCCGCCCCGATATGGCTCCGATGCTTTTCGCACGAGCCATCCTGGCGGGTGAACCGATCAAGGTCTTCAACCACGGCAAAATGCAGCGGGACTTCACCTACATCGACGACATCGTTGAAGGGGTGCTTCGTTGCTGTGATAAACCTGCCACCCCTAATCCCCTCTTTGATCCGTTGCAGCCGGATCCTGCAACGGCGGCTGCACCGCATCGGGTGTTCAACATCGGCAACAGTCAGCCCACCGAGCTGTTGCGCTTCATCGAGGTGATGGAACAAGCTCTGGGCCGGGAGGCGATCAAGGACTTCCAGCCGATGCAGCCTGGTGATGTGGTGGCGACAGCTGCCGACACCTCCGCCTTGGAGCAGTGGGTGGGCTTCAAGCCATCCACCTCCATCGAGGAAGGAGTAGACGCCTTTGCCCGGTGGTTTCGCGACTATTTCAGCGTTTGAGCTGAGGTTTTTTGTTCCTCTGCTCTTCATGCACAGGGGACTAAAAAACCGGTCCATCGGACCGGCATGAAGCATCGAGTTGACTGGAATCAGGCAGAACCAACTCCGGTGTAGGAGCCATAGAAGAAGAGGCCCACAACGAACAGAACGGCCATTCCTCCTGCTGTTGCAACAAGCCAGAGGGGGAGAACGCCTTCGGTCCACCGGCTTCTCCAGGGCACAGCCGGAGTGCCATCCGGATTGCGATCGGGAATTCGACCGTCGGGATAGGGAGATTTTTTTCCGCTCATCGAATAATCCTCAGTTGAAGAAGTAGCTGGACATGAGCACGCCGGTTACGAAGACAAAAAGCAGACCTAGGTACAAGCTGGTGCGGTTGAGCTCAACCGGAAGGTTGTTGGGATTGGGATTGCGTTCCATGGTTCGGATCAGCGACGGATGAACTGCATCGCGGCAAGGGCGCCCAAGAAAAACACCGTCGGAATTCCGAGGGTGTGCAACGCCAGCCAACGCACCGTGAAGATCGGATAGTTGCGTGGCGTTGTGGCGACAGGAGGAGCTTGTGTCATGACTTATTTCAGACGGATGTCAAGTTCAGATTTGCCCTCGTAGCGCTGGCTCACCACGGGAGCCTTGCTTTCCGAAGCCTGGAAATAGGCGTCAGGTCGGGGTGTCCCGAAGGCGTCGTAGGCCAGGCCGGTGGACACAAACAGGAATCCTGCCAGGAAGATGGAAGGGAGTGTTACGGCGTGGATCACCCAGTAGCGGATGCTCGTGATGATTTCGAAGAACGGGCGTTCTCCTGTTGAGCCGGCGGCCATGGCGTTGGGCGTGTCAGGAAGATGATCTTAGGAGGTGGCTCAGGTGAGCTGAGGCTGAGGCGTTGCTGCAGTTACACAGCGTTGCCCACCCAGCGCAGCAGGTTGCCCCGCTCTCCCAGCACAAAGGCGTGCTCCCCGTCGAACACCATGCGGGTGAAGTTGCTGGGTTGACGGTCCCCGACGGGGTCGTTCTCCCAGCTATCGCCGCCGTCGCGGCTCACCAGCAGGGTGCCGTTGCCACCGCCGGCCCAGATGGCGCCGTCGTCATCCCAGGCCAGATCCATGTAGCCGTAGCCGTTGGTGATCGGGATGATTGCTTTGCTCCAGCTGTCGAAGTTGCCGGGCTCATCGTTCAGGCGGATCTGCGCGCCGCGGGCCACCATCCAGAGGTTGCCGTCGGGCTGGAAGCCGATGCTCTGCAGCCGCTGGCTGCTCACCCGTTGGTGCACCTGCCAGACGGAATCACCCGGCTCCCAGGTGGCGTAGAAGTTGCCGAGGCCACTTACGCTCACGTAGCTGCCGTCCTTGCTGCGACGCAGATCACGGACGGCACCGGCGGCATCGGTCACCTTGGCTTCCCAGCTGTTGCCGTCGTTGTGGGTCTCGTAGACCGCACCCACGTTGGTGGCCAGCTCTGCGGAATGGCTGCCCAGGGCGGTGATCAGGTAAGGCTCGCCGGGCAGTTTGGTGTCGAGGAACAGGCGGGTCCAGTTCTGGCCACCGTCGTCGCTGTGCATCAGCAGCCCGGGCTGTCCGGCGATCCAGCCTTCATCGCCATCGAAATCGATGCTGATCAGGCGGAAGTTCTCCTCGTCGGGCAGATCCAGGCTGCGTTCATTCCAATGGGCGCCCCCATCGTTGGTTTCCCGGATCATCCGGTTGCTGCCCACCAGGTAGCCGTGGCGGCTGTCGGTGAAGGCCACATCCAGCGGGTTGGCCTGGGTGTCGAGGTCCTCGGCCTGCCAGGGGCTCGTGCTGGCTGTTGGCACGTGGGTGGTGACGCAGCCGCTGAGGCTGACCCCCAGCACCAGCACCAGCAGGAGCTGGCTCAAAGAGTTCAACAGACGTTTCATGGCTGGGCCTCAGCGCAGGGAATAAAGGGACAGGAAAAAGGCGAAGCCGAGGGCAAGGCTGCCGAAGATCAGAACATTCTTCTGCCCGGGGGTCATCCGGTTGACCCCAAGGCCGAAATCGAGGTTTTCGTCGAAACCGCTGGCCTTGGCACGTGGACCGATGTCGCGGAAAGCGGCCACCTTGCTGCGGCAGACGGGGCAGCGGAAAGCAAGCGCATCTAGATCCTCGAAGGCCGTGCCGGGGTCAATCCCAACCTTCTTCACCCCCTCGTCGGGGTCATAGACGTAGCCGCAGCTGCGACATTCGAAACGGTGGGTCCTTGGGTCGATCTCCGGAGCGGTTTCAACCGCTGGTTCCACCGCTTCGGTGGTTTCGACCGGCTGGACGGACTGTTGTTCGTCGCTCACCGCTGTGTTGCTGGGCCAATCGACTCTATCGACGACAACTCCAGGCGGTGAATGCCAGACTGGCCCGGTCTACGGGGACCTCCATGTTTGCCCTGCCCGGCTACGACGCCTTTCTGGGGTTTCTGCTGATTGCGGCTGCAGTGCCTGCCTTGGCGCTGATCACAAACAAATTGGTGGCGCCGAAAAGCCGTGCCGGCGAGCGCCAGCTCACCTATGAATCCGGCATGGAGCCCATTGGCGGGGCCTGGATTCAATTCAATATCCGCTACTACATGTTTGCGCTGGTCTTCGTCATCTTCGATGTCGAGACCGTGTTCCTTTATCCCTGGGCTGTGGCGTTCAACCGTCTCGGCTTGCTGGCCTTCATTGAGGCCCTGATCTTCATCGCCATCCTGCTGGTGGCCTTGGCCTACGCCTGGCGCAAAGGCGCCCTTGAGTGGAGCTAGTCATGTCTGAGAACACATCCCCCTCCATTGCTGCTGTTCGCGATCTGCGCGAAGCCAGCTGCGGTCCGATTGGTGCCCCAACGGTTACCAATGATCTCAGCGAGAACGTCATCCTCACCAGTCTGGATGACCTGCACAACTGGGCTCGGTTGAGCAGTCTCTGGCCTCTTCTCTATGGAACGGCCTGCTGCTTCATTGAATTTGCTGCGCTTCTCGGGTCTCGTTTCGATTTCGACCGCTTCGGTCTGGTTCCCCGCAGCTCCCCGCGTCAGGCCGACCTTCTGATCGTGGCCGGTACCGTCACCATGAAGATGGCACCCGCCCTCGTGCGGCTTTATGAGCAGATGCCTGAGCCGAAATACGTGATCGCCATGGGTGCATGCACCATCACAGGCGGCATGTTCAGCGCTGATTCCACCACTGCAGTGCGCGGCGTCGACAAATTGATTCCGGTGGATCTCTACCTGCCGGGCTGTCCGCCCCGCCCCGAAGCGATCTTTGATGCCGTGATCAAACTGCGCAAGAAAGTTGGCGATGAGTCGCTGGCGGAGCGGCGCAAGCATCAGCAGACCCATCGCTACATGACGGTCTCCCATCAAATGAAGCGCGTTGAACCTGTCGTGACAGGTTCTTACCTTCGGGCTGAATCTCAGAAAGCTGCCCTGGCTGCAGCGCCGGCCGGTCAGACTTTGGCCACCGATTCCGCCGTGCTCACCCCTGCTGCTGAACCTGTCGAGTCATGAGCGAAACCCCTTCCAAGAAGACAGCCGCCTCGGATGACGCGGGTGCGGTTGTTGCTCCCGAGCCTGGTCCGGTGAGCCAATGGCTGAACAAGCAGGGCTTTGACCACAACAGCCTCGAGCCTGATCATCTCGGTGTTGAACAGATCGGCGTTGACGCTGCGGTTCTCCCGATGATCGCTGCGGCGCTCAAGAGCAACGGTTTCGACTATCTCCAGTGCCAAGGGGGCTACGACGAAGGCCCCGGTGAGCAACTGGTCTGCTTCTATCACTTCCTGGCGATGGCGGAACAGGTGGAAGCCATGGCGGCTGATCCCTCGGCCAAGCTGCGGGAAGTGAGGATCAAGGTCTTCCTCGATCGTGAAGGCACCCCCTCGCTGCCGTCGATCTATGTACTGTTCCGTGGCGCCGATTGGCAGGAGCGCGAAACCTTCGACATGTACGGCATCCAATTTGAGGGGCACCCGCATCCCAAACGCTTGTTGATGCCAGAGGACTGGAAGGGATGGCCGTTGCGTAAAGACTACGTCCAGCCCGATTTCTATGAAATGCAGGACGCCTATTGATCGCGTTCACGTCGGTGGGTTCGGTAGAAGCGCATCACCGCAAGGGCAAGGCTGCGCGAGTCGTGGCGCAGCGTTGCTGTTGGCCTCACCCCCTGCAGTGGTGCCTGAGTGACGTCGTAGCCGTCTGAGCGGAGCCCTTCCGCATCGCAACGCACGGGATCAGCGCCGCGGCTTTGGTAGTACCGCACCAGGTCTGAATCGGGCAGGTCGTCCTGGGCCAGGACGGCATTGAACAGTCTGGGCTCAATGCCGAGAGTGGCGAGCTGTGCCTCGATTGCCCGGATGTGACCGCGCACATCCAGGCCATCGGTCTCGCCGGGTTGCGTCATCAGGTTGCAGATGTAGAGCCTGGGGGCCTTGCTGCGTTTGATGGCGCCCACCAGTTCCGGCACCAGCAGATTGGGGAGCAGGGATGTGTAAAGGCTGCCCGGTCCGAGCACGATCAGGTCGGCATTGGCGATCGCTTCGAGTGCCCGTGGCAGGGCCGGCGGTCGTTCAGGACTGCAGCCCAGGCGAACAATGGGGCTGGGGGCGTGGCCGATGTTGCTTTCGCCTTCGATCCGTTGGCCGTTTTCAAGTTCGGCCCAGAGCTGCACATCCACATTGGTGGCGGGCACCACCTGACCTTGCACGGCCAGCACACGACTTGATGCGGTGATGGCTGTTTCCAGATTGCCCGTGATCGCTGAGAGGGCAGAGAGAAACAGATTGCCGAAGCTGTGCCCCTCCAAACCGCTCCCGGCGGCAAAGCGGTATTGGAACAGGCGTGTGAGCAATGGCTCTTCGGTGGACAGCGCGGCCAGGCAGTTGCGGATGTCGCCCGGGGGAAGCACCCCCAGTTCCCGGCGGAGCACCCCGCTGCTGCCGCCGTCATCGGCAACGGTGACGATGGCGGTGATGTGGCTGCTGTAACGCTTCAGACCGCTCAGCAGGGTCGATAAGCCTGTCCCTCCGCCGATGGCCACGATGTTGGGCCCCCTGTTCAAGCGGCTTTTGGCCCGCAGGGCATCCACCAGCACGGTGTCTTTGTCGGGAGCGAGAGCCTGTTGAATCGAGCCGAAGCTGCGGCTTTGCCCCCAGAGCAAAAGCCCGCTGCCGATGAGCACCACCAGCGGGCCGGTGATCTCCCGGGGCAACACGGTGGTGAGGCTGCTCAGCAGCCAGCTCAGGGTTTCCAGAATCCAGTAAATCGGTTTCAGGTCGGCCCAGACGGCGGCCCCCAGCAGCGCCATCAACAGGCCCAGGCCGGAGGTGAGCAGCCAGCGTTTGACGACCAGGCCAGGTTGCAACCAGCGCACGGCCCGTTGGGATCGGGTCATCAGATCCCGTCGCCGCTGATCGCGCATCATCCGGGCTTGGCGTCTGCTTGTTGGGGGCTTCAGCGCCAAGGAACGGCTTGATTCGCAAGTTCACCGAACTGTACGGAGCTTGTGGAAGGGCGGCAGGATGTCTGTGTTTTTCGGCCCAGATCGTGCCGCAGCTTCAAGCCGTCGTGGAGATGCGGGACCTCACGATGCAGTGGGGAGCTCGGCCTGTTCTGGATCGGGTCAACCTGACCCTGCGTGCGGGGGAGCGCCTGGCCGTGGTGGGTCCATCGGGGGCTGGCAAGTCAACGGTGTTGCGCCTGCTAGCCGGCTTGCAGTTGCCCACCAGTGGTGAGCTGCGCTTGTTCAACAAAGCCCAGACCTACCTGCGGCTGGACCAGACCGATCCACCGGACGTGCGGCTGGTGTTTCAAAACCCTGCTCTGTTGGCATCGCTCACGGTTGAGGAGAACGTCGGCTTCCTGCTGCGCGAACGGGCACAGCTCTCGCGGCAAGAGATTCGCGATCGTGTGCATGCCTGCCTGGAGGCGGTGGGGCTCTATGACGTGGCCCACCTCTATGCCGGTGAATTGAGTGGAGGCATGCAGAAGCGGGTGAGCTTTGCCCGTGCCCTGATTGATGATCCTCAGCGGGGGGATCAATCGATGCCCTTGCTGTTGTACGACGAGCCCACCGCTGGGCTTGACCCCGTGGCGTGCACGCGGATCGAAGACTTGATTGTGAAAACCACCACCGTGGCCCAGGGATGTTCGGTGGTGGTGAGTCACGTGCGCAGCACGATCGAACGCTCTGCGCAACGGGTGTTGATGGTCTACGACGGTCAGTTCCGGTGGGAGGGCTCAGTGGATGCGTTCCGCAGCACAGACAACCCCTATGTCGTCCAGTTCAGGACGGGTAGCCTGCGCGGACCGATGCAACCGGCGGAGCACTGACCACCATGCGACGCAGCGTTCGTGATGCCATCGTCGGATTCACGCTGATTGGCGGCATCATCGGGTTTTCTTCAATGGCCCTCTGGCTCAGGGGGGTTCGTTTGGGGTCCAGCCACTGGACCCTCACCGCACGTTTCAGCGATGCGGCGGGCCTGGCGGAGCGTTCTCCTGTCACCTACCGGGGCATCCTGGTGGGTTCGGTGCGCTCGATTGCGGTGACGCCCGAGGCTGTTGTGGCTGAGCTTGAGATCAACAACGCTGATCTGCGCCTGCCTCTCCCTGTGACGGCCACGGTGGGGTCGAGTTCCCTGTTGGGGGGGAGTGCCAAGGTGGCCCTGATCAGCGCTGGTCGTCCACTGGAGAAGGATGCACCCCTCCCCCGTGCAGCTGGCTGCCGTGCTGATCTGCAACTGTGTGATGGAAGCAGCGTCGAAGGGCGTGAGGCGGCCAGCTTGTCCACGGTGACGGAGACCTTGCAAGAGCTTTTGGCCCAAGCTCAACAAGAACGGGTGATCCCCCACGCGGCGGAGTCTTTGGAGCAGATCGATGCCACGGCGCAGGAATTCGAGGCGCTGACGGTCCAGCTGCAGGACGAGCTGGCCAAGGCTGTTCCTGTGATTCGCAATCTGGAGTTGGCAACGGCTCACTTGAACAACATCGTGGCTTCCCTCGACAACCCCCAGACGCTGAGTGAGCTCCAACAGACGGCTGCCAATGCCGCCCAGCTCACCGCCACGATCGATGCCGTGGGTGGTGACGTGGCTCAACTCACCGGTGATCCCGAGTTCATGGAGGGCGTGCGCAATCTCACCATCGGCTTGGGTGAACTGTTCGGAGAGATTTATCCGGCGCAAGCCGCTCAGTAGGCACGGTATCGTTTTGATATTGGCGTGAATCCGGCTCGATATCGTGCCTTTTAGATGCTGCTGATGGCGTCCATCGCCACTGCCGCGATCGCCTGATCGCTCGCTTTCGGCAGCTGCACGTATTTGCCGCCTGCGGCTTCGGCGAGGTCTTTGCCCATGCCGCTGCCGATGAACTTGCGCTCGGTGTCGATCACCAGCAGCTTGATCCCGAGCATCCGGTAGCGGGCGGCCACATCCAGCACCTCTTGCTTGAGATCGGGCTTCTCTTCGCCCTCCAGTTCGGGTTGGCCCAGAGAGGTGCTCAGGGGCACGTTGCCGCGACCGTCGGTGATGGCCACTACCACCACCTGGCCGAGATCCCCAGTGGCCAATGCATTGGCGCCAACGCGGGCCGCTTGGGTGAGGCCATGGGCCAGGGGTGAACCTCCGCCACAGGGCATCGATTCCAGCCGGCGCCGGGCCGCCGTGATCGAGCGGGTTGGAGGCAGCAGCACTTCGGCCTGATCCCCGCGGAAGGGGATCAGAGCAACTTCATCGCGGTTTTCGTAGGCCTCGGTGAGCAGGCGGATCACGGCGCCTTTGGCGCTCTGCATTCGGTTCAGGGCCATCGAGCCACTGGCATCCACGAGGAACACCACCAGAGCACCGGCCTTGCGCTGCAGCAACTTGGCCCGCAGATCGCCCTCTTCCACGATCACCGAGCGGCCCGGTTCCCGTTCGCGGCGAATCTTCTGGTACGGCGCCGCTGCCCGCAGGGTGGCGTCGACGGCGATGCGGCGAACCGGTCCGCGGGGAAGCATCGGTTTCACGTAGCGACCACGGCTGTCGCTCAGCACAACTGAACGGCTGCCGCTGTTGCCGCTTTTCGCCTTCGCGGCATTAAACAGCAGCAGATCAGGGTCCACCTCGATCGCTTCGGGATCGAGCATGAACTCCTCGGGCACCGCTGGTGGGGCCTGATCTTCCTCTCCGTCGCCCTCATCGTCGTCGGAGTTGTCGTCGTTGTTGTCTTCCGGAGGGTCGTTGTCCTCTTCGCCGGATCCCTCCGGCGGCGGAGGCGGATTCTCCTGCTGCTGGTCGCCCTGGTCCTGGGGCGGCGGTGGCGGTTCCTGATCCTCCGGTGGCGGTGGTTCCATCTGCTGGTCCGGTGGTGGCATCTGCGATGCCCGCGGCGCGATCACCAAGGCGACGGCCACCTGGAGGTCGTCAGCTTCCACCTGGTCCCGGCCGCTGAGGGCGGCATGGGCCTTGGCCACCCGCACCGCGTAGAGCTCGGAGCGGTGCCCTTCAACGCCTCCGCGGATGGCTTCGGTGACGAGGTACTCGATCTGTTCGCCGCTGATCTGAACATCCGGCAACCATTGGCGGGCCAGCAGCAGCTGGGTGGCCAGGGCATCGGTTTCCTCGCTCCACTTCTCAGCAAAGCTGCGGCTGCACTGGCCATGGCTGATCACTGCGTTGGTGATCTCCACCCGCTGCTCGGTGCTCACGAGCTGGTTGGCGGAGAGCGCGATGGCGAAACGATCCAGCAGGTGATCGCGGACGTTGCCCTCCTCAGGGTTGTACGTGGCGATTAGCAGCGGCCGGCAGGGGTGGCTGAGGCTGAGACCTTCCCGTTCGACTCGGTTTTCGCCGCTGCCCACCGCCGCCAGCATCAGGTTGACGATGCCGTCGTCAAGAAGATTGAGCTCGTCGACGTAGAGCACGCCGCGGTGGGCATCCGCCAGCAGACCCGGCTGGAACACCGCACTGCCACTGGACAGGGAGGCTGCGACATCCACAGCGCCCACCAACCGGTCTTCGGTGATGCCAAGGGGGATTTGTACGAAGGGGGCGGGAATGACCGTGGACGGTGCTGCGCCTGTGATCCGCTCACGGGTGGTGTCGTCCCATTCCTCAGGGTTCTGGGGATCGAGGTTGCGGCCCACGCCTCCTTCGGCATCGAGGATGTCGATCGGGGGCAGCAGGGCATGCAGCCCCCGAGCCAAAACTGATTTGCCGGTGCCGCGTCCCCCCGCGATCACCACACCGCCCAACCCAGGATCCACAGCCGCCAGCAGGAGGGCCAGCTTCAACGTGCCATGGCCCGTGATCGCTGCCAGCGGAAAGGCACGGGTGGCCTGGTTGTCCTTCACCGCTACTCCGGTTGCCACCATGGACGCGTTCAGCCCGTTCGTGCGCGCCAGTCTCGCTGATGCCCTCCATCGATGACGCTTCTGTTGCGGTGGCGCTGGGGGCGAACCAGCCCAGTGCGGCGGGATCTCCGCGCGAGACGTTGCTGGCGGTGCGGCCTTTGCTGGAGGAGCTGATCAAGGCCTGGTCCGCTCAGGAGCTGGTTTGCCGTTGGTCATCCCTGTACGACACCGCCCCTGTTGGTGGTCCCCCGGACCAGCCCAGTTACTGCAATGCTGTGATGCTTGTGGAGGGGATGCAGGCCCCGCCGAGCGTGGCCGCTGCCCTGGAACTGTTGGATGCCTTACAGGGTTTGGAACAGCAGTTCGGCCGCAACCGATCGCAGGAAAAGCGCTGGGGCCCGCGCAGCCTCGATCTGGACCTGCTGTTCTGGGGGCAGCTTCGGCTGGAGCATCCGCGGCTGATGCTGCCCCACCCTCGCTTGCACCTCAGGACGTTTGTGCTGGCTCCGTTGCTGGAAGCGATGCAGGGCTCATCTACACCGTGACCACCTGAGCGGCCTGGGCCAGAAGCTCCGGGTCGTGACTGCTGATCAACATCAGTCGTTGCTCGGCGCGTTCGCGAATCACCGAACGCACCTGCGCAGCGGCGGTGGCATCGAGGAAAGCGGTGGGCTCATCGAGCACCTCCATCGGCTTGTCGCGCAGCCAGGCGCGCAGCAGGCCGAGCCGGTGAATCTCGCCGCCTGAAAACGGATCCTGCGCCAGGGCGAGCGGTGCATCCAGCCTGCCCTGGCGCTGAAGCAGGTGGGCCAGCCCCAGTCGTTCCAGCCAGGTCTCGATGTTGTCTTGGTGGCGATGCGCCCCCAGCAGCAGGTTGTCGCGCAAGCTTGCTTCAAACAGCACCGCGTTCTGGGGTGCGTAGGCGATCAGCTGGTGCATCTGTCGCGCCCCGGCCAGCCCGCTCAGCGACCAGGCCCCCCCTTCGCAGCTCAGCTGCCAATGGCTGTCTTCTTCGCGGAGCAAACCGCAGATCCGATCGAGCAGGGTGCTCTTGCCGCTGCCGGTGGGTCCGGTGATCGCGACCAGCCCGTTGGCGCGCAGGCAGAGGGAATCCAGGCTTTGTGTTCCGTCATCACGACGGCTCCACTTCAACTGATGCCAGCGTTGACGGCTGAGCCTCGACAGCGTGTCGTCAGTGATAGTGAGGTCGCTGGCTTCGCCTTGGCGGGGGATCAGTTGACCGCGCCGTTGCCGCAGTGCTTCGTAGCCCGGCAGGTTCCCCAGGCAGAGCCGGCGAGCCTGCACCACCGTGCTCAGGGATGCGCTGGCCCGGTAGGCCAGCACCAGGGTGGTCGTGAGGACTTCGGCTGTCAGGGTTTCGCCCTGGAGCAGCATCCAGAGACCGGCGACGGCCACCACCAGGGTGTCGCGCCAGGCGTTGAAGCTGGCTCGGCGGCGCACCCGTTCCCGCAGCAGCCAGCGTCCTTCGGCGGTTTCCCTGGCGAAGCGCTGCAGCAGCCAGGCCTCCGCCGTTGCTGCGCGCAGGGCCTTGAGGCCATGCAGTCCATCGCCGACGGTGCGTTGCAAGGCGGCATTGAGGCGGCTCTGGATCCGCCCCAGTCCCCAACTGCCGGAGCGCTGTAGCAACGCCGCTGCAGTGGTGGCCAACAGGGCCAGCAACAGCGGCCAGGCGGTGGCCTGGCCCACCAGCAGCACGCTGGCGAGGTAGATCGCCATCGCCAGAAGCGACTGCCCCATGCGCACCGCCTGATCCAGGCTCAGTGCCGTGCGGTTGATGTCGGCCATCAGCAGGGCGAGCAGCTCACCGCGTCCCAGCCGGTCGAGTTGAGCCGATGAAGCCTCGAACACTTCATGCAGCAGCTGTTGCCGAAGTCGATCGGTGAAGCCGGAGCGCAGCCGTTCACGGTTGATGTCGACCTGGGCCTGGATCAGACCCCGCACCAGGATCAGGCCGACCAGCAGCCCGAGGCTGGCGGCAATGGGAAGGCCGCCGATCAGGGGTGCGGCGTCCGTGCTGGAGCCTGATCCCAGCAGCAGCGTTACCGCCAGGCCGAGGCCGGCGATATCGAGCAAGCTGTTGAGGGTGCTCAGGCCACTCAGCAGAGCCAGATGGCGCCATCCCGCCTCAAGGGCCAGGGCCTTGAGCAGCTGGGCCTGGCGCCGACGGGGCAGTGGTTGCGGGCCAGTTTCGGTCAAGGCAGACGACACGGGGGCTGGGTTTACCCGCCATGCTGGGCCTTAGCAATGCCCTTGAGCCATGGCGCCCCTGCCGTCGCCGGAACCGTTCGAGCTGCTGGACACCGTTGAAGTGGTGGATGCTCGCAAGCTCCGTTTCGAGCGCAACAGGATCAAGTTGCCGATGGGTGTCGAGGCCACCTTTGGGATGATTCGTCACCCAGGCGCCTCTCTGGCTGTGCCGATCACCAACGATGGCCAGGTGGTGTTGCTGCGTCAGTACCGCTTTGCGGTTCAGGCCCGCCTGCTCGAATTCCCTGCCGGCACGCTTGAAGAGGGCGAAGATCCACTGGAATCGATGCAGCGGGAGCTGGGGGAGGAAGCCGGCTACAGCGCTGCGCAGTGGGATGTGCTGGGGCCGATGCTCCCCTGCCCTGGTTATTCCGATGAAGTGATCCATTGCTTCCTGGCCCGGGAGCTCACGCCCTTGGAGAACCCGCCAGCCGGCGATGACGACGAAGATTTGGAGGTGGTGCTGATGAGCCCAGCTCAGCTGGATGCAGCGTTGGCCTCGGGTGACGAATGGCTCGATGGCAAAAGCGTGACCGCCTGGTTCCGTGCCAAGCAGCTTCTCGGCCTCTGATGACCAGCTCTCGCGTTCTGTTCTGGCATCGCCGCGACCTGCGCCTGGCGGACAACCTTGGTTTGGTGGCTGCTACGGACATCAGTCCGGCGGTGACGGGTGTGTACGTGCTCGACCCGCAGCTGATCAACCCGCCGGATCATCTGCCGCCGATGGCGCCGGCCCGGCTGTGGTTTCTGATCGAGAGCCTGGTGGAACTGCAGCAGCGCTGGCGGAAGGCCGGTAGCCGGTTGCTGGTCGTCAAAGGTGACCCGGTGGCGGTGTTGCCGCAGCTGGCGCAGCAGATCGGTGCCGAGGCTGTGGTGTGGAATCGCGATGTGGAGCCCTATGCCCGTGAGCGGGACCGCCAGGTGGCCAAACAACTGCAGGCCGATGGCCGCAAGGTGGTGGTGGATTGGGATCAGCTGCTGATCGCTCCGGAGCTGCTCAAGACTGGTGGTGGTGACCCATATCGCGTGTATGGCCCGTTCTTGCGCAACTGGCGCGGCCAGGTGCTGGCCAAGCAACCCAGCACCATTGCGGCCCCCACCGGGCTGGTGGATCTTGATCCTGCTCAGCTGCCGGCCGTTGAGTCCCTGGAGGCTCTGCGGGAGAGCCATGGTTTCAAGGGAACTGAGATCTGCCCCTGCCGCCCTGGAGAAGCGGCGGCGCTGGCCCAACTCAACAGCTTCTGTGATGGGCCGCTGCTCGGCTATGAGCCTGACCGCAATTTCCCCGGTACCGCAGGCACCTCTTACCTCAGTGCTGCACTGAGCGTCGGCACCCTCAGCCCGCGCCAGGCCTGGTGTGCCGCCCAGGACTCCCGTGAGCAAGCCCGCAGCGAGGAGCACTTGCAGGCCATTGCAGTGTGGGAGCAGGAGCTGGGCTGGCGCGAGTTTTACCAGCAGGCTCTGTTTCATTTCCCGGAACTGGCCGATGGCCCCTACCGCGAGCAGTGGCGCCGCTTCCCCTGGGAGAACAACGAGGAATGGTTCGACTTCTGGAAGGAGGGGCAGACCGGCATGCCGATCATCGATGCCGCCATGCGTCAGCTCAACCAGACCGGCTGGATGCACAATCGCTGCCGCATGATCGTGGCCTCCTATCTGGTCAAAGACCTGATCTGCGACTGGCGCTGGGGCGAGCGCGCCTTCATGGAACTGGAGGTGGACGGTGACCTGGCCGCCAACAACGGTGGCTGGCAGTGGAGCGCCAGCAGTGGCATGGACCCCAAGCCCCTGCGCATCTTCAACCCCGCCACCCAGGCCTCCAAATTCGATTCAGCCGGCGACTACATCCGCCATTGGGTGCCTGAGCTCCGCCATGTGAACACAAAGGATCTGCTCAGCGGTGAGATCGGAGCCCTCGAGAGACGCGATTACCCCGAGCCTCTGGTGGATCACAAGAAGCAGCAGGCTCGTTTTAAAGCGCTTTACGCCACCATCCGGTCCTGATCACGGTCGTCGCCGCGGCGGAATTGAGCTGGTGCGTTGGATCCCAGCAACTGGCGCACGGTGTCGATCACTGCCTGTTGCTGGTCGACCGTTAGCTCCGGGAAGATCGGCAGGCTCAGCACCTGGCTGCAGAGCTGTTCCGTCACCGGTAAGGAGCCCTGTTGCAAGCCCAGATGGGCGTAGGCCGGTTGCCGGTGGATTGGAATGGGGTAGTAGATGATCGTGCTCACCCCACGCTCCTGCAGGGTCTGCTTGACCCAGTCGCGGCAGCAGCTCTCGGGGATGCCGTGCCGTGCACTGGTGTTGGAGGGGGTGCAGCTGGCGTTGCAGAGCGGCTGGCCGCTGGGGCAACTGCCGATGCGCACCACGAATTGGTTCCAGCTGTGGCCGTCGTCGTCGGTCGGCAGGGTGAGGCCGTTGAGATCGCCAAGAGCATCCCGGTAGCGCTTGGCGATGCTGGTGCGTTTGCTGATCCACTCCTCGAGCTTCGGCAGCTTCACGTTCAAGACAGCCGCCTGGACCGCATCCAGCCGGCTGTTGTAGCCAAGGCTGGTGTGCAAGTACCGCTCGGGCATGCCGTGCACCGCTAGCTCACGCATGGCCTGGGCCAGTTGGGCATCGCTGGTGGTGACAGCACCGCCATCGCCGGCCGCGCCGAGGTTCTTGGTGGGGAAGAAGCTGAAGCAGCCCACATCGCCGAAGCTGCCCACGGCCTGACCATTCCACCGTGCTCCCGTTGCCTGGGCGCAGTCTTCTATCACCTTGAGCTGATGGCGTTCGGCAATGGCCATCAGCCGCGTCATGTTCACCGCACGCCCAAACAGGTGCACCGGCATCAGGGCCCTGGTGGCGGGAGTGATTGCGGCTTCGATCTGATCGAAATCAATCAGGTAGGTGCCGGGGTCGACATCCACGAACACCGGCGTGGCGCCGACGGCGCTGATGGCCTCAGCCGTGGCGAAAAAACTGAACGAGCAGGTGATCACCTCATCGCCGGCGCCAATGCCCAGGCCACGCAGGGCCAGGATCAGAGCGTCGGTGCCGCTGTTGCAGCCCACGGCGTGCTCGCAGCCAACGCTTGCGGCAAAGGCCTCCTCGAAGCGTTTGATTTGCGGTCCACCGATGTACTGACCGCTGCGCAACACCTCGAGCACCGCCTCTTCGAGGTCCACACCGAGATCGTCGATCTGCTGGCTGAGGCTGAAGGGAGGTACCTGCATAAAGCAAAGCTTAAGTGGCTCAGCCGAACCACTCCGGCTCGTGTCCGGGGTTCCACTTCACATTGCAGCCCACCGAGGCGGTTTGGTCTGGATTCACCAAAGATCCCGTCAGCACGGCCTCGAGGGCGGCCCGCAGGTCACGACCATCGAGGGGCTGATCGTTGCCGGGTCGGCTGTCGTCCAATTGGCCCCGATAGCGCAGGCTCTGCAGGCCTTCGCTATCCGGTGAGAACAGGTAGAACTCCGGTGTGCAGGCGGCCCTGAGCGCTCGGGCCAGGGTTTGCTGCTCATCCAGCAGGTAAGGGAAGCTCCAGCCGTGGTGCCTGGCCTGCTCCGCCAGTTGTTCCGGCCCGTCCTGGGGGTGGGTGATCAGGCTGTTGCTGCTGACGCCCACCAGCTGCACCGCATTGCTGAAGTCGTGGTCCAGCCGAGTGATCTCGGGCTCCACATGTTTCACAAATGGGCAATGGGCACAAAGCACCATCAGCAGCACGGGCCGTTGGTCCAGAGAACTGCTGCTCAGCCGCCCGCCGGTGACCTGGGGAAGTTCAAAATCAGGCAGGCCTGTGCCCAGCGCCAGCATCGTGGATGGTGTCAGGGCCATAAGACGCAGGCAGATGCAGCGAATCTGCTTCAGGATGGCCTCCTCCGGTGGTGATGGATGCCGCGCCTGCGACTGCTTTGGGGGGTAGCCCTGCTCCTGGGGGCCTGCGCTGCTTCAAAGGAACCGCCCAGCTGGCGCTTGTTCCCTCTGGAGCGCCATTCCCCCCATGACGGGGTAGCTGTGGTCAATCAGCCCGATGGCTATGGGCTCCACATCTATCTGGAGACAGACACCAGCTTCCCGGGGGTGTGTCGTCCCCGATGGCTGCCGGATCCAGCCCGCCTGTTCAACGGCAATGGATCCACACCGTTCAGTTCCGGTCTGGCGACCCGTGAGGAGTTTTTTGATGCCGTGGCCAGGAGCGATGTGCGTGGCCTGTTGAAGAGCGAGCTGAAAGCTCTGTGCCAGGCGCGCGCTCCGGAAGACCGCTGGCAGTGGATCGAGCCGCCCCGGAACGACAATCAGGTGGTTCCCGTGCAGCTGCCCTCACTCGAGGAGGAAGACCTGCTCACCAATCCCGTGGAGGAATTGAAGCGGGCACGGCAGCTGCTGAGGGATCAACAGGTTGGTGAGTAGCCCTCCCACACCACCGCTTCGGCGTCGCGCCAGTAGCGGCTGAACCGTCCCAGCCGGGGTGGCCGCGGCAGTTCCACGAATGGTTCGGGATCCAGCAGCTCCAGCGGCAGTTCTGCATCGATGGCCTCACCGATGCGCTCCAGGCGTGGATCCACCGCACTGCTGCTCACCACACCATCGGCCTGATGGCGGCGTGCAAAGGCCAGGACCTCATCGGCTACATCCCCTTTGCGCAGGGTGAGTGGAAGGTCGAGGGCGTTTTCGTAGAGGAAGCCGAGCCGTTTGCGGCTGATTCGTGCCTCTTGGATCCAGCGGGTGTCGAACACGAACACCGCTGGTGCCTCGGGCCAGGCCTGCAGCGCTGGGTTGTTGGCACCGAGGGCCTCTTCGTGAATCCAGAGGATTGGGAGTTGAAATGTCATCGAGGAATCTCCTGCTTATCGCTTGGGACGGGCCAGGGCGGCACTGGCGCCTCCGCTGCTCCGGCGTTGGCGGTTGCGCTGTTGGTTGCGGTTGTTGCCGGTCTCCCGTATGGCCGGCATCGGGGAGAACAGCTGGTTCTCCAGTTGGTCGTAGCTGCCTTCGAATGGACAGCTGTTTGCACTGGGGCAGCTGTCGCAGTAGTTCCCGTCGCTGTAGCGCTCCAGATTGCCGCGGTTGAAGAAGTAGGGCTTGTGGCTGAAGGTGCTGGCCACCCACTGCCAGCTCAGATGGTTGCTGGCCGGATCGCCATCCAGCAGGTGCTCCAGGAACCAGTCGGCTCCGGCTTTCCAGTGCACCCGTCGCCAGTGCACGAGCCAGGCGGCCATCCACATGCGGGAGTGGTTGTGCAGCCAGCCGGTCGTTACCAGTTGATCGCGGAAGCCATCCATGCAGGCAAGGCCCGTGCTCCCTGCCCGCACATCGGCCGGCAGCTCCCGGGCATAGGCCCTGGCGTCATGGCCCGTTTTGAACGGTTCCTGATCGTCATGGATGCCATCCCCCAGATCGAGCCACATCCGTTGCCAGAAGTCCCGCCAGCCGAGTTCGTTGATCAGCTTTCCGCCCTCATCGCGGTTGCGGATCCGTGCAAAAACTGAATCGCGCACCTCCGCGAGGGTCAGCACGCCGTGACGGATGTAGGGAGACAGCCCGGTGACCGCACCCTTGAGGTGATTGCGACTTTTGGCGTAGCGCCTCGCGTCAATGCGCCACAGTTTGTCTTCGGCTGCTTCACGCCCACCGCGGATCGGGCTGAGCTCCCCTTCCGCCCCTGGGAACTCTTGCGCCAACAGGGTGTTGAGGGCATCGCGGGACGCGAATTGCCGCGGCAGGTCGCCGTTGATCGGGGGTGACGCAACGCTGGGCACCGGCCTTTGTCAGCAAAGGAGCGGTGATCTTGGCGGGGGATGGGGGAGAATCGCGCGAATTCAACCCGTTCCGGTCTGTCCCGATGCTGCTTGATCTCACCGGCAAGAAGATTCTCGTCACCGGCATCGCCAACAACCGTTCGATCGCCTGGGGCATCGCCCAGCAGTTGAAGGCGGCCGGTGCTGAACTCGGCATCACTTACCTGCCAGACGACAAGGGCCGCTTTGAGGCCAAGGTGCGCGAACTCACCGCTCCCCTGGAGCCCAGCCTGTTCCTGCCTCTGAATGTGCAGGATGCCGACCAGATGGCTGAGGTCTTCGGCGAGATCAAGGAGAAGTGGGGCGTTCTCGACGGTCTGGTGCACTGCCTGGCCTTTGCCGGCAAGGAAGAGCTGATCGGTGACTACAGCGCCACCACCGCTGAGGGTTTTGCCCGTTCCCTCGACATCAGCGCTTATTCCCTGGCGCCCCTCTGCGCCCATGCCAAGCCGCTGTTCAGCGAGAAGGCCGGTGTGATCACGCTCTCGTACCTCGGTGCTGAGCGGGCGATCCCCAACTACAACGTGATGGGCGTCGCCAAGGCTGCTCTGGAGGCGTCCGTTCGCTATCTGGCGGCAGAGCTGGGCCCCGAAAAGCAGGTGCGGGTCAACGCCATCAGCGCCGGCCCGATCCGCACCCTGGCCAGCTCCGCCATCGGCGGCATTCTCGACATGATCCACAACGTGGAGGAGAAGGCTCCCCTGCGCCGCACCGTCACCCAGATGGAAGTGGGTGGTACCGCTGCCTTCCTGCTCAGCGATCTGGCCAGCGGCATCTCCGGTCAGACCATCTACGTGGATGCGGGCTACTGCGTTACCGGAATGTGAGGCACGATGAGGGCACTGAAGCTCGGGTGATGGCACGTCAGGGAACGATCCATCGGGTCACCGGTGAAACCGATGTGAAGGTGCGGCTGGATCTGGACGGCTCCGGTCAGTGCCAGGCCAGTACCGGTGTGCCGTTTCTCGACCACATGCTTCATCAGATCAGCAGCCACGGCCTGATCGACCTGGAGATCAATGCGGTGGGAGACACCCACATCGACGATCACCACACCAATGAGGACGTGGGGATTGCCGTGGGGCAGGCCCTGGCCCAGGCCCTGGGGGACCGGCGCGGCATCCATCGCTTCGGTCACTTCGTGGCACCGTTGGATGAGGCCCTGGTGCAGGTGGCCCTGGACTGCTCCGGGCGCCCCCACCTCAGCTACAGCCTGGCGATTCCCAGCCAGAAGATCGGCACGTACGACACCGAGCTGGTGAAGGAGTTCTTCGTAGCGGTGGTCAACAACAGCGGGCTGACCCTCCACATCCGTCAGCTGGATGGGGCCAACTCCCACCACATCGTTGAAGCCTGCTTCAAGGCCTTTGCCCGGGCCCTGCGCATGGCCACGGAGGTGGATCCACGCCGGGCCGGCGCCATCCCCAGCAGCAAAGGGGTGCTGGAGCAGGCCGGCGCCAGCTGAGGGCGGCTCCGCGCTTCACAGTCCGTTACGAGAAGATGGGTGAACGTTGATCGTTCGCCCGTGACCGTTGCCCCCGCCCGCAGCTACGACCGCAGCGACTGGGCCAGCGCCTTTGTGAACGTTGAGCAGGAACTCACCGACGTGGCGCTGACGCCGGTGCGTGGCGTGGTTCCTGCCGAACTTCAGGGCACGTTCTATCGCAATGGCCCTGGCCGTCTTGACCGGGACGGACATCGCGTCCATCACCCCTTCGATGGCGACGGCATGATCGCGGCGATGCGGTTTGAGAACGGCAGCGTCTTCCTCAGCAACCGTTTTGTGCGTACCGAGGGTTGGCTGGCGGAGGAGAAGGCCGGCAAGGTTCTCTACCGAGGCGTGTTCGGCAGTCAGAAGCCGGGTGGTCGGCTGGCCAACGCCTTTGACCTGCGCTTGAAGAACATCGCCAACACCAACGTGGTGCGTCTGGGTGATCAGCTGTTGGCCCTCTGGGAGGCGGCGGAACCCCATTCGCTCGATCCCCGCAGCCTGGAGACCCGTGGCCTGTCACGCCTCGATGGTGTGTTGAAAAAGGGCGAGGCCTTCAGTGCTCACCCCCGCTTCGATCCCGGCCACAACGGACGGCCCTGCATGGTCACCTTCGGGGTCAAGACCGGGCCCCGCAGCACCATCCGTCTGATGGAGTTCGCCACCGATGGCCCGGAGGCCGGCGCCTTGCTGCACGACCGTTCCGACAGCTTCCCCGGCTTCGCCTTCCTTCACGATTTCGCCATCACGCCCAACTGGGCGGTGTTCCTCCAGAACGCCATCGCCTTCAATCCCTTGCCGTTTGTGACCGGCGAAAAGGGTGCGGCCCAGTGCCTGGCATCCCAACCCGGCGGCAAGGGGCGTTTCTGGCTGATTCCCCGCGATTCCGGCCGCTTAGCTGGTCAGAAGCCCCGCATCCTCGAAGCTCCCGACGGTTTCGTTTTCCATCACCTCAATGCCTTTGAGGATGGCGATCACGTTGTGGTGGAGAGCATCGTCTACGACGATTTCCCGTCCATTGGGCCTGATGAGGATTTCGCCGAGGTGAACTTCGACACGGTGCCGGAGGGGATCCTGCACCGTTGCCGCCTCGATCTCAGTCGGGAATCGGTGCAGATCGAGCGGATCAGCGAGCGCACCTGTGAGTTCGCCATGGTCAATCCCGAGCGTCAGGGCCTCAGCGCCCGCTTCGCCTGGATGGCGGTGGCGGAGCGGGAGAGGGGCAACGATCCGTTGCAGGCCATCCAGAAACTTGATCTGGATTCCGGGGAGACCCACACCTGGAGTGCGGCGCCCAGGGGCTTTGTGAGTGAGCCGTTGATGGTGCGTCGTCCCGGTGCTGAGGCAGAGGACGATGGTTGGGTGCTCGATCTGGTGTGGAACGGGGCCCGGGCCGCATCCGATCTGGTGATCCTCAACGCCCATGATCTGTCGGAGGTGGCGATGCTTGAGCTGCCCTTGGCCGTTCCCCATGGCCTGCACGGGAGCTGGGCACCCCAACGCTGATACGTTGAGGCCCTTCGCAGGCCTTACGGGTGCCCACGTCATTCACACGTCCGCAGATCAATCGTGACGAGCGGATGCTGTGGATCCATGCCGGTCCCCACAAGGCAGCCAGTAGTTATGTCACTGAGCGGCTCCGTCAAAACCGGGAGCATCTGGCTGCTCAAGGTGTCTTGATGGATGGTGATGACAACCGTCTTGCTAATGCCATTGCTGAAAAGAACTATGGCCCTGTCGAGGAGACTCTTGCCACGCTTCCTTCCCATTTGAACAGGGTTTTGCTCAGCAGCTCTTCTTTGGATGATCGGATTCTCAGTCGAACTATGTTGGGTAAATTGCAGGCCTTGGTTGAACGGCAGGGGTTCAAATTAGGCGTCAGTTATTTTGTTCGAGATCAGCAGTCCTGGTTGAATTCTGTTTACGCGCACCGGGTGCGAAGGTTTCGTGAAACGCCTGATTTCGGAGAATATTGTGATTACATCATGCACGATTCAGAATCGTGGAATATTGCTTATCCATCCAAGTTCCGTGTGTTGAGTCGCTTCCCTGCGATTGCGACCTTGTTTCTGCCGTTGTCAAGGCAGGTTGCAATCACGGACCCTTTCCTGGCCCTTGTTGAGGCCCTTGGCCTGTACACGCCTGCGGGTGAACAGGGTTGGCTTGCGGGCCGTCCCTCCAAGCAGAACATCCAGCCCGGGGCCAGGGGAATTTGGATGTCAGCCCTCTGCCGCCGCTTGATGGTGGAAACGGGTTTCGACCCGGAAGTGCTCAAGCGGAAGGGCAAGGTCATCCGTGATCTCGCCATCGAGCGCGGTTGGGACCGGGAAAAATTTGATGGCTTCGATCAACCGTTACAAGATCGAGTTTCGGGCTTTTACGCCAGCTCCAATGAAGTTTTTGCTCAGGAGCACTGGGGTGTCAGCTGGAACAGTCTTTTCCCGGTGCGGCCTGCCGCCCAACGGGTGTATGCGGGGCCTCAGAGCGAAGAGGAGCGCAAAGAGATGCGATCTCTCATGGTCCGTGTGCTGCGGGAGTTGCGTTTCCCCTGGCGGTTGCGGCGTCGTTTCTTTTCCCTCTACGACGCAAGCGTCTGAGCCCAACCGTTGGATCCCCTTGCTCTCGGCTTAGTCATGGCTTGACACAGGCCGGTCACGGTTGAGCAGGGTTTGAGGCTCCAGGCTCGCCAGCATGGAGATTCAACAGAAAGCTCGGCATGACTTCTCGACTCTGGGGCGCTGCCACGGTCGCCGTGGCCGTCCTCTCCGGGCTGAGTGCTGTGGCGCCATTCCCCCTGAGGGCTGCAGAACGCGTTTGCAATGGCACCCTGCTTCAGATCCAGGTGAACGAGCGTGGAACAAGCCGTAGCGATCGCTTTCGCTTCTCGCTCGGGCTCGACGCTGAAGATCTCAGTAAGGACGCTGCGCTGAGCGCCCTGAACGCCCGGTTGGCAGAGGCGCGTCAGGCCATTCAGCCGCTCGCCCTGGGTCAGCTCACCATCCCTGCACCCCGCAGCTACCCCGTAGGAGGAGGCGCGGCGGGATCACGACTGGAGCGGGCAAGCACCACCATCACAGGCGAGGTGAGCCGTGACGATTACGACGCGCTGATCCAGGCCGCCGGTAGCTTGCCGGGAGTGCGACTGCAGGGAATGACGTCCTGGGCGTCCAGCGACAGCCGTGCCTCATTGGCTGATCAGTTGCTCAAACAAGCTTTTGAGACGGGGCGACGTCGCGCTCAGACCACAGCACGGGTTTTCGGCCTGCGCGAGGTGGAGTTGTTGCTGATTGACCAGCGGGGTTCGATCCATCGACCCATGCCGATGGTGGCGCGCATGGGGGAGGCAAGCTTCAGGCCTGGGGAGGCTCCCAATCCCAGTCAGAACCTCACTCTCAAACTGAACTACTGCCTGCGTTGATGGGCATCGGGATCACTGCGGGGTGACCGTGGTGCGCCGCCATTCCTTCCAGGCCAACCGTGGCGCGCTCCAGAGGGTGGCCAGCACCAAGGGGGTGACCGGCACCGCGGTGATCACGATGAAGGCCTGCAGGGCATCGATGGAGGTGCTGTCCCCCAGGCCCGAGCCGATGCGTAGCAGCACCAAGGTGAGGCTGCCGATCATCAGGGCCCAGAACAGGCGCAGCAGAGCAGGGGGCTCGTTGCGGCCGCTCACCACCATGGCCGCGGCATAACTCATTGAGTCGGCGCTGGTGCACATGAACAGCACCACCAGCACCAGGCCGATCGGAATTAGCAGACCGGCCAGGGGGAGTTGGCTGAGGATCGTGAGCAGGGCAGCGGCGGCTCCGTTCTGGGCCAGGGCTTCGCTGATGCCGCCCCCCGCCAACTCGAGATGCAATCCGGTGCCCCCCAGTAGGGTGAACCAAAGGTTGGTCACGATCGGGCAGAGGATGGCCACCGCCAGCACCAGTTCACGGATGCTGCGGCCGCGGCTGACGCCGGCGGTGAACAGCCCCATCAAGGGCGCATAGCCGAGGAACCAGCCCCAGTAGAACACCGTCCAGCCGTTCACCCAGTTCGCCGGCACGGCATTGGGAGTGAGGGCCATCTGCGGCAGGTGGATCAGGTAGGTGATGAAGCCGCTGAAGAAGTGCTGCATCAGCCAGAGGCCCGGGCCCAACAGCAGCAGGCCCGCCGCCAGGGCCAGGGTGAGCCACACATTGAGTTCCGACAGCCACTTGATGCCTTTTTGGATGCCGCTGACGGTGGAGGTCGCGAAGACGGCGGTCAGCAGCACCACCACCAGGGATTGCAAGCCGGCACTGTCGTTGAGCCAGGGCAGTTGCCCTGCGGCATTGCTGAGCTGCAGCGAGAGGAAACCCAGGGGGCCAACCGTGCCGGCGATTGCGGCCACCACAGACAACCCATCCGCCAGGTGACCGAGTGGACCATCCACCCAGCTGCGCGGAACGATGTTCACCAGCAGTGTGCGTGGACGCAGGGGTTCACCGCGTCGCTCCAGGATCGAGAAGGTGATCGTGGTGGTGGTGGCCACCAGGGCCCAGGCGAGGAAGCCCCAGTGCAGAAAACTCACCGCCAGGGCGGGATCCACCGCTGCGGCTGTGCTGCCCTCGACCCCCGCAAACACCGGGGATGGGGTCTGGAAGTGATATAGCGGTTCGGCTGCCGACCAGAACACACCACCCCCCGCCAGCAGGGTGCAGATCAGCACTGCGCACCAATCGAAGAATTTGAGACTGGGCTTGCTCTCCGCGCCTCCAAGCCGGAGTTTGCCGACTGGGCTGATGGCCAGGATCAGCGCGATCAGAAACAGCAGCACCACCATCCACTGCCAGACCCCGCCGAGGGCATCACTGATCACGGCTTTGCCGTTGTCGGTGAATTGCTTGGCCAGCGCCAGGTCGATGGCCGACACCAGCAGAAAGATCAGCAGGGGAGCAGCCCCCACCCAGAGGGGGGGCTGGCGCCACCAGGAGCGCTGATTCGCGGGGGTGTCAGACATCGGATGAGGGGTGAGGGATCAGGCGCGGACGGCGGCGCGTTGGTGGCTCCAGCAGGAGAGATCCACCGCTGGTTGTTCTCCACTGGCGAGGCGTGCCAGGGAATCACCGATCAGGGGGGCGAACTTGAAGGCCTGGCCGGAGCCTCCTGCGAACAGGCTCAGCTTCGGGGTGAGCCGGTCCAGCACAAAGTTCACGTCGCTGGCCATGGAGTAAGGGCTGATCACGGTCTCCACCCGCTCCTGCACACCCTCCAGTTCGTTGAACAGGAAGGTGTCGAGCAGCTCCACCAGGCGAGCGGGTGGCTCGGTCACCATGGCGTTGGGTTCGGCGACGCGCAGCTCCTTCGGAGCCCAGTCGATGCCCGCCTTGATCCGGGAGCGGCCATCCGCCGTTTGGCTGAGGACGGGGAATCCGTAGTAGAGGCCACCGTCATCGCCGCGTTCCTGCTGGAAGCAGAACCACTGGGGGTAGCGATCGGCCAGTGCCGGGTCGACCGTGTAGTGGGCCCAGAGCATCGGCCACACCTCCAGTTTGGGTGAGAGGCCAAGAGGGGCCAGCAACAGCTGGCTCCAGATCCCACAGGCCACCACCAGCTGTCCGGCGACGATGTGTTCGCCGCTCTTCAGGGTGACGCCACCGCCATCGGCATCGAGGCCCGCCACAGGGCAGTGCTCGATCAGCTGATGGCCGGCCTTGCGGGCGGTGTTGATCCAGTGGGCCACGACCCTGTCGCTGCGCACGGCTCCAGCGGTGGGCTCGAACAGTCCGGTGAAGCCCGGCTTCGGCTTCAGCGGGAAACGGGCCGCGATCTGGTCGGCGTTGAGGGCCTCATAGGGGATGCCCTGATCGTCCATGACCCGTCGGGCCCCAGGGATCGACCCCTCGATCGTCTCTTCATCCCAGCTTTCGCCGTAAAAGAGCAGGCCGTGGGTCTCCCGCAGCTGTTGGCCTGCGTGGTTTTCTTCCTCGCGCCAGAGGCGGTTGGCCTCCTGGGCGAGACGGCAGAGCACCGGGTCGGAATACATCTCCCGGAACATCCGGGTTTCGCCATAGCTGCTGGCTTTGGCGTGGGCCAGGGTCTGAGCTTCCAGCAGCACCACATCGTGCACGCCACGGCGGGCCAGGGATGCAGCGCAGCTGAGGCCAGCCATGCCGCCGCCAACAATCACGACGGCTGCCCGGCTGGGCAGGGACGCTGGTGCGCTCATTCGCTTTCTCCAAAACTGAGGCCGATGGGCTCGGTGGAGGGTGTTGCAGCCACCTCCTCAAGGGCTGCACCCACCGACAGGCCCTGTTCGCGTTGATTCAGATACTCGCTGGCCCGTCGGCGCACCTCATCGCGAACGAAGGCATAGACGTCCTTGGCACCAGCGTCTTTCCAGGCGTCGGGGGAGAACCGCTCGATTGAGTCGGCGATCACAGCTCCTGCATTCACCAGGGGGTCCGGCAGCACCCGCACACCGCGGCGACGCAGGTCATCGGCCAGTTGGGGTTGCTGGAAGGGGGCATTGGCGGCAGGCACCACGGCGGGGGTTTTCAGCGCCGTCGCCATTTCGGCGTTGATCAATCCGGAGATCGAGCAGGGCAGCAGCAGGTCGAGGTTCAGTTCCCACCAGGCGCAGCTGTCTGGCAACGGCGTCGCGCCGGGAAAACTGGCTTTCTCGCGGTCCAGATCCACGGTGAACACGGTCCAACCGTGCGCGACGAGATGGCGGGCAACGGTGCCACCAACGGCACCGCAGCCGTGCACGAGGGCCCGGCCGGGGCGGGCGTCGTTGAGGTCCTTGTCCAGAACGGCCTCCACAGCGCCGAGGGTGCCGTGGGCGGTGGCGGCACTGGCGTCCACAGGGCTGCCGACCGCCGCCAGCACATGGGGGGTGAGCGCCGTCAGGCGCTCCATGTCCTCCAGGCTGGTGTTGAGATCGCAGCCGGTGATCATCGCGCCGTCAAGCGACTCCAGCAGCTCAGCGGTGACGCTGATCAGCTCATCCTTGACGGCATCGGGCTCAGCGGCCCGGGCAACGATCTTGCCCCCGGCGAAACCGGTGCCGTAAAGATCGTGCTTGTGGGTCATCAACCCCGCCAGTCGCTGGCCGTCTGCGATGCAGGCCTCATCGCTCGGGTAATTGAGCACCCGCAGGCCTCCGTTGGCGGGGCGCTTGGCATCGGTGTCTTCCGCCACCACGAACACCGAGAGGTGATCGGAGACGTGTTCCGCCAGCACCGACACGGTCGGCGCTGTTTTCTTGCCGCTGCTCATCAGGCCACCTTCTCCATCATCTGGTGGTGTTCGACGTAGTCGAGGCTCCATTCGCTGGGGGCTTCGGCGATGCGCTGCTGCAGCCGCTCGAAGACCGTGTCTGCTGCGGTGTCGCCGGCAGCACTGGCGAAGCTGTGACGGCTCCAGCTGCGGATCGTCGCCATCAATCCGGCGGCGAAAGTCGCGGTGTCACCGTTCTCGTTCCAGCGGCGTCGGTAGGGGCACTTCACGTAAACGGTGCGCTCGTCCACCAGCCGCAGGCCGTTGCGGTAGGCGGCGCTGCTCTCGTCCTTCAGCGGAGCCATGAACTCCTCGGGGGACTTGTAGAAGTTCAGAACCGTGCCTTGTTGGTACTGCTCCTGGCTGATCAGGCCTTCCTCGGCCATGCCCCGCCAGATCTGGTGCAGCTGGTCGTGCACATTGCGGGTTTCGCCGCCGTTGTGGCCGAGATAGAGCCCTGCTTCATCACGGGAGAGGTTCACCGTCAGCAGGCGCCCGCCCACTTTCAGTTCGCGGCTGCGCAGCTCGAGGATGTGGTTCCAGTCCTTCATCGCCTGGGCGGTGAAGCGCTGAAGTGCGTTGTCATCACCGGACGCCAGCACATGGGTGTGGCTGTTCAGGGGGCCGGGGGAGGCGCTCAGCCAGTGCATGGCCGTGGCGGAAAAACCGAAGCTCACCGAGTTCGGCGCCACGGAGGGCTCGTAGAAGCTGCGGGCACTCACCAGCACCGTTGGTTTCGGATCCCGGGGGATCTGCAGGGCCAGATTGTTCGCCAGAGCGATGTTGTCGTTGCTCGGTAGGTCGTTGCCGATCAGCGTCAGGTGCGCCGTCGGCTGGTTGGCGTGCAGGCGATCTAGCACCTGGTTCCAGAGCCCAACGGCGGTGCCGCCGTCGGCAGCTCCGTAATCGATCAGGACATGGCTGTCAGCGACAGCCAGTTGATTCACACAAGTCAGGGCCCAGTCCGAGGCGGCTTCGATGCACAGAAGAGCGCCCTCGGTCTGCGCGCTGTAACCCGTGGTCATGGCGATGGCCATGGACCTCGTCAGCGGCAGGCCTCACCGTACAGACCATGCCCCGAGAGCCTTTGTATCCGTGGTTCTTCTTCAGCTTGCTTCGAGCAACTGGCGCAACTTGGGTTCCAGGAGGCTGAAGGCTTTGCCGCGGTGGCCGTGCTGCTTTTTCTCCGCCAACGGCATCTCCGCGAAGGTGCGGCCGGTTCCAGCAACTTCGAAGATCGGGTCGTAGCCGAAACCCTGATCTCCCCGGGGTGCGCCCGTGATCAAGCCGTCGCAGCGGCCTTCCACCTCCAGCAGGATCGTGCCGTCTGGGGCGGCTACACAGAGCGCGGCGCAGAAATGGGCCTGGCGTTGGTCTGAGCCGTTCAGGGCCTTCAGCAGTCGGGCAATGCGTTCTGGGTCGGTGGGAGCGTAGCGGGCGGAATGAACACCCGGAGCGCCATCAAGCGCATCAACGCTGAGGCCTGAATCGTCGGCCAGGGCCCATTCCCCTGTGGCGGCGGCAACCGCTTGAGCCTTGAGCCGGGCATTGGCGGCAAAGGTGGTGCCCGTCTCCTCCACCTCCAAGCCTTCTGGCTGGGGTTGCACGCTGACGGGCAGGGCCTGCAGCAGACCCTGGAATTCACGAATCTTGCCGGCGTTGCCGCTGGCGATCACAAGGGTCTTCATGCGGCCTCCGCAAACTGTCGGGCCCAGGCGAGCACCTCGTTCACCCGCTCGGCATCCGGCCCTTCGCAGTAGAGCCGCAGCAGCGGTTCCGTGCCGGAGAAGCGCAGCATCAGCCAGTGATTCGGCCCCATCCTCAGTTTGATCCCGTCGGTGCTGATCACTTCCAGCACGTCTGCGCCGGCGACGGTCGAGGGCGTGCTCTGGTCCAGCAGCGTCTCGAGCCGTCGGCGTGCCTCCATGTCGGCCAGGCGCAGGTCGAGTCGGTCGTAGTGACTGCTGCCTCCATGCTGTTGCTGGAGTGCATCCAGACGCGCACCCAGGGGTTGCTTTCCTTCCACCAGGGCTTCCAGCACCAGCATCGCCGCGAACAGGGCGTCCCGCTCGGGCAGGTGCATGCCGAAGCCCACGCCACCGGATTCCTCTCCGCCGATCAGCACATCCCCGGCCAGCATCTCTGCGGCGATGTACTTGAAGCCCACCGCGAGCTCCAGAACCTTGCGTCCCTGGGCCTCCGCCACCAGCCGCATCAGATCCGAGCCGCTCACGGTTTTGACCACGGCGCCCGGCAGCTGGCGGGCTCGTGCCAGGTGATCGATCAACAGGGGCATCAGCAGCTGGGTGCTGCAGAACCGGCCGGTTTCATCCACGGCAGCGATGCGGTCACCATCGCCGTCGAACACCAATCCCACCGCAGGAGTTCCGGCGGCCGTTGAGGCTTTCACGGCCGCGATCAATGCCCCGAGGTAGGGCGCCAGGGGTTCCGGTGGATGACCGCCAAACAAGGGATCACGGTCGCTGCGGATCTCTTCCACAACGCCAGCGGCTTCAGGGCCGAGCAGCTCCGACACACAGCCGGCGGCTGATCCATGCATCGGATCGACGATCACCTTGAGGTTGATGGCCTTGAGGCCATCAACCAGGGCACTGAGGTCCAACTTGCGGCGCAGCCCTTCCAGATGCTCGCCGCGCCCATCAAACCGGGGGACTTCCGCCTTGATCGGTGCCGTGATGCCGCCGGCGGCCAGACGTCGTTCGACTGCGGCCGTGAAGTCTCCCTCGACCGATCCACCAAAGGGTCCTTTGATCTTCAGCCCCAGCCATTCCGGCGGGTTGTGGCTGGCGGTGATCACCAACGCTCCCAGGGCTTTGCGCTCCACCACGGCCCAGCTGCAGGCCGGCGTGGGCACAGCGGTGTCGGTGAGCAGGGGTTCCAGTTCACAACCCCGCACAGCGGCCGCGATGGCTTCCGCCAGTTCTGGAGCCAGAAAGCGCCGGTCGTAACCGATCACCACCGTTCGGCTGTTGAGACCCTCGGGGGCGCGATGTGCGAGCTCCTGAGCCGCGGCTGCGGCAACGGGCAACAACCGCTCAACCGTGATGTCGACGCCGGTGATCCCGCGCCAGCCATCGGTGCCGAACTTGATCGGAGCTGGACTCAGAGGGAGGGGAGCCGATGCCATGGCACAGCCTGCACTTCAGTGGATCTAGCAGCTGGCAGCCGTAGGGTCGGCGGATGGGTGACACCCCGGCTGCCGACAACGCTCTCACCGACCGGTTGCTGCGCAGTTGGCTGCGTTGCCGTCGCAAGTCCTGGCTCGATCGCCACGGGAATCCTGCCGAGCGGCGTTGGACGGCCCATCGCAATCTGCTGCTGGACGACCAGCAGCGCTGTTTTGTGGCCTTGCTCCCCCGCAAGCCTGGCCATGGCATCGCCGCCTGTGCTGCCGGAGCCGAGGCCGTGGTGGGTCTGCGCCTGAAGGGGCTTGGCCCATCCGGTGAGCCGTTGGAGGCACACCCTCCACTGCTGCGGCGGGTCAAGGGGAAGAGCCGCTGGGGTGACTTCGCCTATCAACCGGTGCTAGCCCGTCAGGGCCGCCGCACCACCCGGGAACATCAGCTGCCGCTGGCGCTGATGGCCCTGTTGCTTGAGCAGCATCAGCAGGGGGACGTTCCCTCGATGCTGGTACTCGGCGGTGGTGGCCGGCGCCTGGAACAGGAGCGGCTGCATCTCTCCAGTGGTCTGCGCCGACAGCTGTCGGAGGGGCTGCGCAAACTGCGCTCTGACCTCGAGCGCCCAGTTCCTCCTCCGCTGGCCGCTGACCGGCGCAAGTGCTCACTTTGCAGCTGGCGTGTCGCCTGCAATGCCGTTGCGGCGGAGGAAGGGCATCTGAGCGAGGTCAGCGGCATCGGCGCCAAGCGGCGCGAGATGTTGCTGGAGCTTGGGATTCGCGGCTTGTCCGATCTGGCCGCGGCTGATCCGTTGCAGCTCGCCGAGCAGCTGCAACGTTTTGGGGATCAGCATGGTGAGGTGGCCGCATCCCTGGTGGCTCAGGCCCGGGCGCAGCGGGATGGACGGGTGGAGCGTTTGGATGCCTCAGCGGCACTGCCGGAACTGCAGGACTGTGCTGGTGTGCTGCTCTACGACATCGAATCCGATCCCGACGCCCGTCACGACTTCCTTCACGGTTTTCTGGTGTTGCCCAGAACCAAAAGCGGAAACTGGGATCTGGCATCCGTGGCGTATCACCCGATCCTGGCTCTGGCGGAGCATGGTGAAGCCCGTTGCTGGCTCCGTTTGCAACGGTTGCTGAATCGCTATCGGGGTTGGCCGATCCTCCACTACGGGGAGACAGAAAGCCTGGCCTTAAGGCGTATGGCTGAGCGCCAGGGTGCTGCCGAGGCCGAGGTGCTGCAGCTTCGTCAGCGGTTGGTGGATGTGCATGCCCGGGTCAGACATCACTGGCGCCTACCCCTGGCCAGTTATGGCCTCAAGGCCGTGGCTGTTTGGCAGGGGTTCCAATGGAGTCAGGCCGGTGTGGATGGTGCCAGGGCCCTGCTCTGGTGGCGGCAGTGGCAGGGGGAGGGGCCCGATCGACGCGGCACCAGGCACGGGCTGCGCTGGATCTTCGATTACAACCGCGACGACTGCCTGGCCACCTGGGCCGTAGCCGACTGGTTGCTTGAACAGGATCAGGCGTCGGGATCCTGAAACTCCTCAGGTTGACGGATCTGGAGCTGTTCTCCGTTGGGACCTTCCAGCGTTGGACTGGCCAGGCACTGGCGGCGCACCAGGGCCAGCCCAAGCCAAGTGCCATCGCGTTCGAGTGCACTGGTGATCACCCCGGCTCGCTCGCCATCCAGCGTGAGCTTGGCGGCGGCCGCCAGCGGACTGGGGCAGCTCCAACAGCGCAGCTGTTGCTTCACCCCTGCCTGGCCGATGAGTTTGGCCATGGTCTCCTGGCCGAGGTAGCAGCCTTTCTCTGTGCTGACCTGAGCGATGAGCCCAAGCTCCAGGGGGTTGGTCTCGCCATTGAGTTCACCGGGGCCCGGGGGGAATCCGCTTTGAAGCCGCCATTGCTCCAGAGCCGTCGCGGTGGCCGCTTCCCCTGATGCCCAGGGTTCCGGCAGGGCCGCATCCGGATCGCACCACACGGCTGCAGCCATGGGCTCGAGCCACTGCAGTCGGCGCAACTGGCCCAGGGGTTGGAGGCGAACCCGATCGGCTGGAAAGATCACCTGATCAAATCCAGCGTGAACGGCAGAGGCCTCTCCCGCCAGAACGATCACATCGGCCCCCTCTGAATCGAAACGAAGTTCCAGCACGGCCCGCAAGCGTCCCGTTGCGGTCAGCCAGCAGGTCTGAAGCAGATCCCCGGATTGGAGTGCGTTGAGGTCAGCACTGGTCTGCCCCTGAAGAAACTGGCGTGCTCCGCTGCCGTTCAAGCGCAGCCAGGGAACCTGGGCGTCCCAAAACAACTTGCTCATGCCGGCGTGAAGGCGGCGATTTCAGACAGCTTGAAAAGGCTGATCAGTTCAAGATTTTCAGCCGTCATCGCAGCGTCACCCCCTTCTTCCCGGTCGACGATGGTGACGACCCGCTCCACCTTGTAGCCGGCGTCGCGCAGCTGCCGAACCGCCTTGAGGGATGAGCCTCCTGTGGTGACAACGTCTTCCAGCACTGTGATGCGTGCCCCGGGGGCAGGGAGCGGACCCTCCAGCCAGGCACCGGTGCCGTGGCCTTTCGCTTCCTTGCGCACGATCAGCGCATCCAGCTCCCGACCTCGATCGGCGGCGGCCATGGCAACACCGCTCACCAGTGGGTCTGCTCCGAGGGTCAGCCCAGCCACGGCCAGCGCATCGGCCTCCACGTGGGTGAGCATCGCCCGGCTGATCAGCGCCAGGCCGGAACCGCTCAGGCTCACGGGTTTGCAGTTCACGTAGTGCTCGCTCTTGCGGCCTGAAGCCAGGGTGAAGTCTCCGCGTCGGTAGGCCAGGGTGGCCAGACGGTTCAGCAGTTGCTCCCGCTCAGTCGGGACACTCGACGATTCAGACATGGGGCTGGCCGCGCTTCGCAGATGTCCTTAGTTTGCGCTTAGAGCTGATTCATCCGGTGCTGCTGCGGTCGTTCTTTGGTTCGAGCCTGCTTTTGCTCGCCGGCCCATCGGTGTTGGCGGGTCCGTTGGTCTGTACCACCAGTGTTGAGGCGCCTCCGCCCGGCAGTGGTTCTGCTCCCGTCGAAGTCACGGTGTGCCACCCCACGGAGACCACCAGTGAGCTGGTCAGCCGTCGCTTTTACACCTGGACCTCACCCATGGCCCGGGGCGTGGACCCCTTACATCAATTGACCGATGTTCTGGGGATCGCGGTTGGCGGCATCGAGGGGAACCGGTTCATGGGATTCGGCTTCCCCGACCAGACACTGATCTGGGATGGGTCTGCACTTCAGAACACGACGGGAGCTCTGCTGGAGGAGCAGAGTCCGCCGTTGCCGATGCGAACCCTGGACATCTCGAGCGGTTTCAATGGCAGCCTGGCGGCCACCGAGACCATCGAAGCCGTGCCGGATGCGCCCTCGGACGATCACTTCCCCGGCGTAACTCCCCTGTGGTAACACTCTCCCCAAGGGGGTCTAGCAATCTGGTGAATGCAGCGAACTCATAATTCGCCTAAGGCGAGTTCGATCCTCGCGACCCCCATTCCCCCCTGTTGATGCGGCTTCTTCTGCTGGCTGTTCTGCTGGTTCTGCCGGCCTTCTTCGCGGCTGCAGAAGTGGCCCTGCTGCGGCTACGCCCAAGCCGCGTTGAAGTGCTCGTCGAGGAAGAGCAGGCCGGGGCCCGTTCCATCCAGCGTCTTCAGCGACGCCTGCGGCGCGCTCTGCTGGTGTCTCAACTGGGTGCAACCCTCGCTCTGGTGGCCCTTGGCTGGGCTGGCCGTGGTCTGGGGGGGCGGCTCTGGTCAGATGGGTCTGTGGGTGTCGCTTGGCGCGATACAGCCTTGTTCCTCAGCATCGTGCTGCTGGCCACGCTGGTGGCTGGTTTGCTACCCAAGGCCTGGGTGTTGAACCGTCCGGAATCTTCGGCGCTTCGCCTGGTGCCGCTGCTGGAGGTGGTGATGCGCTGCCTGGCTCCACTGCTCAACCTGCTTGAGGCGCTGGCGGGCCTGTTGATGCGCCTGCTTGGCCTGGCTCCCCAATGGGATGTGCTGGTGCCAGCCCTTTCAGCTGGTGAACTGGAAACCCTGGTGGAATCCGGACGGGTCACGGGGTTATTCCCAGATGAGAAGAACATCCTGGAAGGTGTCTTCGCCCTGCGGGACACCCAGGTGCGGGAGGTGATGGTGCCGCGCTCCGGGATGGTCACCCTGCCGGCCACGGTTCGTTTCGCGGAAATGATGGAGGCCGTGCACCACACCCGTCATGCCCGCTTCCCAGTGATCGGCCAGTCGTTGGATGACGTGCGCGGTGTGCTGGATCTGCGTCAGATGGCCGAACCGATTGCGCGGGGCGAATTGCAGGCCGATTCGTTGCTCGAGCCCTATCTCCAGCCTGCGGTGCCCGTGCTGGAGACCTGCACGCTGGCGGAACTGCTGCCGATGATCCGCAGCGGTCAGCCGCTGCTGCTGGTGGTGGATGAACACGGCGGCACCGAGGGGCTGGTGACCGCAGCTGATCTCACCGGAGAAATCGTTGGTGATGAGGATCCCGCCGAGACCGATGAACCGGATCTGATCGAAGAGAAGGACTGCCCCGGTGCCTGGCTGGTGGCCGGAGATCTGGAGATTTTCGAGCTCAATCGACAGCTCGATCTCGATCTGCCCGAGGCCGATGACCATCACACCCTGGCGGGCTTCCTGCTGGAGCGGCTCCAGCACATTCCGTCCGCGGGGGAAGGTCTTCATTTCAACGGCTTGCAGTTCGAGATCACAGCCATGGCCGGGCCGCGGATCGAGCGGGTCCGGCTTGTTCTCCCCAGCTCAGAGGAAGATTCCGACTGAAGGCCGATAGTCTTCCCCCAATCGACCGCCTGCGCTGATGTCTCCCGACCCCATGGTCCCAGTCAAGGTCGGGGTGATCGGCATCGGCAACATGGGCTGGCACCACGCGCGGGTGCTCAGCCTTCTGCGGGATGCCGATCTGGTGGGCGTCGCGGATCCGGATGCTGAGCGCGGCAAGCTCGCCACTGAGCAATTCGGCTGTCGCTGGTTCGCCGACTACAACGCCATGCTCTCGGAGGTGGAGGCCGTCTGCATCGCGGTCCCCACGCTGCTGCACCATCCCGTCGGTCTGGCCTGCCTGCGTGCGGGTGTGCACGTTCTGATTGAAAAGCCGATTGCGGCTAGTCAGGACGAGGCCACAGCACTGATCGAGGCCGCTTCAGCGGCGGGGTGTCTGCTGCAAGTGGGCCACATCGAGCGGTTCAACCCTGCCTTCCGTGAGCTCACCAAGGTGGTGGCCAACGAGGAGGTGGTGGTTCTTGAGGCGCGTCGCCACAGCCCCCACTCCGATCGGGCCAATGACGTCTCTGTGGTGCTGGATCTGATGATCCATGACATCGACCTCGTGCTGGAGCTGGCAAAGGCACCGGTGGTACGGCTTGCCGCTGCCGGTGGTCGCAGTGCCGAAGGCCCGATCGATTACGTCAACGCCACGTTGGGTTTCGAGAACGGTGTTGTGGCCAGCCTGACGGCGAGCAAGATGAGCCACCGAAAAATCCGGAGCCTTAGTGCCCATTGCCGTTCGAGCCTGGTGGAGACGGATTTCCTCAACCACACCCTGCACATCCACCGCCGGGCTCACGAGTGGTATTCCGCTGATCACGGCGAGCTGCTGTATCGGAATGATGGCTTCATCGAGGAGGTGAGCACCACCTCGATCGAACCGCTCTATGCCGAGCTCGAGCATTTTCTGCAGTGCGTTCGCGGCCGGGAGACCCCTGCGGTGGATGGTCTTCAGGCCTCGCGGGCTCTCAAATTGGCAGACCTGATCGAGCAGGCCGTTGAACATCCGGATACGGGAGCGCCCCTGTGCGCACCGATCTGAGGGCTTTCACTGGGATTACACCAGCCCCTGCTCTTCGGCCAGTTCCCGCAACGCCGTGACCTGCCAGCGGCGGCAGTCACCGGGTGAGGACCGATAAAACTGCCCCCAGGCCTGGGCCTTGTGTTGCGGGTAGTTCTCTGGACGAAGAGAGGGATGGCTCTGCTGCCAGCCCACCCTGACGGCATGACCGATCACCACGTCGAGGGCCAGGTCATCCTCGAAGCGCACCTCTGGATTGGCTTCGACAAAGGCCATCAGCGAAAGCAGGCATTCGCTGCAGAGTTGTCGGTATTCCGGTGCCTTGATCCGACTGAGCAAATGGTCAACCTGGGCAGCGAAATTGCGCTCCCCTGGCGTCTTCTCGAGGATGAGGCTGCTGTTAAGGCGATTGCGCCGCTCCAGCTTGTCGCCAATCACCAGGCCGCGGCAGTGCTGCAGCAGCGACCAGATCCCGGCATAGAAATCGCGGGGAACTTTCTGGAAGGAACCCAGGCGGATGCGGTGTTGAAGCCAGTCCCCACCCCCCGGTGTTTCCTCCAACGGGTCAGGCACTGACCACTGCACTCGGCCGCTCACGTGCAGCTGTTCGCCGCGTTGCAAGGCTGCTCTGGCATGGTCCACATCAGCGAGCACGGCGCGCAAGCGCTTGCGAATCGCGTGGGGTGCTTCGCTGCAGAGGGCTTCAAAGGCTTCGTCCTGACTGAGCGTTTTCTCCACGGCCAGCTCTGATGTCAGCAGCAGCATCAGCTGCCCCAGCTGCAGGGTGAGGCTCCCCTTCAGCAGCGCTGGCTCCCGCCGCGCCACGCTGTCGAGGGCGAGCAGGAGCTCCTGTTCGAGCATGCGTTCACGGCCGTCGATTCCGCTGGTGGTTTCAATCCGCTCGGCGATGGCGGCACTGTCCATCGGCTGACGCAGCCGGGAGTCGCCGGTGTAGTTGCGCCCCACCACCACCTGTTTCTGACGCACGAGAAGATCGGTGAGGGCATCTTCGAGTTGGGGATGCACCATTCCCATGGCGCCAGCACAGCGCCGCACCACATTCCAGTCTTCACAACGCAAGCCCCGTTGATAGACCTCCTCAAGCAGGGTGCGCAGGGCCACCGGATGGCCCTCGGGGCTGCGTTGAATCCCCTGGGGGCCAAGACGCCGTTGCAGCAACTCGAGCACTTCCGCCTGTTCATGCAGCAGCGCACTGTTCCAGAGGCGCTGGCTCAATTGTTCGATCGGTGTGTCATCCAGCTCCTGCTCCTCTGCGGCGGTCAGATCCCGGAGATCGGTGGCGTCACGCAGAAGCGGCTTGGCTGGCTCGGAGCGTGGCACCGGTTTCTGTTGGAGCGGCGGCAGCTGCACCTCCTGCGCTTGATCCACCAGTTCACTGAGGCAGCCCAAGCGGACGGGGATGCTTTCAATGACGCCGCTGCCGAGTTGCCGGGCCAGTTTGAGGATGACGTCGCGGTGCTGCTGGAGGGCTGCGTCGCGAATGGGGATCACCAGAAGAGGACGTCCCATGCCGCGCCAGTGCCGTTGCAGCAGATGCAGCTCGTCCACAACAGTTTCAACCAGCTCCTCCGGGTCATCGGCCAGATAGCTGCTGACGTCTTCCAGCACGGATGGGGTGAACACACTGATGGCGCCGTCCTGGCGGTAGACCCGAGCCGTGTCCTCGGTTTCCACCCGGTGCCCGGGGCGCCCGGTGAGCTCAAGCCGCGGATTGGTGCCGGCGGCTTTCAACCGTTGCTTCAGCTCGTCGGACGACTGCACGGAAATCATTGAGGTTGGGTCGATCGGCACCTCGGCGGCCAGCAGCGCCTGGCGCACGTCATCCGTCTCCGCAGCCATTGCCACAAGAACACTGTCGGCGCCGAGCGACTGCGGCTCCCTGCGTCCACAGGGGTCAATGTCCTCGGGACGGATCAGATCGTCCAGCAGCATTTCCCCAAGCCACACCAGGCTCTGGGTCCAGATCAGCGGCAGGTTGGTGTTGGCCACCCGCTCTTGGCTGCCTGGATTGAGCCGTTCCTGATCGACGGCACTGGCCGGCACCTGATAAAGCTCGGGGTAGAGGCGTTCGCCGTCCTGTTCAACGGCCAGGGTCTTGAGCTGGCTGTGCAGGCGCCGGGCCTCCTCCCAGCGTCTTTCGCAGCATGCGGTCACCAGTTCGAAGGCCAGAAACAACGGCCACTCCGACTCGATTCCTTCAAAGGCGGCGAGCTCCTCTGGTTCGTAGTGCAGGCGGTTGACGTCTTCCACCGCCGTCTGGTGACCATCCCGGAGGAAGCGTTTGTAGCCATAAGCCCCGCCGAGTTCCCGTCGAATCCGCCGGCCGGTGCGCTCCACCAGGGCGGCATCTTCCACGGCCCAGGCGGGATAACCAATCACTGAGAGGCAGGCACTGTCGGCTTCCTTGCTGGCGGATTCCCGCGGCAGGAGCCCTTGCAGGGCGCGACGGAGGCGCACGATGGCCCCTTGGGGAATCAGCAGGATGCAGCTGCCGTCGCCATGGGGGCCGTAGAGGTCAAGCCCATCGAGTGCCTCCAGGGCGGCTTTGGCCATGCCGATGGAGCTGGCATTGCGCTCCGGTAAACCATGGTTGCCTTTGTCGCCCCGTTCCCAGATCCCATAGTCGGGAGTGCGGTAGGCCCTGGCGATGTAGTGCACCAGGTTTTGGAGGAAATCCACTTCATCACGGCTTTGCACCACCGCGCAGTCGCCCTTGGTTAACTGCGCCAGCTGCAGCAGAAACAGGGAGGTGGCATCGAGTTGGAGATGCCCCCAGGCGTCGTCGGCCACCACCGGCTCGCCGGTGCAACTGTCGTATTTGGCGTGAAGGGCGTCGAGGGGGTTAAGGCTCTCTTTGAAGCGCTCCACCTTCTCGGCCTGCCGCATCATCGAGCGCATCAGGCCGCGCATGAGGGCCACTACCCGCTGCTCCAGCTCCCAGGCGCGCAGGCTGTTCTGCCCCTGCTCACGGCGGTGGGCCAGGGCCAGTCCCCAGACGCACTGCACCGAATAGACGCAGTCCCGCACCCAGGCATCGCCGTAGTTGCCATGAATGGTGTGAGCGGTGCTGGCGGGGAGCAGGCCACTGATCGGGTCCTGCCGATCGAGAACCACCCGTTGGATGGATTGATCCAGACGCTTAAGGGTGGCGGAGTGGTTCTGCGGAAGGGTTTCCGTCGTCGTCACAACCATGCCCTCATGCATCACCACCCCTAAATTCTCCAACGCAGCCCCATGGCCATGGACTCTGTCAGCACTGCTCCCGACGACCGTCGCCGTTGCCAGGTGCTCGGCGTGCCGGTGGATGCCTGCCGTGATGTCTGTGCAGCTGCTCTCGGTCTGCATTCACGGGGCGGCGGACGCATCGTCACCCTCAACGCTGAGATGACGATGTCGGCTCGGGCCGATGCCGCTTTGGGGCAGGCGATCGGAACCGCTGATCTGGTGATCCCGGATGGAGCGGGCGTGGTCTGGGCCCTGGGCCGTCAGCAGATCCGGGTTGTCAAAACTGCCGGCATTGAACTGGCGTGGACCTTGCTGGAGTACGCCGCAGCCCACCAATGGAGTGTGGCGCTGGTGGGGGCGACACCTGAGGTGATGGCAACACTGCGTGCGGAGTTGCCGCAACGCATCCGTGGCCTCAACCTGGCGCTCGCGGTGGACGGTTATCAAGCCCCCGAGGCCTGGCCGGGCGTTGAGGCTCAGCTCAGGGCGTTGAAGCCGGATCTCGTTCTGGTGGCCCTGGGGGTGCCGCGCCAGGAAACCTGGTCGGAACGCGTGGCCACCGGGCAGCCAGGACTGTGGATGGGTGTCGGCGGCAGTTTTGACGTCTGGGCCGGTATCAAGAAACGTGCCCCCGGCTGGATGTGCCGGATGCAACTTGAATGGCTGTATCGGCTCATGCAGGAGCCATCACGCTGGCAACGAATGCTGTCGCTGCCAGCGTTTGTTCTGAAGGTGATCCAGATGGGCTGAGGCTTCAGCGGAAGCCCACAGAGGCCTGCCAAACGAAGGCCAGGAGCAGGAAGAAGACCGGGATCAACGGGAGAATGTCGATCAGCGGAGAGAAGGCCTGATAGGCCTCGGGCAGCTGTGCCAGCAGGTCGAGGGTGAAGGCGGCCATCCCTTGCATCAAAAAGGCGTTGGGCTGGACGCTACCACGTGTGATGGGCTGGCGAGTCTGGCTCCCAAGGAGCGAAATCCTCTGAAAAACAGCCGTCGCGAATTGCTTGTGCCATGGCCGAGGTGAAACGCACCAAATGGGTGATGTTGTGAATGCTCAATAAGGTGAGGCCCAGAAGCTCCTCGCTGCGAATCAGGTGATGCAGGTAGGCCCGGGTGTGACCGGTGCAGGCCACGCAGGAGCAGCTCGGATCCAGGGGAGTGTGGTCGTGGCGGAAGCGTGCATTGCGCAGGTTCCAACGTTCACCGCCCACCAGGGCGGTGCCATGACGGCCGAGTCGGGTGGGCAGGACGCAGTCGAACAGGTCGATCCCGTTGGCCACGGCAATGGCCATCTCGCGCAGGGTGCCGATGCCCATCAGGTAACGCGGTTTGTGCGAAGGAAGCAGGGGCGTGACATCCCGCACGATGCGATGCATCTCCTCAGCGGGCTCACCAACGCTGACGCCACCGACGGCAATGCCCGGCAGATCAAAGGAGGCGACGGCCATGGCACTCTCCCGCCGCAGATGGGGGAAACAGCCGCCCTGAACGATGCCGAACAGCGCCTGATCCTCGCGGGTGTGGGCTGTGACGCAGCGCTCGAGCCAGGCATGCGTGCGGCGACAGGCATCGATGACGTCGTTCTCCGTCGCCGGATAGGGCGGGCACTGGTCGAAGGCCATGGCCACATCCGCCCCGAGGGCCATCTGGATCTGGGTGGCATGTTCCGGGGTCATGTCGATGGTGCGTCCATCGCGGGGGTTTCGGAACACCACCCCACGGTCATCGATCTTGTTCAGATCTCCCAGGCTGAACACCTGAAAGCCGCCGGAGTCGGTAAGCATCGGACCGTTCCAGCCCATGAACCGGTGCAGGCCACCGGCAGCCGCCACGATCTCCTCCCCCGGTTGCAAGTGCAGGTGGTAAGTGTTCGAGAGCACCATCTGTGCTCCCGTGCGCCCCAGCTGCTCCGTGCTGATGCCCTTGACGGTGGCCAGGGTTCCCACCGGCATGAAGCGTGGTGTGTGCACTGGCCCATGCGGGGTCTCAAAGGTGCCGCACCGTGCTGATGTGTTTGCGCAATGCGCGTTGATTTCGAAGCCGAACACGACTGATCCGCCCCTGCATTGACCCTACGGTGAGGGCCGATTGCATCCCTCGCCCCATTCCCAGGATCGTTCCGCCCTGGCTTTCCGATCTGGCGGGAGCCTGGATCTTCTACACGGTGCTGCCCGCATGGCCCTGGCCGCAGCCCTCCTTTCAGCGCATTGCCCGCTTCGCCCCCTGGATGGGGCTGCTGATCGGTGCGTTGCAGGGGCTGCTCTGGATTGGTCTGTCCAGGCTCTCCTGGCCTCCGGCAGCCTGTGCCCTTTGCGTGGTGGCTCTCGGCATCCAGCTCAGTGGTGGCTTGCACCACGACGGCCTGATTGACACGGCGGATGGCCTCGGGGCGCCAGCGGAGCGGCGGCTCGAGGCGATGGAGGACAGCCGGGTGGGCGCCAGTGGTGTGCTGGCTCTCGTGATGGTGCTGCTGCTACAGGTTGCGGCATTGATCCAGCTGGGGGGGCAGGCCCCGCTCGGGCTCTGCCTTGCGGCGTTCTGGGCCCGGGTGGCGCCGCTCTGGGCCATGGCACGTTTCGACTACCTCCGCGCGGATGGAACCGCAGCGTTTCATCGCGAGCAGGGCAGGCCGCTCTGGGATGCCCTGCCTTCACTTCTGGTGGTGCTTCTCTTGGCCGGTTGGGTGGGGCCCCTGCCCCTTCTCCTGGGGGGCGTGGTGGCGATCCTTGTCGCCCAGAGCCTTGGGCGACGCCTGGGGGGGCACACCGGTGACAGCTATGGCGCGGTTCTTGTGCTCACCGAGATGGTCACGTTGTTGGGTCTGGCCTTGCTCCTGCCGGCCAGCTGAGGACGAATGCATTGCCCTGAGTGGGCAGATCCGGAGCGATTGTGGAAGGCTCCACGCAGAGCGTGAGCTTGCGGCCCTGCTGCTCCGCCAGGGAGCGTGCAAGGGCGAGGCCAAGGCCGGTGCCCGCCCGGTCCTGTCCGGTGGACCCCCGTGCTCCCCGCTCGAAAATCAGGTCGCGCTCCTCGAGGGGAATCGGCGGCCCGTTGTCCCAGACGCAGAGCCCATCGGGTAACAGGCACAGCCCCACGCTGCAGCCCGCTGGGCTGTAACGGAAGGCATTCTCAAGAAGGTTGGCGATGATCTCCGCGATCGTTCCGTCCTGGGACGGTTGATCAATCCACTGGGGCCACAGGTCTGGTCCCCGCCAGGAGCGGCCCTGCAGGCTTGCCGTCGCTTCCGCCCGCTCCAGCAGAGGCATCAGCAGGGTTTGCATGGTGGCCTCACCTTCGGCAGGCCCGGGGGGCAACAGGGTGGGGCCAAGGGGGTCCTGTTCGGGGAGACGTTGTTGCCCGAGGTCATCGAGCACGTCGATGTATTGGCCGAGTTGGCGTTGTTCCGAGAGCATTCCCTCCACGAGTGGACGGTGGGAGCTGTCGGCTTCGAGCCGCCGCAGCAGCAGTTGGGCGTAGGTGCGCAGGGCAGCCAGTGGATTGCGCAGCTGATGTACGAGGGTGCGCAGCTGCTCGTTTTGCTGGCTGAGTTCCTGGCGAAGTTGCAGGCATTCAAGGTCACGCCCCAGGGCGTGGCTGATGGCGGCGGCACTGCGCCGCATCCGTTGGTCCAGGGTCAGCGTCCAGCTCCGCTGCGGATCCAGGTCCGCGCGCAGGGCTCCCAGGATCAGACCGGCATCCTGGAGGGGGTACCAGCGCCGACTCTCGTGCGGCAGGCGCAGGTTCGGGTCTGCGTCGGCAGGGGGAAGCGATCGTTCATTGGCTGACCATTGCCGGATCAGCAGCAGTGGCGGGCCTTGCTGATTGGGTGGCGCACTGACGTACAGCCCCAGATGCTGGATGCCTTCTTTGGCGGTTAGATCAGCCAGCTGTTGATCGGTGAAATCGAAGAATCGATCGGTGAGCTGCATCAGTTCCGGACGATCAATTCAGGCGCTTGGGCAAGCCTGCGCCAGGGGGACTTGAAAAATCTGGGAAAAGTCTTAAGATCCTCTTATCGACCGAGGCGCTGTTCACCATGAACAGACGCCCGCCAGCTCTCGCAACGGTTGCAATTGCTTCGCAACCAAAGCTACAGCAGAGGTTGCAGTGTCCTCCGCTGGTTCCCGCTTGGGTGTTGGTGTCCTGCCGGTGATTGTGGTGTGTCTGCAATTGCCTCGACGCTTCCCTTGCGTCTGGCGTTTTCGCGCCGACGGCACCTGTTTGTTCTGACGATCCACCCCGTTCTTCCTTTCGTACCGGAGCCCTTCCATGTCCAAGAAGCGCAAGCGCATTAGCCGTCGTCGCCTGGCAGGTCAGCGGGTCCTGGCCCATGTGCCAACCCATCACCTCGAAACCGGTGAGTACAAGCCCGTGACGGCCGCTCGTCGTTATATAGCTGAGGGTGGACTGGTGCCTCCGGCGTTGCTGAATGTGCGCCGCAATGAGCACACCACCGACCGCTTCTTCTGGGGTGAGAAAGGTCTGTTCAGCGCTCAATACGCCGAAGAGAACCATTTCCTCTTCCCCTCATTGCGCACGATTGTTGATTCCATCGGTGAAGACAAGCTCTTCGAGGGGCTCGAGCTTGGCGCGGATGATTGGGAGGAAATGGAGGAGTACGAATACGCCTTCGTTTGATCAGGCGTTCTCCAGAACACGCTCGATAAACATCAGGATCGGCTGCACCGTCTCATCAGGGATGGTGTGGCCGTTTTTGAATGGAACTGTCTGACATTGATCGGACTGCAACTGCGCAGCGATCGACTGCATGGCCTGGAACGGCACCACGGGATCGTCTGAACCATGCATCAGCAACACAGGGGGGTGTTGCTGGGGCGGAGCCCAGTTGGGGTGTGGATAGCCGCTGCAGCTGATCAGCCCTGCGATCGGCAGGGCGCAGCCGCCTTCCAGGGCCATGGCTCCCCCCTGGGAAAAGCCGAACAGCACCGTTCGTTCGAGTCCAAGGCCTGAGCTGCTCAGGCTCTGAAGTTGAGCCTTGAGGCGCTCAACGGCCGAGGGCACGGCATCCCACTGGGCTGGGAACAGGCCATACCACTGACGCCCTCCCGGTTGGTCGGGATGGAGCTCAGGAGCCTCCAGGCACACCACATCAAGGGTCTTGGAACACTCTCGCGCCAGGCGATCGCCCAGGGGCTTGAGATCCTCTCCGTTGGCTCCCCAGCCGTGGAGCAGTACCAGTCGGCCATCCATGGGGCATGAGCATCACTGCTGCGTAGGTTGGCTCACGACCCAGTCACGACCCTTCGATGGCTCCTGTCGCTCTGCTGAGTGTTTCCGATAAATCCGGGCTGGTGCCCCTGGCGGAGGCCCTGCATCGGACCCATGGCTATCAGCTGCTCTCCAGTGGGGGCACGGCCAAGGTGCTCGAGCAGGCCGGCCTTCCGGTGACCCGTGTGTCGGAGCACACCGGGGCTCCAGAAATTCTTGGCGGTCGTGTGAAAACACTCCATCCAAGGGTGCATGGCGGGATTCTGGCCAAGCGGGGCGAAGCGTCCCACCAGGCCGATCTTGAGCAGCAGAACATCGCCCCCATCGATGTGGTGGTGGTCAACCTCTATCCCTTCCGCGAAACGATTGCTCGGCCTGACGTCACCTGGGATCAGGCGATCGAGAACATCGACATCGGTGGCCCCGCCATGGTTCGGGCGGCTGCCAAAAACCATGCTGATGTGGCTGTTCTCACCAGCCCTGACCAATACGACCGTCTGTTGACCGCCATGGCGGAGTCGGGCGGGAGCGTGCCTTCAGAGCTGCGGCGCCAACTGGCTCTTGAAGCGTTTCAGCACACGGCGTCGTACGACACGGCGATCAGCCGCTGGATGGCCGACCAAACCGCCGCAGAAGACAGCCCCTGGCTGGAGGCGGTGCCGCTGCGGCAGACCCTTCGGTACGGAGAAAATCCCCACCAGAAAGCGCGTTGGTTCAGCCATCCCAAACAGGGTTGGGGCGGGGCCATTCAGCTGCAGGGCAAGGAGCTGAGCACCAACAACCTGTTGGATCTCGAGGCGGCCCTCGCCACGGTGCGGGAGTTCGGCTACGGAGCCGACGGTTCCGCACCGGCGTTGCAGCCTGCGTCCGTGGTCGTCAAGCACACCAACCCCTGTGGTGTGGCGATTGGAGCTTCGATTCCTGCTGCACTGACGCGGGCCCTGGATGCCGATCGGGTGAGTGCCTTCGGCGGCATCATCGCCATCAATGGTGTGGTGGAAGCCACGGCGGCCCGTGAGCTCACCAGCCTGTTTCTGGAATGCGTCGTGGCACCGGGCTTCACGCCCGAGGCACGGGAGGTGCTGGCGGCCAAAGCCAATCTGCGCCTGTTGGAACTTGCTCCGCAGGCCATTGACCTGGCCGGCCCCGATCACGTGCGCAGCATCCTGGGTGGTCTCCTGGTTCAGGACCTCGATGACCAGGCGATCACCCCGGCCGACTGGACCGTGGCCAGCCAGCGGCCGCCCACGCCGCAGGAAAAGCAGGACCTGGAATTTGCCTGGCGCTTGGTGCGTCACGTTCGCTCCAACGCCATCGTTGTGGCCAAGGATGGCCAGAGCCTCGGCGTGGGTGCTGGTCAGATGAATCGCGTGGGCTCAGCGCGGATTGCCCTGGAGGCTGCGGGTGAGAAAGCCCAGGGGGCTGTTCTGGCCAGTGATGGTTTCTTCCCGTTTGACGACACGGTGCGTCTGGCTGCCAGCCACGGCATCACCGCTGTGATTCATCCCGGTGGGAGCATGCGCGATGCCGATTCGATCAAAGCTTGCGATGAGCTCGGCCTGGCGATGCAGCTCACGGGGCGCCGCCATTTCCTGCATTGACGCTGGTGGGGGCCGCCGGCCCCCTAGCCTCGCGGCACTGAAGAGTCCCCTTCAATGCTCGCCACCCTCCCCTTCAGCCTCAATTTCGCTCACCCCCTAGCGGAGTGGGGCCTGCTCGCCGTTGGTGGTTGGGCTCTCTACCTGGGGATCAAGGCCAAGAAAACGCGCACCGGTACCCCAGAACAGCGCAAAGAACTGGTGCCGAAAAAGTTCGCCCAGCGCCACTACCTCTGGGGCAGCATCCTGCTGGCCGTGATGACCCTCGGGACCCTGGGTGGCATGGCGGTCACCTATCTGAACAACGGCAAGTTGTTTGTCGGTCCGCACCTGCTGGTGGGTCTTGCCATGACCGGGATGATCGCCGTTGCCGCCTCGCTCTCACCCCTGATGCAGCGGGGCAATGTGATTGCGCGCAAGGCTCATGTGGGCCTGAACATGGGCATGCTCACGCTGTTCCTCTGGCAGGCCGTCAGCGGCATGGAGATCGTCAACAAAATCTGGACCAACCGCTGAAGATCCTTCAGAAGGCTGCCCGCTGACGCGGTGGGCAGCTCAGGCCATGGGCGGCGTGGAAATCTTCCTGGACCTTCCAGGTGAGCCGTCGTGAGATCTGACGGACAATCTGCTTGAGCAGATGATCACCACTGCTCTGGACCAACTGATCCGGGAGCATGGTGATCACCTTGGGCAGACGGATCCAGACCTTGAGATCCAGGTCCCATTGGACGGAGGTGTGCTCCTGTTCAGGGATCAGGCGCATCCCCGCGCGGAAGTCGACGTCGTAGTGATGCCGCAGGGCGAGCGACTGTGGCACGGTTCGAACAGTTTCGATCCGGTAGATCCCTTCCTGCTGTGGCAGCAGCCGCAGAGCGATCGTGGGCTCCACCTCGAAGCCGAAGTTGCCGAACCGCCCCAGGGTCAGGCTGTAGGACTGCCGATCGATGGCCTCGACCTGCATCGGGCTGGCACAACGTTCAAACCAGCTCTGATGGTCATCCAGGTAGCGAGCTACCACCGCTTGGGGCGCCAGCATCTGCATCGAATCCTCGAAGTGGCTGCTGTAGCAGCGCACCTGCGGGTCGGCACCGTGAAGCTGATTGTCGGTTTCGGTGGGCGACAAGACCATCACGGATGGGGAGCTGCCGGCGGAGGGCGATAAAAGATGAGCCAATGTAAAGCTCTCTGCGCTTCAGTTTTCGCTCAATTGCATCAGTTTTTCGATCACCTCTTCGACCGCCCGATCCGGGGTTGAAGCACCGGAGGTGATTCCCACCCGCACAGGGCCTTCAGGCAGGAAATCGCCCTCACGACAGAGGTCGGCTGCCAGTGGTTTGTGCTCGATCGAATTGGTGCCGACGTCGATGCGCTCGGGCGTGTCGATGTGGAACGAGCGAATCCCACGGCTGACGGCAATCTCCTGCAGGTGGGTGGTGTTGGAGGAGTTGAAACCACCGATCACCACCATCAGGTCCAGGGGTTCATCCACCAGGGAGAACATGGCGTCCTGACGCTCCTGGGTGGCGTCGCAGATGGTGTTGAAGGCCAGGAAGTGGTCGTTGAGCTGGGTTGGACCGTATTTGCTCAACATCGTGCGTTCGAACAGGCGTCCGATCTCTTCCGTTTCGCTCTTCAGCATCGTGGTCTGGTTGGCCACGCCCAGACGTTCGAGGTCCCGATCGGGATCGAACCCTGGAGAGCAGGCTTTGGCAAACCGTTGAATGAAGTCATCTCGGTCCCCGTTGCCGAGGATGTAATCGGCGACGTACTGGGCTTCCTCCAGATCGAGCACCACCAGATAGGTGCCGGCAAATGAGCTGGTGGCCAGTGTCTCCTCGTGCTTCACCTTGCCGTGAATGATCGAGGTGAAGGTGTGCTTCTTGTGTTTCTCCACGGTGTTCCAAACCTTGGACACCCAGGGACAGGTCGTGTCAACGATGTGGCAACCCCGTTCATTCAGCAGCTGCATTTCCTGAACGGTGGCACCAAAGGCCGGCAGGATCACCACATCACCGGAGGTGACGCCTGAGAAGTCCTTCACTCCCTGTTCAACAGGGATGAACTGCACATCCATTTCCCTGAGGTGATCATTCACGGAAGGGTTGTGAATGATCTCGTTCGTGATCCAGAGACGCTCGCTGGGGTAGTGCTTGCGGGTCTCGTAGGCCATCGCCACAGCCCGTTCAACACCCCAGCAGAAGCCGAAGGCTTCCGCCAACCGGACGTTGAGCCGGCCGTGTTCCAGTCGGTAGCCGTTGTCCCGGATCGTGCCGATCAGGCCGCTCTGGTAGGCCTGCTCAAGGCTCTCCGCCACTTCCTCGGCGCGCCCGAAGCCTCGCCGGTTGTAACGCTCGGAATGGTGGAGGGAGCGCTTGAAGGCGTGGGTGTCCATGGAGGGCGCTGGAGTGGGGCAACTCTATGTGGCCTGAAGCAGCGCTTCAGGCAGTAAAAAAGCCCGGCCATTTGGCCGGGCTTGAGGACAGCAACAGATCCGACGCGGAATCAGTTGTTGGTGGTGGAGAAACCGGCGTAGGCCTCCATGCCGTGTTCGCCGATGTCCAGACCTTCGGACTCTTCCTGTTCGGTGACGCGGATGCCGCCGAAGAGGGAGCCGATGATCTGCCAGGCGATGAAGCAGGTGACCACGGTCCAGATGGCATAGGCAGCAGCACCCAGAGCCTGGATGCCGAGCTGGTCGATGCCGCCGCCGACCAGCAGGCCGAGGCCGGAGCCGTCGCCCTGGACGTCGTAGCCCCAGAGACCGATCACGATCGTGCCCCACACGCCGCACACACCGTGCACGGAGAAGGCGCCGACGGGGTCGTCAATGCCTGCGGCATCGAGAGCGGCCACGGAGAAGACGACGATGATGCCGCCCACCAGGCCAGCCACCCAGGAACCCGTCAGGGTGAGGTTGCCGCAACCGGCAGTCACGCTCACCAGGCCGGCCAGGATGCCGTTGATGATCATGGTGAGGTCAGGCTTCTTGGAGGTGATCGTGGAGATCACCGTGGCGCCGATGGCACCACCGGCAGCACCGAGGGTGGTGGTGACGGCCACGTAGGGAACCCACTGGTCCATGGCCAGCTGGGAACCGGGGTTGAAGCCGTACCAGCCGATCCAGAGGATCAGGGCGCCAAGGGTGGCGATGGACATGTTGTGGCCAGGGATGGCCTGAACCTTGCCGTCGACGTACTTGCCGATGCGGGGTCCGAGCAGCATGGCGCCGACGAGGCCGGCCCAGGCGCCAACGGAGTGAACGATCGAGGAACCAGCGAAATCGATGAAGCCCATTTCGCTGAGCCAACCACCGTTCCACTGCCAGCTACCGGCAATCGGGTAGATGACTGCGGTGAGCACCAGGGCGAAGATCACGAATTCGCCGAACTTGATCCGCTCAGCCACAAGACCGGAAACGATCGTGGCTGCGGTTCCGGCGAAGGCCGCCTGGAACAGGAAATCAACGGTGGGAACCAGGCCGGCTTCGCTGATGGTCTCAGCGGTGACGGTCGGGTCGAAGAAGAGGCCCCCGAAATACAGCCAGCCGCCGATGACGGAGTCGCCGTACATGAGGGAGTAGCCCACAAACCAGTAGGCGGTCACCGCGAGGGCGAACACGAACAGGTTTTTGGCAAGGATATTGACGGCATTCTTTTGCCGGCACATGCCTGCTTCGACCATGGCGAAGCCGGCATTCATGAAGATCACCAGGATGGTGGCGACCAGAAGCCAGAGGTTGTTGGCCAGGAAAGCGGCGGAGAGCTCAGGAAGCTCTTCGGCTTTGGCCGACAGCGTGAAGATGCCAAGGCCCATGAGCGCCAGGGGCGCGCAGGCGAGCCAGGTCATGGCGCGGTTGGAGCTGAAGCCCCGGATGCCCTTCAGAAGCAGCATCGGGCCTTCCAGGAGGCTGGCCTCCTGAAGAGTTTTGCGCCGCCTTTGCGGTGGCGCGTGGAATGCAGTTGTCATGAACGAGGGTGCAGAGCTGCGTGACACGCCCAGTTGTAACTAGGCGAACCAGTCCACGCTGCACGTCAATCTCGTCTTTCTATGTTCGATCTGCTACCAAAATCAATCTAGGTGGACTAGGCGTGTCCCCTGCCAGTGCACCGCATTGGCGCTGAAGCTGAAGCAGCACGGCATAACTTCCACACCGCTCTTGGTGGCCTGGCGAAACAGCTCTCCATAGCGCGGATCGGCGCTGTCGCCGGGAGCAAAGGCAGTCACGTCCGGGCGGCTGAGGCAGGGCACCAGCACCGCCCGCGCGTCCGGAAGCACCCCCATCAGCTCAATCAGATGCTTCTGCCCCCGTTCGGTCACCGTGTCGGGGAACAGGGCTGTGCTGCCGTCGGTCCAGGTGGTGTTCTTCACCTCCAGATAGATCGGTCGTTGATCAGGGTTCTGCGCGGATGGCGTCAGCAGGAGGTCGATCCGGCTGCGTTTGTTCGTGCCGTAGGCCACTTCAGCGCGGATCCCCTCAATGGCCCCGAGTTGGGCCTCCAGGCACCCTGCTTCGACCGTGGCGCGAATCAGTCGGTTGGGCAGGGCCGTGTTGATGCCCACCCAGCAAGGTTGGCCATCGGCGCCTGGCACCTCGGCTTGCTCCCAGGTCCAGGCCAGCTTGCGTTTGGGGGAGGGTGCGTAGCGCAGACGCACCCGTTGGCCAGGGATCAAGACCCCGGTCATCGGGCCGGTGTTGGCGCAGTGGGCGGTGACGGTCTCGCCGCTGCTCAGCTCCACATCGGCCAGGAAGCGTTTGTAGCGCTTCAGCAGCACGCCCTCCGTTAGGGGTTCAAAGTGCAGCAGGGCATCGCCCGGAGAGGGAAGGCCAGTCATGGCAGCAGCCGAGATCGGCCCATGGTCTCGTGTGGTGCCTCCACAATGCGCCCAATGCTGGGGGCCGAATGGCGCGTTCACTGAAGGGGATCGCACTGGTGGTGACCCTCGGCACCCTGCTGAGCAAGGTGGGTGGCCTGATTCGGCAGCTGGTGATCGCAGCGGCCTTCGGGGTGGGCGCTGCCTATGACGCCTACAACTACGCCTATGTGCTGCCTGGATTTCTCCTGATCTTGCTCGGGGGAATCAATGGCCCCTTCCACAGCGCCATGGTGAGCGTGCTGAGCCGGCGCCCCCGAGCGGAAGGGGCGCACATCCTTGCGGCGCTCAATACCAGCGTCAGTGCTCTTTTGCTCCTGGTCACCATCGTTCTGGTGCTGGCGGCGGATCTCCTGATCACCCTTGTGGGCCCTGGCCTTGCTCCTGAGCTTCACGCCATCGCACGGGTCCAGCTGCAGGTGATGGCGCCGATGGCACTGCTGGCCGGGCTGATCGGGCTGGGCTTCGGGTCCCTCAACGCCGCCGACGAATTTTGGATCCCTGCGATTTCACCGCTGATGTCCAGCGGGGCCTTGATCCTGGGGGTGGGACTGCTCTGGTGGCAGCTCGGTGCTGACATCGCCTTGCCGTCCGCCGCCATGACAGGTGGTGTGGTGCTGGCCTTGGCCACGTTGGTGGGGGCCTTGCTGCAGTGGTTGATCCAGCTGCCGGCGTTGATCCGGCAGGGGTTGGCCCGTTTCCAACTGGTCTGGGACTGGCGGCACCCGGGAGTGCGGGAGGTGTGGCGTGTGATGGGGCCGGCGACATTGTCGTCCGGAATGCTTCAGATCAATGTGTTCACTGATCTGTTTTTCGCCTCCGGCATCCTCGGTGCGGCGGCGGGTCTGGGGTACGCCAATTTGCTGGTGCAAACCCCCCTGGGCCTGATCTCGAATGCACTGCTGGTGCCCTTGCTGCCCACTTTTTCCAGGCTCACGGCTCCGCAGGATCGTCCGCAGCTGATCGATCGGATCCGCCAGGGGTTGATGCTGTCTGCGGCATCGATGATCCCCCTGGGGGGACTGTTCATTGCGTTGGGTGGCCCCATCGTCGCCCTGGTGTACGAGCGTGGTGCCTTCGATGCATCAGCCGCACAGCTGGTGACGGGCCTGTTGATGGCCTATGGCCTGGGCATGCCGGCCTACCTCGGCCGGGATGTGCTGGTGCGCGTCTTCTATGCCCTTGGAGATGGAACAACGCCTTTTCGGCTCTCGCTGGCGGGGATCGGTCTGAACGTGGTTTTTGACTGGCTGCTGGTGGGTGGTCCGACCCCTTGGGGGAATCAGTTGCCGTTCAATTTCGGTGCGCCCGGGTTGGTGCTCGCCACGGTTGCCATCAACCTGCTCACCTGCCTCGCCCTGTTGCTGGGTCTGCAGCAACAGGTTGGAGGCCTGCCGCTGCGGCGCTGGGGGATGGATCTGCTGCGGCTCGCCATCGCCGGAGTTCTGGCAGCGGGGTGTGCGTGGATCCTGGTGACCGTCGTGCCCTGGCCCTCAGGGTTGCTGGGCCTGCTGCTGCAGGTGTCTGCCCCTGGCCTGCTGGGCTTGGCTTTGTTTGCCTTAATCGGTGCGCAATTTCAGGTGCCGGAGGTGCGTGAGGTCACGCAGTTGGTGGTGGGCCGATTCAGGGCTCGCTGAGACGAACATCGAGCTCTTCACGCACCTGAATGGGAAGTTCCAGCTGCTCGCGACCCACGAGTTGCGGGCCCTGAACAGACACAATCCGGGCCTCGATGCCGAACTCTTTAAAGGCGGTTTCCAGTTCCTGAATCAGGGCTTTTTCAACCTGAGCCTCCGCATCCACGACCCGACCGATCAGCCGTTCACCCAGGCGGCCGATGCGTTGGCGCACCAAATCCCTTGAGTTGGTGACTTCAATAATCAGCACACCAACCGCTGCGGATGGACTGCAACCTTATCCGCAGTACGGCTCGAGGATCTCTTCAAGATCCCTCAACTGGGCGGGTGGAATCAGCTTCGAGAGCGGGAGCTGACTGGCGCCTCCTGCCAGAGGTACCTTGACGGCGTCGAGGGCCTGCCGGGCCGCTACCTCAGCACCTTGATTGACGCGGGCACTGCATTCGATCGCCAGGGCTGAGGCCAGGTCGGCATCGCCGAGGTAAAGATGCCAGCCGCTGATCTGCACGTAGAGGCGGTCAGCCAAAGCACTCTGAAGGTCCTGCAGGTCACTGGCGGAGAGGGACATCAGCCCGGAAGGATCGAGGTGGGGATTGCATCCATGCTGGCTTTATTCCTCCGGCTTGGGGCGCTGAAGAATCACCCAGATCAATTGGCCCAGCCACAGGCTTGCCCAGAGGCTGGTGACCCAGGTCAGGCTCCCTTCGGGAAAGGGGTGGCGCATCTCCTGCAGAAACCAGCCGCCGCTGTTCACCGCGGCGAACACGCCGCCATGCAGGCACAGGTTCACGATGCGTTCGAAATGCCGGTAGGTCGGATCCTCAGGGTTAGCGGGGCCATACCAGCGGATCGGCATTGCTCAGGCTCAGAAACACCTGAATCCTGACGCGGCCCGCACCCAGTTGACGAGCGGACCCTCGATGGGGTCTGATGGTTTGGCGCAAGCGCTTGTAGCTCAGCGGATTAGAGCATCTGACTACGGATCAGAGGGTCGGGAGTTCGAATCTCTCCAGGCGCGTTTCAACTGCCCTCAACGGGCAGTTTTTTTTTGGTTGATCGCTCGGGCTGATCGCTGCGGTTTCTTACGATTGGTCAAAGCTTTACTGACATTTCATGGGCCAGATTTCTGGACGCGCCATCGACGCTGATCTGGCTCAGTCGGATCCGGATATCGCCGCGTTCATCAATCAAGAACGTCAGCGTCAGGAAACCCACCTGGAACTGATCGCATCGGAGAACTTTGCCTCCCGTGCGGTGATGCAGGCCCAGGGGTCTGTGCTCACCAACAAGTACGCCGAGGGGTTGCCCAGCAAGCGGTATTACGGCGGTTGTGAGCACGTTGATGCCATTGAGGAGCTGGCCATCGAGCGGGCCAAGCAGTTGTTTGGTGCCGCCTGGGCCAATGTCCAGCCCCACAGCGGTGCCCAGGCCAACTTCGCTGTTTTCCTCGCCCTGCTGCAGCCCGGTGACACGATCATGGGGCTGGACCTGTCCCATGGCGGCCACCTCACCCATGGTTCCCCGGTCAACGTCAGCGGCAAGTGGTTCAACGTTGTTCAGTACGGCGTCGACAAGGAGACCCAACGCCTTGATATGGAGGCGATCCGCCAGCTGGCGTTGGAGCACAAGCCGAAGCTGATCGTTTGCGGCTATTCCGCTTATCCACGCACCATCGATTTCGCCGCATTCCGTGCCATCGCTGATGAAGTGGGTGCGTATCTGCTGGCTGACATGGCTCACATCGCTGGCCTCGTGGCTGCTGGTGTGCACCCCAGCCCGGTGCCCCATTGCGATGTGGTGACCACCACCACCCACAAGACCCTGCGCGGCCCCCGCGGCGGCCTGATCCTCTGCCGTGATGCTGAGTTCGCCAAGAAGTTCGATAAGGCCGTGTTCCCTGGCAGTCAGGGCGGCCCGTTGGAGCATGTGATTGCTGCTAAGGCTGTGGCCTTCGGTGAAGCGTTGCAGCCTTCGTTCAAGGCCTACAGCCAGCAGGTGGTTGCCAATGCGGCAGCCCTCGCTGAACAGCTGATCGCCCGCGGCATCGATGTCGTGAGCGGCGGCACCGACAACCATGTGGTGCTGCTGGATCTGCGTGGCATCGGCATGACCGGAAAGGTGGCTGATCTGTTGGTGAGTGATGTGCACATCACGGCCAACAAAAACACCGTTCCCTTCGATCCCGAATCGCCCTTCGTCACCAGCGGCCTGCGGCTGGGAACAGCTGCTCTCACCACCCGTGGTTTTGACGCGCAGGCCTTCCGGGAGGTTGCTGATGTGATTGCTGATCGTCTTCTCAATCCTGAGGATGATGCGATTCGCCAGCGTTGCCTCGATCGGGTGGCCGCCCTCTGTGAGCGCTTTCCCCTTTACGCCGACCGCAAGCAGCCGGTTCTGGCCTAAGGCTTGGCCTTGGCTCTCGAATGGGCCGAGGCACTGCCTGGTTGAACGGTTGCAAGCTCCCTAGGATTGGGGTGACTCCTTCTGACCGGGGGATCGTCTTTTCCCTGGAGCCTGCGTGAACCTCTTGGCCAGCCCTATTGCGGTCGCCTCGGTCAGCTTTCTTCTGGCTGCGGTGACCACCATGGTGCTGGTGCCCCAAGTGCGCCGGCTGGGTTTGCGCTTTGGGTGGACTGATCAACCGGATGAGCGCAAGCAGCACATCACCCCCATGGTGAGGTTGGGGGGCATTGCCATGGTCCTGGGTTTTGCCCTGGCTTTGGCGACGGTCTGGTCCATGGGGGGCTTCGGCCTGCTGGCGCCGGCCAAGGATCAGCTGATCTGGGGCACCCTGGCCGGTTCGCTGTGTTTTTTTCTGATCGGCCTGGCCGACGACCTCTTTGCTCTCTCGCCCTGGCCGCGGCTGGCTGGACAGGTTGCCGTGGCTTGTGCGGTGTGGAGCCAGGGCGTTCGGATCGGGGCAATCGATCTCCCCTGGTTCACCGCTTCAGCCGGTCCGATTGCTCTGCCTGACAGCCTCAGCCTGCTGGCCACTGTGGTTTGGCTGGTAGGGATCACCAATGCCATCAACTGGCTGGATGGCCTTGATGGTCTTGCTGCGGGAGTTGCTGGCATTGCCGCTGTTGGGCTGGTTTCCGTCAGCTTTTCGCTGCATCAGGTGGCCGCTGGATTCCTTGCCGCAGCGCTGGCGGGCTGCTGCCTCGGCTTCCTGAGGCACAACTTCAACCCTGCCCGCATCTTCATGGGGGATGGGGGCTCTTATTTCCTTGGTTTCACCCTCGCTGCCGTGAGCATCGTGGGACCCGCCAAGGGGCTCACGACGGTGAGCCTGCTGTTGCCGTTGCTGATTCTCTCGCTGCCTCTGGCTGACATGTCGGCCGTGATCATGGGCCGTCTGCGGGAAGGCCGTTCCCCCTTCTATCCCGACCGCCGTCACCTCCATCACCGCCTGTTACGCGCGGGGTTCAGTCATCGGCGCACGGTGCTGTTGATCTACGTCTTCACCCAGTGGCTTGCTGCCCTGGCCCTTGTGGTGGCCAATGCCGAGATGCGCTTCCTCTGGCTGGCCTTGGCCACGGCCATCCTTGTGGCCACGGTGGTGATCAGCCGTCGCCAGCTGCAGCATGAGCGGGCTCTGTTGAACACCAACCCCTGTTCCACCCCTGTTGATCCTGCGGCCCTTGGCGAACCGCGTGGCTGAATCGGGTGTTGAAATCCTGTGCGTGGGCACAGAGCTGTTGTTGGGGGACATCCTCAACGGCAATGCCCGATGGATTGCCGAACAGTTGGCCGGCTTGGGTCTGCCGCATTACCGCCAAACCGTTGTTGGCGACAACAAAGAGCGTTTGATCTCTGCCGTACGCGAAGCATCGCAGCGCTGCAGGGTTCTGGTGACGACAGGGGGTTTGGGCCCAACCCCCGATGACCTCACCACTGAGGCCCTGGCCGCTGCTTTCGAGACTCCCTTGGAGGAGCGGCCCGAGCTCTGGCAGGAGATCCAGCGGAAGTTATCGGCCGTTGGCCGGCCGGTTGCTCCCAGCAACCGTAGCCAGGCTTATCTGCCCCGTGGAGCGGAGGTTCTCCCCAATCCAAAGGGATCGGCACCGGGAATGATCTGGTCTCCCCGGCCTGATTTCACGATTCTCACCTTCCCGGGTGTGCCTGCGGAGATGCGGGCGATGTGGGCGGAAACAGCCGCCCCCTGGCTACAAGCCAATGGTGGAGCTTCCGGTGTGTTCGTGAGCCGTCAGCTCCGCTTCACCGGCATTGGTGAATCCGATCTGGCTGAGCGCGTTGCCGATTTGTTCGCGTCGACCAACCCAACAGTGGCTCCCTATGCCTCCCTCGGCGATGTGAAATTGCGGCTCACGGCCTGTGCGCCCAGTGCCGATACCGCCGCTCAGCTGTTGGTGCCGCTGGAAGCTGAGCTGCGCCGTCGCACGGGCAACCACTGCTACGGCGTCGATGCGGACAGCCTGGCGTCGGTGGTGATCGACCTGCTCAAGCAACGGCACCAGACGCTGGCGGTGGCGGAGTCCTGCACCGGTGGTGGATTGGCGGCAGCCCTGACGGCTGTTCCAGGCTCCTCGTCGGTTTTTCAGGGTGGCGTCGTCGCCTACAGCAATGCGGTGAAACAGACTGTGCTTGGGGTGTCTCCGGATCTGCTCACTGCCCATGGCGCTGTTTCACAGCCTGTGGTCGAGGCGATGGCGCGGGCAGCCCGGGAGAAACTCAATTGCGATTGGGCGATTGCCGTCAGCGGCATCGCCGGCCCTGGCGGTGGCAGTGCTGAGAAGCCGGTGGGTCTGGTGCACCTGGCCTTGGCTGGTCCCGATGGCTGTGAGGCCTGGGTGCAGCATTTCGGTGAGCGGCGGGGCCGTGAGGCCATTCAGAGGATGAGCGTGATCCGCGGCTTGGACCGTCTGCGTCTTCGCTTGCTCGCTCAGGTTTAGGGTCGACGGTTCTTGCGGCTGAACTGTTGAGTTCCGGCACCCTCTACGACAAGGTGTGGGACCTGCATCGGGTGGCGGAGCTCCCCGGCGGTTCCACCCAACTGTTTGTCGGTCTGCATCTGATCCATGAGGTCACCAGTCCTCAGGCCTTCTCGGCGTTGAAGGACAAGGGGCTGACGGTGCGCTGTCCTGAGCGCACGGTGGCCACGGTGGACCACATCGTGCCGACCACGTCTCAGCAACGGCCGTTCGCCGATCCGTTGGCGGAGGAGATGCTCAGCACCTTGGAGCGGAACTGCCAGGAGCACGGCATCCCTCTCAACAACATCGGCAGCGGCCGGCAGGGCATCGTGCATGTGATTGCCCCCGAGCTGGGCCTGACCCAGCCGGGCATGACGGTGGCCTGCGGTGACTCCCACACCTCCACGCACGGCGCCTTCGGGGCGATTGCCTTCGGGATCGGCACCAGTCAGGTGCGCGATGTGTTGGCCAGCCAGAGCCTGGCCATGAACAAGCTCAAGGTGCGCCGGATTCAGGTGAATGGCCTTCTCGCCGAGGGCGTGTCAGCGAAGGACCTGATCCTGCATGTGATTCGCCACCTGGGGGTGAAGGGCGGCGTTGGCTACGCCTATGAGTTCGCCGGCTCTTCCATCGAGGCGTTGTCGATGGAAGAGCGGATGACCCTGTGCAACATGGCGATCGAGGGGGGCGCCCGATGCGGTTACGTCAATCCCGATCAGGTCACTTTTGACTATCTGAAAGGTCGCCCCCATGCGCCCGAGGGTGAGGCCTGGAATCGTGCTGTCGCCTGGTGGAGCTCCCTGGCCACTGATGCCAATGCAACGGTCGACGACGAGGTGGTGTTTGATGCCGCTGCGATTCCACCCACGGTGACCTGGGGCATTACCCCGGGCCAGGGACTGGGGATCGATGAAGCGGTGCCAAGCCTTGATCAGCTGGATCCAGGCGAGCGTCCGATTGCTGAGGAGGCCTACCGCTACATGGATCTCCAGCCGGGAACGGCGATTGCAGGGGTCCCTGTGGATGTCTGTTTCATCGGCAGCTGTACCAATGGTCGTCTCAGTGATCTGCGTGCCGCTGCCGATGTGGCCCGTGGGCGCCAGGTGGCTGAAGGCATCAAGGCGTTTGTGGTCCCCGGGTCAGAGCAGGTGGCGAAAGCTGCTGAAGCGGAAGGGCTGGATGCAGTGTTCCGTGCCGCAGGTTTTGAGTGGCGAGAGCCCGGCTGCTCGATGTGTCTGGCGATGAATCCGGATCGGCTGGAGGGGCGTCAGATCAGTGCCAGCTCCAGCAACCGCAATTTCAAGGGTCGGCAGGGATCGGCCAGTGGCCGGACGTTGTTGATGAGTCCAGCCATGGTGGCTGCCGCTGCTGTTAACGGTCGTGTGACCGATGTCCGTACTTTGACTTCTCCGTCCGCATCGTGATGGCTCTCTTCCCCACTGGTCCGATTCAACAGGTGAGTGGAACGGCCATCGCCGTCCCCGGTGAAGACATCGACACGGATCGGATCATTCCGGCACGGTTCCTCAAATGCGTGAGTTTCGAGGCGCTAGGTGACCAGGTGTTTGCCGACGACCGCCTTGAACTCTCCGGTGAGCATCCCTTTGATCAGGCCCGTTATCAGGGGGCCTCGATCCTGGTGGTGAACGGCAATTTCGGCTGCGGTTCCAGTCGTGAGCATGCCCCTCAGGCGTTGATGCGCTGGGGAATTCGCGCGGTGGTTGGGGTGAGTTTTGCCGAGATCTTTTACGGCAACTGCCTCGCCCTTGGCATTCCCTGTGCAACGGCCGCTCCAGAGCAGATCAAGGCGATTCAGGCCCAGGTGGATGGCGATCCGGGGCGCTCCTGGAGCCTCGATCTTGCCGGTTTGCAACTGACCTCAGCCGACTCCAGTTGGCCTGTGTCAATCGATCCCGGCCCTCTGGACATGCTGCGCAGCGGTCGTTGGGATGCAACGTCTCAGCTCCTGGACCATGGGCCCCAGGTTGCGGAATTGATGCAAACACTGCCCTACATCAACCAGTTCGCCGCCAAGTAACAGCCAAGCGCGACTCCTGTGTCTATGAAAGAGATAGGAGGTTGCATTCGGAGGTTGGATCTCAATGGCTCATTTGCTTTCGCGGTTGTTGTTGCCGTTGGCGCCCCTGTTGGTTGTTGCCGGTGTGGCTCCCGTTGGTGCCGTTCCACTTCAGATTGAGCCCCATGATCCGTTGGACCGCAGCTGTCCAGGCTGTGACCTCCGCGAGGCGGATTTCCGTCAGGCCCATCTGATCGGCGCAGATTTCCGAGGCAGTGATCTGCGCGGCGCCGATCTGCGGGAGGCGAATCTGGAAGGTGCTGACCTGACGGGAGCGTTGCTGGAAGGTGCTGACCTGCGGGGAGCCAACCTCACCAATGCTGAGCTGTCCGGCGTGGACCTGCGCAATGCCGATCTTCGGGAGGCCCAGGTGATCAATGCCTATGCACCGAACGTGAAAACCTCCGGCATGCGCTACGCCGGAGCTTCGCTATTCGGCAGCGATCTGATCATCGGTGGCGGTGATTGATCAGAAGGGCCGATCCGCGTTGGTCGTGTCCATCCAGTTCGTTGGGGTGTAAGGCACAAACGGCACACCTGTGCCCTTGAAGTCAAAGTCGTTGAGCCGGAAGCGAACGCCACCAATGCCCTTGTAAGGATTGAAGTAGACCCCCACGTCGTAGCTGCGCCGTTGCCAGCGCAATTCGATGTTGGAGTTGACGGTGCTGCCGTAGTACTTCGAACCGGGATCGACGTTGTAGCTGACGCCTGTGCTCAGCACGACCGGCCCAACAATCTGTTGGGTGAGGCCAACCCCAAGTGTGGCGAGATCGACGTTGCGATCAAAAGCGAACGGGCTGTCGCCGTTTTTCAGGGAGCCGCTGCCGACGATCGAGATCTGCGTGAAATCGAGGAAGGGCTTGCTGAAGGTGCCCAGCGTGATGGTGGGGCCACCGCTGAGACTCAGGGTCTCCTGGTGACGGCCATCGCCGTACACAGCAATCGAGGTGTTGACGTTGGTGTTCAAGCTCAGCCCCGGAACGATGGGAACGGGGGAGTAGCGGTAAGCCGCGGTTGGGATGAGCTCAGCTGTCTTCCCCTTGAGCAAAGGAATCTTGCTGGTGACGGAGGCGAAAAAGCTGCCCCGCCCACTGCGCAAATGGCGGTTGCTGTTGAAGCGATCGGCGTCGTAGTCCCCGACAGCACCGCGAATGAGGTAATCGTGATCCACTTCGCCTGTCGACCATTTGCCCTTGGTCTGGGCATAGACGCCGTAGGCCGCATTGATGTCGGTTTCACCGAGGGATCCATTCCACGTGCGGTAGCGGTAGGCCCCGAACAGATTGGTGCTCAGCACGCCCAAGCCGCCCATGTCGATATCCCGGCCGAAGCTTCCCCAATAGCGGCTGCTGCTCAGGATGTCTGCGGGATCAAAGCTGCTGATGTCTGCGTCGGCGTCCAGGTTGTAGTTCCCGTAGCGGCCGCGCAGTTTGGCGTCCAAGCCAAAGAGATCAGCGGCGCTGTTGAAGTCGCCGTCAATGGCGCGCTGCACCATGAACTGGGGTTGAACGGACAGTTCCGTGCTCGTACCGATGGTGAGTGGCTTGAGGTTGCGTCCCACAAAAAGTCCGTCTCGGTCCCGGTTGTCGATGCCAACAACGAAGCGGTTCTCCACTTCCTCTTCCTTCTGGATGAGCTGTCGACGGGTGACCGGGATGGGCAGCCGCTCTTCAACGATCAGCCGGTTGCGTCGCGCCGAGATGAGCACATCGCCATTGGCTTGCTCACGGGCGATCACGTCCTCTGCATCGATTCTGGTTTGCGTCGGCGTGAAGGGATCGTTGCTGAAGCCCATGCGATCAGCCTCCCAGCCATCCGCCGTGATCAGGATCTTCGAGGCTTGCACCCTCCAGCGGCTGATCGTGCCGTTGAGGAAATTCGTGCTTCCCAGGCTCTTCAGTTGGGGAACTTTGACCACGCCAAAGCGGTTTTCATCCCTGACCGAGGAATTCAGGCGTTGAACGGGGATGCCGCTGCGCCGTTCGATGCTGAAGCTGCCCTGGAGGTCGACGTCTGAGATGCGTTGGTCGATCCTGGCGATCGCTTCAGTCCGCATGGCCTGCTGCTGGGCTGGCGGAATCGTGGGTTGCTCTGTTGTTCCATCGCTGCTGATAAGGCGTTGAGGGCTTCCTCCATCGCCGAGGGCAATCGAGTCGAGGCGCTCGGAGAGAGAGGTGGGCTTGACGCGCTGGCCGCGATCAGGGTCGTCACATTCCGGCAGGGGCGGCATCACGACGCTCTCCTGCTTGGGTGTCTCCCGTCCCCAGCGGTAGCGCAGGCCCAGCAAGTAGGCGTTGCTCCCCTCAGAGACGCCTCCATAGGTGCCGAAAGCACCGGAACGGTGGTGAATCCGGCCCACGAGCGACAGGTCGGAGGACACTGCTGCCTCCACCTCAAAGCCGAGGTAGTTCAACAGCTTTGTGTAGTTCTCGCGGAATGTTTTCTCGTAAAGGCTGACGTTGGAGTTGTAGCTGATGCCTTCAACAACGCTGAAGCTCAGCCAAGGCTGAACCCAGACGCGTGCTCCAATCCCCAGCACCCCCTCGCCGAAGCTCTGTGCCGGCAGATCGGCATAGGGCTTGCTCTGGTTGAACTCGCCGCCCTGTTGCTGCTTGGCGATGTGGCTGAACAGGTCAGCCTCAAGTTCAACGGCGAGTGGACCTGCACGCATGATCCGTTTCTGCACGCCGACGCCCAACACGGCTTCGGGACGCATCCGACCGTTGAACAGGAAGGTGTCACCGAAGGCGGCATCAATCATCTGCCCGCCCCAGGCCGTCACTGCCCACGGTTGTGGATGCCAGTCGGGAACCGGAGGAAGCAGTGGCGGGCAGGCCACGGTCGGCATGCCTTCACGGCTGGCTGGCGTGGGTGGCTCCGGTGGGGCTGATGCCGTTCGAGACGTGGTTAATGGGTTGGTGAGGGGCTCTTCAAGGTCGATGACCCCGTAAACATCGTTGAGCTGCCCTTCGTTCTGGACGAGGTTGTAGCGAAAGCTCGACGCTTGGAAAAACTGATTGCCGCGCCTGAAACGAACGGCGCCGCGGGCATAGAGGGTGCGGAAGGCCGCATCAAATTCGATCCGATCGGCGCGCAGTTCAGCGTTTCCGAGCTGAACAGAAACGTTGCCTTCGGCGATCGTGGCCTTCGACTTTGTATGGGTGTGTTGGCGGTCAGCTCGTACTTTCAGGCTCGCCGGTGTAGAAGCAACTTTCTCTGGCGTTGATTCAGCTGAACCTGCCGATGCGGGCAACACGGACATCGACCCTGTGATCAGGGTTCCGGTCAAGACAAAAAGAAGGCGGTGCGCCGCCAAGGCATTCCTGCTGCGGCCCATGAGCTTGCCAGCTCATTTCAGAAATCAAGCTCCGATCAGACCAGTGTGTGGCGCGGTCTGATCGGGAGGCTGAATCAATCTTCCAGGTCTTTGCGGCTAGGGGTGCGGCTTGGATCGCTCGCAAGGAACCCGAACACAAAGATGCCGAGGAAGAAGAAGACGACCGAGTAAACGGAGATCTTGAGGGCGAGCATGGAGACCGACCGGCGTCTGTGACAAGGGCATCATCCTATGGGGCATGACAGCGTCAGCAGGGGAATGAACCCTGATCAAGTCGGTCGATCGGAGTGGATTGAAACGTTTCGCAGTCGCTCGCGGCGTGATCTGCGTGCCGGTTGGCGCCGCTTAGGCGCCGCCCAGGCAGGGTTTTTTCTCGATGAAAGCTGGGGAGCAACGCACCGGCCGGACTGGGCCAAGCGCGGCCTGCTGATCTGGCCCAGGGGACGCCAATGGTTGCGTCTTGAGCAGCGGTTGAGCTGGCCTGATGGCTGGAGTAACCGTGATTCCTGCCGTGCCCGGCTGGTGCTGAGCTGGTGGGCCGAGCAGATGCGTCTCTGGGTGGATGGCGTGCTGGTGCATGAGGGGGATCTGTTCGATACCGCCTGTCGCTGGCCGCTGCCTGGGCGTTGTCGTCAGGGGGCTGCACTGGATCTTGTGCTGGAGCTCTGCAGCCCCCTGCATGACGATGGAGCTCTGATCAGCAGCCATCTCGACCTGGAGCCGCAGACCGCAGGCCCCGATCACGAGGGCACGCTGTTGCCTGCGGCCCTGGAGCTGCATCTGGCGGCGGACGGAGACCTGCCGCCGCATTGGGCGGAGCTGGATCCCAGCGGTACAGAGGCGCAGGCTGCTGTTGCAGCGCACCTGCACCAGGCAGAGCCGCCACGAGGGTTGTTGCATTGGCTGGGTCATGCACATCTCGATCTGGCTTGGCTTTGGCCGGTCGCTGATACCTGGCAGGCCGCTGAACGCACCTTCCGATCAGCGCTGGCGTTGATGCGTCGCTGGCCCGAGCTGCGCTTTGCCCATTCCACGCCGGCGCTTTACGCCTGGGTGGAGCAACATCGGCCAGCTCTTTTTGCGGAAATCCAGGCGGCCAGTCGGGCCGGCCGCTGGGAACCGATCAATGGCCCCTGGGTGGAGAGCGACTGTGTGCTGGTCAGCACGGCGTCGTTGTGGAACCAGTTCGCTCTCGGTCAGGACGACAGCCGCCGCCGTTTCCCGGAGTGGACCCATGAGTTGGCCTGGTTGCCGGACAGCTTTGGCTTCTCTGCTGGTCTGCCTGCCGTGGCGTCAGCCACCGGTGTGCGCTGGTTCTGCACCCACAAGCTGGCCTGGAATGCTGACAACCCTTTCCCCCACCGCTTGTTCCGCTGGCGCGGACGGGGACGGTCGGAACTGCACAGCCTGATGCTGCCGCCGATCGGGCGCCGCGCCGATCCTGTGGAGATGCTGGACGAGCAGCGGGCCTGGCATCAGGCCACGGGGCTGGAGGCGGCGCTGTGGATTCCAGGTGTTGGTGATCACGGTGGTGGTCCCACCGAGGAGTTGCTGGAGCAGATCGAGCTCTGGGAAGGGCAAGCAGCCGCCTTGCCCACCCGAGCCGGCACGGTGCGGGAGTTCTTGGCCGAGCTGGAGCAGGGTGATCAGGCCTGGCCTGTGTGGCGAGATGAGCTTTTCCTGGAGTTGCACCGCGGTTGCGCCACCAGCCGTCCGGATCAGAAGCGCCACAACCGAACGCTTGAACGGCTCTTACGGGAGGCTGATGCAGTCTCAGCCCTGTTGGCGATCGCAGGTCGCGACAGCGGCAGCAGCGATTGGCGCCCGCTGTTGTTTCAGCAGTTTCACGACATCCTTCCGGGAACCTCTATCCCGGAGGTGTTTGACCAGGCGGAACCGGTCTGGCGCTCGGCCCGGCGCCAGGCCCGCCAGGAACGCGATCGGCGGCTGGCAAGGCTGCCGCGTCCAGAGGACACAGCAGCGGTGTGGAGTTGGTGGGGTCTGCAGCCTTTGGCGTCCTGGTCGCCTCTGGTTCGCCTTCCTGCGGGATCGTGGTCAGCGGATGCCGTTTCACTACCGCAGCAAAATGCCGCTGCTGGTGGTACCTGGGTGCAGCTACCGCGTCAGCACGGGATTTGTTCGGTGCCGCTCCGGCGTGAACCAGGCTTGACGTCCTGTGCGGCTGAGCCCCGTCAGGCTGTGGTTATCACGTCGCTGGGGGCGGGAGCTTGGCGTGTGGGCAACGGTCTGATCGAGCTCGATGTCTCCTCGGCCGGACTGCTGGCTTTGCGGGATCGCGATGGACGGGATCAGTTGTCGTCTTCCCTGCAGTTGGAGCGCTATCGGGATCGGGACGAATTCTGGGATGCCTGGGATCTTGCGGTGGACTACCGATCTCAGCCCCTGGGTGTGCTCTGTACGGATTCCCTGGAGTGGCTCGATCAGGGCCCCCTGGTGGCGCATCTGGTGCTGCGGCGCCAGCTCGGTGCCAGTTGCCTGCGTCTGGACCTGCGGCTGAAGGCCGACACGCCCTGGCTGGAGCTGATTTGCGGTATCGACTGGCGCCAGACCCATGAGTTGCTGCGTTTTGAGCTGCCGCTGGCGACCCCCGCCGTCCGCATCGCTGCCGACACCAGTGGAGGGGTGATCGAACGGCCGGCTGCACCGATGACGGCTCGGGAACAAGCCCGTTGGGAAGTGCCTGTGATCTCCTGGTTCGCCTCGCAGTCGGCGGCTCCCGGAGGCGGGATGGCCGTGTTGCTGGACGGCCCCCAGGGTGTGGATTGGTCTTCAGATCGACTTGGCATTTCGCTGCTGCGGGGCCCGACCTGGCCAGATCCCAGTGCTGATCGGGGGTGGCATCGCCAGCGCTTGGCCCTCATGCCGTTCGCCGGCTCATGGAGCGATGCCGGTGTGTCTCAGGCGGCCATTGCGTTTCGTGAGCCCGGGTGGTGTGCGGACTTGCCGGCGGAGCAGCGCCAATGGTTTCCATCGCTGCCGTTTCCACTCACGCCGGTGGGTTTGGAGCGCCATGCCGATGGTTGCGTGCTGAAGCTGCTCAATTCGGGATCAGCGCGCTGTCGCTGGACCCCCGGAGCGGGGTGGAGGGTCCGCAGGGAAGCCGACTCAATGTCCGCTCCCGCCGTGGTGATCACCCCAGGGGAACTCGTCTCCCTGGTGGTGGATCAGTCCTCGTGATCGTCGAACGGGTCGTCGAGTGCTTTTGATGGAGGGCCAAAGGCCTGATACACGCCAAATCCGGTGAGTCCGAACAAAACGGCGAGCACGCCAATGGCGACGGACAGGGCTGGGGACGACGTTTCCATCACATCTCTCGACAGGATCAACCCCGAACCGGAGTCGGCCCCTACAGTATCGAGACTTCAAACCACCCGAGACCCGGCGTCGCCATGGCACAACGCACCCGTCTGGGAGACCTTCTCCGCCCACTGAACTCCGAGTACGGCAAGGTGGTTCCCGGATGGGGCACCACTCCCGTGATGGGCATCTTCATGGTGCTGTTCCTGGTGTTTCTGCTGGTGATTCTTCAGCTGTACAACAAGTCCCTCATCCTCGAGGGCATCAACGTGAACTGGAACGGCCTCGGCTGATCTGCACCCATGAACATCTTCGGCGTCGGTCTCCCCGAAATGGCGGTTATCGGCGCCGTTGCCTTGTTGGTTTTCGGGCCGAAACGCCTGCCCGAGCTTGGTCGGACTCTTGGTAAAACCCTGAAGGGCTTCCAATCCGCCTCCAAGGAATTCGAACGAGAGATCAACAAAGCCATGGCTGATCCGGAAGTTTCCGGTGAGGCTGCGAAGCCGGTTGAAGAACTTCCCCCCAGCGACTGAGTCGTTCCAGCGGTATGACCACTGATCTCAAGCTGGTGGTGGGTCTGGGAAATCCGGGTGCGAAATACGCCGGCACCCGTCACAACATCGGCTTCATGGCCCTCGAGCTTTTGGGTGAGCGCTCTGGGTTCAGTTTTCGTCAGCAGGCCAAGTTGCACGGTCTTGCAGCCGATACAGGGGTTGGTGAGCAGCGGCTGCGCTTGCTGATGCCTCAGACCTACATGAATGACAGCGGTCGTGCCATTCGTGCGGCTCTCGATTGGTTCGGCCTGGAGCCTCACCAATTGTTGGTGCTGGTGGACGACATGGATCTTCCGCTGGGTCGTTTGCGGTTGCGGGCCCAGGGCAGTGCCGGCGGGCACAACGGTTTGCGCAGCACTATCCAGCATCTCGGTACCCAGGGGTTCCCTAGGCTGCGGATCGGCATTGGTGCGCCGGCTGAGAACCCTGCCGAACGCCGCGCCCGAACGGTGTCCCATGTTCTTGGTCCGTTCAGCAAGGCGGAGCAACCCTGTGTCGGCGCTGTTCTCGATGCTGTTCTGGATGGGATTCAACGTCTTCAGCGCCAGAGCTTTGAGCGCGCTGGAACCTGGATCAACGGGTTCCGCTATGACCTGGAGTCGGTCGACTGATGCCGGCACTTCCGGCGACAACGGCCCATTTGCGGGTGCTCCGCCAGTGTTTTCAAGCCAAGTGCGTGGAGGGCGAAGTTTCTGCTGGAGGGTTTGAGTGGCAGTTTTCCTGGGCCTTTGATCGCGGTGAACTTGTGGTTGAGCCATCCCTGGGACGTGCCCTGATCGAGGATGCCCTGCGGCGGTTTCTGGTGCGTTCTGATTACAGGCTGGAACCAGGGGGTGATTACACCTTCATGGTCCGGGCCAGGTTCTGAGCGAGAACGTGGGATCAGGCTCAGGCCATTTCAGGCGGCATTGCAGGTGCTCCTCAAGCATCACCAAAGCTGCAACAGCATCCAGATCCACCGGTGGAATGCGCAGTCCTGCTGGCAGCATCCGTCGCCAACCTCGAGCTGGCCACAGCGCCCAGTAACGCTGTCTCGCCCTCAGGGTTGTTCCCTGCTCCGGAACCACAGTGAGATGGCCCAGCCGTTCCAGTCGCTGGATCCAGGCTCGGCTTCCCGTGCCATCGCCGATCAGGATGCGGTCGAGAGCTTGGTCTTGATTCCAGTGCTCCAGCCAGGGTTCGACGGCCTCCGGGGCCAGCACATGCCCTTCGCGCACGAGGCCGAGCTGAAGATCGGCCAGCACAAGACCACATTTGCAGCGGCCTGGATCGAGGACGGCCACCCGTTTCATGGGGAGGCCTGAATGGTGACGACGACAGGATCGGCACTGTCGCTGACCCCTGCGGAAATCACCTCCAAGACCACGCTTTGGCTGGGTCCTTCCATCAGGGTCTGGGCCAGTTGGGAGAGGGCTGATCCATCGAACTGAAGGCCTTCGGTCAGGGATCCCCGCCGCTGCACTTCGGCATAGGCCGAGGCAAGGAGAAGGTTCAATCGTGTGCGAATGCCCTCTGAAGTGCGTTCATCCGGTTGCAGTGTGGTGGTGGCCAGCACGTCTCCGCGTTGGGTCACCGGCCGGTTCGGACGCACCTCGGGGAAGGCGTACACCGCTGTTTCACCTCGCAGCACATTGGTGGCTGAGCGCAGCGAGATCACCCAGGTCTCTGGTTTGCGGATGATGCTTTGCAGGCGTTCCACATCGCTGCGCGGAACGCGGATCAACTGCCGTTCGGGTGCTTCGCCAGGTCGCACTTTCCCGTAGGCGTTGAGATTGGCCTCCTGCAACAGCCTGTCGACAGCCTGTTTGGCCTGGTCCGGAGCATCGAGTCGAACCGTTGCTCTTGCCAAGGTCTGTCCGCTGCTGATCACCACCGATCCACGCCGCAAGGCGACCAGATTGCGTTCCAGTTCTTTGAGTTCCTGCTCACCGGCTCGGATGCGGCTGCGAACGCTGTTGAGTTCGGCTTCTGTGCGCTGGATGTCCGCATCGCGGGAGGCGATGTCCTGACTGAGGCGTTCACGTTCGGCTTCGAGTTGGGCCAGCTCCTTCTGAAGAGGAGCCAGTTCGAGGCGCAGGGTGTTGGCCCGTTGCTGTGATTGCTCGAGCTCAATGGCGATCCGTTTGGTTTCCGTTTGGGTCTTGTCCCGTTCCCGCTCGGCTGCCTTTAGCTGCTGACGGCTGTCTTGGAGTTTCTCCTGCAGGGCATCCAGTTCAAACAGGCCCACCCGCAACTGCCGGCTCACCAGAAGCATCAGGCCAAGTGAGAGTGCGCTGATCAGGCTGCCGGTCAACACCGTGATCAAAACGGCAGTGCGCCGTGGGCGCATGCTGAACAAACTCAGTCGCGCTTTGCCGACGCGGCTGCCCAAGCGGTCGCCCAGGGTCGACAGCACGCCCCCGAGCACCAACAGAACCAGAATCAGTGCCCAGCCGCTCATCGCTGCACAAGTCGGGCGATGGAAGGCCTAGCTGAAGCGTTTGGCCAGCGCGATCGGATCCAGAACGGTGATTTTCTTGCGGTCAATCTGAACCAGACCGGATTGACGCAAGTCTCCCAGCAGACGCGTGATTGTGACGCGTGTTGAGCCAATTGCTTCAGCGATGGCTTGATGGGACAGGCGCAGGTCGATGGTGATGCCCAGCTCATCTGCCACGCCGAAGTCCCTGCAAAGCACCAGCAGGAAGCTCACCAGTCGGGATGACATGTCCCTATGGGTGAGGGTTTCAATCATCGTCTCGGTCTGCAGAATCCGGCTGGAGAGACCCTGAAGCAAGCGCAGGCCAACGCTGGTGTCTGCTTCGATGGCGGCCTTCACGGAGGTCGCTGGTGCCGTCACCATTTCGACCCGGGTGAAGGCCACAGCGTGATAGAAGCGGTCGGACCGTTGGCCTGTCAGCAGTGACAGCACCCCGAAGAGGCTGTTCTCGCGGAGCAGGGCCACGGTGATCTCTTCTCCCGATTCGTAGACGCGGGACAGACGAACGGCCCCCCGGCGGATCAGATACACCCGTTCTGCGGGATCTCCAGGGAAAAAGATGGTCTTGTTGCGATCCACCAGTTCACTGCTGGCGCCATCGAGATCCCGGATGATCTCCAGCAGAGAACGATTGGCGGGCTCTGCGCTGGGAGCTGGAGCCACCATCTGCGGGGCGTATCGGCTGAAACCTCGGCTACTGGTCATGACAACCCCCTGGTGTGGCGAAGTTACGGAGCCGGCGGTGGCCGCCATGTAGCGGTTATTACGTAACGCTGCTGTGCTCGTTGAAGGCCTGGCGTTGAGCCTGCATTAGGGATGTCAATCCCGGCTCTGCTAAATCCAGCAGCTCATTGAGTTGGCTGCGACTGAAGGGCGCACCCTCCGCAGTTCCCTGGATTTCCAGCAGACGGCCATCGCCGGACTGCACAACGTTCAGGTCCACCTCGGCTCGGCTGTCTTCGCTGTAGTCCAGATCCAGCAAGGCCTGGCCATCAACCAAGCCCACGGATACAGCCGCCACCTGATCGATCAGGGGCGATTGCTCCAGCACTCCCTGGTCCACCAGTGATCGGCAGGCTTGGTCCAGGGCGAGCCAAGCCCCGGTGATCGAGGCCGTCCGGGTGCCGGCGTCCGCTTGGATCACGTCGCAGTCGATCAGCAAGGTGCGCTCCCCTAAGCGCTCCATGTCGATCACGGCGCGCAGGCTTCGGCCGATCAGCCGCTGAATTTCCTGGGTGCGACCCGAGAGTTTCATCAGCTCCCGTGATTGCCGCTGTGGGGTGGATCCGGGCAGCAACCGGTATTCGGCGCTGAGCCATCCCAATCCTTCTCCCTTGCGCCAGCGGGGAACCTTGTCCTCCAAGCAAACGCTGCAGAGAACAGCGGTTCGGCCGGTGTGAACCACAAGGGAGCTCAAGGCAAACCCCATGGGATTCCAGGTCACCGAGAACGGTCGCAACTGCTGCGGGCGACGGCCATCAGTGCGTTGTTCAGGGGATTGGCTCATCGGTGGTGTGCAGTTCGTCAAGCCTCGCAGGCGGTTGGTTCTCGCCCTGTCCAAACACCATGGGTGGTGTCAATCCCCTTGTGGAATGTGATCTCGCCGCTACATTCAAGGTCTCGCCGGGGTCGCCCGGACAGATGCTTCCGTGATGACCACAAGCCTCGCCGACCCCCAATCCTTCCCAAATTCCCTGGATCGGGATCAGCAGGCCTTGCAACGGGCGGGCCTGAGGCCCTTGCCTGCCGTCACTGATCCGCCACCCCTACATCTGGTGGCTCCCGAAGGGCAGCTGCAAGTGCATACGGCGCCTTATCGAGGCAGTTTCGCCAGTGTTCTCAGCCAGGCCATGCGAGCTGCCGGCTTGGGCAGTCGTGTTCTGATCAGTCAGTTCCTTAAAGGGGGCGTGCAGCAGGGACCGGCCGGCCGGGTGCAGCTCTGCGGAGGCCTCGTCTGGCTGCGGCCGGAAGTGCCCCTCTGCCTCTCCTCGCCGGGGCATCCCGGTGGTGCGGAGGCGGTGGCTGAGGTTTGGTCCATCTGCCGTCAGCATCTGATCCAGGGAGATCTCGACCAGCTGGTGTTGGATGAACTCGGCCTTGCCGTGGCCTTCGGATACCTGGATGAGGCGGACGTGATTGCAGCCCTTGAGCAGCGGCCCGCTTCGATGGATGTGATCATCACTGGACCTGCAATCCCCGCCGGTGTGGTGGAGATGGCAGATCAAGTCACGGAGTTGCGCCGAGGTTTCTGATGCTCAAGTGCGATCGCTGGATCACTGAACAGGCCGGGCAGGGAATGATCGAGCCATTCCAGAGCGGTTTGGTCCGTCACCTGGAGCCCGAGCAGAAGCTGCGGCCAGTGCTGAGTTTTGGTTGCTCCTCCTACGGCTACGACCTACGCCTTTCTCCCCAGGAATTTCTGATCTTCCGGCATGTTCCAGGCACGGTGATGAACCCCAAGCGGTTCAACCCGGCCAACCTCGAACCCACTCCCCTTCATGAGGATGAAGATGGGCGATATTTCATTCTCCCGGCCCATTCCTATGGCCTCGGTGTGGCCCTGGAGAAGTTGAGGGTTCCCCCCAACATCACCGTGATCTGTTTGGGCAAGAGCACCTATGCCCGCCTTGGAATCATCGTGAACACCACCCCGGCAGAAGCGAGCTGGGAGGGTCACCTCACCCTTGAATTCAGCAACAGTTCTGGTGCTGACTGCCGCATCTATGCCGATGAGGGCATCTGTCAGCTGCTGTTTTTTGAGGGTGATCCATGTTCGACCACCTACAGCGATCGACAAGGCAAGTACCAGCACCAACCGGAACGGGTGACGCTGGCCAAGGTCTAGTTCTCTCTGATTAGGGGGCCAAACGCGCCCGGTGCAGCCTGCTCTTCTCGTACCAGGCTGCAAATTCAGGGGCCCACTCCACCATGTGGGGCCACATCAGATCACAGAGCTGGCGGATCTCCAGCTGGGCATCGAGCTTGGCCCGCAGGTCCATGAAGTGCAGGAACGCCCGCAGGCTGAAGCTCACCACAAAATGCTGGCGGTAGTCGAAGGGAAGGATGCCGCGGGCGTGCTCCTCGGAGAAGCCCGCCCTGAGCAGATCCCTGTAGCGCTCGGCGGCGCTACGGCAGAGATCAAGATCCTGTTGGCGTAGTGCTTCGGTGTAGGCGTATTTCTTGCCCTGCCGATCGCTGTACTCGCCGATGGGCCGCAGATAGAACACCTCTTCCAGGTCCAGGGCCCCATCCGCTGCACGGCAGATGCGTTCACCGGTGTAACGCATCGACTGCACATCGAAGCTCACCCCAACCCGGTGGGTGCGGGCCTGCTGCATCACCGAGTGCGGGAACCAGCCCACGTTCAGCACGATCTGCGCATGCTCCATAGGGCCGTAGTGGCCGCGCTCTCCAGACAGCAGGCGTTTCACACAGATCTCTCCAGCCCGCTGCTCATCGGGCCAGTTGGCACGATCTCCGGCCACGAATCCTTCGCTGTAGTCCTGATGCATGGCGGCGTACACGCATTGCTGCGGGTTCGGCGTAGCTGCGATCAGATCGACCCGAAAGCGGTCCATGGGAGCGTCAGAGTGACGAGTTGTGGTGATCATGGCGAGGCGTGTCAACCATGGCTGCGGGGTCCCGCGTTGGCTGGGCTCGAGGCCCCTGCCACCGCGTTGTTCGCAGAGGGGGGCGTCAGCAGTTGGCTGACGTTGCCGACGCCAGGCAAGGCCGGCAACGGCTGATTTTCAAGCAGAGCTGTGGTGAGCAGCTGGAGTTCCTCAGCGCTGCGCAAGCCGAGGGATCGCCCCTTGGCTTCCCCCTCAGCGTTGAACAGGTTCAACTGGGGAATGCCGTTGACGTCGTAGCGATCAACCAGATCTTGCCAACGGGGGTTGTCGACGTTGACCAGAACAACATCGAGTCGATCTCGCGATTGCTTCTCCAAAGCCAGCATCGAAGGTGCCATCTCTCTGCAGACCTGGCACCAATCGGCGTAGAACTCGATCAGCGTTGGGCGTCCGTTGGTTAACGCTGTTTGTGGGTCGAGGGATCGTCTCGCCAGCTGCTCCATCGGACTTTCGCTCTGAATGCCTCCGCGTAGGACAACCAGGCCCATGGCCAGAGCTACCGCAATCAGCACCAGCACCCATCGCTGCGCTGTGCCCAGGGGCGAAGACTCCGGGGTGCCTGTCATCGCACGTCAACCGCAGCGATCACTCTGGCAGCTCCTTCGAAAGGCCGCCGCTACCTTGACGCCATGCCAATTCTGCGACTGCTAAGCCTTCCGGTTCGGGCGCCGTTGCTGACGGTGCTGTTTCTCGTTGCGGTTGTGCTCGGCAACCATTGGCAGATTGTTCAGCCCTCCTTCACGTCTCTCAATGGCGTGAGTGCGGCCTGGTTCTGGTGTCTCGTGCTGCTGCAGACCCAGGTGGTTGTCATCTTCTGCACCATGCCCGATCTGCTGTTGCGCCAGGTGTCGTTGCTGATGGCGTCGAGCCGGGTGATGACGTTGGTGGTCACGCTGCTGGTGGTGATCACCGGTGGCATCTATCTGCTGAAGCTCAATGTGCTCACCGACGTGTTGATCCTGGCCTCAGCCGTGCTCTTGGCCAGGCTCGATCTCATCCGCATCGGTGTTCTGCCCGCCGCCGGGATCTGCCTGCTTCTGATGAGTTTGGTCGTGATCGCTGGCATCGTCGCCGGCACGCTTCTGCCCCATCCCAGCGCCAGTCTCGTTGCAGAACGATTGATTGCCGCCTAGGTAGCCGAGCAGATTGTCCAGCACTTTCTTGGTGTAGAAGCGTGTTTCCGGGTAGGGAATGCGTTCCACCCAGAGTGCATCGTCGTCTTGATCCGAGGGTTGTGCCCAAGAGGCCACAGCACCAGGCCCGGCGTTGTAGCTGGCAATGCTGCGAAAGGGGTCGCTTTCCCATTGCTCCAGCAAGTGGTTGAGGTAGCGCGCGCCCAGTTCGAAGTTGTCGGCGGGATCCTTCAGCATCAGCGTGCTGGTTGGTGCGTCAGCCATCTCTGTGGCTGTGGAGGGCATCAATTGCATCACGCCTACAGCCCCAGCAGGGGAGACGACACCAGGAGCAAAGCGTGATTCCTGTTTGGCGATCGCTCGCAGCAGATTGGCCTGAACGCCTGCTTGCTCTGCCGCTGTCTGTATCTCAGCTTCGAAGAGGCGAGGGAATTGGCTGCGATGCAGGAGAGTCCGTTGATGGCAGCTCGGATTACGCCAGCGGAGGCTGAGCCACCAGAGCTGGTCCAGTCCCATCCAGGTGTCCCCGATGGCGAGGCGCAGCCTGCCTTCGGCGAGACGTTCTTCAGGTGGCGGCGGGACTGCAGGGTCTGCCTGGGCCTGCCAGGCCTCCCAGGCGGCGTGCACCTGGCCCAGGCGCCAAAGCTCGTTCACCAGGCGGTGATGGCTGTTGAGCGGTTGCCAGGCTGGCGGCTCCTGCTGCGGGTCTGGGGATCGCAACGCCAGGGGTTCGGCCACACCCAGGTGCTCCATGGCGCGCCAGCGGTAGTAGCCCCCCGGGAAGGCCCCGATCAGGCGGCGCCAGCTGCGTTCTGCCTTTGTCGTTTCGCCGAGTTGCTTGTGGCTAAGCCCCAACCAGAACAGCCGCCGCGTCTCCAACGGTGGAGGCAGGGGGCCATTTTTATCGGGGCGTTCCAGCAGGGCACGGGCACGATCCCAATCTCCAGCCAGAAATGCCTCGCGGGCGAGGTCCCATTGCAGTTGCCAGATGTCGGGGTCGTTGGGCCAGCGGCTCAGGGCGGCATCCGCCCCATCGCCGCCGGCGAGTCGCACGCGAGCTGCTGCAACAGCGGCTGAGCGCTCCTCAAGGGCAGCCGGAAGCGCATCCAGAACCCCAGGCTGGGCATCGAGCGGTTCGCTCAAGATCCGTGCTGCTTCAAGGCTGGCGGGGTGGTTTGGGTGGTTCTGCGCCAGGGTCAGCAGCCGGGCTGTGCCTGCATCAGGGTCGCCATGCAGCATCAGGGAACGACCGATGGCCAGCTGGGTCTCAGGGGAGGCCTCAAGCTCCTGAAGACAGGTCACTGCGGTGTCTGCATGGCCTTGTTTTGCCAGTGCTTGCGCCAAGGTTTGGCGTTGGTCGGGTTGAGGTGCCCGCGCCCCCGTGGCCTCGCAGGCGTCACGCATCAGCCCAAGGGCGCCGGCTCGGCGCGCATTCCAACGGGCCAGGTGCAAGGCGCCTTGATGGCTTGCTAGCGCTTCGGAGCCATCCCGAGCCGCCAGGGTCAGTGCTGCGGGGTGTGCGGGTTGCTGTTGGAGCAGCTGCTGATGAAGAACGGGATTGTTGTTGCCAAGCGCCAATCGAGCCCAAGCGGAGCCGGGTGCTTCGGGAAAGCGATCCAACAGGCGCTGCCAGGTCTCAGCAGCGTCCGATGGCTTGCCCTGCGTGGCAGCGGTGAGGGCTGCCCGTTCGAGCACCACGGCCGCCATCGGATCGCGCCCCCAGCCTTGGCCATGGAGCAGTTGCGGTGACCCATCCCTCGCCACCATCAACAGGGCGGCCTCTCGACGGGTCTGCGGATCGATGGCCCAGCGGTAGTGCTGCCAGAGCCTTGCCTGCGAGATCTCAGGCGTGAGGCGCTGATGCTGCTTGTTCAGAAGCAGCTGCCCGCCCCATGCAGCCAACCCACTGAAACCAGCAACCGAAAGCAGCAGCAGCGTTCCGATTCGCGGCCCTGCCTGCACACCCAACCTTGAACTTGTTTCATTCTGATGCTTCAAAGAGAGTTGGCGAGCCTTTGATCGCCTGTGGGCCGTGGAGGGCAGAGCTGCACCTGTCACGTCCCTGGGAATCAGCCTCAGAGGTGCTTCCTATGGTGCTGTCCACGATTGAGACCCATGGTTCAAGAGGCGTGCTCCCCGATCGGCCCCGCTCTCGGTGACGCTGCGCCAGGGTTTGGGACCGATGGAATCCGTGGGCTCGCCGGCACGGTTCTCACCCCCGCTCTATGTCTTCAGGTGGGCTATTGGGTCGGTCGGGTTTTGCAGGCGGAAGGTCCTGTTCTGATCGGGATGGACTCCCGGACCAGCGGCAGCATGGTGGTTGCTGCCCTGACGGCCGGCTTGACGGCCGCTGGTCGCGATGTGTGGACCCTTGGGCTCTGTCCGACGCCGGCGGTTCCGTTGTTGATCCGCCAGCTGGGGGCCGCCGGCGGCCTGATGGTCTCCGCCAGCCATAACCCCCCTGCAGACAACGGCATCAAAGTGTTTGGGGCCGATGGCGCCAAACTCAGCGCGTCCCGTCAAGCCCAGGTGGAAGCCGGTCTGCAGGGGCAGACGCCCATGGCTGAGCAAGCAACATTCCGCTGCGGTGTGGCGCGATCCAGCGCCGATCTCCTGGATGGCTACAGAGAGGTGTTGCAGCAATCGGTGGCTGAACGGCGACTGGATGGCGTTCCCATCGTTTTGGACCTCTGCTGGGGATCCGCGACGGCGTGCGGTGCCGATGCCTTCCGTGCCCTGGGGGCTGATCTCACCGTGCTCCATGGGGAACCCGATGGCTCCCGCATCAACGTGGCTTGCGGGTCAACCCATCTGGAACCGCTGCAACGGGCTGTGATCGAGCGCGGAGCGGCGATGGGTTTTGCCTTTGATGGTGATGCCGATCGGATGCTGGCGGTGGACGGCCGCGGCCGGATCATCGACGGCGACCACGTGCTGTTTCTCTGGGGATCCGTGCTGCAGGAGCAGCAGGCGCTCCCCGATCAGCGGTTGGTGGCCACTGTGATGTCGAACCTTGGCTTCGAGCGTGCCTGGCAGCAGCGGGGCGGCACCCTTGATCGCACGCCGGTGGGAGATCAGCACGTCCATGCCGCGATGGTGGCCAGTGGCGCGGGCCTCGGTGGAGAACAATCCGGCCACATCCTTTCCGCCTCCCATGGGCTGTGTGGCGATGGTGTTCTGACCGCCGTTCAGTTGGCCACCTTGTGCCATGCCCAGGGCATCAGCCTCAGCGATTGGTTGGACCGCAGTTTTCAGGCCTACCCGCAGAAATTGGTCAATGTGCGGGTGATCGACCGTTTGCGCCGTAAGAACTGGAGCGCTTGCACTGCTCTCACCGACGCCATTGCTTCAGCGGAGCAGTCGATGGGTGAGACCGGTCGCATTTTGGTGCGGGCCAGTGGTACAGAGCCCGTCTTGCGGGTGATGGTGGAAGCCGAGCAGTCGGACGCTGTGGAGCATTGGACGGGGCATCTGGCCGCCGTTGCCGAGGATCATCTCAACGCGGCCTGAGGCTTAAGCCCGCGGCCATCAAGAGGGCGCCATCACAGGCATCGCCCCTGGCTTTGCCCCATCGGGCTTCGGGAATCGACTGATGGATGGCCTGTTGCACGGCTGTGCGGAACCCCTGGAGACGGGTGACGGCTCCTCCATGGCAGACCACCAGGGGGGAGCGCAGGGAAAGCTGCTGGGCCACGGTGCTGATGCAGCGGGAGAGGGCTGCTGCCGATCCCTGAACGATCTCCTCCGCGCCAGGGCAGTTCTTGGCTGCGGCTTCCACCACCAGTGGAGCCAAGGCTGCAAAGTCAGCCGTGCCGAAGTCCTGCTGCACCACCCGGGCTTTCACTGCGGCGTGGCTGTCGCAGCCCATCTGATTCCAGATCTGCAGGCGCAGCGGATGGTCGGGCAGGCGTCCATCGGCCATGCGCAGGGTCAGCTGCAATCCCTGGTGGCCCAGATCAAAGGCCGAGCCGGCTCCATCGAGCAGCCATCCCCAGCCGCCACAGCGGTGTTCATGGCCCTTCTCGTCTCGGCCCAGCACGATCATTCCGGTGCCGCTGATCGCCAGGATTCCTGCGCCTTCAGGGATCGCACCTCGCAAGGCGGTGCGTTCGTCTCCAGTGACCAGCACCTTGGTCAAGCCTGTGTCATCACCGATGGCCAGGGCTTGCCCCACCAAACGTTCAGCACGCTGTTGCAACGCTGTTCCGTGTTCGATGCCGCTGGCTCCCACAACGGCCGCCTGGATCACGCCATCGGGATGATTTTTCAGGGCCTGTTGCGCACTGGTGCTGATCGCCTCGAGGAAACGACGTTCACCCTGGGGGGCATCCAGGTGGCTGACTCCGGGGCCCTCGCCTTCTCCAACAGGCTGGTGCATGTCGTTCTGAACCACGCTGAGGCGGCAGCGGGTGTGCGTCTGTCCGGCATCGAATCCAGCGAGCAGTCTCATGATTCCCTGGGTCGACTCACCAGGCTGGCAAGAGCAAACCAGCCGATCAGCTGCACTTCGGGGCGGAAGAAAATTGTGTCGGTGCTGCCCTGCATCAGCAGGCCAGCGATGGCAGCGAGGCTGGCGATGGATGCCAAAGCGCTTGGAGCATCGGCATTGAGCTGCTTGAGGCCCTGCCTCAGGCAGCTGGCCAGCAATCCCAGGCAGGCCAGCAGCCCGGGAATGCCGGTTTCCACCAGGATTTCCAAGGGAACGGAGTAGGCACTGAGGGCGTTGAACTTCGGTTGCTGATACAGGGGATAGATGCTGTTGAACGCCGTATTGCCAGGGCCGATGCCCAGCCAGGGACGGTCTTGCACCATCTGGATGGCCGCCATCCAGACGTTGATGCGGAAGTTGTTGGAACTATCCCCCCGTCCCGCCAGCAGGCTGGTGATGCGCGTGCGGATCGGATCGATCTGGGTGGCCGCCACCACAAGGCAAGCGGCTCCAACCAGCAGCACGGCCAGAGGCACAAGACGTCTCCAAAGCGGAGGCCAGTGGCGTGTCCAGCGCAGCAGCAGCAACAACAGCAGCACGGCACCGGCAGCAACCATTCCCAGCCAGCCGCCGCGGCTGTAGGTGAACAGCGTGGCTGTTGATGCCAACACCAATGTGGTTCCGGCAAACAGCTGGGCTCCCACCCCACGCCAGCGCACCAGTGCGATCGCTGCGAAGGGAATCAGCGGCAGCAGGTAACCCGCCAGGAGGTTGGGGTTTCCCAGGGGGCCATAGATCCGAACGGTGCCGGCACTGATGGAATTCGGATCGGCCCAGCCCGCCAGTGCCTCGCTGGAGGCATACAGCTGTCGCAAAGCCAGAACACTGCTGAAGAGGCCGCCACTCAGCAGTCCGGCGATCAGCCAGTTCCACCATCGGCTGTTGCTCAGCAGCAGCTTGCAGAGCAAGGCATAAACGCCCAGGTAGCTGAGCAGTTTGATCAGGCCTTTGCTGGCGGCGATTGGAACTGGAGAACACCCCGTGGCCACAATCGCAATGGCCAGAAAAAGCATCAGCCAGCGCGAGATGGTTCCGACTCGCTGAGGTGGCGGACTGCAGAGGCACCAGAGCAGCCACAGAACGCCGCAGGCTGCAATCACCAGGGCCAGGCCTGTGCGTGTGAAGAAAGGAAGACCCGTGAACAAGGCCAGCAGCAGGAGTCCCGCCAGCCTTTCAAGGCGTTTCGGCACCGCCTGATCCGGAGTGATCACCCCCTGCCAGCGCACCAACAGGGCCCCACTGCTTGCCGTCTGGGTTGCATCCGCAGAGGCCATCGTGGGGCTTCAGGTGGTGAGTGCTTCCGCCGGATTATCGATCTCCTGCCAGCGCTGTTCCAGATCTGACACGGAAGGAAGTGGATTCTGGTTCCGGCGATAGAGCACCCGGTAGACGGGGAGGTTTTGCTCAAGCACGTAGCGCTCCCGTTCCGTGGGAACCGAAAGCGGGTTGCTGGCGCGCCAGGGACGTTGGTCCTCGGCGGGGCGGTCGAAACAGTCGCTGAGTTCGGTGAGAGCCACCATCGGCTCAATTACGTCCAGAACATCGCTCTGCAGAAACAGCTCACGGCCGGGCTGCAGGGCTGTTGCGATGGCGAGCAGAAGCGCCGGCTGCAGGACCCGGCGCTTGTGGTGCCTGCGTTTGAACCAGGGATCGGGGAATTGGATCGAGACCCGCTGCAGTCGGTCCTGCCTCAGGGCCTTCATCCAGCCTTCCAGGCTGATGTTGGCGTTGCAGAACAGGATCCGAACATTGCCGTGCTCCGAGGCGAGCGCGTCTTGATCGGCAGACGTCACCAGCGGTCGGCGGATTTCAACGCCGAGATGGTTCCAGTGGGGATCACGCTCGGCCAAGCCCAGCAGGCAGCGTCCACGGGCGCAGCCGATATCAAGGTGGATCGGCTGATCAGGAACGCGAAACAGCTGCTCGGGTGGTGGTAATTCCAGCGGCAACTGGAAGAAGCTGCTGAGGGGATTGACGTGCTGACGCAAGGTTCTGAAGCGGTGCGATCCGGTTCAATCGAGATTGTCAGAGCCACTGCCGGAGGAGCTGTCGGGGTCCTTGCGCAGCAAGCCCCAACAGGCGGTGTAGCCATGCAGATGTGTTGTCCCGCCGACGGGTCCGATCTCACCGTTGCAGAACGCTCCCGCCACAGGCAGGTCTGGCATTAGTTGACGCGCCAGGCTGATGTCGCCATCGGCTCGACCAAACAGCCCCTGCCCCCGTCCCAGGCAGGCCATGAGCAGTCCGAAGTGGACCGTGTCGTCAGAATCAGTTGTCGCTGCCGTTAGCAGGGCAACGGCTTCGTCCTGGGAGGCCGTTGCTTCGCGCAGGTGAAATTGCACGTTTTGGCCGGCGCGCACCCGCTCTGCAACGGCCACGGCGCCATTGTTGGGATCGACTCCGATCAGGTTGCGGATCAGGAAGGCACTCGCTTCCGAGGCTGCTCCGTTGGCGTTCAGCCGCAGGCTGCTACGTTCCACACCGAGGAACAACGAGTGACGCACCAGTTCGCGCTCCCGTTCGCTGAGGTCCGCCAGAACCCGTTGCAGGCAATTGATGGGGCTGGCCTTGGTGCTGCCATCACTGAGTTCCAGCAACACGTTGCGCTGCACCTGCTCGATTGAGAAGACCGGGCCGATGGGGCGGCATCCCTGGGCCACAACGGTTTCGAGCCGCCAGCTTCCCCCGATGGAACACACCACTGCGCCGGTGACGACCTGGTCATCCAGCAGCAACGATCCGTGCGGGCTGTTGTGGGGTGCTGCGATGCCGCCAATCTTTTCGGCACTCGGATAGGCGTAGTCCAGCCCGCTGATCAGGTCATTGATTCCACTGCTGGTGGGGTCGATCAGCAGGATCTGGCTGCGGGCAGCCTCGGGGGTGATGCCAACCCAGTCTTGCCATTGCTGGGCGGCTCCATCCAGATCAGGCAGCTCCTCGATGCTCAGGTGTTGAGTGGCGATCGATGCCCCCGGCAGGGAGAGCAGCGTCACGCTCAAAGCAGGTGTCTGCTCCAGTTCCGCGGCGCTTCCGTCGCCGCGGGTGCCCACCACGCCGCCACCGGTGCATCCGATCCAATGCTTCGCGCTGATCTGGGCGCGAAGCATTGGTAGCAGCCGCGGCAGGTCGGTGGCGTAACCCGTGGAGGTGAAGACTAGGGCGAGATCGGCTTCGCCCTTGGATCGGCCCAGTTGCTCGACCACATCCCTTACGGCTTCATCCAGGGACGCTTTGCCAGACAACCCTGTCCGGCAACTGGCTTCAGCGCCCCCGGAGCGAAACCAGCTGAACGGTGCGAACGGTGCCATGAAGCGGACCTTATCAACCCTGGAGCACAGCTCGGGACGTTGATAATGGCGGCACTGTGACAGTCCCCAGTGAACGAGCTCACGTACCGCGCTCTGGTGTGGCTGACCTATCGCCTGGCCGCCACCTTCGCCGTTGGCGTGCCTCTGGTCCTGTTGATCTGGTCGTCCTGGCGTCGCGAGCCGTTGGTGCTTCGGCTGCTCGGGATCTATTGGAAAGTGGCCAGCCTGATGGCGATCAGCCTCTTGCTGCTGACGGATCAGCGGCCCTTGGGCTACGCCATGGCGGTTGTCGCACCGGTGTTGATGGTGATCAGCCTGTGGTTCTGGGTCGACATCAATGAGGAGCTGGCCGACCAGCCGCTCTGGCGTCCGCTGCCCCTTGCCGTGAAGGTGTGGCGTTGGGCATTCAGTGGGTTTGCTCTCATCAGCCTGGGCATGAGCGTGACGGGTTTGGGCTGCATGCAACAGCTGGAGTCCCCGGCATGCCTCACCTGGCTGGAAGCTCCTCAGGGCATCCATGGTCTTGCGGCCACGGTGTTCAATTTTCTGTTCGGTGGTTTGTGGACCGAGGCCGTTGCTGCCTTTGTGGGGTACGTCGCCCTGGTGGCTTATCTGGCTGGTTTGCTGCAGTGGCTGTTGGTGCGTTTGCCCCGTTACGGCCGCGTGGCGGGGGATTTCTGATGACTGACCAGGCGCTGGTTCAGGCCCTGGAAGAGCGAACGCGTGTTCAGCCCCAGCGAGTTGTCCGCCTACGGGGTCAGGTCGTGGATGAGCCGTTTGAGTTGCTGATCTTCCGTGGGTTCAGCAGCAGCACCACCCATCCAACCGCCTTTGACCCTGATGCCTCCGTTCTCCCTGAGGGAACCAGCCTCGATGAGGCTGAGCTGCTGCAGGGGCCCTTGTCGCCAGGTCAAGAGGTTGTCCTGGCTGGACCGATGCCGCCGAACGATCTCCTGGCTCAGGCCAACTGGTGAGTCCGGCGTTCCAGAACCCCAACACAGCGCCCACAGATGTGGGGATGTTCCGGGTGCTGACCCACATCCCCCTCGTAGTGCCAGCAGCGCTCGCATTTGGTTCCCCGCGCTCGGCTCACCTCGATCGATGCGAGCTCGTCGTCCTGGCTGGCCAGCACTTCGGCCCAGGGCTCGCCGCCAATCTGCAGTTGTGAGACCAGCAGCCAGTCCCGCAGACCGTCTACCTCGGGATCCCCCGTCTCACTCAGCCAGGAGAGAGCGGCCTGGAGTTCCGGACGGCGGGCGTCAATCCGTACGGCTGCCTCAAGCGACGCGCCAAGTTCCTGACGGCCGCGGCAATCTTCAAGCACTTTGTTGACGGCGGCGCGGAGCTCCCGCAGCTCTTGTACCGGAGCGCTGAGAGCAGCATCACGCCACTCGGTTGGGACCTTCGGCCAGCCGCGGTGGAAGACCGATGTCTCCTCCACGGGGTAAGGCAGGTTCTGCCAGATGTCTTCGGCCATGTGGCACAAGACAGGGGCGATCAGTCCGGCCAGGCGTTCGATGATCAGGGCCATCACGGTCTGGCAGCTGCGCCGGCGCTGGTCGGCGGGGGCACTCACGTAGAGCCTGTCCTTGGCGATGTCGAGGTAGAAGTTCGACAGATCGGTGACACAGAAGTTCTGCAGCAGCTGGAAGAAGCGGAAGAACTCGAAACCTTCGAAGGCTTCTGTGATGTCGTCCATCACCTCGGCCGTGCGCTGCAGCATCCAGCGGTCCAGCAACGGCAGTTCCGCAATCGGGATCGCGTCGGTTGCCGGATTGAAGTCGTGCAGGTTGCCCAGCAGATAGCGGCTGGTGTTGCGCACTTTGCGATACACATCGGCCAGCTGGCGCAGAATCCCCGCTCCGATCGGCACATCGGCGGAGTAATCCACCGAGCTCACCCAGAGCCGCAGCACATCGGCGCCGTAGGGCGGTTCCTGTTTCTGGTTCTTGCCCCCCTCGATGATCACCATCGGGTCGACCACGTTGCCGAGGGATTTGCTCATCTTGCGGCCCTTCTCATCCAAGGCGAAGCCATGGGTGAGCACCCGCTTGTAGGGAGCGTGGCCATTCACGGCAACAGAGGTGAGCAGTGAACTCTGGAACCAGCCGCGGTGCTGGTCGGACCCTTCCAAGTACAGGTCGGCGGGATAGCTCAGGTTGTCCCGCTGGCTGGCGACGGCAGCCCAGCTTGAGCCGGAGTCGAACCACACGTCCATGGTGTCGGTGCCCTTGCGCCACTGATCGGCCTGGTCGGCGTAGGCGGGCGGCAGCAGATCCGCTTCGTCTTTCTCCCACCAGACGTCGGCACCGTGCTCGGCGATCAACGCCTGGATGTGCTCCAGGGTGTCGGCGTTCAGCAGCACCTCGCCGTTGCTGCGGTGATAAAAGACGGGAATCGGCACCCCCCAGGTGCGCTGACGGGAGATGCACCAGTCGCCCCGCTCCTTGACCATCGATTCGATCCGGTTGCGACCGGAGGCAGGGGTCCACTCCACGGCGGCGATCGCATCCAGGGCCTGTTGACGGAACCCTTCCACGGAGGCAAACCACTGTTCCGTGGCTCGGAAGATGGTGGGTTTCTTGGTGCGCCAGTCGTAGGGGTAGCGGTGGCCATAGGCCTCCTGCTTGAGCAGGGCCCCGGCGCACTCCAGCGCCTCAATGATCTTGGGGTTGGCATCCTTGAGCACATTCAGGCCCGCGAACGGCCCGGCCTCGTCCGTGAGGTTGCCGGCTTCGTCCACAGGGCAGAGCACCGGCAGGCCGTTCTTCTGGCCGGTGTGGAAGTCGTCGACGCCGTGACCAGGTGCGGTGTGCACGAGGCCTGTGCCTGATTCGGTGGTGATGTAATCGCCTCCGATCACCACCGGACTGGTGCGATCCAGCAGCGGGTGGCGGTAGGTCAGCCCAGCGAGCAGAGCACCTTTGACGGTGGCGCGCCGGCTCAGTGGGCGCGCCAGGGTGCCTCTCAGCGTCTCGATCAGATCGGCAGCCACCAGCAGCAGTCGGCCTTCACCGTCGTCGGCCAGGGCGTATTCGAGCCTTTCATTCACCGACACCGCCAGGTTGGCCGGCAGCGTCCAGGGGGTGGTGGTCCAGATCGCCACCTGCAGGGCCTTCCCAAGGGCGTCCGTATCCGTGGGCAGGTCCAGGCCCTCGGCCTTGAGTGCATCCCGCAGCGCCGCTGGAAGCTCCACGGCTGGGAAGGCGGCGTAGACGCTGGGACTGGTGTGGCCGTCGGGGTACTCCAGTTCCGCTTCGGCCAAAGCGGTGCGTGAACTTGGGCTCCAGTGCACTGGTTTCAGACCCCGGTAGATGTGCCCCTTGAGCACCATCTCGCCAAACACCCGAATCTGAGCCGATTCGTACTCCTTTTGCAGAGTCAGATACGGCTCCTCCCAGTCCGCCCAGATGCCCCAGCGCTGGAAGCCTTTCATCTGGCCATCCACCTGTTTGCGGGCGTAGGCGGCAGCCTTTTTGCGCAGCTTGATCGGTGTCAGCGCCTTGCGCTGCTCCTGATCCATCGACTGCAGCACCTTGAGCTCGATCGGCAGACCGTGGCAGTCCCAGCCCGGTACGTAGCGCACTCGCCGCCCGTTCAGTACCTGATATTTGTTGATGACGTCCTTCAACACCTTGTTGAGGGCATGCCCCATGTGCAGCGCACCGTTGGCGTAGGGCGGGCCGTCATGGAGGGTGAAGGTTGGGCCGCTGTTGTTCAGGCCCAGCTCGCCGTCGATGCCGTGGTCTTTCCAGAAGCCCTGCAGTTCAGGTTCGCGTTGGACGGCATTGGCGCGCATGCCGAATCCCGTCTGCAGCAGATTGAGGGTGTGTTTGTAGGAGGGGCGTTCCTCAGCGGCGGCGTCGCGCGTCTCCTTGCTCACGGGGTCCCTGCTCTGGCCTCGGGATTATCAGTCTTCGCCCTCTGGAGATGTGACCTTGGCGGCTTCGGCTGATTCGGTGTCGCTTGCGTCAGTGGTTTCGGGGGACTCGGGACGCACCCATTTTTTGCCCGTAACCCCTGATTTCCCGGCCGGTTTGAGTTGTTTGGCAATGCCGCTGATGCCTTCGCCCACTCGGCCCGTAGTGATCAACAGTTGTTGAAGGCTGGTGCGCCAATGATCGAGCGAGGTGAACCGCTGCTGCTCGGTTTCGCTGAGGCTGTTCCAGCGGGCCTGTCCGACCTCGGATCCCAAGCGTGCGATCAACAGGCCGGCGCAGAGAACCGCCAGCATCGGCGCTCCCCGTAGACGGTCTGTGCTGGTGACCAGAACGAGACCCAGCAGCAAGACCACCGCGCCCCAAACACCATCGCGGGGACGACTGAGTTCAACGGCCAGAAGGGGAAGCAACAGGAGTGCCAGGCCGAGCAGGAGGCAGAGATCGCCGCTGAGGGTCGCAAGCATCCGAGGTGTGGCGGTCTGCTCCCATTCTGGTGCGATCTCTAAAGTCGGGGCGTTGCCCACCTGGCGGAATTGGTAGACGCGCTGGTTTTAGGTACCAGTGGCTTTGGTCGTGGGGGTTCAAGTCCCCCGGTGGGCATTCCTTTCCCTACCGTGGTTCGGGATCGTTACAGACCTGTTGCCTGACCTCCGGATGCATCAGAGCACTGCTCAACAACAGCAGCCTCGTCCGGTCGGAATGGGCTATCGCTCGGTTCCGCGCGAATTCGTTGACCCGCCGGCCTTCTGGAACCCCACCGTTGGCCTCTTCCTAGGCGGTTATGCCCTGGCGGCTCTGACCATCTGGGGCTGGTTTGTGGCGGCCTTGCCCCTGCCGGTGCTGCTGTGCACGGGCTTTCTTGCGCTGCATCTGGAAGGGACGGTGATTCATGACGCCTGCCACAACGCAGCCCATCCCAATCGATGGATCAACCAGGCCATGGGCCATGGCTCGGCGCTGTTGCTCGGGTTCAGCTTTCCCGTGTTCACGCGGGTGCATCTTGAGCATCACGCCCATGTGAATGACCCGAAGAACGACCCGGACCACATCGTCAGCACGTTCGGGCCGCTCTGGCTGATCGCCCCGAGATTTTTCTATCACGAGTGGTTTTTCTTTCAGCGTCGCCTCTGGCGCCGCTGGGAGTTGATGCAGTGGGGGCTGGAGCGCAGCATTTTTGTGGTGATTGTGCTGGCGGCGGCACGCTTTGACTTCCTGCCGTTCATCTTCAACTGCTGGTTTGCCCCTGCCCTGATGGTGGGCGTGACGCTGGGTTTGTTCTTCGACTACCTCCCGCATCGGCCGTTCACCTCCCGCAATCGCTGGACGAACGCCCGGATCTATCCAGGCAGGCTGATGAACTGGCTGATCATGGGGCAGAACTATCACCTGGTTCATCACCTCTGGCCATCCATTCCCTGGTTCGAATACAAACCGGCCTACGAGGCCACCAAGCCTCTGCTCGATGCCAAGGGATCTCCCCAACGGTTGGGCATTTTTGAGACCCGCCGGGATGGTTACAACTTCCTCTACGACATCCTTGTGGGCGTGCGCAGCCACAAGCGCCGCAGCGGGAAGATGAGGCGCGCAGCCCGTTTCATGCCCGGTCGGGGGCTGCGTCGCCACTGGCTCGGTTTTGTTGATCGCATCGCGATCAAAACCGAGCCCAAGCGTTGGGTGTCCCGCTGATTTGGGTTCAGTCGGCCAGGATTTTCGGAACCCGGAAGAAGTCCCCCTCTCTCTGGGGTGCTTGGTTGAGGATGTCTTCCCGAACGGGGGTCGGCTCCACGCCATCGGCCCGGGTGACGTTGGTCACCTCCACGGCTCGCGTGGTTTCCGGAACGCCTTCGGTGTCCACCTGCTGGAGCTGACCCACGTACTCGAGGATGGACTCCAGCTGACTGGTGTAGGTCGCAATCTTGTCCTCGGGTAGATCAAGTCGGGCGAGCTGGGCCACTTTGCGGACGTCGTCGCTGGAAATCTGGCTCATGACTCGCCGAGGAACGTGCGCAGATCCTCGCTCAACGCGGTGGCGGCTGTCTCCAGCAAGGCCTCACCGTGCTGGGCGGTGGCCAAGGAGGGGTGGGACCCCATGCGTCCATCGGGGTGACGGCGCCGGAAGTCGTCCGGTCCATGGATGGGGCCTGCTGGCGCGGGGTCGGGCAGCGGTCGCTGCTTGCTCTGCAGGCTCGGCTCCATGGCGAGGGTGACAGCGATTTCGCTGGGCGTGGCGTGATGGCCTTCTTTGTCGCCATACAGATCGCGCGCCTGGCGCATCACGGGGCCGGCCATGAACCAGTTGGCCAGCCGACAACGCAGCTGCGGGGCAACGGGGAGATTGCGGGTGGCGGCGGTGCCGTGGGCCTGGGCAAAGGCGGCTTTGGCCGTTGCAATGTTGCCGCCATGGCCATTAATCACGAACACCCGTTCGAAGCCATGCCGGCCCAGGGACAACACCAGGTCGTGCAGAACGGCCAGAAGCGTTGCTGGCTGCAGGCTCATCGTTCCCGCGAAACCAAGGTGGTGTTCCGCCATGCCAAAGGCTTGAGCTGGGGTGACCAAAACGCCGGTGCGACGACCCACCTCAAGGGCCACCGCTTCTGCGGTGAGGGCGTCTGTGCCGATGGCGCCCGTGGGACCGTGCTGCTCGGTGGATCCCAGGGGGATGATCACCCCCTTGCAGCCTTGGAGGTAGCTCTCCACTTCAGGCCAACTGCGCAGGGCGAGGCGAATGGCGTCCGTGCTGTCGACAGGACCGGGAGTTGCAGCGGTCATTCAGGCTGAACCAGTGACCTGATGATCGCTCAACTCCAGCCGATCAGTGGGCGGTGCCGTTGCCGTCGTACTGATCGGTGTTGTAGTAGCCGCCGCGGGTTCCGAAGAACAGGCAGGCCAAGGGGAACAGCACGATGCTGGCAAGAAGCACAGTGCCGAGGTTGAAGCTGGAGGTGGCTGCGTCCATCACCTGGCCTGAACTCATCTCAGTTTGGAGGGGATGCGCCCTTCATGCATCGATGACGGGGCTTCTGTTGTGAGTTCGCCTTCCTCTTCAGGAATGTCCAGCCACTCCCGCAGCCATCCCGTGAGCCAGATGAAGGGAAGCGTGTCGGTCAACGCCGCCAGCACTTTGAACAGGTACCCGCTGCCAATGAAGCTGATCAGCTGGGGCAGCACGGACCGTTCCGGCTGCACAGGCAGCACATGGGCGCCGTAATGGCTGATCAGCACCACTGCACTGGTGTCCACCAACTGGCTCACCAGGGTGGAGCCGTTGTTGCGCAGCCAGAGCGCCTTGCCTTTGGTGAGCTGTTTCCAGAAATGGAACAGCCGCACGTCCACGAACTGCGCCGTGAGGTAAGCCACCATCGAGGCGCCAACCGAACCGAAACTGAGCTGCTGAATGGTGCGAAAGGTGGTGTCATCGCTGCCGCTCATGCCCGGCAGAACGCCCCCCAGCCAGAGGATCAGCAGCACCCAGCCGTTGAGCAGCAGCCCGACCCACACCACTTGATTGGCTTTCTGCTCTCCCCAGAGTTCGCTGATCAGGTCAGTGCAGAGGAACGTGATCGGGTAAGGCAGTGCGCCAACGGCCACCACGATCGGCCAGCCGCCGATGCTGCCCAGTTGCAGGAAGCGCGTCAGGCCCAGGATGTTGAGCATGCCGAGGGTTCCGAGGAACAAACCCGCCAGCACCAGAAACACCCCATCACGTCGTGCCTGGAGGTTGCTGTCCACAGCCTGCAAAGTTCAAGCTGGAACAAGCGTGGCCGCCAGCCGGCAGCCTGTCATCGATTTCGTTTCGCTTCCGCTCAATTTTTTTGCCCGTCCGGCTCAGACCGTGGGTCCCGATCTGGTGGGTTGCAGATTGGTGAAACGCCAGAGCGATGGAGGGGTGTTGTGGGGCGTGATTGTGGAAACCGAGGCGTATTCACAGGATGAACCTGCCTGTCACGGCTGCCGCCGCCGCTCACCGCAGAACGAGACCCTGTTCGGTGAGCCAGGGCGGTTTTATGTGTATGTCAGCTACGGCATCCACCACTGCGTGAAGCGAGCCCTGAGGTAAAGGAGCACTGGCTGGGCTTGAAGTTTCAGTGGTCGCCCTGGATCTCCAAGCCAACTCCCAAGCCACGCCCAGATTTTTCTCCGAGCCCCCCAGCTACGAAGAGCTACGGGTGCACCCGGTTGCCTTGGCTTGGTGTTGGAGGCGGCTCTAGCCCAGGCATCAGACGCGGACTTCCCGTGAAGAAGCCTCCCTCCCTGCGGAATAACAACGGAAGCCTTCAGGTGAGGGTGCGGATTGATGGACGGGATGCGTTTATCAACCGCTTGGGTCGTTGGAGTGACCCTGTCGCTGTTGCCAGGGCACAGGCGATCAGTGCCCAGATCTGGAGCGACTACCAGCAGGGCAGCTTTGACCGCAGCCTGATGGCAATCAGCCGCTCGTGGAGGGCAAGCAGGTGTGTCTGCTGGAGGCACTGAGGGTGAGAGCAGAGCAGAAGCGTCAGGCAGCTGCCATCCATGCCTTCTGTTGGAGGGTTACGGGCAACCAATCAGGTTCCAGAGCGAGGCAGACGCCTTCTTGCTGTGGTGCTGAAGAAAGAGAAGATGCGAGACCTGCAAGGATTAATTGGGAGGCTGTGAAGGCGAAATTTCTTCGCCTACCAGGTGCAGCGAGCCCTGAAGCAGAAGTCTCAAGGTTAGGTTTTAAGGACTAAGCAGTTACCCTGGGACTCCAAGTCACGGCAGAAGATATGCCAGGTTTCAACGGTCACCAACCTGGCTGTCAACAATATCCGATATTCGGAATAAGAGCTTTGGCTTTGTTAGAAATTTCCAAAAAAGGTGTCAATAATTAGAGACGGGATTATGGAAAGTATGCTAAGTAAAATTCCGACAAAAATTGATTTCCCCTTTGGGTTTTCTAAAACGCCATTGTCCTTTGCGATTTTTCTAAGATAAGGAAACATGTACCCATAGGTTACCCCAATGGCAGTAGCACCAGCCGAGTTGGGGTCATAGCTGGTTATGCCATGGACGACGGCTATGATTGCGAATAGGCAGCCATTTATATAGAAATAAGACCATTCTTTTATTTGGGTGCAAACCGCAAATGGGAAAAAGAATGCTATCCAAGAAAACCCTGCGGGAGATTTAAATGCCCCGAAAATACTTACTGGTTTTCCAGACGAGTTTCTGAAATCAATAAATCCGTACTCTGTCTTTTTGAGGGTATAGCCATCTTGGACTAGCTTTTCTATTTTCTCTATCTTTTCTTGCATTTGAGAAGAGATGGTCATGGCTGCCAGTAAGCACGAGCTAATCTCTTTATGGCTGGGAATCGCATTGGTGTCTACCAATCTTCTGTTTTTTAATTAATTTCTGGATTGGCTTGTTAAGCTTAAGTTGAGTAAACTCATTTCAGGCGTATATGTCTCCTCGGCTTTAAGCCGCTCCAATAGCCACAAGTTCTATCGCCCGAGATTTTCCAGCCCTTCCCCGCATCTTCTTCTGTCGCCCCGCAGAACTTGTCGCCCCTGATCTGGTGGGCTGCAGGTTGGTGAAACGCCAAGACAACGGCAGCCTGCTCTGGGGCGTGGTTGTGGAAACGGAGGCGTATTCCCAGGACGATCCCGCCTGTCATGGCTACCGCCGCCGTTCACCGCAAAACGAAACCCTGTTCGGTGAGCCAGGGCGGTTCTATGTGTATGTCAGCTATGGCATCCACCACTGCGTGAACGTGGTCACCGATCGGAGCGATTGGGCCAATGGCGTGTTGCTGCGTGCTGCGGCCTTGCCGGATGAACCGGAGCGGATTGCGGCAGGGCCCGGCCTGCTGGCGCGTCGTTTCGGGCTGGATCGCCGTGATGACAGTCGTCCGGTGACGGGCGAACATGGGGTGTGGATGGCCCCGAGGTCAGCCACGTTTGCCAGCCAGGATCTTGTGACAACCACGCGGATCGGCATCTCCCAGGGCGCTGCAATCCCATGGCGCTGGTACCTGCGGAGCAGTCGCAGTGTCAGCAGGCGAGCCCGGGGTGACCGCATGCCGTCCAAGGCACGCTGCTGGGCGCCATCGCTGGAGCCGTCGTCATGAGTGGCTGGCCGCATCGACACGTGCTGGATCTCGCCTCGTTTTCGCGGGAAGACTTTGCAGCTGTGCTTGAGCTGGCCCAGCGGTTTCGTTCACTGCCCGTCACTGGTGCCCGCAAACTGCCCGCCTTGCAGGGCCGTCTGGTGGCAACGCTGTTCTTCGAGCCCAGCACCCGAACTCGCAGCAGTTTTGAGTTGGCGGCCAAGCGTCTGTCGGCAGACGTGATGAGCTTTTCACCCTCCAGCAGCTCACTCAGCAAAGGGGAAAGCGTTCTCGACACAGCGCGCACCTACGTGGCCATGGGCGCCGACGTTCTGGTGGTGCGCCACCGTTCCACCGGTGTTCCGCAGCAACTGGCGCTGGATCTGCAGCAGATGGGTGAGCGCACCGTGGTGCTCAATGGGGGCGATGGACTTCACAGTCATCCCAGTCAGGGACTGCTGGATCTGCTCACTCTTGCTCGGCATTTCTCGCCCCAGTACCCCATGCCGGAAGCGCTGCAAGGTCGCCGGATTGTGATTGTCGGAGACATCCTTCACTCGCGGGTGGCCCGTTCCAATCTCTGGGCTTTGACGGCCTGTGGCGCGGATGTGGTGTTGTGCGGTCCTCCCAGCCTTGTTCCCGAGGATTTTTCGGCCTTCGTGGATGCTCCGCCCCCGGGTCTGCTGAAGGATCCGGTGCCGCAACGGGGCAAGGTCAGCGTGGTGCGGCGCCTGGAGCATGCGCTGCCGGGCGCCGATGCCGTGATGACCCTGCGGCTTCAGAAGGAACGGATGGGCCAGCAGTTGCTCACCAGCTTGGAGCGCTATCACCGGGACTTCGGGCTGAGCCATGAGCGCATGCAGCTCTGCGGAGAGAACGTTCCCGTACTGCACCCCGGCCCGGTCAATCGCGGCGTCGAATTGAGTGGCTCGCTTCTGGATGACCCGCGCGTCAGCCTTGTGGAAGAGCAGGTCAGGAATGGCGTGCCCACCCGGATGGCCTTGCTCTATTTGATGGCAGCTTCCGAATCCGCAACTGAGGCCTCCTTGGTGTCGAGCAGCTCCTGAGTTTGGGGGAGGCCACTGAGCTGATGGGCGTAGTAATCCATCGCTGCCTTGAGGGCGGCATCGGGTTCTGCGATGGAGGGACCTTTGCAGCTGGCCATCGGGAAGTGGGCATCCTCAGCATCAAGCGCCAGATGCTGGCTGGGCATGCCAGTTAGCAGAATCGAGGCCCGTTGCCGGGTCGCCAGGGCGTACAGCCATTTGATGCTCAAGGTGATCCGGTTCTCTCGGTTGGGGATCAAGGCCAGGTGAACGATGGCCCACAGCAGCAGGCCCAGGCGCCCGGAAAATTTGAAGCCATGCAGGTCGGCGACTGCACTGGCGTGCACCACAGCCATGCTGCCGAAATCGACGTAGCGGAAGGTGGGACGCGCACGTGCGTTGACGATTGCAGCGATGTCTTTGCCGATGAATGTGCCGGCCTGTTTGGCGGGAGCCGCCATGCCCGGCAGAGGCTTTCCATTCACGGTGTGGCTGTAGCTGCAGAGATCACCGGCAATGCGGATTTCGGGATGGCTGGGAATCGAGAAATCGGGGTTGACGATGACCCTTCCACCGCGATCGACGTCGCAACCGGTGGCTTCCGTCAGCTTCTGTCCCAGATGGGATGGCTTTACGCCAGCGGTCCAGATCACCGTGGCCGCCTGGACCCGGACATCACCATCGGGGCTGCTGATCACCACCTCTCCGGGCCGCATGGTTTGGACGCGGCCCTGGGGCAAAAACTCGATCCCGTCGCGTTCGAGAGCCGCAAGGGCCGCTTCGGAGAGCTCCGCTGGCATCGCTCTCAGCACTCTGTCGCCGGGGTCCACCAACACGATCCGTGTTTTCTGGGGATCCAGCTGTTTGAAGGCATTGTTCAGGGCCCAACGCATCAGCTCAGAAACGGCACCAGCCATCTCGCAGCCGCTGGGGCCGGCACCAACGATCACCACCGTCTGCAGAAACTGGCGTGCCTCGGGGTTCGGTGTCTGCTCCGCCTGCTCCATCGCCATCAGCAGACGGCGGCGTATTTCCTCGGCGTGTTCGAGGATTTTCATCGGGGGCGCAAAGGTGCGCCAGTCTTCGTGGCCGAAATAAGTGCTGCCTGATCCTGTGGCCAGGATCAGATGGTCATAGCTGTAGGCCTTGCCGTTGAAAACGATCTGTTTGCCTTCGGGGTTCACGGTTGTGACCTCCCCCAGCAGCACCTGCACGTTGTCTTGCTTGCCCACCAGTTCGCGCAGAGGTGTGGCCACATCACTTCTTGAGACCAAACCTGTGGCCACCTGATAAAGCAGGGGCTGGAACAGGTTGAAGTTGCGCTTGTCAATCAGGGTGATGCGCACATCCGCCTTGGCCAGGGCCTTGCAGGCGTGCACCCCTGCAAAGCCTCCGCCGACGATGACCACATGCGGTGCATGACGTAACCGCTCCGCTGGTGGTTCAAGCTCCAGGAAGTAATGGTTGCTCGCCATTTGCATCCCATCGGATTCTTTCCGAAGGGTATGAATCGCAATCTTGGTTGTCTGTTTTGAACGGTTCTGCTTCAGATCAGCTTGAACCCTTCGAGAAAGAGACCGTAGAGAAAGCCAATACGACCAAGCTCCAGGAGCTGTTGGGGCAGCTTCAGTGATGGTTCGGAGCTGCGTCGGCGCCGGATCGTGAGTTCAGTGCCAAGAACCACCACAAGCGCAGCCACGGGGTCCATCTGCCCGAGAACGCCTGCCACTGATGTGATGGCGCTACCGATCAAAAAGCCGATGAGTCCGGCAAGGGCCAGCAAGGAAAACCGCCGCCAAGGATTGCGCGCCCAGTGATCCAGCCTTTGAAATGCTGCTCCAACGTTGGTTTGCAGCCGGGTGGATTGAAGCCGTCGCACGGCACTGGTTTCAGGGGAAGAGGCAGGGTCGAAACCAGTGATCCCCATCACCCGGCCATGCCCCTGCCAGCCCCTGTTTACACCACCCGTAGGCAACCTGCAGGCATCAGACACTACGGATAGGAGATTTCAATAAAAACCCGGGGCAAGCCCGGGCCAGGTGATGGGGATTGGCGCAGCAAAGCCAGAGCTGAGGGCTTTGACAACGGCTTGCGTTGAAAGTTATTTGGACTCAGCCTTCGCTTTTCTGGACGCTTTGCCTTCGAGAAGCTCCAGCAGAGCTTCCATTTGTGCCATCACACCCCGAACTTCGCCCGCTTCGGGAAGAAGGCCGTCTTCCATGACTCCTTGGTGCATCTCGCGCAGCTCTTGGCGGATGTAGCGCAGGTGGCTCACGACCTGCTCGCGCTTCGATTGCGACATCGGCTACGGGGGAGTTCAACACCCCTTTTACCTCATGGGGGGTCAGGTGCGGCGTGATGAGGCGCGACTTATCGCACCGGCTGCAGCCAGGAGTGTGAAGGTGAGCAGGGCTGAAGGTCGTGCCACTGTGCTGAACACCACCAGGACAAACAGGCCAATGAGTGGCAGGCGACGCTGCAAAAGCGCAGTGGAGAATAGGGGATTCGAACCCCTGACCTCTGCGGTGCGATCGCAGCGCTCTACCAACTGAGCTAATTCCCCGGTCAGCCAACGCTAGCCGGCACGGCCTGCGTCAAACTGACATGAATGGGGTCTGAGGACGGCTCGATGCTTACGCAGGAACGGCTCGAAGCTTTTGACGAGGCCTCGACGGCCGAACTCGCCCGCCGGCTTGAAGAGGACGATTACCCCTCTCCTTTCGACAGCCTTTCGGATTGGCACCTGCTTCGGGCGCTGGCCATTCACCGGCCCGAACTGATTCTTCCGTACCACCATTTGGTGGACCAAGAGCCTTTTGATGAAGACTGAGCAGGCGTCGCCACTGTCGTCGCCACTGTCGTCGCCACTGTTCGGGCGGCGTGTGCTAGTGGCCGTCAGCGGCAGTATTGCTGCTGTTAAGACGCCCTTGCTCGTCAGCGCGCTGATTAAGGCCGGCGCTGAGGTGCGCTGTCTTGTGACCACCAGTGGTGCTGCCTTGGTGAGTCCCGTGGCGCTCGCCAGCCTCAGTCGCCATCGCTGCTACCTCGAGGCCGACCAGTGGGACTCCGCCTCATCCAGGCCGTTGCACATCGAGTTGGCGGAGTGGGCGGAGTTGGCCATCGTTGCGCCCCTGAGTGCCAGCAGCCTGTCCCGCTGGAGCCAGGGTTCAGCCGACGGTCTGCTCGCCAGTGTTCTGCTGGCCATGGAAGCTCCTGTCATCGCGGCTCCGGCGATGAATACGGCCATGTGGCGTCACCCTGCGGTGCAACGCAACTGGCAGCATGTTCAATCCTTCCCTGGGGTGATCCCCCTCGTGCCGGCGTCCGGTCTCTTGGCCTGTGATCGCGTCGGCGATGGGCGCATGGCCGATCCGCTGTTGATTGAGTTGGCTGCTGCGTCTGTGTTCAGCCGCGGTTCGGGAATACCTAGCGTGACCCTTGATTGCTCGGGGATGACCGTTCTTGTTTCGGCTGGACCGACGCAAGAGTCGATTGATCCGGCCCGTGTCCTGAGCAACCGCAGCAGCGGCCGCATGGGTGTGTTGCTGGCGCAGGCGGCACGCTTCCGGGGTGCCACCGTTCATCTGGTGCATGGTCCATTGGATCTCCCCGACGCCTGGCTTGAAGGCCTGGAGTGCACTGCGGTGGAGAGTGCCTCCGAACTCGGTTCAGCTCTGCAGTTGGCTCAGCCCGGATCCGATGTGCTCGTCATGGCTGCTGCCGTCGCAGACCTGCGGCGCGATGCCACTCCCTCAAGCAAACTGGCCAAGCAGGATCTTCAGCAGGCACTTGTTTCCGGTTGGGCCGAAGTGCCTGATTTGCTGTCGAATCTGACCCGCCAACGCCGTCCCGGACAGTTGGTCCTCGGTTTCTCAGCGCTCACAGGCAGCGATGCCCATTTGCTGGAGCGGGCTGAAAGCAAGCGGCTGGCGAAGGGCTGCGATCTGATGATGGTGAATCCCGTGGACCGCGATGGTCAGGGTTTCGGGGACCAACTCAATGGAGGCTGGTTGCTTGGAGATGGCTGGAGACGAGAGTTGCCTGTGACGGCAAAGCTCTCTCTGGCCCATCAATTGCTAGATGCTCTGGTTGAGGTTCGGGATCAGGCCGCGGCGTCGATGGAGTCCTGACCGAGCAGGTCGATGAAGGTGCGCAGCTGAAGACGAGGGATGTAGGGCCAGCCTCCGTTTTTCTCCATTCCCTGCAGAAGTGTGAACAATTTCTGGCGGTTTTCTGGAAGGCTTTGACGAAATGGACCGTCCTGAACGTCGCGATGCAGGGCCTCCAGCTCACGCAGCAGGGTGAGCAGTGCTTCGGGATTTCCCCTCAACTCCTCTGCCAGCTCGCCCAGGGCGGCCATTGCCTGAGCCATCCGTGCCTGGGTCGAATCGGGATCGTTGGATGTCACGCGCTTTCGACAAGTTGTTGAGAGCTGCAAAAGGCTAGCCCTGACGTCATTTTTCGCCCTGTAAGATCCAGATCTGACGGCATTCCGTCCCCATTAGCGTTCAGCCGATTGGCTCCTTCCATGCGCATTCGTCCTCTGCTGGCCGTCGTGCTGGCGCTCTGCCTCGCGTTCTTCACCACGGCCTGTAGTGGCGACAGTGATGCAGTCCAGCGTGGTGGATCCAACGTCACCTACGACGACATCCACAACACCGGCAAAGCCAACGATTGCCCCACGATCGGGGATTCAGCCCGGGGCGCGATTCCTCTGACGGCCGGTGGCAGCTACGAGCTGCGTGAGATCTGCATGCACCCCGTGCAGGTCTATGCCAAGGAGGAGCCCAAGAACATTCGTCAGCAAGCCGAGTTTGTTGAGGGCAAGATCCTCACCCGTTACACCTCCAGCCTCGACTCCGTTTTTGGCGATCTGAAGGTGACGGAATCAGGCCTGCAATTCCAGGAGAAAGGTGGCATCGACTTCCAGCCGATCACCGTTCTGGTGCCCGGTGGCGAAGAGTTCCCCTTCACGTTCTCCAGCAAGTCCCTCAATGCCACTGCTGAAGGCTCGGCTCTGACCACCAGTACCGACTTTGAAGGCACTTATCGCACCCCCAGCTACCGCACCAGCAACTTCATCGATCCCAAGGGTCGGGCTCTGACCACCGGTGTTCAGTACGCCCAGGGTCTTGTGGCACTTGGTGGTGATGACGAGCAGCTCGAGAAGGACAACAACAAGCGCTATATCGATGGTGTGGGAACCATGAGCCTCTCCATCACCAAGGTTGATCCCGAAACCGGAGAATTCGCTGGTGTGTTCAGCGCCATCCAGCCCTCAGATTCCGACATGGGGGGTCGGGAAGTGGTCGACATCAAGATCACTGGCGATCTCTATGGCCGTCTTGAAGAGGCCTGATCAAAATCATCACAGCAAATTGCAAGGGGGGCTGAGGCCCCCCTTTTTTCGCCTATTGCAATCCTCCTGCGATCTGGGAGAATCGCCCGATCTTTCTCTAGGCCTCATGACTGCCAGTGCTTCCGCTCCCGCCCAACGATCCGGTGTGATTGCTCCCTACGGCGGAACGCTGGTGGACCTGATGGTGGCCGAGGCGGATCGTGCCGCTGTGAAAGCCGCCGCGACCAAAACGATCGAGTGTTCCGATCGCAACGCCTGTGATGTGGAGCTGCTCTGCGTTGGTGGCTTCTCTCCCCTGCGTGGCTTCATGCATCAGGAGGATTACGACGCTGTGGTCAGTGGTCATCGACTGGCTGCGGGCCAGCTGTTCGGTCTGCCGATCGTGATGGACACCGACCGCGATGACGTGGTGGTCGGCGACAAGCTGCTGCTTACTTACAAGGGCCAGGATCTGGCGCTCCTTGAGGTAGAGGACAAGTGGGAACCCAACAAAGTGGCCGAAGCCAAGGGCTGCTATGGCACCACCTCCATCGAGCACCCTGCGGTTCGGATGATCACGATGGAGCGCAAGCGCTTCTATCTGGGTGGAAGCCTCCAGGGCCTTGCTCTGCCGGAGCGTGTGTTCCCCTGCAAGACCCCTGCTGAGGTGCGTGCAGGCCTTCCCGAAGGCGAGGACGTGGTGGCGTTCCAGTGCCGTAACCCCATTCACCGCGCTCACTACGAACTGTTCACCCGTGCCCTGCATGCACAGAACGTCAGTGACAACGCCGTGGTGCTCGTTCATCCCACCTGTGGCCCCACCCAGCAGGACGACATCCCTGGTGCCGTTCGCTTCCAGACCTATGAGCGTCTGGCGGCCGAAGTGAACAACGACAGCATTCGCTGGGCCTACCTGCCCTACGCCATGCACATGGCAGGTCCGCGTGAAGCGTTGCAGCACATGATCATCCGCCGCAACTACGGATGCACCCACTTCATCATTGGCCGGGATATGGCCGGCTGCAAATCGTCTCTCACCGGTGACGACTTCTACGGTCCTTACGACGCTCAGAACTTCGCCAAGGAGTGTGCTCCTGAGCTCACGATGGAAACCGTTCCCTCCCTGAACCTCGTCTACACCCAGGAAGAGGGCTACGTAACGGCCGAGCATGCTGAAGCCCGTGGCCTGCACGTGAAGAAGCTGAGCGGCACCCAGTTCCGCAAGATGCTGCGCGGTGGTGAGGAGATTCCCGAGTGGTTCGCCTTCAAGAGCGTGGTTGAGGTGCTCCGCGCCGCCTGAAGACTGAGAACCCGTTTAACATTCCTTCATCTACGAGGCGACCTGTGAACAAGCGTTGGCGAAATATCGGTCTCGGGGCCCTTCTGGTTCTGGCGATCGTTGTGATTGCACCAGCGTTCTTTGGTGGCGGCGGTGGCAGCCAGCCCCAGGTGAACACAATCCGCTACAGCGAGTTCGTTGAGGCGGTGAAGGATGACCAAATCAGCCGTGTGCTGATTTCTCCGGATCAAGGCACCGCTCAGGTGGTTGAAAACGACGGCCGTCGTGCCCAGGTCAACCTGGCACCCGATCGTGAGCTGCTCGGTTTGCTGACCGAACACAGCGTTGATATCGCTGTGCAGCCCTCCCGTCAGACCCCTGGCTGGCAGCAGGCCGCTGGAAGTCTGATCTTTCCTCTGCTTCTGCTTGGTGGTCTGTTCTTCCTCTTCCGGCGCGCCCAAGGCGGTGGTGGTGGCAACCCAGCCATGCAGTTCGGCAAGAGCAAAGCGCGGGTTCAGATGGAGCCCTCCACTCAGGTGACCTTCACCGATGTGGCCGGCATTGAAGGGGCGAAGCTTGAGTTGACCGAGGTGGTCGACTTCCTCAAGAACCCCGATCGCTTCACGGCCGTCGGCGCCAAGATCCCCAAGGGTGTTTTGCTTGTTGGGCCTCCTGGCACCGGTAAGACCCTGCTCGCCAAGGCCGTGGCTGGTGAAGCAGGTGTTCCCTTCTTTTCGATCTCCGGTTCTGAGTTCGTGGAGATGTTCGTCGGCGTTGGTGCCAGCCGCGTTCGCGACCTCTTCGAGCAAGCCAAGAAAAATGCTCCCTGCATCGTCTTCATCGACGAGATCGATGCCGTTGGTCGTCAGCGGGGTGCAGGCCTCGGCGGTGGTAACGACGAGCGTGAGCAAACGCTGAACCAACTCCTCACGGAGATGGATGGTTTCGAGGGCAACACCGGAATCATCATCGTGGCGGCCACCAACCGCCCGGACGTGCTCGATGCGGCTCTGATGCGCCCCGGACGTTTCGATCGTCAGGTCACCGTTGATCGGCCTGACTATTCAGGACGCCTACAAATCCTCGGCGTTCACGCTCGTGGAAAGACCCTCGCCAAGGATGTCGATCTCGACAAGGTTGCCCGTCGGACGCCTGGTTACACCGGTGCCGATCTCGCCAACCTCCTCAACGAAGCTGCCATCCTTGCGGCCCGTCGCGAGCTCACTGAGGTGAGCAACGACGAGATCAGTGATGCCATTGAACGGGTGATGGCGGGTCCGGAGAAGAAGGACCGTGTGATGAGCGAGCGCCGCGCCCGCCTGGTGGCCTATCACGAGGCTGGTCATGCCCTCGTGGGTGCTCTGATGCCGGACTATGACCCGGTTCAGAAGATCTCGATCATTCCCCGTGGTAATGCCGGCGGTCTGACCTTCTTCACCCCCAGTGAAGAGCGGATGGAATCGGGTCTGTACTCCCGGGCTTACCTCCAGAACCAGATGGCCGTTGCCCTTGGCGGCCGGGTGGCTGAGGAGATCGTCTACGGAGAAGATGAGGTCACCACTGGTGCCTCCAACGACCTTCAGCAGGTTGCGTCCACGGCGCGTCAGATGATCACCCGCTTCGGCATGAGCGACGAGCTCGGTCCGGTCGCCCTGGGGCGCGCGCAAGGTGGCATGTTCCTTGGCCGCGACATCGCGGCGGAGCGTGACTTCTCTGAGGAAACCGCAGCGATGATCGATAAGGAGGTTTCCGAGCTGGTGGATGTGGCCTACAAGCGCGCCACCAAGGTTCTGGTCGACAACCGAGCCGTTCTGGATGAATTGGCCGAGATGCTCGTTGAGCAGGAGACTGTTGATGCTGAAGAGCTTCAGGAGTTGCTGATCAAACGTGACGTCCGGGTCGCCGAATACGTCTGATTTCGATTCGTCCTCCAACCGATGGCTGGTGCGGCAGGAGCTCTTGGTGGCTTCCCTGCTGCGCCAGCCTCTTTTGTTGGTGATTCGTCCTGAGCCCGACGACCTCGTGTCTTCAGGTTCAGGCTCTGGTTTGTTGGAGCAGGTGCAGCAGCTTCATGCCGCAGGACTTCGACATCTTGAGGTGGCATGGCTTGACCAGCCAGGTTGGATGGGGTTCATGCAACGGGTGCAGGACCATTGCCCTGGATTGAATCTGGGGGCGGCCTCGGTAACGGGCCCCAAGGCGATCAACGATCTATCGCGGCTGGATCTCAGCTATGCCATGGCACCGACCTGGTGCCCGGAGCTTGTGGAGCAGGCCAGAGAACTTGGTGTGTTGTTGGTGCCTGGGGTTTTCAGCCCCACGGAGGTTCATCAGGCCCTTCGGTTCGGCTGTCGTGTCGTCAAGCTGTTTCCCGCTGCCAATCTGGGGCCGGGCTACTGGAGCCGCTTGCAGGCGCCCCTCGGCCCATTGCCTTTTGTGATTGCCGCTGGTGGTCTTGAGGTGAGTGATCTCCCCGTATGGCTAGAGGCTGGGCATGGCGCCGTGGCCCTGGGCCGCAGGGTGGTGGGATCGCCTCCTGCCTTCCAGGCACTTCTCGACTGGTTGCACCAATCGACAAGCCAGCGCTGATATCAACCACTGGGCGACATGCGTCCAAGATGCTACAGATGAGATAGCTATCCAACTGCGTCATGTCGCAGCTCACGATCAAGCTCAGCGACAAGGCCGATGCCCTGATCGCTCAGCTTCAGAAGGAGATTTTCAATCGTCGGCGCAAGAAGGTTTCGGCTGCTGGGGTCGTGGAGACCCTGGTGGAGAGCGGAGCGAAATCGCAGTCTGACAAGCGTTTTGCCACGTCCTGGACGAATCTGATCAAGGACATCGAGAAGGCTGCCAAGCTGTCTTATGCCCATGGCAGCAAGCCATCCACCCTCAGTGATGAGGAGTGGGCCCTGGTGTTGAGTCATCGCAGCCGCGGAACGACAACTCGTGCACGCCGCACGGTGAAGAAAACGATGGCTGCCAAGAAACCAGCCTCAGCCAAGGCTCAGGCCAGTAAAAAGCCCGCCCGCCGCACCCGGACCCGCAGCGCGGCAAAGACGAAAACGGCCGCAGCGGCGGTGAGCTCTAGCTCAGCGGTGAGTTCCGTCTGAACTGATTAAAGGGTGGTGCTCACCAAAGGCTGCATTGCCCCTGCTGCCTCAGCAGGTGATCAGCCAGAACGAGTGCCACCATCGCTTCCACCATCGGTACGGCCCGCGGCAGAACGCAAGGGTCGTGCCGTCCTTTCCCAGCGAGTGTGGTGGCCTTGCCATCGGAATCGATGGTCTGCTGCTCTTTACGGATCGTGGCCGTTGGCTTGAAGGCCACTCTGATCACAATCGGCTCACCATTGCTGATCCCTCCCTGGATGCCCCCGGAGTTGTTGGTGGCGGTCTTCAGCCGTCCATCGTCGGTCGGCACAAAGGCGTCGTTGTGCTCGCTGCCTTTCAACAGCGTTCCATCGAAACCAGACCCAATTTCAAATCCCTTGGTGGCCGGCAACGACATCACAGCTTTGGCGAGGTCGGCTTCGAGTTTGTCGAACACTGGCATGCCCAGACCAATAGCGGGATGGCGCACCACGCATTCGATCACCCCGCCGCAGGAATCACCCTCGCGGCCAATGGCTTCGATGCGCTCAATCATCTGCTCGGCGATCGCTGGCTCGGGGCACCGAACGATGTTGGCCTCCACATCACTCAGCTGAACCTGCTGTGGGTCGATGCCGGAGGCTTCGATGGTGTGGATCCGCTTCACCCAGGCCAGGATTTCAGTTCCTGCTGCTTGTTTCAGCAGTTGTTTGGCGATCGCACCTGCAGCGACACGGCCGATGGTTTCCCGCGCTGATGCACGTCCACCACCGCTGCGGGCCTGTATTCCATACTTCGCCTGGTAGGTGGCATCGGCATGGGAGGGCCGAAAGGCGACCGCCATGTCCTTGTAATCCCCGGGCCGTTGGTCCTTGTTCCGCACGACCATGGCAATCGGGGTGCCAAGCGTGGTTTCGCCATCCAGCAGGCCACTGAGAATTTCCACCTGGTCCGCTTCCTTGCGCGGTGTGGTGATGTGGCTTTGGCCTGGCTTGCGTCGGTCCAGTTCGGTCTGAATCGACTCGACGCTGAGGTTGAGCCGTGGTGGACAGCCCTCAACAATCACACCCACCCCTCCCCCGTGGGATTCACCGAAGGTGCTGATTCGGAAGAGGTCGCCGAAGCTGCTGCCCATGGCCATTGATCGATGTGGTGAGGCTACGAAGCCATCGGTTCAGATCAACTCCGGATGGGGCAATTTCGGACGTTCTGTCGTGGGTTGCTCCCGGGCTATCTCGAAATCACAGAAGTCAAACCCTGGCCCCACGCAACAGCTCACCAGCGTGTAGTCACCCAGACTGCGTGCAGCCTGCCAGGCGTTGGCGGGAACCACCTGGACGGGGTTGGATGCCTGCAGAGCATCACGTTTCAGCCCTGTGCCATCGCTCTGGCATTGAAAGAGCTCCAGTGTCGCCCCATCAATGTGGGTCCAGACTTCGTCTCCACCGATCACCCGATGCCAGCAACTGACGGCACCGGCGGGCAGCAAAAACAGAATGGCCGTCAAGGCAGATCGCTCGGCACCGTCCTGTCGTTGAACTTGGTCTGGACTGCGATGCAACTCGCGGTACCAGCCCCCCTCCGGATGGGGCATCAAGCCAAGGTGCTGGATCAGGGTTTGGGGCTGATTCATTGCAGCCCTGCACGCTCGCGCATGTTCTGCACGTGCTGCCAGATCTGAGCCACCCACAGGAAGATCCAGCTCATGCCGATCAGCCAAAACGGTTGGTCTTTGCGAAAGACGTCGAACAGCAACACCACCCTTGGCTGGCTGGAGCGATTGATGGCGGAGTGCATGAAGGTGTCGTCCCAGAGAAATCCCTCACCTTCCTGCAGGTGATAGCTCTCACCATCAATCATCAGTTCGCAGGAACTGCGGCCGTCGCCAAAATCCTCCACATACAACGGCAGGTGATACCTCCACACCCCTTTGAAGGGGCCTTTGTGGGGCCGTAGAACCTTCCCAGGGGGGAACAGGCTCACGGCAGCTGAAACAACGTCAGGGTGATGCTTGAGAAAGCTCCGCAATGACGGGATCAGCGCCTGATTGGCGGGGTAGTTGTAGCCGTATCCCCGCAAGGGCAGCATTCCCCAGACCTTGCGGTCGAATTCATACAGCGTTCGCTGTTGCTGCATGATCTCGTGGTTGGCGGGTAAGCGCCCCGACAGGGCCACTTCCAGCGTTTCCCTGCGGATCTGCTGGTACGACTTCAGCAGTTGCCGGTGAGCTGGGAAGCCGACGTCCGCTGAAACGACTGCAGGGTTGTGCAGCGATTGCTCGTAGCACCAGCGTGCGATTTCACGCCAGAAGCGGTAATGCCATGGACCCCAGCGGATCACGCGTTGAATGATGGTGCGTTGTTTCCGCTTCGCCTTTGGGCTGCTCACGCTGATCTGGCTCTTTTGATCGAGGAGCTTTGCATGCTGATTCTCTACTGGGGTGGGATCAAGGACCTCAGTGTGCGCCAACCTCGACGCAGGGTTGTGGCCCAGTCATCGCTGCCGCGGCGGATCAGTCGTGTTGAGGGATAGAGCGGGGTTGTTTCGCCCTGATCGGGCCAGTTGGTGATCGAGCCGTTGTCGAGTACGACAACGCAGGGAACGCCTAAGGCCCCCGCCAGATGTGCTGTGGTGTTGCTGATGGTGAGTACGCCACGAACTCTCGCGACTTGTCCGGCAAACCCATCCAGATCGACCATCTGGTCGATCGGTTGTGAGGAGCGAATGCGTTGACCGCTCAACTCCCGCAACGTTCGGATGCGTGCTGGTTTTTCCAGATATTGCAGGGACTGCAGTGGTTGGCGGATGCTCTTGAGCACGGATGCCCAGTCTTCGACGGCAGGCAAGGTTTTGTTTCTGGATTTGGAAAACCAGCTGATGCCGATGCCCTTGGGACTCTGCCCTGCGGTGACTGGTGCCGTGAGTGGGCGGAAGGCATTCTGAATCTGTTGTTGATCGGATCCAAACCAGTAGGCCAAACGCTCCTGGGCTGCCATGTGAGAGAGCTCGGCATTGTCTGGGATTTCCGATGTATCGCAGCAGACCACACCAGGGAAGCTTCTTTTGAGCAGGGGATGGAGCCGTGGATCGCTCAAGACGACGACCCGATCGACATGTGCCTTGAGATCGCCGACAAATCTGAGGATCCGCAACTCGTCTCCCAGATCCCTTGTGGTGGGCAGCACAAGAACGCCGCCGCAGTTCACGGCTGGCCCCGGCCAAATCGGGAGTTGGTGACGCGTTGTTGCTTCCGATGCCTGCGTCAGAGCCAACCAGCAATCCCTGTAGCAGCCCGCCCGTTCAAAACGATTGCCGATGAAGCGCAGACGACTCCACTGTCGATTGGCGATGGCTGTCTCAGCCTGCCGGGTAATGCGTTGTCTGGCGTTGTGCTCCATGCCAGAGCGAGGAGTCTTGGGTGGAGAGATCGGAACGATAGGAACTGCATGCACAACAAAAAGCCCCCTCCGAGGAGGGGGCTTTCCGATTCAGTTGATCTGAAT